>DGWC01000071.1:0-47903 GCA_002395135.1 Prevotella sp. UBA4268 | reverse complement strand
TCGTGCTTGTTGCCGTTGATGATATGGTCGGCAGGAACGTGTTTCAACCAATATCCGGCAGCCTCTTCATCGCGATCCAGACCTTCTGAAGCGTCGCCCTCAAACACCGTGACATACAAGTCGGCGGGATTCAGTTTCAGCACGTCCACCAGATATTCCCATGCCATGTCGATGGCACCCTCTTTGAAATAGTCACCGAAACTCCAGTTGCCGAGCATTTCGAACATGGTGTGGTGGTAGGTGTCGTGGCCTACTTCCTCCAAATCGTTGTGCTTGCCGCTCACGCGGAGGCATTTCTGGGAGTCGGCACGGCGGCGTGGCTCCGGGTCGCGAGTACCCAGGATAACGTCTTTCCACTGGTTCATGCCGGCGTTGGTAAACATCAGTGTGGGATCGTCTTTGATTACCATCGGTGCAGATGCCACGATGGCGTGGCTTTTCGACTCAAAGAATTTCTTGAATGAGTCGCGAATATCATTTGCTGTCATCATATTGATTGTTGTGTTATCTCTTTAATAATGGCTGCAAAGTTACTCATTTTTGTTGAGTATAGCGCAAAAAAATATAAAAAAGTGTATGTATCGGCCTGCAAAACAGTCACTTTTGATTTTTGAAAGTGCCTGAATGCCCGCCTCAAAGCATTGCTATGGTGTCTCCGTTCCCAAGGGATGCAAGAGTAAATCAATATAATTTGCACGGTAAATCAATTTAATTTGAAAAGTAAATCAATTTAATTTGTACGGTAAATTAATGTAATTTACTTTGCAAACGATATTGATTTGCGCCTCCGCAGTGCCGTCTTAGATGAAGAAAACGGCCTGTTTGGCCATTCCATTCGGCCGTTTTCCATGCCTGCCGTAAATGCGATGTCATGGCAAAGCATGCCCAGTGGTTTCAGAATTCTGGTTTTTTGTCTTAAAAAAGTAAAGAAAAAGGCGAATGACATGGCTGGTTCAAATATTTTTCGTAACTTTGCCACAAAACGTAAGATTATGGCACTGAATACAGACAAGAACTTGAAACTATACTATTCCATCAAAGAGGTTGCCGAGATGCTGAATGTCTCGGAGAGCATGCTGCGCTTCTGGGAAAAGGAGATTCCCGCCATCAAGCCGAAGACGACGGGGAACAACATCCGCCAATACACGGAGAAAGACATTGAGAATATCAAGGTGGTCTACAATCTGGTGAAGGTGCGCGGATTCAAGTTGGCTGCCGCCCGCAAGATGCTGCGCGAGAACAAGGAAGGGGTAGACAAGAATGCGCGCATCATGGAAAACCTGATTTCTGTGCGCGATGAATTGAAGAAACTGAAAAAGCAGTTGGACTATCTGACTTGAAGATGGTTTTGCTCTGGGGGTGATGTAGGGCTTATGGGCCCTATAAGGCTTATTAGCCCTATAAGCCCTATAGGCCTTATAAGATTTTCTCCCACCATCAAAAAAACAGGAGCCCAAGCCTGCTCCTGCAAACATTGAACTCCTGAATGTTTTTTATGAAGAATTCTGCAGTGTCAATCCACTTGATAGATGTGTAGCAGGATGTTTGCCTTCTTGGGCAACTTCACGCTCTTGCCGTTCTTGTCGAGCAGACGGTAACGGTCGCTGTTGAACTTCGTCTCGAACACATCCTTACAGGTGGATGTGGTCATGTTCCATGTGTCAATGATGTCCACCTTGAACTTGACTCCCTCGGTCAGTCGGGGCCAACGGCTGTTCTTTGCCGGCAGGTTGAATGTCCATGTGGCAGGTTTCTCGGCTCCGAAGTAAATGTAATACTCGCCCGGTCCTGCAGAAGCGGTGGTGGGATCCCAACTCTGATCGGCAAGGCGGATCGGATTGGGCAGTGCGTCGAGAATCTTGCGCATGAAAGGAATGCGTGCCGGACAGGTGCCTTCAAAGTCACCGCCCGTAGCCAGATAGGCATAGCCAGTATAGTTCTTGTCGCTGTGCATGTCTTTCACGAAGCACTCGCCATGGGTGACATACGCGCCGCCGATGATGCCCGTCCACATGCGTTGCAGCATCTGCTCGCCATTGAGTTGTGCCCAGCGCGAGGCATGGTTGCCTTCGTAGCACACTTCATCGAAGATGATAGGCTTGTGAATGATGTTGCGCACGGTGGCAGCGCCTTCGAAGTTGTAGAGCGGTCCCTGGTCCTGAATGCTGGCATGGGTGTAGAACGGGAGGTTGTAGTCGATGTATACGGCTGTTCCTCCGTGAATGGAGAGCAGATGATGGTATGGGTCTTTCTCTGCCACTAACTTCGACATCTCAATCCATTCGTCGTGTGTCTTGGCACGCACCAGATCCCACTCGTTGGCCATCGACCACCAGATGTTGCTGTAGGCGGCAAGTCGGGCAACGACATAGCGCAGGTAGCGGTTGTTGTTCTCCATTGTCATGCGGTCGAAGCCCCAGAGTCCGGCATCATAGGGGGTGAACAGAATAAGGTCGGCCTCGATGTTGAGTTGGCGCAGGCGTTCCACCACCTGGTCGAGATGCTGGAAGAACTTCGTGTCGAATCGGGTGTAGTCCCATACATAGTGGGTCTTTCCTTCGGCATCCTTCTTGCTGGATACCAGTTTGAACGGATAGATTTCAGGCAGTTCGTTGACACTGTTGTTGGGGAAGACGCAGAAACGCAGTTTGTTGAACGCAGCCTTCTGCAACGATTGGTAGGTCTGTTCCTGACGCTCCTTCGTGGAATGAATCCATGCATAAGACGTGGTGCCCACCGGATGATAAAGCGTGCCGTCGGGATAGACGAAACTCTGGCCGCTTGCCTGCACCATGCCCTTGGTGACAGCATCTGTGCAGAGCAGTGAGCCTTCCTGCATGTTCATTTCTTTCTCTGAGGAGCGTGTGGTGAATGTCCACTTGCCCTTCTTTGTGGGCATGAAGCGGAGGCGGTAGGTGTCGTCGCCGTCATAGAAACCATCCACTTTCACGGTCTCACCGCTTGTCTCGTGCCTGAAGATGGCTGTTAGGGTGACATCGGTGAACGGGTTCTTCTCCGTGTGGCAGTTATAACTCTGTTCGAAACGCTCCCACATGGGAACCTGTTGCTGTGCAAACGCTGTGGAGGCCAGCAGCCAAGCCACAGCACTCATCGTTAGTTTTCTGATCATGTTCATATTTATCATGGTTTTACTGGTTTACTGATTGCGGTCGGTTAGCACTCCGTCTTTGAACAGATAGGTCTTTGCCGGTTTTCCATCCTGGTCGAAGTGAACACACGGGCCGTCGGCCACGTAGCCGAAGAACTGACGTGCGGCATCACGTGCCGTGGGGTTGGTGAGCCAGCGCGATTCTATCTTCTTTTTTCCGTTGGGCCAATAAATGGTCCACGTGCCGCGGTTGGTCACCAGGCTGCGCTCCCACGACCATCTCATGCTGCCGTCTTTGTTCATGAGCACTTCGCGTCCCACCTTGCGTCCGTTCTGATAGAGAGCCTGATGCTCCAGTTTGCCGTCGCTGAAATACTCTTTCTGCATTCCTTCCAAAAGGTAGCGGCCGTTGGGACAGATGCGGGCACTCCACTCTGACTTCAGTTGGCCACTGGGATAATACTCCTTGAACGATTTCACTTCACCTCCGGAGGTTTCGGGGAGAATGTCACCGTCGTCGCTCCATAGCCATGCCTCATTGAATTCATAGTGCAGTCCTGGATAGTCTTTTGTTGCCAGCACATGGATAATGCCATTGGCCGACTGGCGAATTGTGGTATAGCCCAACGATGTGTATGGCGGACGTCCGTCTTGCGGCAGACCAGCAGGCAGCGTTTTGTAGTGCCATGTTTTTCCGTTGTCTTTGGAAATAGCAACAAAGGCATCGTGCGGCTTAGCCCACTCTGCAGGAGGAGCCACGCTGTATTTGTGCAGGTAGCCGTCGCTCACGAAGATAAGACTGCCTGATTGCAGGCGAATCATGGAGGGGCGCTGCCCGCTGCCTAACTGCGGGAACGGGGCGGCAGTGGCTTTCTCCCAAGTCTTGCCCCAGTCTTTGGAAATGTTTTGCGGAGTCCATCCGTCCACGTTGGCATTCTTTCCGCCAATGGAAAGAAGTGTACCTTGTTGGTCGAGCGGCACAATGGTGGAGTGCCGGCCAGTTGTCCGGCCGCCCATGTCGTGCCATGTCTTTCCTTCGTCGCTGCTTCGCCACAGGAAACTCTGGCTCCCGTCAGCATCCATAGCCATGTAGATATTGCCTTTAGGGTCGCGGAAGGCATTGGTGATGGGCTGCGCGGTGAAGTCGGTGGGGCGTTTGTCGAATTTGGGAATCAGGATTTCCCAGTGAACACCGTTGTCGGTTGACGTGGCAATGCGGAATGGAACATAATCGGACATGCTGCGCCCGCCACCGAAGAACCAAATCTTTCCGTTGTCGTTCCAGAGCAGACCCGACTGGTCGTTACCGCCTTGTGTGGTGTAGAGCAGTTCGGGCATGTCCCATTCCTCGCTGCCGTAGCGCAGGCGGGATTGTACCCATGTGGTGGCCGTGTCTTTCTCTGCCAGTCCACGGGGCGTGCTGAAATAGATGGCGAATGCATCGCCATTGGGGAGCACTTCAAAGCCGGGTGAGTGATTGTGGTGATAAACGCCAAAGTCGATGCCCGTCAGTGCTGCCGTCTCCGTCTTGGTGTAAGAGGGCGGAATGGGGAGGGCAAAGCGCACGGTGAAGTAAGGCTTGTCGGCTCGCGGGGCGAACTGCACCTGCTCTGTGGTCTGCTTCACTGCTGCCTGATTGTATGGCAGCAGTCCGCGGTCTTTTATTTCGAAAACAACCGTCTGCCCTTTCTCGTCGCCGGGAGCCGACATGTTTGCACCAGCCTTCAGGTTGGCTCCAACCAAAGGATAAGTTTTCACGTTCTTTTGTGCCAAAGCGGTCACGGCCACGCTCAACAGCATGGCAGCCAGACACCAAATGTTCTTTCTGTTCATGTTAATATGGTTTTAGTTGTTCTGATTCTCTTGTTTTTCCTTAACGTTATAAAGGGTGTTTTTACTATAATAAGAACGAAAGAACTTCTGTTTTATACTCATCCTATGAATGGAAAAATCAAAAAAAGAGGATGTGCCTGATATCTTGGCACATCCCCTTCTTGGAGTTCTTATAGACTTGGTATAGCCTTAGTTGGCGCTTCCGCTCTTGAAACCATAGCCATTGGTGAACTTTCCATTGGAGTTCTTGATGGTGTTCGGCCCCATCATAAGCATGTATACGGGAGGATCACCTTTCTTGAAACCGGCAAACACCAAGCGGTTGTACATCTTCTCGTTGTTCACGATGTCAACACCCCAAGGCTCCTTGGTATAGCCGTCTGCCTCAAGTGCCTTTGCTTCTTCGCTATTTGGGTCGATGTAGCGGAACAGACCTTTAATTGCGAGGTTGGTGAGGTTTCCAGCCGACGGACCTTTTGCAGAAGGATTGTTCTTGGCAGCCACGGCAGCCCAGTCATCGTTCTGACCACGCCAAGATGGATAGAGCACGGGGTCGTCCTCTTTACCCTCTGGACATTGAGTTGTAAGACGGTATCCAAATTCTTTCTTTGCATCAACGAGTTTTGTCCAAACGTATGCAGAAATCTGGTTGCCATTGTCAAATGTGTGGTAGCCATTATTGCGCAGGTCGTTAATCATCTTTGTGGAGTTTGCCCAGAACTCAGGCACCACTTCTTCGAGGAGGTTGGCGCGGATGAGGTCCCAGCGGCGGCTTCCTTCACCACCAAACTCAAACTTACGTTCTTCGATGATGGCACGCTCAAGTGATCCCCACTTTGCAATCTGCTCGTCAACCTTTGCTTTTGCCAGATTGCCGAATGCACGCACGCGTATGTCGGTATATACACTCTTGGCTACAGCATCGGCATCGCCGTGCAAGGCAGCACGCACTTCAGCAAGCATGAGCATGATGTCAGAGAAGCGCATGAATGGATTGTTCACACCGCTCTGGCGCTGCTTCACTGTCCAAGGAGAAGTCATACGGTTCTCATCCCATTTGTTGAGGGCAAGACCACCAGTTGTACGTGAACCCTTCTTGAAGTTGATGAGTTTCTCTGCACCCTGTCCTGTACTTCCAGTAACGGTAACTGTTACGTCGCGACGCTTGTCCTGCGGATCAAAGTCACCATAGTAATACATTGGGGCGAGGCGTGCCTGGTCGTAGGTCTTGCAGGGATAGTTGTTGCTACCGCCGCCCTCAGACGGGCGACCGAAAGCATATGGACGCTCACTATTGCCGTTTGCGTTGGTTTCAGGCACCTCGTAGACGCTTTCGTCGGCATAGGTGTTGTCTACTTCATAGCCAACCATTGTCTGCTGGAATACATACTGGTAAGGGTTGTCGTATATACGGTCGCCCGAGCGTGGGTCGGTTGACTGGAATACCACTCCGTCGTGCTTTGCATAGGCATCGCCAAGATACTTTTCTGCAATCTCATAGAGTGAGCGCCAGTCTGTGCGACGTCCGTAGAAGCACTTGCGGCTGCTGTTTGTAGAAACCTTGTCGAAGTTCAGCACAGTGCCGTTGGCCAGTTTGTAGAAATCTTCGCCTAAGTCGGTACGGCGTGTCTGGTAACCGCCCATCCAAAGGCAGATACGTCCGATGAGTCCCTCTGCATAAGTGCGGTTGAACATGCTCTTGTCGATACCGGCATGGCTTGCATAGAACATGTGAGGAATGGCTCTTTGCAGGTCGTTAAGAATATATTCAGCAACGTAGTCACGGTTGGTAAGACCATCAGGTTCCTCTCCTTGAATGGTAAGGAATGCGCAATCGCCGTAGTGGCGGATGAGTTCAAAATAGCAGGTGGCACGCATTGCGATTGCTTCGCCATAGAGTTGTGTAAGTGTAGTGGCACCGCCTGACATCATTGCTTCAAAGTCTTCGCGTGCTTCAAATGCCTGAATGATGGCATTGCACTTTCCAATGAGGTCGTAGAAATTGTTCCATGTGGAGTCGAATGAACCGTTGCCGTCGGGGTTCACATTCTCTGTACCCCAGTTGCTATCGTCCATTCCATCGTTCTGCCAGCCCCAGAAATAGGACATGAGCCAGCGGTTAATCTGTGAATTATATGCCTCTGGCTGTATTTCAGTGTCAGAACTTGATACAATCATGTTGTAGAAGGTTCCGTTTCCGTGAGACAGTCCGTAACTGCGCCAGTTTTCGTATATGCCGTTGAGAGTGGCGCGGAGCGATGTCTCACCTGAGAGCACGAATTCCTTGTCTACCTCCGATGGGGAAGACTGGTCTAGAAAGTCTGAACAAGAGGTGGTTCCCAGCAGCAATGCTGCTCCCATCAAACTATATATTATCTTTTTCATTGTGTTACTATATTATTGATTTTAGAATTTCACGTTGATACCTACAGTGAAGGTGCGTGCGCGGTGGTATGAACCGTAGTCGAGACCAATGGTCGGGTACTTTTGGTTGTTTCCTTTCTTCGGGTCGGCATTCACGTCGGGGTCAAGACCGCTGTATCCGCTCAGACAGAAGAGATTGCCACCTGTGACATAGAAACGTGCGCTCTGGATAAAGATCTTATTGGTAATAGACTTCGGCAGAGTGTAACCCAGGGTGAGACTGCTCAGACGCAGATAGGCAGCGCTTTCAACATATTCGCTGAGCACGATGCTTGACTCATAGTAGGGCAGGGGATACTTGGCATCGGCATTCAATGCCGCCAGTTCGTTAGGATTGGTTACGGCATAGAGTTCGCCAGATGAGTTCACATCGTAAATCTTGAAAGCATCTTTGATGAATCCAATCTTGTTCTTGCCAAGACCTGTTTCCTTGCCTCCATTGTACTGAACCATAGCCTGAGCGTTGTAAACCTTACCATCGAGTTGGTAGGCGAAGTTGGCGTTAAAGTCGAAATTCTTGTAGTTGCCGGTGAAGGCGAAACCACCAGTGTGGTGCGGCTGTATCTTACCGATGACGCTGATATCACCCGTGTCTACGTTGCCGTCTTCGTTTACGTCTTTAAGTTTCACGCAGCCAGGGAATGCGTTCTGGCCTTCAGGCAGTGCTGCTTTCCACTCGTTTCCGATAGGGTAGGCTACATAGATACCTGGATCTGTGATGTCAGGGACACCTGCTTTCAGCACGTACTTGCCATTGACATAGTCGAAATCGTTGATAGAATAGTAACCGTCGCTGGTATAACCACGAACGAGACCTACAGGCTCTCCCACCTTAATAATATAGTCATCGCCAGGCATCAGGGCAGAAGAACCCCAGTTGGTTCCATAGCGAATCTCATCGCCGAAGGCTTCGCTGAGTTTGTCCACCTTATTATAATTAAGGTTATAGGTAAGGTTCATGTTCAAGTTGAAGTCCTTTGAGCGAACAAGTGATGCATTCAAGGCGAGTTCAATACCCTTGTTGGATGTCTGACCTACGTTCTGATACTGGTTCTTGTAGCCTGTAGAAGCATCAATCTCTGCATTCATCAGCAGGTCTTTGGTGGAATTCCAGTAGAAGTCCAAGGTACCGTTCAGGCGGTTGAAGAAACCGAAGTCAAGACCGATGTTACGTGAAACATTGGTCTCCCACTTCAGGTCGGGGTTCTCTTTCAGACCACTGGGCGCGTATGTCTGCTTGGCTTCACCGTTGATAACCGTAGAACCAGAGGTCCAGGTCTCACGCCAAAGTGAAGAGTCGATATTGTCGTTACCTGCGGTACCGTAGGAAACGCGCAGTTTCAAGTTGTCAAGCCATCTGCTTGCGCTGCTCAGGAATGGCTCGTCGCTGATTCGCCATGCCACGGCTGCAGCGGGGAAGTAACCCCAGCGGTTGTTAGGACCGAACTTAGAACTGCCATCGGCGCGCATTGTAGCGGTGAAGAGATAGCGTCCTAAGAGTGTATAGTTCACGCGACCGAACCAAGACTGTGTGGTTTCAGGAGTTGTGTAACTGTTTACGTAGCGGTTATCGCCTGCATATTTTGCGGCATCACCGTTCTGCATCAGACCGAATACACGGTCACGCGTCCACACATCGTCCATTGGATATCCTTTGCCATAGAGGTTGGTGGATTCGCTCTTGCTGTAGAGTTCCTCGTTACCGAGCAGGAAATTGAGAGAATGGTTCTCGCCAAGTCCCTGTACCTCGTAGTTGATGGTGGACACTGAGCGCCAGTTTGTGCCATTGCTTCTTGCCAGTGTTGCATACTTGGCACCAGCCGTGAAATTGCTGGTTACAGAGCCATCGTCATAGTAGCGGTTGAGACGGTAGTTCTGACCTGCTCCAAACTCTGTGCGCAGTGTGAGCCCAGCAATGGGCTGCCATGAAAGCGCAAAGTTGCCACGCAGACGATTGCCGTTGTTCTTCTGCCAGATGGTGTTGGTAATCAATACGGGGTTCTGCTCGGGTGCTATGTAAGGTTCACCCATACCGAACAATGACGGTACGTCTTCACCGTGCGGTGTGTCGATAGGACGATACTGGAAAGCAGAAGACAGCAGTGAACCCTGTGTGGATGAAGCGTAGTCGCGACCCAATACAGAGATGATGCTGTAGCGAATGTCCATGTCGAAGTTCAGGTTCTTGGCAAGTTCTTGGCGGAACTTGAAGTTCAGTGACAGACGGCTGAAGTCTGAGTTGATCTTGATACCTTGGTCAGTAAGATAGTTAGCAGAGAAGGTGTACTTGGTTTTTTCTGTTCCGCCTTGGATAGAAATATTGTGGTTCCAGCCAGAAGCAGTGCGAAGCATATCGTCTGTATAGTCGTGTGAACTCATGCTGGCATAGTCAGCAAAGTGGTTGCCATAGGCAGACCCCAGACCGAAATATTTCTGAATGCCATCCACGTTCCAGTTACCGGCAGTGGCATAACTCCATACGAACTTCACATAGTCTTGCGCATCAAGCACGTCAAACTTCTTTGCAGCCCATTTTGCCTGATAATATCCGTCGTAGGTTACAGTGGTCTTGCCTGTTTCAGCAGCCTTTGTCGTAACGAGGATTACACCATTACCACCTCGTGCACCATAGATGGCGGTGGACGAAGCATCCTTCAGCACATCGATGGAAACGATCTGGTCTGCGGGAATATCGTCAATTCCGCTCACGGGGAAACCGTCAACGACGTACAGCGGCTCGTTGCTCTGCGAAATGGAACCGCCACCGCGCACCTTAATAGACATGGTGGCACCGGGACGTCCATCCTGTGAGATAACCTGCACACCGGCCAGTTTGCCTTGCAGAGCCTCTGCTACGTTGGCAACCGGATTGGCCTTGAGAGCGTCGCCGCCTACCGATGATACGGAACCAGTGAGGTCGCGTTTCTTCACAGTACCGTAACCGATGACAACCACCTCGTCGAGGTTGGTGTTGTCGTTCTGAAGCATAATGTTGTAAAAGTTAGCACTGCCCACTTTTACCTGCTGAGTCTTGCAACCCACATAGGTTACAGTCAGAGTAGCACCTGCGTTGACGTTGTTCAGTGAAAAGTTTCCATCGAAATCGGTGACAGTACCTTTACCGCCTCCCATGGAAACTGTAGCACCTATCAACGGCTCGCCGTTTGCATCTTTCACATTTCCCGTAATCGTCTTTTGCGCATTAGCCATCAGACAAACCAGGAACAAGAGCGAAGCCATAAAGGCTCTTTTGATTTGTAGATACATAAATGTTAGAATTTGGTTAATATAAACAGTTTATTTGTGATTTGCTGTATTCTGTAGTATAATGTGGTTCGATTTTATCTAACTCATAATAGCATTTCGTAGTTTGATGGTGCAAAACTAATAATAATCTTATGAACACGTGTGTATTTGTGTAATGTTTTTATGCCATTTTTGATTTAATTAACTTTTCGGCGTACTGCTTCTGCGTTTTTTCTGCTTCTGTCATTGCGTAATTCTGAAGATTGCAGACTGCAAGTTTTGAGCAGTGGTCTGGCTGTATTTCTCATGGCATTGCAATGGAAAACAAGAGTAAATAAATGTATTTTGCTTTCTGATACTGACTCGCTTCAGGCAAGAAACATCATGGACGGTTGCCGTTAAGTGCCGGAAAAGAAAGCCCGAAACGGCTCCTCCAGATGGAGAGAGCGCGTTTCGGGCCTTTTGTCCTACTATGTCTTGCCCTGACGGTTCGTTGCCGTGTGGGCTTCTTCTTGCCGTATGGCAATGGGCTGATTACTACCGGCCGTCAGGCAACGTGGCTTGAAAATTAGTTATTGCCGGGGAATCCATTCGTTGTCGGTCTTAAACACTTCCTCGATGGTAATCAGTGCGGCTTCTTTCTTGGTGAGTTGTCGGCTCCAAGGGGCTCGCTCTTTTACGTTTGCACCCTCACCGGTGTTGTTGTATTCCTGGTAGCGGGCGGTCTGTTCGTTTGCTTTGTTTCCCCAGTTCTGCCATCCTTGTGGTATGATGTGTTTGCCTATTTCGCAGTTCATGAACAAGGTATGTGCGTAAGGGCGCCATGGACGACCCAGATAGGCTTTGTTCACGCCGTCGTCGGCAATGAGTTTGCAGCGGTTGAATACGTATCCGTATTTCACATCCTGCGGCGTGGATGCGGCAGTAACAAACGAATTGGTCTTGTTCTTGATGGTGCATTCTTCAAACCATGCGGTGCTAGGGCCGAAGATGAAATCGGTGGTTCCCTCTATGTAGCAGTTCTTGAAGAAGAGCCGGGTATAGGCCATTCCTGTGTATATTGTGTCTTGGTTGCCGAGGATGCGGCAGTTGACGAACACTAGGCGGTCGCCCTCGGTGTGCAGGGCTACGGCCTGTCCGAGGCGTGCGGCATTGTTCTCGATGGTGATGTTCTTGAACGTGATGAAGTTTCCTTCCACCTTGACGGTGTAGGTGCGGAAAGTTCCCATACCCTTGCCTGTGGGCGGATAGAGAATGTTGGCATGGTCGTCATAGGTGATGATGGTGTTTTCCGGATCTTCTCCGCATATCTCGATGTGGGTAAGCCAGGAAGGAATGATGAGTTTCTCTTTGTATACGCCTTTCTTGACGAATATCACTTTGTGATACTCCATAAAGGCTCTGCATACTTCAACGGCATCGCTGATGTTTCGGAATTCGGCTGTGCCGTCGCGGGCCACGAACAGAGTGTCGGGATTGTCATACGGATTTGCGGCATGCACGCCCATGGCCACCGCCATCATTGTCAGTAGAATCAGTTTTTTCATAATTGTTATAAAATTTGTGTAATCTCTTGTATGCCTGCCACGGCCTTCAGTTCTTCCAGAATGACGCGTACGTCTTCGCGGTCGTGGACGTAGAGTTCGAACTTGCCGTCGAAGATGTTCTCCTCACAACTGATGTTCACGGTGTGGATGTTGACGCTGAGTTGGCGGGAGATTACCTGTGTGACCTCGTTGAGCAGACCGAGGCGGTCGATGCCCCGTATTTGGATGGTGGCCTTGAAGAGCAGTTTCTTGTGCATGTCCCATTTCACGTCGAGGATGCGGTTGCCGTAACTTGACTTCAACTTGTTGGCCACGGAGCAGTTGCGCTTGTGTATCTCGATGCGGTTCTTGCCGTCGATGAATCCCAGGGCGTCGTCGCCGGGTATGGGGTGGCAGCAGTTGGGGAAGATGAACTGCGTGATGTTGTCTTCGGTAATGTATACTGGCTTCTTGCGGTTGAAATCTTTGCCCACGATGAAATAGTCTTGTGTCTTGTCTATCTGGGCAGCCACCTTCGCTTTTTCTTTTCCGATGAAGGGGATGTAGCGTCGCCATCCAGAGTTCTTGTTCTTCTTGTTCTTGCCTCGCAGTTCGTCTATGTCGGAGTCGCCCAGGATGATGTTTTTCTCGCCGAGTGCCTGAAGCAGGTCTTCATGCTTTTTCACTTCATGGAGTTCACAGAGTTTATCGAGTGCGGAGATGGTGGGCTCCATGCCATAGCGATTAAGGAAGTCGGAGAGGATGTTTTCGCCCTGTTTCTGTATCTCTCTTCCTTCGCGTCGGAGGATGGCCTGTATCTTGCTCTTTGCCTTGGCTGTGCTAACGTAGTTAATCCACGACTGCTGTACGTGCTGCGACTTACTGGTAAGAATCTCCACCTGGTCGCCGCTTTGCAGTTTGTGGCTGAGAGGCACCAGTTTGTGGTTTACCTTGGCACCGATGCAGTGGCTGCCGAGGAAGGTGTGTATCTGGAAAGCGAAGTCAAGAGCCGTACAACCGGCGGGCATGGTTTTGATTTCACCTTTTGGCGTAAAGACAAAGATTTCCGAAGCAAAGAGATTGAGTTTGATGGCATCGAGGAAATCCATGGCATCGGGCTGCGGGTCATCGAGGATTTCCTTGATGGTGCGAAGCCAGTCGTTGAGTTCTCCTTCGTCCTCAGTGTATTCTTCTCCCTCCTTGTATTTCCAGTGGGCAGCAAATCCCTGTTCGGCAATCTCGTTCATCCGGTCGCTTCTGATCTGCACCTCTATCCAGCGTCCTTGTTTCGACATGAGGGTGACGTGGAGTGCTTGATAGCCATTTGCTTTTGGATGGCTGAGCCAGTCGCGCAAACGGTCTGGGTGGCTTTTGTATATTTTGCTGATGGCCACATAGATGTTGAAGCACTCGTTGATTTCCTCTTCCCTGTTCTTTGGTGTGAAAATGATACGCACTGCAAGAATGTCATAAATCTCTTCAAAGGTGACATGCTTGTTTTGCATCTTGTTCCAGATGGAGTATGGGCTCTTGACGCGTGCCTTGATTTCATATTTCACGCCGAGGTTGTCAAGTGTCTGCCTGATGGGAGAGGTGAATTTCTCAAACAGGTCGTCGCGCGACTCTTGGGTGATGGCCAGTTTGTTGGTGATGGCTGCGTATTCCTCCGGGTGTTCGAAACGGAAACTGAGACTCTCCAACTCTGTTTTTACTTTGTTGAGTCCCAGACGGTTTGCCAGTGGCGCATAGATGTAGAGCGTTTCACCGGCAATCTTGTATTGCTTGTTGGCAGGCTGGCTTTCCAGCGTGCGCATGTTGTGAAGGCGGTCGCAGATCTTGATGAGGATAACTCGGATGTCGTCGCTCATCGTGAGTAGCAGTTTCTTGAAGTTTTCCGCTTGTGCCGAGGCCTGCTCTCCAAAGATTCCGCCGGATATCTTTGTCAGTCCGTCCACGATTTGTGCAATCTTCGGACCGAAGATGTTTTCGATGTCCTCAACAGTGTAGTCGGTATCTTCCACCACATCGTGGAGCAGGGCCGAGCAGATGCTGGTGGAGCCAAGACCTATTTCCGAGCATGCAATCTGTGCCACGGCAATCGGGTGCATAATGTAAGGCTCTCCTGAGAGGCGGCGCACTCCTTTGTGAGCCTGACGTGCAAAATTGAACGCCTTGGTGATGATGTCCACTTTTTTGCGATGGCGCGATGCCAGGTAACTGTCTAAGAGATGTTGGAATGCGTCGTCAACCAGTTTTTCCTCATCCCTCTCTTTTTCTCTTTCTTTGTTCTGCTCGTTCATGGAAGATGTTCCTATATATTAAGGTGTAAGTTTTATTTCACTTTCAGTTTCTTTCCTGCCCGGATGGTGTTTCCCTTGATTCCGTTCAGTTTCTTCAGTTTGGCAACTGTAGTGTGGTTTCTTTGGGCAATCTGACTCAGTGTCTGACCTGATTTCACGGTTATTGATTTTCCTCTGGAGTGTCGGCTGCGTGAGTTGCTGCGGCCTTTTGCCTTGCCCCTCTTGCTGCTTCTTCCACTTTGTCGTACGGAATATCTGTTGGAGTGTGTCTGTACGCGCGTCGTGGAAGCCTCTGCCAAATCATTTACAGTGACGTCCACCTCAGCCCTTTTCGTGAGCAATTTGTCGGCATCGTAATTATATACCGAATCTTCATTGTCGATAAATGCGTTAATATATGACTGAGGCAAACGGATGATCGACGGTTTGCTGAAACCGTTCACGATGTCACGACGGTATTGTGGGTTTAATGTCCTGAGTTCTTCTATGTCAATGCCGCAGACACCTGCGATTTGCTTGAAATGTACATCTCTGTTCACGACAATCGTATCTGACTTCAATGGCAATTGTGTTCTCATCGGACAGATGTTGTGGTCGCAGTAGTAGGTCATGATATAGTTGGCTGCAATGAAGGCCGGCACATATCCCTGTGTTTCCCGTGGAAGGTACTTGTAAATCACCCAGTAGTCTTTCTCGCCGTCTGCTCTGTGGATAGCCTTGTTGATGTTCTCTGGTCCGCAGTTGTAAGCGGCTATCACCAGGTTCCAGTCACCGTATATTTTATACAGGTCGCGCAGATAGCGTGCGGCCGCGTCAGACGACTTGATGGGATCCCTGCGCTCGTCGATGAGCGAGTTCACCTCCAGACCATATTGTTTTCCGGTGGCAACCATAAACTGCCAGAGTCCGGCTGCGCCTACCCTAGACGTTGCCTTGGGATTCAGTGCCGACTCGATGACAGGCAGGTATTTCAATTCCAGAGGCAGATTGTACATTTCCAATGCTTCTTCAAAGATAGGCATGTAGAAATTAGCCGTGCCCAGCATGATGCTGACAGAATGGCGGAGTTTAACGGCATATCTGTCAATGAACTTGCGAACCACCTCATTGTATGGCATCTCCATGACAGATGGAATACGCTGGAGTCTTTCGATGAAAGTCTCGCGGTCGAATTCGGGGTTGAAGTCGCGGTAATTGCAGTCGCCTGGCTGCAGGTATGTTTTTGTATTATATAGATTTAAGAGACTGTCCACTTCGAGCATCATGCCCGAAGGAACCTCCATGATGTCTTCTTCTCCTTCGTTTGTGGTCACTTTGATTTCGTTCTCATTCTGCGCCTTCACCGCACTGTGGCTAAAGAACATCAAGGCGGCCATTATAAGTAATGCTTTTGTCTTCATTCTTGTCAGTTAATTGTTAATGTTTAGAAATTCAGTGAGCAATGGAGCCCCACTGCTGCTGATTTGAACGGATTGGTAACGTTGTTTCCGTTCTTGATGACGGCTGGCGTCACTCTCATGCTCAGGTCTTCTGAGATGTCGAATTCTGAAAGAGAGGCATCCACATACGCGTCGATGATGGAGAGTGCATACACGCCAATCATGATGAATGCGCTCATGTCGCGATAGCGGCGGTAGTAATCTTTGCGCCTTTTGAACTTATTCTCATAGGTGGTTCTGTTAGAATCATCGATGACACGCCCCAGATGCATGAACTGGTTGTAACTCTGAGTCTCCGGGTTATCGTCCATCAGGTCGAGATATGCTTGGGAATAATCCTTATACATCATGCCATTCCATCGCATGGCATAGTAGCAACCGATGAATCCCCCATAGATAATAGGTAGTTTCCAGTATTTGCGATTATAAATCTGGCCGCCACCAGGAATCACGGCTGCCATCCACAAGGCTCTTTTCGGCTCAGGCCGCCATGTGCTCCAGTTGCGTTTCGATTTCTTCTTTTTCCCTTTGCTGAGCAATTCCGAGAGAGTCACCGATTCGTCGGCAACACTGTCCATGTCGATGATGTCGTTGAATCGCACAAGACTGTCATTGTCAAGTGGAATGCCTTTTACGTCCAATGAGTCGGGCGGACATTTCTCTCCAGCCGCCGCTGGCAAGGCGGTGGTCAGCATCATGCATGCCCAGAGAATCTTCCCTATATGATGACGGATGATATTCACGGAATGTACTTAATTCTCTTTCAATTGGTCAAACATGTGCATGATATGCTCCAGTTCTTCTTCATTGGCAAACGGGATGCTGATCTTCCCTTTCCCCTTGGCAGAGCAGGTCATCTCCACCTTGGTGTTCAGGAAATCAGAGAGACGTTTCCTCAGAATGTCGAACTCTTCTGGCATATTGGGCTTTCTGTTCTTTTCCTTGGTCGTCTTTATTTCTTCGCGGTCCTTGAACTGCTTCACGATGTCTTCCACCTTGCGAACAGAATAGCCGTTCTTCACGATTTCCTTGAACAACTTGATCTGCAGGGCGGGACTGTCTATTGAAAGTAACGCGCGCGCGTGTCCCATATCAATTTCCTTGTTTTGCAGGGCCATCTGCACTTGTGCCGGAAGTTTCAGCAGCCGCAGGTAATTGGTCACTGCCGTGCGGCTCTTACCGACTCGCTCCGACACCTTTTCCTGAGTCATTCCGCCTGCCTCCATCAGATGTTGGTATGCCAGTGCGATTTCAATGGCGTTCAAATCCTCGCGCTGGATATTCTCCACCAACGCCATTTCCATGACGTTCTCGTCGTTGATGGTCCTTATATAGGCGGGGATGGATTTTAGACCGGCTTTCTGTGAAGCGCGCCAGCGGCGCTCTCCTGCTATAATCTGGAATCTGTTGTCGGCTATCTGCCTGAGGGTGATGGGTTGTATGATGCCGATTTCCCGGATGCTGTTGGCCAGTTCCTGAAGAGCCGCCTCGTCGAACTCTCGACGTGGCTGGTTCGGGTTGGCCTCAATCTGGTCGATGGCTATTTCGTTGATGGTTGATGAGCCCTGTGTCCTCACTTCCTCAGTGGAGATGAGGGCATCGAGTCCACGTCCCAATGCATTGAATTTCTTTTTTACTGCCATATTGTTTCTGCGGGGAACGCTGTTCCCGTTGTTATTTGTTCTTGTTAATAATCTCTTTTGCCAGCGTGAGATGGTTCTTACTGCCAGTGGAGTCGGCATCATAGAGAATAACGGGTAGTCCATGACTCGGGCTCTCGCTGAGTTTTACGTTGCGCTGGATGACGGTCTTGAACACCAGTTCCTGGAAGTGGCGTTTCACTTCATCATAGATCTGTCTTGCCAGTCTGAGCCTTCCGTCATACATCGTGAGCAGGAATCCCTCTATTTCCAGTTTGGGGTTTAGCTTGCTTTTGATGATTTTGATGGTGTTCAGCAGTTTGCTGATTCCTTCAAGTGCGAAATACTCGCACTGCACCGGAATAATTACCGAGTCGGCCGCAGTCAGTGCGTTTACGGTGATGAGTCCCAGCGAAGGGGAACAGTCTATGAGAATATAGTCGTAGTCTTTCTTGATTGGCTCCAGCAAATTCTTGATAACCTGCTCTCGGTGCTCCAGATTGAGCATTTCAATTTCTGCACCTACCAGGTCGATATGGCTGGGGATGATGTCCAGTCCGTCGATGTCAGTGGTGTACATGGCATCGCGGATATCGGCATGGTCGATAATACATTCGTAAAGAGAGCAGTCAACCTCCTTGGTGTTCACGCCCAGTCCACTTGAGGCATTTGCCTGCGGGTCGGCGTCAATCACGAGGACGCTTTTTTCCAAAGTGGCCAGCGAAGCGGCAAGGTTGATTGTGGTTGTCGTCTTTCCCACGCCGCCTTTCTGGTTTGCAAGTGCAATAATCTTTCCCATTCTAAAATATTAAAAATCGATGCAAAGTTACATATTTTATGCGAGAAATGGTTATTTTAAAACCTTTTTTCGTACTTTTGCAGCCAAAACAGAGTGATTTTTATGAAAAATAAGAAACCGTTAATACTTATTTCGAATGACGATGGTTATCAGTCGAAGGGCATCCGCTGCCTGATCGACATGATTCGCGATATGGGCGATATCCTTGTTTGTGCCCCTGAAGATGCCCGTTCTGGCTATTCCTGTGCCTTTTCTGCCACGCAGTATCTTACATTGAAACAACGTTCCAAGGAAGACGGTGTTGAGATATGGTCGTGCAATGGAACACCCGTCGACTGTGTGAAACTGGCTTTGAATCAGTTTTGCCGCGACCGCATGCCGGATATGGTGATTGGAGGCATCAACCACGGTGACAATGCTTCGGTGAACACCCACTATAGTGGCACGATGGGTGTCACTTTGGAAGGTTGCATGAAATATATCCCTTCGGTTGCCTTTTCGCTTTGCGACCATTACGAGGATGCCGATTTCGAGCCGATGAGGCCTTACGTGAGAAAGATGACGAAGCGTGTGCTTGAAGAAGGACTGCCCAAGGGCGTATGTCTCAATGTGAATTTCCCGCTGGTCTCTGAGTTCCGGGGTGTAAGAGTGTGCCGTATGGCGCATGGCACGTGGGGGAACGAATGTGTGAAATGCCATCATCCGCGAGGCTACGACTACTTTTGGATGGTGGGGAGTTACACTAACGACGAGCCGGAGAATGACGATACTGACAACTGGGCACTTACCCACGGGTATATTGCCATAACACCTACGCAGATTGATGTCACGGCATACGAGGCGCTTCGTAGTATGAAGAATGGAAATTGGGAGGAATAGTCCCGTACAATAATATTACAAGAGGATGAAATACTATCTGATTGTAGGCGAGGCGAGCGGCGACCTGCATGCATCACGTTTGATGAAGTCGCTCCGGAAATACGATGAAAATGCGGAGTTCCGTTTTTTCGGTGGCGACCTGATGGCTACTGAAGGCGGGACAATGGTGAGACACTACAAGGATCTTGCCTATATGGGCTTTGTGCCGGTACTGTTGCATCTTCCAACCATTTTCCGTAACATGTCGTTCTGCAAGCAGGATATCGTGGAATGGCATCCTGATGTGGTCATACTCGTTGATTATCCTGGCTTTAACCTGTCGATAGCCAAGTTTGTTCATGCCCAGACGAGTATTCCTGTCTATTATTATATTTCGCCGAAGATTTGGGCATGGAAGGAGTATCGCATCAAGAATATCCGGCGCGATGTGGACGAACTTTTCTCCATTCTTCCGTTTGAGCAGCCGTTCTTTGAGCAGAAACACCATTATCCCATTCATTATGTCGGCAATCCCACGGCTGATGAGGTGAGAGAGTTCCTTGCCAGTCAGCAAGGGAAGAACGAGAAAGATGCGGCCGCCGTGGAAAAAGATTGTGAGGCTTTGTCAAGTTCCAAACCCGTCATCGCCTTGCTGGCAGGTTCTCGCAAACAGGAAATCAAAGACAATCTTCCTGCCATGCTTCAGGCTGCTTCCGCTTTTAAGGACTACGAACTTGTTTTGGCCGGTGCCCCAGGCATCGAAAAGTCGTATTATGATGCTTTTGTAGAGGGCTATGATGTAAAGATAGTTCATGATAAGACATATCATCTCCTCGCTCGTGCCACAGCAGCATTGGTTACCAGTGGAACGGCCACGCTGGAGACGGCCTTGTTTAATGTCCCCCAAGTGGTTTGCTATGAGACTCCCGTTCCGCATTTGATACGTTTTGCGTATAACCATATAATCAAGTGCAAGTATATCTCTTTGGTGAATCTTATCGCAGACGAAGAGGTTGTTCAGGAGTTGTTGGCAGACAGGTTTTCTGTAAAAAATATTCATAAAGAATTAGGAGCGGTTCTTCCTGGCGGATTCCGTCGTGAAAAGATGCTTGAAGGTTATTCTGAAGTGAAGCGTCGCTTGGGTACAGCCGTTGCTCCCGACAATGCCGCAAGGCGGATGGTTGAGTTGTTGAGAGAAACGAAATAACAGGCGTTTCCTCCCTTTTTTACGGTGGTGAACGGATTTTTTCCACGAAAACGTTTGCGTATTCAAGTTTTTTTTGTACTTTTGTCACCAAATTTTACACATGAAACACATAAAGAGAGTGCCGTTATTGCTGTTGTGCCTGTTCTTTTTCATGGGCATATCAGCACAAGGAAAAACCTTGAATGTGATGGATTTTGGAACTTTGGGTGATGGTCGCACAGACGATGCTGCGGCTATCCAGCGTGCTATTGATGCCTGTTCTCGTCAAGGGGGCGGCACCGTGCTGTTTCCTTCCGGCCACACATTCATGGCAGGACCAGTACAACTGAAGTCAAATGTTAATCTCCATCTTGAGACCAATGCCACCCTTTTGGCCAATCCCGATGAAGGCATTTATCATCTGAGTGCTTTCGGAAAGAACGAGGGGGAGGGAATGATGTGGCTGTGGTGCAAAGATATTGAGAATCTGAGCATCACCGGAAAAGGAACCATAGATGGCAACGGTGTTGCTTTCATGGGTGAGGAACTGAGCGACAGTTATGACCTGAAGCCTGTCACCACTTTCGATCCCCGTCCGCATGTGCTCACTCTGATAGGCGTGAAAAACCTCACCATCCGTGATGTCACCATTCGCAATGGTGCATACTGGACGGTACATCTCGTGGGGTGCGACGGTGCCAACATCGAGGGCATCCATCTTTTGAACAATCTGAAGATACGCAATGGCGACGGCATTGACCTCGACCATTCCCGCAACGTCAGGATTTCCAATTGCCATATCACTTCCGGCGATGACTGCATCTGTCTGAAGAATCGTCGTGAGTATGAGGAATACGGCCCCTGTCACGACATCGTTGTCACCAATTGTGTGATGACCAGCCGTTCATGCGCCATCAAAATTGGCAGCGAGAATATGGACTCCATTGCCCGTGTGATGATTGACAACTGTATTATCACGGCCTCCAACCGAGGCATTGGCATCCAGAACCGCGATGAGGGAACCGTTACCGATGTGGTCTTTTCCAACATCATGCTCGACTGCCGTCTGTGGAGCGACGTGTGGTGGGGTAAGGCAGAGCCTATCTATGTGACCAGTTATCCCCGTGCCAACGGCAACCACAAGGATGCCAACTGGCGTTTCCCGAAAGGACAGATAGAAGGAAAATGCGGCGAAGTGGCGCGCATCTATTTCAACAATATCACGGCAACGAGCGAGAACGGCTGTTTCGTGGGCGGCGACAAAGTGGGCAAGGTGCACGGCATTTATTTCAACAATGTGCGCATTAACCTTGTCAAGCCAAATGTCAAGCAGCGTGGTGTCTTCGACAAGCGCCCTTGCAAGGGAGAAGGCTTTGTGAAGGCCGACTGGGGCGAACTGGTTAGGATGCCAGTGGCTCTTTACACGGAGAATGCCACCGTGATGGGTGTTCCCGAATATGGCAGTGATTAATCGATGCATAAGCAACAGTCCAGTCTGAAAATATTATCATTTCAATACTAATTATTTAACTAACAATTATGCTAAAAGTACAAAATCTTAAGCAGGGAATACTGAAGACAGTGCTCTTCATGTGTTTCTTAGTAAGTAGTACCATCGCAATCGCACAGAGCAGGGTTTCTGGTGTCGTTACCGACGCTAAGGGAGAACCCCTGATTGGTGTGACTGTCATGGAAGTAGGTACTCAGAATGGCACGGTCACCGATCTCGACGGTCGCTATTCGCTGAACGTTGCCCCGGGCAAGCAGGTGCAGTTCTCTTATGTGGGTTACACCTCAAAGACTGTTACCGCCTCAGGCAGCGCAATGAACGTAAGCCTTTCCGAAGACAATGCTCTTCTGGAAGAAGTGGTGGTGGTTGGTTACGGCACCATGCGCCGTAAGGATGTCACCTCTTCTATTACAACGGTAAAGGCAGAAGACCTGAACCGCGGTGTCTTCACCGATCCTGCATCTATGCTGCAAGGTAAGGTTGCCGGTCTGACCGTTACCACCTCTGGTGACCCCAACGGCGGATCTTCTATCACTCTGCGTGGTGCTTCTTCACTGCGTACAGGTGATGCCATGTCACCCTACTATGTCATCGACGGTATCCCAGGTGTGGATCCCGCTATGGTAGCACCCGATGATGTTGAGAGTATTGATGTATTGCGCGATGCCTCTGCAACAGCTATCTACGGTTCTAAGGCTGCCAACGGTGTGATCATCATTACAACCAAGAGCGGACAGGAAGGACGTACAAACGTAACATACAACGGTTATGTAGCTTTCGACAAGGTGCTCAAGACCCTGGATATGGCTTCTGCAAGTCAGCTCCGTTCTTCAGGCCTGATCGGTTCTGAGCAGGATGGCGGCGGTGATACCAACTGGCAGGATGAAGTTCTTCGCACAGGTATCAGCCACAATCACAATGTAAGCATCTCTGGCGGTAATGCCAAGACCAAATATATGGGTTCTATCAACTATATGAACCGTGAAGGTGTTATCCTCGGTACTGGTATGAACCGTGTTAATGCACGTACCTTGCTGACCACCAGTATCTTGAAGGATCATCTGGAGTTGTCAGTTGGTTTGAACGCCGCACAGGGAAAACAAAAGATGGTTCCTTTCAATGCAAGTTCCGGAGATAACGCCGGTTTCAGTGTGCTCGACGCTATGTACTATTATTCTCCCACCAACCCTGTCCGTAATGAGGATGGCACATGGTATAGAAGCTACATAGGTTCAGCCAACTACAACCCCATGTCTTTGATTTACGAAGACCCAAGTCAGAATGAGTGGAAGCACATCCAGTATATCGCCAAGGCATCTCTGAAGCTCTTCAAGGGATTCACATGGAATGCTAATTACTCTTATGACAGCGATCAAAACGTCTATAGCTGGTATCAGACGCGCCAGACACAGATATTCGATGATTATGACGGACGTGCCCACCGTGATACCTACATGCGTCACAATCAGACATTTGAGACCTATGGTAACTATGATGTAACTATTAACAAGGCCCACAAGTTAGGTCTGATGGCCGGTTACTCCTGGGAGGAGCGCGTTGGTAACGATGGTTTTGGTGTTACTGTAAACAGATTCTTCACTGATCAGACAGGTTTCTTGAATTTGCGTTACGCAAGTGACATGAAGAATGGTATGAATGATGTTAGCAGCGGTGCACGTACAAGAATCCGTAACATCTCATTCTACGGACGTCTGAACTACTCATATAAGAGTCGTTATATGCTGCAGGCAACCATCCGTCGCGACGGTTCTTCTGTATTCGGCAAGGATCACCGTTGGGGTACTTTCCCATCAGGAAGTATCGCATGGAACATCACTGAGGAAGGTTTCATGAAGAACCAAAACGTATTCGATCAGTTGAAACTACGTGTAGGTTACGGTGTCAGCGGTAACGCTATGGGCTTCGGTGCCTATGACGCTATTTCAACCTATAGCGTTGGTGGTAGCCCCTGGGATTATGTTCTTCCATCAGGTGCCACTAAGAGCTATTATACCATTTATGTGAACAACAACCCCAATCCTGAACTGAAGTGGGAGCGCACAGCCATGCTCAATGTTGGTTTGGACTATGCATTCCTGGGCGGTCGTATCAATGGTAGCATTGAATTATACAACAAGAAGACCACAGACCTGATCTGGAGCTACGCAGTTTCTACCAGTATCTATCCTGTTAACACAATAATGGCTAACGTTGGTAATATCACCAACAAGGGTATTGAGTTCACCTTAAATGTTATCCCTGTAAGGACAAAGAACTTCGAGTGGCAGTCAACACTCAACCTTTCACACAACAAGAACACCGTTGACAAACTGTCTAACTCTACCTATAGTGTAGATTATGTTGACTGGGGTAACCCGAATATTGGTGGTATATCTTCTAGAGCAGAAGTGCAGCGTATCATGGAAGGTGAGCCTATCGGTACCTTCTGGACCTACCAGCATGCTGGTTACGACAGCAATGGTAACTCTGTATTCCTTGTACACGACCTCGATGCCCACAAGACCGCTGAAGGTAAGATACAGGAAGACACCTATCAGGATGCTAACGGCAACTGGGTAACCTCAAATCCGCTTTATGAAGACAAGACTAAGGTGGGCTGCGCACAGCCAAAACTCGTTTATGGATGGAATAACAGCATCAACTGGAAGAACTGGAGTCTGACAGCATTCGTACAGGGTGTCTTAGGCAACAAGATTATGAATGCTACCCGCGCACACTATAGCTTCCAGGGTCACTTGGCAGGAGGTAAGAACGTATTGGCAGAACGTATCGGCGACTCTAAGTGGAAGGCTGATGCCAATGCACATATTCCTGGTGACAACTACTTAGAGAAGGGTGACTACCTGCGTCTGTCTTCACTGACATTAGGTTATACCATTAAGAACCTCGGTGGTTGGGCTGAGTCTATGCAACTCTATGGAACATGCAATAACTTGTTCACCCTGACTGGTTATAAGGGTATCGACCCAGAGGTGAACCTTGGTGGTTTGGATCCTGGTATCGACTATCGTGAAAGTTTCTATCCTCATACTCGTTCTTTCATCGTTGGTGTCAAGGTTAACTTCGGCAGCCAGGCAGCTGAGAAGAAATCTCCTGTTGCTCCGATGTATGCAGCTAACAACGCTGAGGTGGATCGTCTGAACGGTGAGATCAACCGTTTGATCGCTGAGAACAATCAGTTGAAGAACCGCAAGCCAGAGGTAAAGACTGAGGTGATTAGAAGCAAGGAGTTTATTACTTATCCTCACTTCGTCAACTTCAATATTAATGAGACAAATGTACAGGATCGTGAGAAGGTTAATCTGCAGTATGTAGCAGAGATGATTAAGACCGTTCCTGGCAAGAAGTTCTCTGTGGTAGGATATGCAGACAAGCAGACTGGTAGTGCAGAGCGTAACGCCGTTTTGGCACAGCAGCGCGCAAAGAATGTGTATGACGTACTCACTCAGATGTACGGTGTATCAGCTGATCAGCTTACTCTCGATGCCAAGGGTGGTGTTGACACGATGTTCTTGAACGATCCTCAGCTGAGTCGCTCGGTGATTATCTCAGAAGTTAAATAACTTAGACTATAGATGACATTATGAAAACAAATATAAAGGTTTTATTCGCAGCTGGACTGATAGCTCTTACCGCCAGCTGTACAGATTTAGACGTGACCCCTCAGGCACAATATACGGAGTATCCAAATACTCCTGAGGCCATTGAGGCTAAGATGGCCGATGTCTATTTCCATTTGCGTGGTACGCTCGGTCGTCGATACATGGAGGCTCAGGCCCTTTCTTCTGATGAGTGGGTAGGTATCAGTTTCGACGGTGACTATGCCGACGGTGGTATTTATGCACAATGTTCTTTGCATAACTTTAACGCCAGCAGTGCGTGCACAGGCTGGTATGAGGATGTGACAGCCGGTATCACCAAGGCCAATCGTGTTATTGTTGATATGGGTGGCGAAGAGAGTGATGCCACCGCTCAGGCTCGTTATATGCGTGCTTACTATACTTGGATCCTGATGGACAGTTTTGGAGACACACCTATCCTTGACCATTTGGCAACTGAAGGCGAAATGATCGAACGTGCTCCACGCGGTGATGTGGCTCGCTGGATTGAGAGTGAGTTGAAAGCGATCATACCTATCCTCACCACTTCTGTTGATATAACGACCTACGGAAAACCGACACGTTATGCAGCAGAGGCACTTCTCGCCAAACTGTATATCAACTGGCCGGTATATACCGCTTCCAGCGTAACAGCATACGATGCTGCCAACTATAGCAATGAGCATCTGAACGATGTTGTCGCTCTCTGTGACGATATTATTCAGAGTGGTAAGTTCAGCCTTTCTGAAGGTGCTAACGGTTACCGGACAAAGTTCTGGCCTACCAATGGTCCTCAGATCAAGGATTTCATCTATGCTATGCCGTTCGACGCTATCACTGCACAAGGATTCCAGTATTGTCGTCCACGTATCTGGCGTCAAGGACGTAACGATGGTAATGGTGGAGCAGGCTACTTTGGTGATGACATCGGCAACTCTTCCGGTGGCAACTTCTCTATCAGTCCTGAATTTGCCGACGTGCTGATGGCTCTTCCATCGGATGATCGTCAGGAGAACATCCTTGCCGGACAGATCTATATGTTCGATGCAACCACTTTTGCAAAGACATCTACTCCTTATAAATATAAAGGAGAGGCTATCTCATTAGACAAGACCATCCGTC
This sequence comes from Prevotella sp. UBA4268, assembly GCA_002395135.1. Lineage (GTDB taxonomy): Bacteria > Bacteroidota > Bacteroidia > Bacteroidales > Bacteroidaceae > Prevotella. Next base: position 21,291 of record DGWC01000071.1, on the reverse strand, counting down.
TGAAATATACCGATGCTAATAGTGTAGCTCACTATATCGAATATGCTGATGGTATCAAGAATCCTTCCAGCTATCCTGTAGATTGTGCGGTATTGAATACTGGTAAGGATGTAAAGGGATGGAGTCAGGGTTACAAGAGTGTGAAGTACTTCGTTACTCGTGCAAACTATAGTAACGGTCGTAACCAGGACAACGACCTGCCTATCTTCCGTTATGCCGACATCCTGCTCACCAAGGCAGAGGCTATCGCACGTGGTGCAAGTGCTACCAATGGTCAGACAGCACAAAGCCTGTTCAACCAGATCCGCTCTTATGTCAATGCTCCAACCCTTAGTGGCACCCCGAGCCTCAATGACATCTATCTGGAGCGTGGCCGTGAGCTCTTCGATGAGAACTGGCGCCGCAACGACATGATTCGTTTCGGTCACTTCGAGGATGAGTACGGATTCCACCGCAAGGGATTCCCCACAGCCCGCTTCGACAAAGAGTGCCGCATATTCCCCATTCCGCAGGACGTCCTGAACAAGAACACCAACTGGAAGCAGAATCCCGGTTACTAATCAGACAGCCGAATGCCGTGAATGGCAGGGGTTGACACGGCGAACAGTCCGCCAAGCCCTGACCGCAGGCATTGGTTGATAAGGAAGAGCCACGTCCGAGAATAATCACATTCTCAGCGTGGCTCTTCTGCTTTTTCCCGTTCAATGCAATAAAGCGCATTCTCCAATCAGCCGCAATGGAGCCTGAAAACAGGCACTTTCCTCTTCCGGATTCGCTGCCATGCTTCAGCAAATTACATTAATTTACCGTGCAAATTATATTAATTTGCTTTTCAAATTAAGTTAATTTACTCAGCAAATTACATTAAATTACTGCTGAGAACCTATCGTATTGTTGCAGCAAATCAATATGATTTACCGGGCAAATCAATATGATTTACTTTTCAAATCAATTTGATTTATCGTTCAAATCAATATGATTTACTTTTGCGTTCTGCTGCAACGGATGCAGAAAACGGGCGCATTGGCGCTTCCATTCTGCCACTTTTCATCATCCAGAGCCATGTGCCGCCAGGAGTATCCGGCCAAAGAGCGGAAGCGGTGGCAGCGGCTGTTGATGTCAGATAGAGCGATGAGCGAGAAAGGATGCAGTGGTGAAAAAGGGGGCAGAAGAATGGCAGAATGCATGTTCTTTGTCATATTTTTCTGCAATTTGCTTTGTCGTTTCAGTCATTTTCATTATATTTGCAAAAATAAATCAGTTGCAAAAACGATTAGAATAACAAACCATAAAACAATAGGCTTATGAGAAAAATGATTTTAGGAATCTTCGACGCAGGGAAGAAAAAGTATGAAAGTCCCGCCATCGGCATTACCGACTATTATGATGACGAGACGGAAATGAACACCGTGAGCGGCGATGCCGACGGCACGCGAAACGGCTACGGCGAATTTATAGGGATTTAAGCCTTCGGGCATCGTTACCAATGACTAAACAAGCGAAAACCATGAAGAGTTATTTCAGAATGATGAAGAATGCCAGCATGCTCGCGGGCGGGTTGCTGGTGATACCACTGCTGCTGTCGTGCAACGGTGAAGATGTATGGTCGCTGATGAGCGGGGGCGAGAAACTGAGCGTGAGCATTCCTTCCACGATGGGCGTGGAGACCCGTGCCGTGGAATTGGACGGCAACAGCCTGAATGCCGTGTTCAATACCTCCGACAAGGTTTGTGTGTTCAACTATTCCACGGGCTATCTCGATGAAGGCACGCTAAGTCCCGATGCCAACGGAGCAAAGGCCAATCTGACTGGAACGCTGACAAGGAAATATAGCGCGAGCGACGACCTGATGCTGCTCTATAACTATGACACGGAGAAAGATGCGTTCTGCTTTACTGGGCAGGACGGCACATTCGAGGGCTTGCAGAAATACGACTTTGCCGCGGCCGACGTGCTTGTTGCGTCGGTTGAAGGTGGAAAACTCAAGACAGGTACGGCCCGTTTCAAGAATCTGCAGAGCATGCTGCGCCTGGAGTTTCGAACTGATGACGGTTTGCCTGTCAAAGTGAGCAAACTGACGGTTCACTCGGAAGGGGATATGCTCTTTAAAACCATCAGTTTCGGGGGTGAATCTGAGAAGGGCGATATCGAGGTGAATCTGCCGAAACTGGCAAGCACGGTGTATGTGGCATTGTCTGCCGACCCGATAGCGGGCAGTGAAACCTATACGTTCTCTGTGATAAAGGAAGACGGTAAGGAAGAAAGTTTCCAGAAAACGGTTGAACTGAAACAAGGCTTTTGCTATTCTTCAAGTGTTACTCTTGAAGGTCATGAGCATGTGCCTGTTACAAAAGAGGTGTCAGAACCGTCATGTACAACTGATGGCATAGTTCAGATGGTTTGCGATATTTGTGGTTTAGTTTTGCAGACTAATAATATCCCTGCCTTTGGGCATAGTCTAAGTTCCTTCACCAATGAACCTACATGCACAGAAGCGGGTAGTCTTTTATATCAGTGTGTAACGTGCGGAGAGACCGTTTCTACGGAATCTATTCCTGCTCTGGGACATGATGTCGGTGAATGGGTGACCACGTTGCCCCCCACATGTACGGAAAGTGGGGTCGCATCGCGATTCTGTTTAAGGTGTGGTGAGACTGTTGGGGAAGAGAGCCTGCCTGCTCTTGGACATGATTGGGGAGAATGGATAACCATCACCCCACCAACGCCAACAGAATCAGGAGAAGAGATGCACACTTGTAATCGCTGCGGTTTAAGTGAAAGTAAAACGATTCCGTCCACTTCCGGTGCCAAAAAGCAAATGAAAACATCGCCTGCAAGAGCGAAAAGATAAGATAGAAGAGTGAGAAAGAAAATCCCCACCTCGTGGCATTAGTCGCCAAGGTGGGGATTATTGTTGTTTGGCATTCTTTCATATCATCATTTCATGGTTTCGAAGCGGAGATGTATCTGCTGAAGATATTCTTCAGTCTCTCGCCCGATGATGGCCGGGGTGCATCATAGTGAAGCAGACGGCCTTGCTTGTCATATATGAGAAATTTAGGTATGCCGGTTATGTTCAGACAGTTGGCCAGTTGGTTGTTGCTGTCGTGCAGTTGATTGCCGTGCAGATTGAGCGCATCCCTTTTCTTTTTCCATGCACGGGCATCTTGGTCAATGGAGATAGACACGAAAGCAATGTCGCTGCCGTTCAGTTCTTTTTCCAATTGCTGCAAGTGGGGAATCTCACGGATGCACGGCACGCACCACGAGGCCCATACGTCAATGTAAACGTATTTCCCGCGGAACGAGGCAAAGTCGATGCGTTTGCCAGTGCTGTCGGTAAGGATGACCTCGCTGGGGAAGGGCGCTCCTTGGGTGGCATATTTCCTCTTCTTGAATGCTTCCAGATACGACGTGTCCAGGTGATAGTCGTCGGTGAGTCGGCTCATCAGCGCCAGTCCCTCGTCGTAGCGGTTGCCATAGTCGAAGTTGGTGATGAAGTTCCATATCATCAGGTCGCTCACTTTGTTGATTACTTCCTGGCATTTGAACTGCTGGCGCAGCGCGGCCATTCTTTCTTCCAGCGATCCCTTGGGCAGTGCCTGCGTGATGATGTGCGTGGTGGGATTGAAATAAAGAGCCATGGGCGTGTCCAGCAGTTGCTGCCGTGCGGCATCCTCGTCAGGCCATATCTGATAGTCGCCTGCTTCAATCTGTTGCCGAATGCTGCGGTTCTTGTTGATGAAGTCCAGATTGTCATATTGTCCGCGCATGGACGTATAGGCCGAAAGCAGTATGTATTGCTCCACGGTGGGGCGGCATGGTATGCTCTTGATGATGGAGTCGGCACTGTGATGGTATGCTCCGAGCAGACGGGCAATGGCGGCAGCGTCCATTTCTGTTCCTTCTTCCCATAGCCTTTTGCTCAGTCTGAGATTGTCGCGCGCTATGGCTGTCAGCGCCTGGTTGTCGGCATCGCTGCCGATGGTTACCTGATGGTTGGCGAAATTAATCTTCAGCAACTGTCCCGGTGCGAAACTAACGGGGTGGATGATTTGGCGCGACTTGCCGATGGCAATCAACTGATAGAGCGAATCGGCCGAAAGAAAGGCTTCTCGTTGTCCGTTGGGCATCACTTCCATCTGGTAGGTGTCTGTGCTTGCCGGCAGGTGCCTGAGCCGCAGGGTGTCGGGCTTCTGCCTCCCCATTGCCGAAATCAGCCACACCATAGAGTCGCAGCCTCTGCCCTGCAGATTGCCCAAAATGAGCGCCTGAGCCTGTGCGGGTTGCTGTGCAAAGGTGCCGGCTGCCATCAGCAGAGAGCCAATGGTGATCAGTCGGCACCTGATTTTAAATGATAACATCATTGAACGCGCGGTTTGTTTACAATCGACACAATCTTGTCGGCGCAGTCCTTATAGGTTTCTATCGGCTTCACGTTGCCCTGGTTGTCTGTTCTCAGATCGGCACAGTTGAAGATATAGAAGTTGCCGCGTCCGGTTGAAGTGGTCTGGGTAGCCACAAACAGCCTCTCGGTGGTGATGTCGATGTTCATGGCGGTGATGGTTTCACCCTGCCCGAAGTCGTAGACATACTGGCTGGTCTTGGGATAGGCGAAGGTCCCCTCGGTGAGGAATGCATACAGGCGGTTGCCTATAGGATAGAAATAGCGCTTGTAGGTGGGCGATGCCATGAAGCGGGTGCCTTGCTGGGGCAGGGCCTCGTCGCCGCTGAGCGTCAGTTCCTGCATGTTGAAATACTGCTCTTCCGGGAATGTGTTCTGCGTGTTTTCATACAGTCGTGCAGTTTTTCCGTCGGCGGTCTGCGTCAGCACGTAGAGCGGACAGCATGTTTCTCCATATTCAGCAGCGTTGAAGGCAGTGAGCAGTTTCTGTCCGCTGAGCATTTCGCCCGTTGAGACGAATGGCGACGGATAGCCGAAGTAAGGAGCATAGGCATAATAGATGGCAACGAGCGGCGCATGGTAGTCCACATAGAGTTGGTTGGCATAGAGCCTTTCCCATCGCAGATACTGTGTGGCCTGGAATTCGTCGTATGCCTGTCCGATGTAGTTGGTGTTCTCGTAGGGGAACATATACTGCACATTGACGTGTATGGTCTTCTTCTGTGCGGCATCGTAGACATACGGAGCACTGGCATCGTTAGACTCTTGCGTGGCCTTGAATCCCGGATAGATTTCCGAGTAGTCAATCTCAGTGAGCACGGAGAAGGTGTTGGCATCAATGCAGTAGCCCTTGTCCTGTCCTAAGACGAACACGCGCGTGATGGTTGACGGCCATGTGATGGTATATACTTCCATGCCGAGCAGGTTCCTCATGGTCATGCCGTCGTTCATTCGTTCCAGACAGTGTTCCATCAGGATGGGCTTTTCGCCTTCTTTCGTGGGGATGGAAACAAATGCCAGGTTGCCGTTGCCCTGTGCATCGTTGCTCACGAGCACATAGCCTTGTTCGAAGGTGCGGTTGACGTTAATCTGATAGTCAACGGCTTTGCCCACGCGCCCATCTGTAACGTTGAGATGCGCATAATAGGTTCCTCCTTGCTCGAAGGAATAAGTGAGCGAGCGCTCATTGCCGGCATCCTCCAGTTTGCCTTTCACGCTGTTGGTATAGGTGCCCACCTGCCAGTGGTAGGTGAGATCGGCCGCATTGCCGGAATAGTTGATTTCCGGATTAATGACCACGGTCTCGCCCAGATTGTAATTATAAACGGGCATGGCGGTCTGGTCGTCGCCACTCACTTTCAGCGAGGGAATGCTGCCCTCGTTTCCGTAGTCGCTCTCGTCGTTGATGCAGGAGGCAAGGGCGCAGACTGCCATCATGAGAAGCGTGGCTTTATATATGTTACGAATCATAATTACCTGTTTTTTCGTTGTTGTTCATTCATTTTCATTATCATCTCACAGTGGGTATGCTCTGCCATTCCATTTCGTCTTTCGTGTCATTATACATTTTCATGAGCACGTAGCGGATGAGGAAGGTGTCATACATGGCCAGTGGTCCTTGCATGCTGACGGCCTTGACGAAGTAATCTCCATACCTTGCTATCATTTCGTCGTAGACATCCTTGTTGGCAACGGGAGCCAGTTCGTAGAAATACTTGAAGAACACCTGTGCGGCCTCGAAGGAATAGACGGGCATGGGGCTGTAGGTTGTCCACCAGGCGGGGCGGTTTTTCGGTCTTACGTCGCTATAACGGATGTTGAACGTGCTCTGTCCTTCTGGTCTCAGATCGTTGTTCTCCGTAATCATCAGCCGCAGGCGGAGAGTGTCGGTGAGCAGCCGGTCGTCTTGGTTGCGCAGTAGTCTTACCTTTACCGTGGTCTTGACGGCATTTGCCGGTAACACGGCGTTTCCTACCACATAGTTGGTGCCTTCGTTCATGTCGGTGGAGTCTGCCACGGCGGTAATGCTGATGGTGCGATCGTAATCGGTGGGCATTCCCATGAGCCGCACGGGCAGTTCAATAACGTGCTCGTTGGCAATGTCATAGTTGAATACGAACAAAACGGTGGAGTCGATAGCGTTGCTCGTATTGCGGTATTCGAAGAACACCGCATCTTTTTGTCCTGTATCGTACAACTTGTAGTCTTCTTCAGAGCAGGCATAGACCATTGCTGCGAAGAACATCAGTAGGGCAAATTTATATATTTTCATATCGTAGTGCATTGATGTTTATTTTTGTCTGTAGGAGTATTCTTCCTGTGGGATAGGAATCACATAGAGGTCGTTGCTTGCTGGGTAGGTGCGGCTCTCAACATTGGAAATGATATCCTTGTTGAGCCTCTTCATGTTGAACCATACCTGTCCCTCGCCGAAGAGTTCCTTGTGGTATTCATGATAGATCATGTCTTCGGTAAGCGTTGTGCTGCTTGCGAGCGGAGTGAGCCCGCGCGACTTGATTTCCGTGTTGTAGTAGTTAAATGCCTTGTTGTAGTCTGAAGAGAGCAGGGCCTCGGCTGCAATGAGATACATCTCGGAGGTGTGGAGCAGGGTGACACCCGAAATCAGACTGGCACGGTTGGCCGGAACGTATCCGTTGAGGTTGTAGTGGTCGACCAGTTTGAGCAGTCTCACAGAGGCAGTTCCCTTGTCAAACTGGTTCCGGCGGAAGTCCTGTGATGTGGCCTCTACGTCGTAGTTATACACCTCGCTCCAGGGCAGCAGATGCTTCATGCCGCTGGTGTCGTCGAAGGGAGAGTAACTGTGGAACGATGTCAGTTCATACAGGTATGAGCGGCATGTCTCCAGGTAACTGGTAGAGTAGATGCCGAAGATGGTTTCCTTGGGCGAGAGCGTTCCTGCCAGGAAGTCTTGTACCTCTGTTTCTTCCACCAGCGGAAATTTTCCGCTGCCGATTACTTTCTCTGCATAGGCGGCGGCGCTTGCCATGTCGCCCTTCATCCAATAGACGCGGGCGAGCAGTGCCTGCACGGCGTAGAGATTGAAATGGGTTTCGCGGTAGTTGAGGAACTCGTGGTACTGTGTGTTCTCGTGGGGATACCTGATGAGTTGTTCGTCGCCGCTGAGCAAAGACTCTGCCTCTTTCAGGTCGCTGATGATGTTGTTGTATGTCTCAGCCACGGTGGAGAACGGCGTGATGTCCTGAGAGTAGGTTTTTGAATAGGGGATTGCCGTGCTGCTCTGATTGGTGGGGGCAAAGAGCCGCAGCATATCGAAATGGAGCAGGGCGCGCACGGCGAGCATCTCACCTTTATAATAATTATAGAGTGGCAGTTGGGATGGTGACTTGTCTTCCAACTGACTGAGGATGTTGTTGGCATAGCCAATGCTCTGATAGGCTGATGTCCAGATGTTGGAGAACCGCAGGCGCAGCGATGAGTTGCCCGTGTAGTTGTATTTCGACAAGGCATCCATGGCACTGCTGTTGCAACTCAGATTCTGTGCGAGCACTTCTGGCACGCCCCAAAGCAGATCCATTCCGTAGAGGCTGGTTGACTGCAGGCTACTGTAAACGCCGTAGATGGCATCTTCAAAGCCCTGTGCTGTCTCGAAGAGTTCGCGTTCCAGTTTCTCCGACTTGGGACGCACGTCGAGGAAATCATCGCAGGCTGCTGATACCCATAATGTGAGCACCAAGCAGGCTGCTGATATTAACTGATATATTGTTTTCATGTTCTATGCTGTTTAGAAAGTTAAACTAAGTGACATGTTCAGGCTCCTGCTATAGGGGTAGGAGGTGCCTCGCTCATACTTGGCGGTTGTCAGACGGAAGATGTCTTCCATGCCGATGCCCACGTATAGTTTCTGCAGGCGGAGCGGTTTGAGCCATTCGGCGGGAACGTCGTATTGCAGGAAAATGCTGGAGAGCCAGAGTTCGTTGTCTTTTTCCACGAAGCGGTCGCTGTATACGAAAGAGTAGCCGCCAGACGTGGATATGTCTAAATAGGGAACCAGGTCGCCGGGTTCTTTCCACCGGTCGGTGAAGGCGCGCACGTCGCAATTGTATCGCGGGTTGATGTTTTCAACCTTCTGGACGCGCGTGGAGTTATACATGTCGCCGCCGAAGCGATAAGAGAAGTTCACGCTGAGCGACAGTTGACGGTATTTCAGCAGTGACGAGATGCTGCCCTGCCAGTCGGGATTGCGGTCGCCCACTGCCACTTGGTCGTTAGCATCGTAGGTATAGGTGTAACTGCCGTCCTTGCGGATGAATATCTCTTGTCCGCTGGAGGGGTCGATGCCTGCAGAGCGCACGGCGTAGATGGCTGTGGGCGACTCGCCTTCGCGGAACTGGATGAGCGGTGCCACTGACGCTGTGTTGTTGGCATTCTCCTCGTTCTTGCGCTTCAGTGCTTCTGAAATGTCGTTGATGGTGGTCTTCGAGTGGAGGCCGTTTACAGAAAGGTTCCATTCCCAGTCCTTGGTCTTGATAATCTTGCCCCAAAGAGAGAACTCTATACCGTTGCTTGTCTGGGAACCGAGGTTAGATTTCACGGCGGTGGCACCCGAAGAAGGTGGCAGCGACAAGTCGATGAGCATGTCGGATGTCTTTTCTTTATAAACGTCCAGATTGAAATCGAGTCGGTTTCCGAAGAATGAAGAGGTGAGTCCCACGTTGAATTTCTTGGTGGCCTGCCACTTCAGGTCGGGGTTCGACATGGCCATGGGCAATGCGCCTACACCCGTGTAGTGCACGTTGTCGCTGCTATAAGAATAGGTGGTGACGGCCTGCCATGCGCTGAACTTCACGCTACCCGTATATCCGTAACTGCCACGCAGACGGAAAGTGTTGAGCCATTTCAGTTGCTTGGCAAAAGCCTCGTTGTGAAGGTTGTAGCCCAGACCAACCGACCAGAACGGCGCGTAGCGCTGGTTGTCTCCGAATTTGGAAGAACCGGAAACGCGGTAAGAGCCGTCAACGAAGTAGCGGTTGTTCCATACGAAGTTGGCAGCGGCAAATGCACCCACACTTGATGCCACTTCCTCAGACCCTGAAGGATAGGTTCCGTCGGGATATGCCGTTGCGTAGGCAATGTCGGCCAAGTCGTCTGACAGGAAACCTGTTCCTGCAAGCAGTCTTGAGAAACTGCTGGAATGCTTGGCCTCGCCTCCGAGGTTCAATGTCAGCATGGTGCCATCGGGAGAAAAACTGTGTATGTAGTTGGCTACAAACTTGGTCGACCATGAGTCGCTTCCGTTATTTCCCAGTCCGTAGTATCCACGCTGGTTTAACAGGGTGGTGGAAGCATACGTGTTTGACAAGGGAGACTTGAACTGGTCGGTTGTGCCGCGTGCTGTAGAGTAAGAGCCTTGCAGCGTGACATAGAAGTTTGGCTTGAAGTTATAGCGGGCATCCAGCGAAATGGATTCCGTGCGAGTCTGGCTCTTTGAGAAACTACTGAGCGAAGCCTCATAGAGCGGGTTGTTCATGTTGTACGACAGATGGCGGGTATAGTTTCCCTCGTCGTCGTAGGGAGAGTCGTATGGATTTGCCTGAATGTAACTGGCGAAACTGCCATACGGAGAATCTTTCGTGTTCACTTCTTCGTGGGATGCGCGCAGTGTGAGAATCAGTTTCTCAATGGCGCGGTAGGAAAGATAAATGCCTAATCCGTGGCGGTCGCGGGCATCGCCTTTCATCACACCGGATGTTTCAGAATAGTTGCCGGTGATGTTATAGTCGAGTCCTGATCCTCTTCCCGAAACGGAAAGGGAGTGGTTGTGCGAGAAACTGTTTCTCACGGGCTTTGATTTCCAGTCGATGTCAACGCCTTGGCTTACCAATGCCAGTTTCTCATAATAGGATTTGTCTAAGGCTCCGCTCGGACTGTCGTAGAGACCAGCCAGCCTTTCCAACTCTAATTTCTGTGCAGCATTGCAAAGGTCGTAACTGCTCAGGTCGGCAAAACTGAACTGAGGCGTGAGCGTGTAGCGGATGCGCACGGGCGATTGCGACACTCTTTTGCGTTCCACGATAATCACTCCGTTGGCTGCATTCTCACCATAGAGGGCCGTTGCCGAAGCATCTTTCAGAATATCGACGCGCTCAATGTCGTTGATGTCGATGTCGTAAAGAGCCTGGAGCGACTGTTCCACTCCGTCGATGACCACCAAGGGAGAGTTGAGTCCCACCTCATCGTTGGTGGCGAGCGATGTAGTGCTGCGGATAATCAGGTCGGGCACCACGTTGGGATTGGAACCTGCCGCATTATTTTGCGTGATGGTCATGGCAGGGTCCAGCGTGGTCAGTGCCTGAAAGAGATTGTTGGGAGAGATTTGCAGAATCTCCTCTGCCTGATAACTCTTTGCCGATCCGGTAAAAGTCTGCTTCTGTCGGGTGAAGAAGCCGTTGACCACCACTTCGCCGAGTGCCTGGTCCTTGCTGGCTTTCATCCTGATATGGTTTGCCGATGCCAGTCGCTGGAGCGAAATTTCCTGTGTGTCGTATCCCAGATAGGAGATGCTCACATCGCCGTTGCTGCCGTTGGTGTTGAGCGCGAAGTTTCCGTCAGCGTCGGTAACGGTAGCCTCCTTGGAGTCTTTGATACGCAGGGTGGCACCTATCAGCGGTTCTCCGTTTTCGTCGAGAATGCGTCCGCGGATGGTTGCCGGTACTTGTTTTTGTGCATTGCGCGAAATGACCAGGCTCTTCCCCTTGTCTTCCACAATCAGGGGATGCCCTTTGATAATCTGTCTCACCACTTCGATGGCCTCCTGGTTTTTCACGCTGAGCGTAATGCGGAAGTCTACATCTTGGTAGTTGAACTGAATAATCCTCCCCGACATTTTTTCCACTTTGCTCAAAGCAGAACTGGCGGGCTCATTCGTGAATGAGATAGTGACAGAGCGGCCTGCTGATTGTGCCCAGAGTGCAGAGGATGTGCATAGCATGAGCAATGCCAGCAGCAGCCTCGTTCCTCTTTGCAGGTGTCTGTGCAGAGAAAGAATTTTGCTTTTTTTGTCCATAATTCCCTGTTTATTAGTGATTATTAATGTATAGTCTACTAATAGAATGCGCAGGGAGTGATTCTGGTACGGTTAAAAAAACTTAATCGATGACAATGACGTTGTCCTTTACTTCTATGTGTGTGTCAGACACCAGCCCCATCTGGTCGATGATGTCGCGGATTGACCAGTCGCGGCTGGCACGGAAATGAATGCGGTTGTCCAGGTTCTTCTTGTTGTGGAAGATGACATTCAGGTTATACGACCGGCCCAGTTGCAGCATAATCTGGCGCAAGGTCTGCCCGTCGAAATAGAGGATTCCCTCTTTCCAGCAGATGGCCGACTCGGCATCGGCCTGTTCAAGATGCATCTGTCCCTGGACGATGCGGGCGCTCTGGTTAGGTGCCAGTACCATTTTCTTCTTTCCCGATTCCACCTGCACCTTTCCCGTGGCCAGTGTCAGAATGGTTTCTTCGCCCGGGTATGCCTTCAGGTTAAACGATGTGCCTAACACCGTGGCGCGCAGTTCGTTGCTTTCCACGATGAACGGCCACGACGGATTGTGGCTTACTTCGAAATAAGCCTCTCCCTCCAGTTTCACCAGACGGGGGCTGTTGGCACTGAATGTGCTGGGGAACACAATTCTGCTTCCGGCGTTGAGCCACGCATGACTGCCGTCGGGCAGCACGATGCTTGCTGCTTGGCCTTGGGGAATTCTTACCGTATGCGATGTTACGATGTAGTCGTCGAGGTTCGGGGTGAACACAATCTCGCTCTTGCTGTTCACCGAGATGCCGTCTTGTGGCGATGCCTTGAGTCGTGCCAGCGACACGGCATGCTCTCCTGAAGTGATGCTGATGACCGTGTCTTCCAACTGGGCGTGCAGCAGATATTGCGATTCTTCCAGTGCGGTAGTTGCCGTCTTGCCCGACCGCACTGTTATCTCTTGGGCAGCACGGTCGTTGTCATGGTTTTTCCATAGTTGTATGGCAATGAGAGCAAGCAGGCAGGCGGCGGCACCGATGACAATTCTCCGAATCAAGGTTCTCCTCTTGTTGTGACGGTTCACAAATTTCTCGAAGGCTTCATCGGCATCAACAGCATTGGCGGCAGTCGCGATTTTCAGTTTCAGCAGTTCTGCCAATTCTTCGCGCTTGTCGTCGTCAGCGATGATTTCCTCAATTCTGTTTGCATCATCGTTATCTGAACAGGGGTTAACGATTCCGTTCACCTCTTCCCATTCCGGTATGTCTATGGTTGTGTTGCTCATGTTATATATATAATGAGGAGTTCCAGTGTTTGGCACTCTTTATTTTTCTTTTTTTAACGCAGTTCGCAAATTCTTGAATATTTTTAGCATGTGGCGTTTCACCATGGTTGTTGTCAGATTCAGCGATTCCGCTGTTTCCTGATAGGTCATTTTGCGGAAGTAGTGGCAGTGAAGGATGGAGCGGTCGGGTTCCTCCAGTTTGTTCACTTCCTCAATCAGCATTTCCAGTTCGTTTTCCAGTTCCCCGTTGTCTTCGCCGTAGGCCAGTTCGGGCATGGCAGCCACGGCGGCTGCATATTTCTGCCTTACCTCGTCGTGGCGGAGTATCTCCAGCGAGCGGTTGCGCACCATGGTGAACAGATAAGATGAATTGGGGTGAAACAACTCGTCGCTGTTCCATTTCTTCAAAACTTTCTCAAACACGTCTGAAACCACATCGGCAGCCTCGTCTTCGTCGTTTAGCAAGGTGAATGCATATCCGAAGAGGCGGGGGTAATACGTAGTATAGAGACTTTCCATAGCCCCAATGCTGTTTTCCGTATGTTTTCTTATACCTCTCATCTCTTAGATAATTTCATTCGGCGGCAAAGGTAGTAAAAAAAGGGAAAAAGCCAATAATAATTTTTAAAAATATTTCATCACTCCTCCATACTCTGCCGTGCGAAGCGGTGCCCCTCCACCTTTGGGAATGCCATCTGTGCGGCTAATGAAAAAAAGAGCGTGATTTCTTTTGTACTGCCCCCGATTTTCCGTAATTTTGTAGCGAAAATGCTGAATACCGAAAACAAATAACTGAGAATACAAATGGAGAAATACCGTCTGACATTGATGCGGATGGCCGTGTGGCTTGTCTGCTGTTTCATGGGTACGGCCGTACAGGCGCAGTGGTGGCACTATGTCGATCCGCGCATCGGCAGCGAGGGCGTGGGGCGCACGTTCCCAGGGCCTTCCATGCCTTTTGGCATGTGCAAGCCCGGCCCCGACTGCACCGTGAAACCCAATGCAGGATGGGCTCCTATGCCCGAAGTGGTGACTGGCTTCTCGCAGACTCACGTCAGCGGAACGGGTGGCGGTCAGAAATATGGCAACATCCTGATTCAGCCTTTTTTGAAAGGAGAGGTACAAGACGTGGGGAATGAGCGGGGAGCAGTGAGCGCCGAGCGTGGCGATTTCTCTCAGCGCCGACTTTCCGAGGATATCTCGCTGGGCTTTTATGCCACAACCTTTGAGAACGGCATCCATACAGAGATTACAGCCTCCGAGCGTTGTGCCTTCTATCGTTTCCGCTTCCCGTCGGCAGGCGGCCTCTTGATAGATGCCACCCACTATCTCGGCAAGAATCCTGTTCCCGACCTGCGCGAGCAACAGCAGTTTGTAAATGCCGAAGTGGAGGTGGTCAGCGACCATGAGGTGAGCGGCTTTTCCCGCGTGCGCGGCGGATGGAACAACGGCGATGCCTATACCGTCTACTTCTTTCTGCGCAGCGACAAGAAACTGTCAACATTGTCCCACGGCGGTCTGGACCGAGCCAAGTTGTTGCTTCTCGTCGCCGACACCGTGGCGCATGTCAAGGTGGGCATTTCGTATGTCAGCGTGCAGCAGGCGCGGCGGAACATTCCCGAGTGCGATTTCAATACGCAACTGGGCCATGTGCGCCAGCGTTGGGACCATCTGCTGCAGCGCATCCATATTCAAGCGCCTGAGCGCGACAAGCGCATGTTCTACACGGCCCTCTATCACACCATGCTGATGCCCGTGGACAAGACGGGCGAGAATCCGAAGTGGACCGACTCTCCTTATTATGACGACTACTATGCCATTTGGGATACTTATCGCACCAGCACACCGCTCATCACCCTGATTGACGAGCAGCGCGAGGTGGACATCGTGAACTCTCTGCTCAATATCTACCGGCGCGAAGGCTATATGCCCGATGCCCGCAGCGGCGACTGCAACGGGCGCACGCAGGGCGGTTCGAATGCCGAGGTGGTGGTGGCCGATGCCTACGTGAAAGGACTGCGGGGCATTGACTATGAACTGGCACTTGAGGCCATGCTCAAGGATGGCGAGACCGATCCGGGCAGCGACCACGAGAAGCACGGGCGCGGCGGACTGAACGAGTATTTGCGGCTTGGCTACATACCATACGGCATCGACCGCGCCGGCAACCGCACCATGGAGTATGCCTACGACGATTACTGCACGGCCGAGGTGGCGCGCGGGCTGGGGCGCATGGATGTGTATGAGCGATACGTCAAACGGTCGGAAAACTGGAAAAACCTTTGGCGCGGCGACTACGAATGGGGCGGCATGCGCGGCTTTATCATGCCGAAAGACGCTGAGGGGCAGTGGATGGACAGCGTGCCGTGGGGCCGGTCGAAAGCGTTTCACCCGCTGATTCCCTATACTCCCGTCACCAAGGTGGCTCCGTGGTATTTGCCTTGGTGGTCCACCTTCTTCTACGAGGCTCTCTCGGCAGAGTATTCGCTGAGCGTGCCTCACGATGTGCCGGCGCTCATTGAGCGGTGCGGCGGTCCCGAAGCCTTCCGCAGAAGACTGGACACCTTCTTCGAAGAGGGGCATTACAATGTGCAAAACGAACCGTCGTTTCTCACTCCCTGCCTCTATCACTGGATAGGCCGCCCCGATTTGAGCACGCGCCGTGTTCGCCAGATCGTGGCATCATCCTATAGCGATGCGCCCGACGGCCTGCCAGGCAACGACGATTCGGGAGCCATGTCGTCGTGGCTGGCATTCCACATGATGGGCTTTTATCCCAACGCGGGGCAGTCCTACTATCTGCTGCTGGCTCCCATGGTGCCGGAATACATGCTGAACCTGTGCAACGGGCGGCAGATGCATGTGGTGAAACGGGGACAGGGCGACCGCGTGAAGCGCATCCTTTTGAATGGCAGCGAGATGGCCGATGCCCGGATAGAGCACAGGCAGTTGATGGAAGGTGGCGAACTGGTGTTTGTCATGGCGAAGGAAAAGGCTCAGCAAGTGTGCCATGCTGCTCCCAAGGCTGTCCGCGGCGGTGCACGCCCGCTGCCCTCGCCGTTACTCAGTCTCGATTATCATTTCACCCTGAACCGCCAGTTCCGCACGTGGCCCGTAAAGATGGGGTGGCAGGGCGACACCCTCATGCTCACTTGCAAAGAGGCTCTTTATTGCATTCCGCGCCGCGTGGTGGAAAATGCCGATAGTTTCTGCTGGCTCATCCCTGCCGACGGGGCCATATATAATAAGGTGGAAGGCACCTTCGGTTTCATCTCGCTGAATGCCATGCGCCAGTTGCGGCAGAGCGGATGCTTTGTCTACGACACCATCACCTGGCGCAAGGTGGACGAAACCCGCGAGGCCGTGCATGTGAGGGCCGACGTAGACCTCACCGAGATGTGGATTTCCAAGCAGCATGCGCTTCCCGTGGTGCTGCAGATGCGCCGCAATCCGCTGGGCATAGACTGGAAAGCAGAGTGAGCGGTTGGCGCTATGCACGCCCGAAAGCATTGGTTTTGAAGGCGCAAACCATCGGTTTTCATCCTCGAAACTGGTACTGCGCAAGAGTAAATTACATTAATTTGCACGGTAATTTAATGTAATTTACTTTTCAATTTAATATAATTTACTCGGCAAATTACATTAATTTGCTTTTCCATAGTGTGGGTTCTGACGCAGCAAAGCAGTGCTCTTGAAACAGCAAAGTGGCATTTCCTTTCCTGCATGGCACTGCGATTGCCTCTGTTCATCCATGGCCGATAAGACAAAAAGGGGAATAAACAGTCATCCCCTGCCTTGCAGCCAGCAGGGTGGGGGATGATTCTTTTGGCGTGGATGCTTTGCGCAACCCGGGGGAAAACGTTATTTGTTGTATTTCAACAGATTGCTTTTCACCTTCTTGCCGTATTCCTTGATGACGTCTTCGGGCCACTGGCCGTCGGCCTTGGCGCGGGGCAGCAGCATGGAGCAGGTTTCGTCCTTGTCGGAAACCGACCAGTTCACCCAACTGATGCGCTCGCGCTCCATGGTGTCTATCCACTGCTGCCACTCGGGATAGTTGAGCGGTCCGTTGCCCGAGGCTTCCATGCCGGCGCATTCTGAAACAAAGATGGGCAGCGTCTTGTGGGCTTCCACCATCTTGTTGCGCAGGTATGAGCCGTGGGTGGCGGCATAGAAGTGCACGGTATACATGATGTTGGTGAAACCGGTGAGCGGAGAGGCGGCCACCACGTCGATGTCCTGATCCCAGTGGGGGCAGCCCACGAGAATCACGTTGTCGGGGTCGTATTTGCGAATCTCGGTGATTACCTCGCGTGCATACTCTTTCAGGCTCTCCCACGACTGGTTCACGGGCTCGTTGAAAATCTCGTAGATGATGTGGGGATGCTTGCCGTATTTCTTGGCAAAGTAGCCGAACCACTCCTTGGCTTCTTTCGTGTAGGTTTCGTGTGCGTGCCAGTCCATGATGACGTATACATCGTTCTTGATAGCGGCTTTCACCACCGTTTCTACACACTGCTTGGCAAACGAGGGGTTCTCCAGATAGTTGTCTTCAATCTTGATGCCCATGGCGGCGCGTATCACGTTGGCGTGCCAGTCGGTGGCCAAGGCTTTCACGGCTCCTTTATTATAGAAGCGCGGCCAGATGTTGTGCCAGCCTAAACTCACGCCGCGCAACACTACGGGGCGGCCATATTGGTCGCACAACTGAGTGGAAATCACCTGCAACTTGCCCCATTCCTTGACGGGCTTGCCTGCAAATGCATGCTGCATGAAGAGCATGAGCATGAATAAGAGAGCATATTTTTTCATATCCGTAATTATTGATTTACATTCCTGTCATGTTCAACAAAAGCATATAGACCACTGCGGCGGGGAATGCCATCAGCGACGAGTCGAAACGGTCGAGCATTCCGCCATGTCCGGGGAGAATATTACCGCTGTCTTTGATGCCGATGGTGCGCTTGAAGAGGCTTTCCACCAGGTCGCCCCATGTGCCGAAGATGCACACGGTGAGGCCCAGGCCCAGCCACTGCGGCAGGGAGAGCATGTGGCTTCTTACGGCTTCTCCGTTCCCGCTGTTCATGGTCTGCTCTACATAGTAAAGTATGGCTGCTGCGCAGAGTACGAGAATGCCGCCGCCGATGCTTCCTTCCCAACTCTTTCCTGGCGATATGCGCGGGAACAGTTTGTGCTTGCCGAACAGCGATCCGCAGCAGTAGGCACCGGTATCGCTCACCCAGAGGAATATGAATACCGAGAGGGGGAGCAGACTGTTGAAATGCACGGTGCCGTCGGGTGCGGCATTGAAGGCCAGCACGTTGATGCAGGAGAAGGGCAGGGCGATGTACATTTGCGCAAACGTGGTGTATGCCCAGCAATTGATGGGGTTCTCGTGCTTCAGATATAGTTCGCTGATAAACAGATAGACAATCGTGAACAGGTAGGCTATGAACACCTTGCTATGCACGATGTCGAGGCAGAAACCGTAGATGGCCAGGAAGAGAAACACGCCGGCTGCGGTGGAGACGATGCGGTTGACGGTGGTGGCGGGCACATGGTCGTTCACCAAACCGGTGAATTCCCAGATGGTGAGTCCGGTGACGAGTGCGAAAAGTGCCGCCATGCCCAGCGGGTCAAGGAAACTGGCCACGATAACGGCCACGAACAGCACGCCTGTGACGGCTCTTACAATGAAATTCTTCATGCTTCTTCCTCCTTGTTTTCCGGCAGCGCAACCATGTCGTCGCCTGTCAGCGGATGCTGCTCGCCATGGGGTTCGCCGGATTGTTCATTTGCTTCTATAATCTCCTGTGAACGGCTCACCCAGGGGCGCTTGCCGAAGATGCGCTCAACGTCTTCCGTGTAAATCACCTCGCGGGCAATCAGCAGTTCTGCCAGTTCGTTGTGGCCGGCCTGGTGCTCTTTGAGAATGCTCTTAGCGCGCTCATATTGCTCGTTAATCATTTTGAGCACCTCCTCGTCCATGATGCGGGCGGTGGTTTCAGAATAAGGCTTCTGGAAATTATACTCGTTATTGTTGTAATAGCAGATGTTGGGCAGTTTGTCGCTCATACCTGCATAGGCAATCATGCCGTATGCGCTCTTGGTGGCGCGCTCCAGGTCGTTGATGGCGCCGGTAGAGATATGGCCGGTGAAGAGTTCTTCTGCGGCACGTCCGCCCAGCAGCGAGCACATCTCGTCGAGCATCTGCTCCTTGGTGGTAATCTGTCTTTCCTCAGGCAGATACCATGCGGCACCCAATGCGCGTCCGCGCGGAACAATGGTTACTTTAACCAGCGGCGCAGCATGCTCGCAGAACCAACTGATGGTGGCGTGGCCGGCCTCGTGCAGGGCTATTGACCGCTTCTCGTTGGCAGTCATCACCTTGGTCTTTTTCTCCAAACCGCCGATAATCCTGTCAACGGCATCGAGGAAGTCTTGTTTGCTCACTGCCTGGGCATTGCGGCGCGCCGCAATCAGGGCGGCCTCGTTGCAGACATTGGCAATGTCGGCACCTGAGAATCCCGGTGTCTGGCGCGACAGGAAGTCTATGTCAACCGTCTGGTCCACCTTGACGGGCTTCATGTGAACTTCGAAGATGGCCTTTCGCTCGCTCAGGTCGGGCAGGTCCACATTGATCTGGCGATCAAAGCGTCCGGCACGCAGCAGAGCGGAGTCGAGCATGTCCACGCGGTTGGTGGCTGCCAAGATGATAACGCCGCTGTTGGTTCCGAATCCGTCCATCTCGGTGAGAAGGGCGTTCAGCGTGTTCTCGCGCTCGTCGTTGCCGCCCATGGCGGGATTCTTGCTTCGGGCGCGGCCCACGGCATCAATCTCGTCGATGAAGATAATGCATGGCGCCTTTTCTTTTGCCTGACGGAAGAGGTCGCGCACGCGACTGGCACCCACACCAACGAACATTTCCACGAAGTCACTGCCGCTCATCGAGAAGAACGGCACACCGGCTTCGCCGGCAACGGCCTTGGCCAGCAAGGTCTTTCCCGTTCCCGGAGGCCCCACCAGCAGTGCGCCCTTGGGAATCTTTCCTCCTAAATCGGTATATTTCTTGGGGTTCTTCAGAAATTCCACAATCTCCTGAACTTCTTGTTTGGCTCCTTCCTGTCCGGCCACATCTTTAAAGGTGACATTGATTTCGCCGCCCTTCTCATACATCTTTGCCTTGCTCTTGCCCACGCTGAACACGTTGCCGGGACCATTGCTGCCGCCTCCCATGCGGTTCATGAGGAAAATCCAAAACAGGATGATCAGGGCAAACGGCGCAATGTTCAATAGTAAGTTCACGAAATCGTTCCCATGGCGGTTCTCATAACTGAACTCGCCGGTGAACTTACCCGTTTCGCGCTGGCTGTTCACAAACTCCTCAACCTGGTCTACACTTCCGAACTCCACAATCACATAAGGATCCTTGCCCGTTTGCTGTGTCCCCTTGCCGAATACCTCGCGGATATGCTCTGCCTTCACAAACATTTTTAGTTTGCTCTCATCCTTGTTGGTGATGATTTTGCTGGCAAACCCTTTCTCAACCATGATTTTGAACTGGCTGTAGGAAGCATCCTTGCTGACGCTTCCGGCAGTAGACTCTCCTCCCATGAAATATATGGCACCAAGAGTGACCAGCACTAAGATGTATATCCAGGTAATGTTAAACCTGGGCATCTTGGGTGATTTCTTGTTCTGTTCCATTTGCTGTTCTGATAAAATATATGATAATCACAAATAGTTCCTCGCTATATCCAGATGGTTACTTGTCATTTCCAGACGGTTCCTTTTTATATTATGGACGTTATTAGTCCAGATCGGGAATCTCTTCCAGAACGGCATCTTGCCACAAGTTCTCCAGATTGTAGTAATTGCGGGTGTCGGGAACAAAGATGTGAACCATCACATCCGTATAGTCCATGGCCACCCATAATGCGTTTTCCAGTCCCACCACATGGGCAGGCTTCTCGTTCTTTTCCACACGCATGAATTCTTCCACAGAGTCGTAAATGGCTTCTACTTGCATCGGTGAGTTGCCTTGGCATATCACAAAATAACTGCAGATGGCTCCTTCAATGCCCTGCAGGTTGGCAACCACAATCTTCTGTCCTTTTTTCTCTTGAATTCCCTTGATAACGGTTTCTACTAATTCTCTTTCTTTTCCCATTTATTTTCAATCTAAAAATATGCCACAAAGGTACACTGATTTATCGGAAAACCACCATGTTTCTCCGTTAATTTGAGTTTTTTTATAGAAATCAAGCAAAAAAAACAGGAAAAATGTTGGTAGTTCAAAAAAAAACAGTACCTTTGCACCCGCAATTCAGTTGTTATGGTAACAGCGATTGCAAATGATTGGGGTATGGTGTAATGGTAACACTACAGATTCTGGTCCTGTCATTCTTGGTTCGAGTCCGAGTACCCCAACACACGAAAACGCTAAATGCTTGAAACAGGCATTTAGCGTTTTTCTTTTCAAATAATATCTCCCACCTTCTGAGAGCTATACCTCCGACCACCTTATTTATATACCTACCACCTTGTAATTATACCGCTATCAATTCCTGCCCTATTTCACGAACCGTATCA
>DGWC01000079.1 GCA_002395135.1 Prevotella sp. UBA4268 | reverse complement strand
TCAGGGGCTGACGTCGATATGGCGAGACCAGAGTATGCAGAGGCTATTAAACACATGACCGACTGCGCCAACATTTGTTTTAAAATCAACACCACGGCTACGCAGCCAGAGCAGATTCGTCCGTTAGAGGAACTACTCTTTGGCGGCAATCTCGACCAGACGAGTTACTTGATGCCACCTGTTCAGATTGATTTTGCCTGTCAGATGAAGATTGGCAAGGGCGTTTTCGTGAACCACTCGCTGACATGTATGGCCGCTGGAGGCATCACCATCGACGATGGCGTGATGATTGGTCCCAACGTGCGCATCGTTACTGACAACCACGATTTTCAGAATCGTATGGTGCTGCGCTGCAAACCCGTACACATCGGGCGCAATGCCTGGATTGGCGTAGGTGCCATTATCCTGCCTGGTGTGACCATTGGTGAAAACGCTGTTGTGGCTGCTGGAGCAGTCGTTACCAAGGATGTCGCTCCCAATACCATCGTGGGTGGTAACCCTGCTATATTTATCAAAAACATATAGGAGGAGTAATCATGAAGACAGTGTTTGTTATTTTATTCGCATTAATGACAGTAATGGTTATGAATGGACAAGTAAAACAGACGTATCTGACACTGAATAACGGCGTGCAGATGCCGCAGTTCGGACTCGGTGTGTATAGCATCCCCGACGGTGAAGAGACCTACAATTCTGTGATGACGGCCTTGAAGTGTGGTTATCGCCACATTGATACGGCACACGCCTACCGTAATGAGCGCAGCGTGGGACAGGCAGTGAAGGACAGCGGCATCGACCGCTCAGAAATTTGGATTACAAGCAAACTGTGGCCCAATGAGTACGGTGAGGGCAAGACGCTGAAAGCCATTGACCGCATGTGTGGCCGACTGGGTGTTGACTATATCGACCTTGTGTATTTCCATCAGCCCGTAGGCGACTTCGTAGGTGGGTGGAAGGAAATGGAAAAAGCATTGGAGAGCGGCAAGGTTCGTGCTATCGGCATCTCCAACTTCGACGTAAACGATAGTATCTGGAACTCTATTGTTGAAAACTGCCGCATCATTCCCCAGATTGTTCAGATAGAGTGTCACCCCTACGCTCAGCGTGAGCATTGGCAGAAGATGGCAGCCAAGCACAACATCCAGATAGAGTGTTGGTTCCCACTTGGTGGACGTGAGTCGAAGGGCGAACTGTTGCGCGACCCCGTGATCAACGATATTGCCAAGGCACATGGCAAGAGTCCCGCACAGATTATTATCCGCTGGCACATGCAGATGGGCTTCTCGGTCATTCCCGGTGCCTCGAATCCTGACTACATCCACGAGAACATCGAGACCTTCGACTTCGCCCTTTCCAACCACGAAATGGAGCGCATACACCAGTTGAACAAGGAGAAGCGCTACTTCAACATGTCATACGAAGACCAGGTGAAGTGGTTCTCGCAGTATAATCCCACGGACTAATAATGATTTAAGTATGAATTAGTAATACATTGTACATTAAATGTACAAAAGGACATAAAGAGCGGGAAACTGAAACCGAGGATATAATTAAAGTTTCCCGCTCTGTTTTGTAGTTTAAAGAGAGTTGCACGATATGGCAATTATTTTGCCTGAGCGATTATGTATATTAAATACGCTATCATTGACAAAAACTAATAATCCGCTTTCAATTGGATTATCATCTGTATCTTGTATTTGATATCCTACTAAACCGTTTATCTCATATATGTAAAGGGTTTGAATTCCAATAGTCTTTAACCATGCACCTTCAAAAGGACTTTTACTCGTGCAACTGTATAATAAACTTAGAACTGTTGCCAATATAAAATAGTTCTTTTCATAAACTTTTGATTGTTGAACTTTCAAATAATACAACTGTTGAGTCCGATTACGATACATATTTGTTTCGAATATCATCTACAGCCTTACCTATACGTGATAAGAATAGAAGAAATAGTCCGTTGAGTAAAGACACACAAAAACCGCAAATGATAGTCGTCCAATCATAAGCTTCTGCGTATCTACTATGTCCGTCTGCATGAATTCCCAAACCTAAAGTAACAATTATCCCAAATATAAATGCAATAACAGCTACATAATCTAATACTCTACATAATTTGTTTAAATCAATGCTTTTATAAAATCCATAATGACAAAAAATATTAAAGGCGAGGAACCGTTCGATGCTTATCAGAACTTTGGTTACCGCCAAGTGACCATTCAAAACAACAAGCATGAACAGCCCACGCCTAAGAGACGTGAGCCTTCTGTCTGCTTGTTCTTGTTTTGATGAATGTTTGGCGGTATTCAAGTTCTAAGAACAAGAGCAAAAGCTCAATTCCATATTTATAAGTATGAACAGGAACGCTAACCTGTAAGTTAATAATATTGTTTGATTATAATTTGGGCTTACGCCCAGTAACGTTGCCTGTGGGCAGGTGCACCTGGTGCAGCCTCATCCCGATGTACTATTTTCTCCTGTCTGTTTCTTGTTTTACTTTTTTAGGTTCTAACGATTGTGTTCTATACTCGAATAATATTGATCCCAATCTCCGTCAATAATATTGGCAATGATGCGGTCAACTACATCATCAAAGAATGGCTGGCGTACGAAGTAACGGTAATTGACGATTTCACGATAATTAACTGGTGTTAAAGCCATTTTTCCATTCCTTTCGCTACTTGGCCACTATGACACTTGGCGAAATTCGCATAATCCTCTGCACAGACTTCTGGAAAATTATCATCTGTTAGTGGTTCATATTTTGCAAGTTTTTCTGCAAGTTCCGCGTCGCTCAGGGCCTTTCTTTGCCTATGGACTTGATGTCGAGGGCTGTCAGATGAATTGGCAGTCATGCCTTTAGAAGCCTCTATGAGTCGTTCTCCAAACCATTTTTTATTACTGACTGAGAACTACGACCCCTGCAGACATGTCCAGAGGTTGTTGAGTGAAACTGCATTCATATCCGTATTTCTTTTGTATTCACTGATGCAAAGATAATTTTTTTCTGGCAGAATAACATGGTTTGAGAAAGAAAAATCAAGGAATGGAGGAGTTTTTCTGCAAAATGTGAAAGTTATGAGGCAATTCGTGTAATAGTGGATTGCCTTTTTTGTTGTAAATTTGCAACCAGTTAGAACAATAAATACAATAAGATTATGGTATTCGACAGAAACGAACAGAAACAGGTAGTGGCACTCTTGGGTGCCGGTAGTATGGGAACAGCCATTGTGCGCCGTATCGGTGCTGGTAAGAAAATCTTGCTGGGCGACATCAGCGAGAAGGCATTGGAGCGCGTGGGCGAAGACTTTCGCCGCTGTGGTTACGATGTGGAGACGCTGCAGGTGAACGCGTTGCAGAAGGAGAGCGTGGAGACATTCGCACGCAGGGCTGCAGAACTGGGTCCCGTGATGTACTTTATCGATACCGCTGGAGCATCGCCCAATCAGGCCAAGCCAGAGCATATCGTTGATCTCGACATGGTGGGAACGGGTTATGCTGTGGATGCCTTTGGCGAGGTGATTGCCGAAGGTGGGGCAGGACTGATTATCTCCAGTCAGGCTGCCTATATGTATCCCATCCCCAACGACATTGAACTGCAACTGGTCAACACCCCGACCGCAGAACTGAAAGACGTGAAGTTCATCCAGGAGGTGGCCATGCAAAACAGCGGTTTCGCCTATATGATTGCCAAGCGAATGAACCACTTACAGGCACAGCGGGCTGCTGCCACCTCGTGGCGCAAACGCGGAGCACGCATCAATACCATCTCTCCCGGAGTTATTGTTACTCCTTTGGCCTACGATGAGTTCAATGCCAATGGCGAGGGTTATCAGGCTATGATTGATGCAAGTGCTGCCCAGCGCACAGGCACCAGCGACGAGATTGCCGAGGCTGCTGCCTTCCTGCTCGGCGAGCATGCACGTTTTATCACCGGCACCGATTTGCTTATCGACGGCGGCGTTATAGCCAGTATCCGCACAGGAGAATTCAAACTTGGGCAATAAGATTCTGTAAAAAAGGTAATCAAATCCGTAATTTGTGTACTGGCAAATTGCGGATTTATTTGTATCTTTGCTGACGAAACTAATGAAATAAGAACCTATAATAAAAGAATTATGCAGAACTTTGATTACATGACCCCAACGCGACTCATCTTTGGACGTGAGTCGATTGTGAAACTTCCTGAGGTAATGCGGCCTCTGGGAAAGCGTGTGCTGCTGACTTACGGCGGTGGTAGCATTAAGAAACTTGGTCTTTACGACCGTGTGAAGGAATTGTTGAAAGACTTTGAAATCTTCGAACTCGCAGGCATCCAGCCCAATCCGAAGTACGAACCCAGTGTGCTCGAGGGTGTGCGCATCTGCAAGGCCGAGCAGGTGGATGTTATTCTGGCCGTTGGTGGCGGCTCGGTGCTTGACTGTTCAAAGGCCATTGCAGCAGGTGCCAAGTACGATGGTGATGTGTGGGATCTGATTACCTATAAGGTGAAAGCGCAGGCAGCACTGCCTATCGTGGACATTCTGACGCTGGCGGCAACAGGCTCTGAGTATGACTGCGGTGGTGTTATCTCACGCACTGAGACCAACGACAAAATCGGTTATTTGGATCCGCTGCTCTTCCCCGTATGCTCTATTCTCGACCCCGTCTATACTTTCTCTGTATCGAAAAAGCAGACGGCAGCAGGCTGTGCCGATGCCATGAACCATACCATTGAGCAATATTTCGCAGCAGATACGACACTGCTGAACGACGGCTTCTGCGAGTCGATGCTCAAGAGCCTGATGGTGAATGCCCGCAAGTGTCTGGACAATCCCGAGGATTACACCGCACGTGCCGAGATGATGCTGTGCTGCACTTACGGCTGCAATGGCATCCTGTCGCTTGGAAACAGTCACAGTGGCTGGCCCTGTCATGGTATTGAGCACGCGCTGAGTGCCTATTATGATATCACTCACGGCGAAGGACTGGCTATCATCACACCGCGTTGGATGAAGCATATACTCAATGAAAAGACCATAGACCGCTTTGTGAAATACGGCATCAACGTTTTTGGCATTGATGCTTCTCTTCCCAAACAGGAGATAGCAGAGAAAGCCATCGACGCGACCTATCGCTTCTTTGAGAGTATCAACATCCCGATGCATCTGCGTGAAGTGGGTATCGATGACAGCCGTATAGATGAGATGGCTCATCACATCGCTGTGAATGAGGGACTGGAGCATGCTTACGCTCCGCTTAGTGAACAGGACATCAAGGAAATCTTAATGGCAAGTCTTTAATTATGGAAACAATCAAGTTATCGAATGGAGTAGAGATGCCGTTGTTAGGCTACGGTGTGTTCTTGGTACCGCCACAGGAGGCGGAGCGTTGTGTAAGTGATGCGCTGTCTGTAGGCTATCGTCTGATAGACACGGCACAGGCTTATCAGAACGAAGACGGTGTTGGCGATGCCATTGTGAAGAGCGGCATCCGTCGCGAAGATATCTTCCTAACGACGAAGGTATGGATTTCGAATGCTGGTGAGGAGAAGGCCGCTAAGAGCATTGATGAGAGTTTAGGCAAGTTGCAGACCGACTACATCGACCTGCTGCTCATCCACCAGGCCTACGGCGATGTGTTCGGCACATGGCGGGCTATGGAGAAAGCATACGATGAAGGCAAGGTTCGTGCCATCGGAGTATCCAATTTCCAGGCAGCACGTTTCTTCGACTTCGCCCATTATGTAGATGTGAAGCCAATGGTGAACCAGTTGCAGTGCAACGTGATGATACAGCAGACGGGTATTGAGCCCATTCTTGCAGAGACCAATACGACAATGATGGCCTGGGGACCGCTGGGCGGACAGGGCGTTGAAGGCATTGTAAAGAGCGAAACGCTGGGTGCTATCGGACATAAATATGGCAAGAGTGCTGCGCAAGTGGGCCTTCGCTGGCTGACGCAACGTGGTATCGTGGCCATTCCCAAGTCGAGTCACAAGGAACGTATGGCACAAAACTTCCAGATTTTCGACTTTGCATTGACCGAAGAAGAGATGGCACAGATAGCCAAGATGAATCAGCAAGACACGGGAACCGTGAACTTCCAGGACCCGCAGTTTGTGAAATACCTTATTGAGACGTACGGTTAAGTAAGAACGGGCGGAATTCGACACATGGTGGGAATGACTGGTTTCATAACCATATAAGCCCCTCATTGTTGAGTGCTCGGAATCGTAACGTATCAACAGGTGTTGCATTCGTTATGGAGATGAAGCAATATGATTGCTTTGCAGAAATGAAAAAGGGAACCTCAACGGGTTCCCTTTATGATGATATATAAGTATTGTCTATGATAATACAAGTATGGTATTATATATAAATTAAGTATTGTCTATGATAATACAAGTATGGTATTATATATAAATAATGTGGAGAAAGACTTACTGATGTCTATTTGACCACCACTTTCTTTCTGTTTAAGATGTATATTCCCTTGGGCAAAGCGTTCAGGTCATCACCTGCGTAGATTCCGTCGAGTGTGTAAATCTTCTTCCTTTCGTCGGGCGCGACAACCTGTATGCCGTGTATGCCTGATGAAATATCTTCCAAGAAGTCGAAGGTGATGATGCCATTCTCGTCTTCTTGAATATTGAAAATGGGCTTGTTAAGCCTGTCACCCACATAGACAGTGGGCTTTATGGCACTGGTGTCTGTGAGGAAATGCACCTCCTGACTACCAGGGAAGGGGTCACCTGCATAACTGGCGCGATACTCGTTTGCAGTATATTTGTTTGGATCCACTTCGTCTTCCCCAAGCACCTGATACGAACTGATTAGCAGTCCATCAGCAGGCACAATGGTGAGGCGTGGTGAATTGGGCGTGTTGTTGGGGTGATCGTGAACGCCAACGTAAGCAGAACTGTAGTTCAAGTGCATCACCAGCATGCCATGTCCGCGAGCGTAAGTATTCCAACCTTCATTCTGCACATTGAAGAGCAGGAAATATTCACGCCCTTTGCTGTCGTTGTCGTTCATGATGCGGTAGGCTTTCTTGCCGTTCTGCACCGTTTCAAGACTAACTCGCTGTGCCTCTTTCAGTGTGTCTATGGTCATCCAGCCCAGCACTTCGCGCTCCCACGGCGTGTATTCCGCAGGATAGAAGCCGATGTTGCCACCCAAGTATTCGCCTCCGTCCATCACATCCCAGTCTTCCATTGCCTGATTGTTGATCCTTGCAGATGTAACGGTAGGATAGATGTCTGGCAAACCCATGCAGTGGGAAAACTCATGAACGAACAACCCGATTCCATTGATGCGTTTCTCTCCCCAGTGTGCTGTATGCTCGGGACTTCCTCCCAACTCGCAGTGAACGCCATATCTCGAAACGGTCTTCCCGTCGTATGTGCCATAATTACCTGTGTCTGATTTAGGCCAGATGGCATTGGAGGTTACACCCGTGTAACTCTCTCCATAGCCGGCATAGATGACATAGACGAGATCTACATATCCATCACCGTTGGCATCATACTGTGAAAAGTCAATCAAATCGTCGGCTGCCTTGCACACATCGGGTATGAATCTATCCATGTGGTCGCTTTCTCCTTCGCCGTAATATTTCATTTCGTGGTTGAGTTTCACAGGTCCGTAAACGTCAAACTGCGGTGTGAACTGTCCGAAACTGATGTCCTTGAAATATTGTTTCACGCTGCCGTAGTTTCTTTCCACAGTTTTGTCCACGTCGTTAGTAGGCGCACCGTCGGCATTCAGAAACGAATCGAAGAGTTTGTAGGTGGTTTCGTAATCGTTTTTAAACAGCGAATCGGTGAATTCTGCCAGTATTACAATGGCTTTAGGTGAGCCTTCGTGGGGGAAATAGGTGGAATTGGTTGACAATTTTTCCTTCTTAGGCAGCGCTTTCTTTGCTGAAGAAGTACTGTTTTGTAAGCAGTCGTAGAATAAATCCTTGTTTTGACGGGCTATGGCATCCTTTTCTTGCTCGTTGCGCAATGCAGGCGAGTGGGCCAGAATGGATGTGGCATGCAGTTCTCCGCTTTCATCCACTTCGGCAATAAAGTAAGAAAGGTCATCGTGTACCAGCAGCACTCCGTCGGATGTTGTGTACCAGTGCAGTGAGGCATCGCCATAACTGTATATGGTCAGATGCGTCCCGTCTGATTGTCTTACTGTCTGCGGTCCACGTTGCGGTTTCACTGCTAAGCAATTGATGGCAATGATAGTGATAATGAGTGTATTGAACAGTCTTTTCATACCTTTTTCCTTAATTTGTTATAATAATACAAATACTGCCCCTTGTTTTTGGTTCTCCAGCCGTATTCAATGGCATGAACGGGGCAATGGTGATAACAACTGAAACACGTGAGGCACTTTCCGTTATGTTTCCATGACGGTGTTTCGCCTCTGGATGCCTGAATGTCATGAACAGGACATACTTCTGCGCATTTCCCGCATTTCTTGCAGACCTCCTCTTTCACGCGAAACGGTTTGTCTGTGATGAGATATTTAACGAAGGCAGCACCTAACACGTGGCTGTTTATCTTAGGCCAGTGGCCTTTATATGTGCGGATGATGCCCGCTTCCTTTTGGATGATATAAGGCAAGATGT
Organism: Prevotella sp. UBA4268; assembly: GCA_002395135.1. GTDB lineage: Bacteria > Bacteroidota > Bacteroidia > Bacteroidales > Bacteroidaceae > Prevotella. The sequence goes on along the minus strand of DGWC01000079.1, from coordinate 7,601 downwards.
CAAGAAGCGCTCTCTCGGCTTTCTTTTTCTTGGTCCATTCCTTATCTGGCGAATCCACATCCATAAAGGGAAGTCCCACATAACTCTCTGGCATGATAAGCGAAAACATGCTACTGGCATGTAAATGTTTTTTTTCCAGGTCTTTGTTGAGGTATTCCATGCTTAGCCCAATGTCATCGCCCGCCGTGCACAAAGCCCAGCAGAAATGTGATGATGCATCGTTGCCAAACGACAATTTGGCGATAAACTCACGCACCAGTTTAGGCGGACGCCAGCCGTGAACGGGGAAACAAAAGCCAATCCGCTCACCTTCCGACAATGAATAGCGGCAATCGCCGTTAATTTCGACGGCTATATTGAGCAGCGGTTCGTGGATGGCCTGTTCGATTTCCTTAGCAGCCCATCGCGTGTTGCCTGTTCCTGAGAAATAAAATATCACTTTGCAAAAATACACTTTTTTTCTTAATCATCAAAATTCTTAACTATATTATTTTGTTTTATGGAAGATTTCAAGTATTTTTGCAGGTCATGAGAAAAAAAGAAAAATACCAGTATATACTGGATTATTTTCGTGAACGCATGCCGCACATAACCACAGAACTGGAGTTTGGTAGCGTTTTCCAACTGCTGGTGGCCACTGTGCTGAGCGCGCAGTGCACCGACAAACGCATCAACCAAGTGACACCAGCGCTTTTCCGCCGCTATCCAGATGCGAAAACCATGGCAACGGCCGAACCAGATGAGGTTCTGGAATACGTAAAGAGCGTGAGTTATCCCAATGCCAAGTCAAAACATCTGGTAGAAATGTCGCGTATGCTGGTAGAAAAGTACGCTGGCGAAGTGCCGGCAGATATGAAAGACCTTGTCAGTCTGCCAGGTGTAGGTCGGAAAACGGCCAATGTGATCCAGGCTGTTGCTTTCGGACGTAGTGCCATTGCCGTGGATACGCATGTGTATCGCGTCAGTCATCGCATGGGGTTGGTGTCGAAGAATGCCAATACTCCTGTAAAGGTGGAGCAGGAACTCAGCAAAAACATTCCCGAAGCAGATCGTGCCGATGCCCATCACTGGCTTTTGCTCCATGGAAGATATGTGTGCCAGAGCCGTCAGCCACACTGCGATAAATGCCAGTTTGAGTTTCTCTGTCCCAAATTGTTAGATAATTCAAAACTTGATTGAGTGTTTTGTTGCAAATTGTTGAATATTTGGCAATTATCGTGTTTGAATAATTATAATGATAAAATACTATTATGCAGTCTCAAAGAATATTAGGTTTTCTAAAAGATATTGCTGCAAACAACAACCGACCTTGGTTTCAGCAGAACAAGAAAGGATATGAAATCGTTCGCCATGACTTCGAGGAGGGTGTTGCTTTAGCCATTGGAAAGATTACGGAGTTTGATGATACCATTGCGCATGTCACCGTGAAGGATTCCGTTTATCGTTTTTATCGCGACACGCGCTTCTCTCCAGACAAGTCACCGTATAAACGCCATCTCGGTTCTTACATCTCCGCCCACGGCAAAAAGTCGCTTCACGGAGGCTATTATATTCATCTTGAACCCGGCAATTGCATGTTGGCATGTGGTAGTTACTGGCTGCCCACCAACATCCTGACATCGTGCCGCAATGAAATCATGGCGAATATCGACCAGTGGAGAGCCATCGTCGAGAACAAGAGGTTTGTAAATCTTTTCGGAAAACCCGGAGTGGGAGAGTGGGAAGAGGGTAATGTGCCGTCGCCGAAAGGCTTTGGCATCAGTATGTTGAAGACAGCCCCGAGCGGTTTTCCAAGAGATTATGAGTTTATTGAATATCTCCGTATGAAAGACTATTGCTGCTGGAAGCGTGTTTCTGATGACTTCTTCGACGGTGATGGCTGGCTTGACGAAATGGCCGAAGTGTTTCAAGTGGCCAAGCCAATGATGAATTTCATGAACAATGTGATTGACGATTACGAGTAGAAACGGTTGAGGTCTTAAACAGATAGATATGGAATATATGTCACAGGAGGGCTACGACAAACTCGTGGCCGAACTGCATCAGTTGGAAAGCGTAGAACTTCCCCAAGTGAGAGAGGCGATTGCAGAGGCGCGTGACAAAGGCGACCTCAGCGAAAATTTTGAGTATCACGCCGCTAAACGTGAACAGGCGCGGTTGCTTGGCAGAATCCGTTTCAAGCAAAAGGTACTTGCCAACGCACGTGTGATTGATGTTTCGCGGCTCACCGGCGATAATGTGCAATTGCTCAGCAAGGTGGAAATGATGAATTTGGCGAATGGCAAAAAGATGACTTATACCATTGCCAGCCCCCATGAGGCAAATATTCGCGAGGGAAAGATATCCATCAAGTCGCCCATTGCACAGGCTCTCTTGAATAAAAAGGCAGGCGACGAAGTGGAGGTGCGAGTGCCTGCAGGTCTGCTTAGGCTCCGCATTGAGAGTGTACAATGAGATTAGAAAGCGTCATGATAACGGCTCAGGAGATAATCGGTTATATGGAATCGCTGTTTGACGAGGAGCAGCGACAGAATCTGATGCGTTTTTTCAAGACCGCACCGGGGCAGTATGGCTATGGAGATGAGTTCTTAGGAATCAAAGTGCCGCTAACTCGCGAGGTGATAAAGGCGGCAAAAGACACGCCGCTCAGTGAGATTCCAGAATTGCTGATGAGCCGATGGCATGAGGTAAGACTCTGTGGGTTGCTGATTCTTGTGGCTCAGTTTGAGCGACAGGCCTCGAAGCGCCTCGTGAATAATGCGGAAGCCATCAGCAAGCGCGATGAAATAGTGATGCTTTATCTGCGGTTTGCTGAGCGGGCAAACAATTGGGATCTGGTGGATATGTCGGCTCCCAAGATTCTTGGTCACTGGCTGATGCTGCCTACACGTATCGGTGGGAATGCCGCCGGACTTCATAGGGACTACAAAATGCATCTGCTCGATGAGTTGGCCGGCAGTTCCTGTTTGTGGAAACAGCGCATCAGTATGGTGTCCACATGGAAAACATCGCAGATGGGTGACCCTTCGTGGTGCCTGCGCTATGCAGAGAAGCATCTGAATCATACTCACGACCTGATGCACAAAGCCGTTGGCTGGATGCTCAGAGAGATGGGAAAGCGCGTTTCTATGGATTTGCTTCGTGATTTTCTCAGTCAGCACGGTCCTGACATGCCTCGCACGATGCTCCGCTATGCCATTGAAAAGATGACTGATGATGAACGCCGAATGTGGATGGCATGCCGTAAGCAGCCTGTCTCTTTGTGATTCTCTTGTGTGTCTTTGCAAACTGAAAAGAATATAACCTAAGTATTCAACGACATTATAATATATATAGTGATATGAATCGTTCATCACAAATCATTCGTACCAGTTGGATTGGCATAGGGGCCAATGTGATGTTGGCCGCGTTCAAGGCCGTTGTCGGTATCCTCGCAGGCTCTATAGCGGTGGTCATGGATGCTGTAAACAATCTGAGCGATGCGCTTTCGAGTGCCATCACCATCATAGGCACCAAACTCTCTGAGCGCCCTGCCGACCTGAAACATCCTTTCGGCTATGGCCGCATTGAGTATTTAAGTGCCATCATTATTGCAATTATCGTGTTGGGGGCTGGTGTTTCGTCAATGATTGAGTCGGTCAGAAAACTGATAAACCCCACAGAACCCAACTACACTACGGTGACACTGGTGGTTATCATCGTGGGTGTTGTAGTGAAACTGGTGCTTGGAGCATACGTTAAGAGCAAGGGCAAACGGTTGGAAAGCGATGCGCTCATTGCCTCGGGTGCCGATGCGCTCTTTGATGCAATCGTCACTTTGGCCACATTGGTGTCGGCCGTTGTGATGCTGATATGGCATGTTTCGCTCGACGGCATTCTTGGTGTGCTCATCTCGCTGCTCATCATCAAGGCCGGTGTGGAGATGCTGTCGTCGCCCATCAACCAGTTGCTTGGAAGCCGACTGTCGCCTGAATTGGTGGCAGAAATCAAAAAAGAAGTTTCCGATTTCAAGGGTGTTCATGGGGTGTTCGACATTATCTTGCACAACTATGGGCCAAACTTGTTGATTGGTTCACTACATATTAATGTCTACGATACGATGACGGCCATTGACATACACCGGCTTACGCGACGAATCTCTGAGGCTATGTTCGAGCGCCACAATATTGTGCTGACAGTAGGTGTGTATTCAATTGCCACAGGAGAGAACAAAACGGCTGCATTGCAAAGCAAGGTGATGCAGGCTCTGGCTGCTCATAAGGAAATACTGCAGGTGCATGGTTTCTGTTATTTTGCTGAAGAGAATCGTGTCTCTGTGGATGTTGTCCCAGATATTTCTGTGACCGATGAGCGTCGTTTTGAGCAGCAACTGCGTGAAGAATTGTCGGCATTGGTGCCCAATGAGCAGGTGACCGTTATTATCGACCATAACTATACAGCATAATTTAGCCTATTACACATACAAAGATGGAACAGATAGAACGTATTAAACAGATGGAGCATCATCTCGACCGAGCCTCCCTCGCTGTGATGCAACTCTCTGCAGCATTAGATCAATATGTGGCTGCACAAGAATCTCTGCATGCTCTCGATTCTTATTATGGCAGCGATGAGTGGAAAAAAGATTTCGCTGACGACGAATCCGGTCTATTACCTAATGACCTGCAACGTGGTGTCCTTTCTGAAGATGCTATATGGAATGTGCTTGAAGATAGTAAGGAGGTGAATGACCGAATGCGCGACATCACATCCTTTTGTAAAGGCTGAAGGGTAGACTCTTGTTGACAAAGGCAAGAATATGCCAGCGTTTTGTAACGTAGGCTTTATCCTTTTTCTTACTGATAGCAACGCTTATTTGTCGAGCAACCTTGTTTGCTGGCATTACCCAAAACAGTCCGTCACCCTTTGCCATTGCCGTTTCAACGAGCCCTGGCCTGATGTCTGTTACCGTTATCCGGCTTCCGTCTTTGAATGATTTTTTGCGCAATGCTTCCATATAGTTGATTTGGTATGCTTTTGTTGCGCTGTAAGCAGGTGACATCGGTTCTCCTCGCAAACCTCCCACAGATGTGATTGCAACAAGATGGCCGTTGCCTTGTTGGTGGAATAGGCCATAGAGGGTGTCAACAACAAATGTCCATCCAAGAACATTTGTATCAATTGTAGGACGCTCTATATCAAAGTTGAGCAATGGATTGAGTTCTCCTGTACCTGCACAGACAATAGCCAAGTCTATACTGCCAAATGCTTTTTGGATATTGTTAATGGCCAAACTTGTTTCTTTAAATATTGTAATGTCTGCTGTCGCAGTCATCGTGTTGAGAGGATACTGTTGACGCAGTTCTTCTAACAGATGCGTCCGCCTGCCGATGATGCCTATGTGATGGCCTTGTTTTGCATAATTCAAGAAGAGGGCTTTGCCAATTCCCGAGGTGGCTCCAATGATAATAATGTTCATGTCGTTATTGTTTTGTGCAAAGATATTGAATTGATTGATACCATGCGCAAAACAGAAAGACGAAAATGCGATGTTGATAATAAATTCTCAAAACGTTTTGAGAATTTATCTGCAAAAAGTAATTTCCCTACGAATGTTACTGATGGTTGTTGGCGTTACTTTCAGATAGGAGGCTATGTCTTTTAGGCTGATGCTTTGTACAATATCAGGACAACGATGAAGCAAGTTGTGATATCGTTCTCTGGTAGAAATGCGATAAGTGTCAAGATACTGGCAATAGACTTGATAGAAAAGTTGGTCAGATATGGCCTGTTTGATTTCTTTCATACAGTCAGAATCAAGCATCCTGAGTAACTCTTCGCCTGAGAGTTGATATAACATACAGGATGTTGCTGCAACAATTGTTACTTCAGAGGTCTTTCGATAAAGGCAATTCGGATAGTCACCCACAAACTCGTTCTCAAAGGCAAAGCCCGTGATATAGTCTTTATGTTCAGAAAGGTTGTGAACGGTATATTTGAAATAGCCCACTTCTACATAGCCCACAATACGTGATGTTTCACCAGTTTTGATGAAATAATCGCCTTTGGAATACTTGGTCAGTCGTCCGTGATGGATACAATATTCTTTTAGGGCAGATAAGTCAAGTCCATTTGTATATGAGTTGAATCCTTTCATATGTGTTTTTGATGCAAAGATACATCATTTTTACGAGAAAGACTCTTCTTTCCATTAAAATCTAATTCTTCTCTTTGAGACCTTATATAGCGGCATCTGTCAATGGACAATGATGATACAAGACAATCTTTGATAGATGAGTTGGAGATAGCGTCATATATCTTCTTCATACGGTATAACATAATTAAATGGAGTGTCGCCGCTACCATAAGTATCCCTTTCCAACAGTGATAATATGATTAACCTCATCGTGTTTCGGTTCGGTTCTTTTGGGTGGGTTTTATGGGCAGAGACATATATTTTTTCGATGATAGTTACATATTTGTAAAATAATGTATATCTTTGCAGAGGAATGCAATCATCATAGCGTTCCACAAAATAAAGCGACAATGAAAAAGATTTGCAAACTGATTTCTGACTATATGGGTGTGTTGGTGCTGCTGTCGGCAGTGCTGGCATTGTTGACACCCGGTACGTTTAGCGGCATGAAGCCCAGTGTTATCAATCCATTGCTTGGCCTGATTATGTTTGGCATGGGTATGGCCCTTCGCTTGGAGGACTTCCGCATTGTGTTCAGCCGTCCACGTGATATCGCCATTGGTTGTATGGCGCAGTTCACCGTCATGCCCCTGTTGGCATGGACACTCAGTAGGTTGTTCGCACTCGATGAGGCATTGACCGTGGGGGTGATTCTTGTGGGCTGTTGTCCTGGCGGTACGGCCTCGAACGTCATTACCTATCTGGCTAAGGGAGACCTTGCACTGAGTGTCGGCATGACAGCCACCTCGACGGTGCTTGCACCTTTTGTTACACCTTTGTTGGTATGGATGTTGGTGGGGCAGACAGTGGATGTCGAAGTGGCTGGTATGCTGCTGAGTATTCTCTGGGTGGTCATCGTTCCCATCGTGGCCGGACTGGTTGCCAAGTGGCTTTGGCCGAAGTTCACAGAGCGTGCTACGGCATATCTTCCTGCTGTGTCAACACTTGCCATCTGTGCCATCGTACTCATCATCATTGCCGCCAATGCCTCGAAACTGCTTGCGGGCGGACTCATCATCATTCTCGTTGTGATTCTCCACAACCTTTGCGGACTTTCTATAGGCTATCTGATAGGTCGCCTGCTGCGCCTTCCTGCTGCCAAACGTAAGGCTATCAGCATCGAGGTGGGCATGCAGAACTCTGGTCTTGCCTCCAGTCTCGCTACTCTCCACTTCGCCGCCTATCCTATGGCCACCATCCCTGGTGCCGTCTTCAGCGTGTGGCACAACATCAGCGGCGCCGTCGTTGCCCGCCTGTATGCCAGGAATTCTGGAGATGGCCAAGGGCAGGATATATTATGATACAAACGATAATAAGAAAAAAAAGGAGCACCAAATGATGCTCCTTTTTTTATTAGATAGAATAGGGGATTACTCCTCCCAATTTTCCTGTGTCTTGCGCACATAGGTCTTGTAGCGCAGCTGGG
>DGWC01000042.1 GCA_002395135.1 Prevotella sp. UBA4268 | reverse complement strand
GGTCGATGCGCGGGTCGGGCTCGGAATAGCCTTCGGCCTGTGCCTGCCGCACGGTGGCGCTGAAGGGCATCTGGGCACTGATCTTGTTGAAGATGTAGTTGAGCGTGCCGCTCAGCACGGCCTGTATCTTCAGTATCTTGTCGCCGGAGTTGCGCAGGTCGTTGATGGTGCCGATAATGGGCAGACCGGCGCCAACATTCGTCTCGTAGCGGAACCAGACACCCTTGTCGCGAGCAGTCTGCTTGAGCTTCAAGTAGCTGTCGTAGTCGCTTGAGGCTGCAATCTTGTTGGCAGCCACTACCGATATGTTGTGCTCTAAGAAAGTCTGGTAGAGTGTGGCTATCTGCTTGCTGGCGGTACAGTCGACGAAAACGCTGTTGAAGATATTCATCTTTACGATCTCGTCCCTCATGTGTTCAGTATTGGCTGGGTAGCCGGCACGCAATATCTGCTCATAATTGTCCAAGTCAATACCATCACGATCGAGTACAAAGTTTTGTACATCAGAGATGCCCACCACGTTGAGCTTCAGCCGGCGCGACTGCATGAGGAACTGCTGCTGGGTGCGGATTTGCTCCAGCAGCATGCCGCCCACGGTGCCGATGCCGCAGATGAAGATGTTCAGTACCTTGTATTCGGAGAGGAAGAACGAGTCGTGTAGCACGTTGAGCGACTTGCGCAGGAATCGTCCGTCGACCACGAACGAGATGTTCGTCTCCGAGGCACCCTGTGCGCAGGCTATGACGCTGATGCCGCTACGTCCGAGCGTGCCGAACAGCTTGCCGGCGATGCCTGGCGTCTGCTTCATGTTCTCGCCTACGATGGCGATGGTGGCCAGGCCGCTCTCGACCTGCATGGAGAACATGGCACCAGTCTCTATCTCTTTGGCGAACTCCGTGTTCAGTGCCTCTGCGGCAGCAGCGGCATCCTCGTCGCGCACACCGATGGAGGTGGAGTTCTCGGAAGATGCCTGCGACACCATGAACACCGAGATGCCCTTGTTGGCCAGTGTGGTGAAGATGCGTCGGTTGACGCCGATGACACCCACCATCGACAGTCCGGTCACGGTGATGAGCGACGTGCCCTTGATGCTTGAGATGCCCTTGATGGGCTTGTTGTCGTCTTTGATTTTCTCTTTGATAAGGGTTCCCGGATGGTTGGGGTTGAACGTGTTCTTTACCTTGATAGGTATATTCTTCACGCATACCGGGTAAATGGTTGGGGGATATATCACCTTGGCACCGAAGTTGCAGAGTTCCATGGCTTCAACGTAACTGAGTTCGTTGATGGTATAGGCCGTTTTGATGACGCGCGGGTCGGCAGTCATGAAGCCGTCTACGTCTGTCCATATTTCCAATACTTCGGCATCGAGCGCGGCTGCTATGATAGCGGCGGTGTAGTCGGAGCCTCCGCGGCCGAGATTCGTGGTTTCCTTAGTGTTCTTGTCACGGCTGATGAAGCCTGGAACCACTGCCACCTTGGGCATTTCGCTGAATATCTGGCGCACCAGTTGGTTGGTGAGGTCTGCATCAAGCACATGCTTTCCGTTCTTTTTCTCTGTTCTGATGAAGTCGCGCGAGTTCATTCTGCGCGCACCCTTAATCAGTGTGGCAACGATATGGCTGCTCAGTCGCTCACCATAAGAGACGATGGCGTTCTGTGTCTTCTCGCTTAAGTCGTGAATCAGGTAGACTCCAAAGAGGATGCTTTTCAATTGTTCGAAAAGCGAATCTACGGTGTTGAACAGGTCTTCGCGTTTCTTCGTGTCGGTAATGATGGTATCAATCATCTGATGATGCCTGCTTACCATTTCGTCAAACGCATCTCTGTAGTGCTCATCGCCAGAGAGAGCCATCTGAGAAGTTGAGAGCAACTTGTCGGTTATACCACTGAGCGCACTGACAACAACAACAACCGGTTGTTTGCGTGCCTCTTTTTCAACAATCTTTTTTAAGCATAAAATGCTTTTTACGGAACCAACAGACGTTCCGCCAAACTTTAATACTTTCATTGATAATTGCAAATTTCTTGAGCACCCTCTGACGAATGAGGGGCAGCGCTCGGTTAATTTGTGTGCAAAATTATAAAGAAATCTCGTAATGCACAACAATTTCCAATATATTTTAGTAATTTTGTGCCAAATTATTACGATATGATCAAAGAATATCAACTGCGCCTGCTGCCGCATCAGGCGGCTTGCGAGGCTTCTATGAAAGACTATCTTGCGCATGAGGAGGGCATTGACTTTGAGTCAATCACCCATGTGCGCGTGCTGAAAAAGAGCATCGATGCCCGGCAGCGCCTTATCTATGTCAACCTGAAAGTCAGGGTATATGTCAACGAACAGCCCGAAGACGATGCCTATACACCTATTATATATAATGATGTCTCTTCCGCTCCCTCTGTTGTCGTGGTAGGAGCAGGACCTGGCGGTCTGTTCTCAGCCTTGCGCTTGATAGAGTTGGGATTCAGGCCCATCGTGCTGGAAAGGGGCAAGGACGTGCATGAGCGCAAGCGCGATTTGGCTGCTATTGCCAAGACGAATGTGGTGGACGAAGAGAGCAACTATTGTTTCGGCGAGGGCGGAGCCGGTGCCTTCAGCGACGGGAAACTCTATACCCGGAGCAAGAAACGGGGAAGCGTGGAGAAAATACTGAATGTTTTCTGTCAGCACGGAGCCAGCACCAGCATCCTGTCGGATGCACATCCGCACATCGGAACCGACAAACTGCCGCGCATAATCGAGAATATCCGCAACACCATCATCAGATGTGGCGGTGAAGTGCATTTCCAGACGAAAATGACGAGGCTGTTGTTGGAGCACGAAATGTCAAGTGGCAGCCTCCCAGTTCTTGAAGGGCTCGCAGTGGGCGTGGAGGCTTTAGACTTGAAAACGAATACCTACAAGACGTTCCACGGCTCTGTAATCCTGGCAACGGGTCATTCGGCGAGAGATGTTTACCGCTATCTGTCTGACCAGAAGATACCCATTGAGGCCAAGTCGCTTGCCGTGGGCGTGCGTCTGGAGCATCCTTCGCAACTGATAGACCAGATACAATACCATAGCAAACAGGGTCGGGGAGACTATCTTCCTGCTGCGGAATACAGTTTTGTGACACAGGTTGAAGATCGCGGCGTGTATAGTTTCTGCATGTGTCCGGGCGGTTTCGTGATTCCGGCAGCAACAGGACCGCAGCAAATTGTGGTAAATGGCATGAGCCCGTCTAACAGAGGCACGCAGTGGAGCAATTCGGGTATGGTGGTGGAACTGCATCCTGAAGACATCGGAGCCGATGTTTCGGATGCGCTCTGCATGATGCGCTTTCAGGAGAAACTGGAATATGACTGCTGGATACAGGGCAACAGGAAGCAGATGGCACCCGCCCAGAGAATGGCAGACTTTGTGAATGGCAAGTTAAGTGCCAACCTCCCCAGAAGCAGTTATGCACCCGGCTTGATTGCCAGTCCGTTGCATTTCTGGCTGCCGCCGATGATTTCAGGCCGTCTGCGCGCAGGTTTCAAGAAGTTTGGACAGATGAGCCGCGGTTTCCTGACGAATGAGGCGGTGCTGATTGCCGTAGAAACGCGCACCTCTTCGCCTGTGAGAATTATCAGGAACAGGGAGAATCTGCAGCACGTTTCGGTGGAAGGACTGTTCCCTTGTGGCGAAGGTGCGGGCTATGCAGGTGGTATCGTCTCAGCCGCCATCGATGGAGAACGGTGTGCAGAGATGGCAGCCGCCTATTCCGAGTCGGTGAATCTGACGTAGGTTCTGTCATCAAAACTGTCGTTGCCTTTCATCTGTGCCTTGGTGGCAACGTGGAGACTGATGCACAAGGGGTCGTCTCTGAGAATGCTTCTCAGTGCATCCTCACTTTCCTTCAGTGATGCGTGCAGCCGCGGATAGCCGTCGGTTGCCAGCACGATTTCATGGGCATGACTGGCGTGGATGACCTTCACGCCACCCAAGAAAATGGGGAACCCGTCGATGACGGCATAAGTGATGTTTTGCTTTTTGCAGGACTGGATGATGTCCTGGAGAATGTGTTCCCGGCCAAGGTCTCTCTGCTGGAAATCGGAGACGAGTGCTCCTTGCCGCAGTTTCTCATGGATAAACTTGCTTCTTTTCAGGGCATTGACAGCCTCTTCAGGCTTCTCATTGTCGTGGAACACACCGTCGACGAGACATTGGCAGTCGCCAATCATCCATATTTCTTTTCTGTATGCGCTGTAGACAATCGCACTGGCCGTGAGGCGTTCAACAGGCTTTTCTCTCAGTTCGTCAATGGAAATGCCGTGTTCCTGGTATGTGTTCTGGAACACGGAAGTGATGCCTTTACAGAATTCCTCACACGTAATGTTTTTCGGAACGGTCGTAACATATTGGCAGACAAGCATCATGGCATATCGGCCGTTGCGCATATCGTTGCGCAGTTGCACGGCACTTTTGCTGGTGCTTCCATCAATAACGGCTACGAAACTATCGGTTGCAACCATTCCGTCTTCGCACGTTCCGGTCGTTTTCTTTCCTTGTATCTTTTGTTCTGCGATGGTTATCATGTTGTGAAGAGTAGGGGTGATATGCTGCCTGTGCCTGTTTGTGCTGCCGGGGCACATTGCCGTAGAGTTTGCTGATGAGGTCTTCGCGCCCGATGCGGCGCAGTTCCCTTTCTATGTTGCTGCGTTCTTCCGGCTTATACCAGAAGAAGAACTGCCGCTGAGCCAGTTTTTCCTTCTGCGTCTTTGCCGAGAACACCGGTTCTAACGTATAGGGGTCATACCCGGTATACCATGTCTCGGTGGCAACGGTCATGGGCGTGGGTGTGAAATCCTGCACTTGTTCCAGATGGAAATCGAGTTGTTTGGTGATGGCGGCCAACTCGGCCATGTCTTCTTCCTTGCATCCGGGATGCGAACTGATGAAATACGGAATGATCTGCTGGTTCAGTTGTTCTTCTTTGTTGATGCGGTCGAAGATTCGTTTGAATGTTTCAAACTGACTAAACGATGGTTTTCGCATGAGCCGGAGCACCGAGTCGGAAGTGTGTTCGGGTGCCACTTTCAACCGGCCGCTGACATGCTTGCAAATCAATTCGCGGGTATATTCCTTTGCTGCCTTGTTGGTGGCCTCGTCTTTGCTGTGGTGCAGGAGCAGGTCATAGCGCACGCCGCTGCCAATGAAACTCTTCTTGATGCCGGGAAGAGCATCTACGGCATGATAGATTTCGAGCAAAGGTGTGTGGTCGGTATTCAGGTTGGGGCACACTTCCGGGTGTATGCACGAGGGCCGTTTGCATTTCTCGCATGCCTTCTGGTTGTTTCCTCGCATGCCATACATATTGGCCGAGGGACCGCCTAAGTCGCTCAGATAGCCTTTGAAGTCAGGCTGTTCGATGACTTGCCTTACTTCTTTGAGGATGCTTTCCTTGCTTCGGCATGTGATGAATTTGCCCTGGTGGGCTGAAATGGTGCAAAAGGCGCAGCCTCCGAAGCATCCGCGATGGATGTTGACAGAGTGCTTGATCATCTCGAAGGCAGGAATGCGCTTGTTTTTGTATTTCGGATGCGGCATCCGGGTATAGGGAAGGTCAAACGACTGGTCGAGTTCCTCGGTCGTCATAGGGGGATATGGTGGGTTCACAACGGCGTATTTGCCGTCCACTTCCTGTATCAGGCGTTGCGCATGAATCTTGTTTGACTCTTCCTCTATATGGCGGAAATTCTCGGCTTCGGCCTTTTTGCTGTGCAGGCACTCCTCGTGCGAGTGCAGCACGATATCTTGGTCGTTGATGCCATTGGGTATCTGGTCTCTCTTGGCCAGGTAAACCGTCTGCGGAAGATGCTTCAAGTCGCTGATTCTCTTTCCTTCATTCAGTTCGTTGGCTATCTCGACGATGGATTTTTCGCCCATTCCATAACTGATGATGTCTGCTCCGGAGTCGCAGAGTATGCACTTCATCAGTTTGTCCTGCCAATAATCATAATGTGTGAGCCTTCGCAACGAGGCTTCGATACCGCCTAAAACAACAGGAACATCGGGATAGAGTTGCTTCAGAATGCGGCTGTAGACAATCGTAGGATACTCCGGACGGCAGTCGTGTCGGCCGTCTGGGCTATACGCATCTTCCGACCTGAGCCGTCGGTTAGCCGTATATTTGTTGACCATTGAGTCCATGCAACCGGGCGAAATGCCGAAAAACAGGCGCGGACGACCTAATTTCTTGAAATCGCGAAAGTCGCCATGCCAGTCGGGCTGGGGAACAATGGCCACCCGATAGCCATGTGCTTCGAGCACACGACCGATAACGGCCGCGCCGAAAGAGGGATGGTCTACGTAGGCATCACCAGAAAACAAGATGACGTCCAGCGTGTTCCATCCTTTCAACTCCACCTCTTTTTTCGTCGTGGGCAGAAAATCTGTCAGTTGATAACCTCTCAAAACGGACTTCGATTATTCTGTTTCCCCACTTTCAATGGGTTGCTGTTTCTTTCCTTCCCACTCGATAAACAACATGATGAGGTTGTGCAGCCCCAGGGCTTTCATATTGGTGTTGTAAATCACATCCAGGCACAAGTCCATCAATTGCTTGTCTACTTCATCCTGGGTTTCGAGAATTGAGCGACAATTCAGTTTCAATTTGTCAAGTACGCCCTCGTCTATGATGCCGTTGCTGTCGATCAGATTCCTCAGCAAAGCATATTTCTCGATAGTTTCCAGATGGGTTTCCGTAATCTCGATGGTGCGTGAACCCGAAGTGTTTGCTTGAATTGTATACTTCATATTCTGTGGTATTTAATTGTCGGTTAGAAATTGCATGATTCCTTTCATGATGATTCTTCTCTTTTCCTCACTGGTGATGCACTCAAAGGGAATGCTCATCGTGAACGATTTATAGTCGTTTCCGTTGTAGGCTACGCATACGTGCTGGGCATTTTCGAATGCCAGCGCACTGAATGCAGGTGCTACCGGATGGATAATGTCTGTTGAAACAGCAGGGTAGTGTTTCTCGTTGGCCACTCTGTAGATGCTGAACCGTGTGCCCATGCCCGTCACGATGGAGTCGCTGTCGGCACGTGTCACGCCGGTAAGCCTCAGTTTCAGCACATCGGCCATGAACAGGGAGTCGCGCCCAGACCTCATGTCGCTGCCCACATAGGCACCGCTCACCAGCAGTGAACCGCCGCTTTTGGCATATTCTTTCAGCCGTTGCTGCATGCTGTTGCTGAAGGTCTTGTAGTTCTTCACTTTATTCTGGTCTTGCTTCTGCATGCCCAGCAGCAGATCAACCACATGGTATTTCATGATGTTTACTTTGCCGTCTTCCACGGATTTCGAGGAACAAGATGCCACGTTGTATTGTTGCAGGTCTTTCATGGCATAGGCATGCGTTCTGGAATGCTCGAAAGTGTTGCCGGCAAGTATCATGCCCTGCCATTCCTGACCGCTGTATCCCAGTCCGCCAGGTCCTTCGATGCCAATCATTTTCTTGTCGAAACAGATTTGTTTTCCACTGTATCCAGCCGTGCGGATATAGGGAACGCCCGGGTCGGCACTGAAATTGAATCCTTGTTCATCGGCTGTATCGAAAGCGGCTGGTGCGGAAAGACGGTTGAAACCGTTGACAATCAGCACCGATTTCGTGGCTCCCGTGTGGTGGATGGCAGAAACGGACTCGGAGGGGAAACTCTCACCGCCCTTGTTTACGGCTGTAATCTTGAACGTATACAGCAGTCCTGGCGTGAGTTTCAATTCATACGACGTGCCTTTCACCAGTGTTCCGTTGTCGAAACCTCCGGTTCCAATTGACTTGTATACCACATAGTTGTTGGGCTGTGCCGATTTCTCGAGTGTGTCTTTCTGGTTCTCCCATTTCAGTTTCACCTCGTCGGCCGACGTAAACTCTATTCTTGGCGACTGAGGGGGTAGGGGAGCCACGGTGAAACTCTTGCCATGGCTGTTGGCCACATACTTCAAGATGCTCTTGTAGATGCTCCTTGCCAGGGTAAACCTGAAATTCGGATCATGTGCCAGCACCATATCGGGAAGGTTCTGATGGGAGAGTGTCTCGAAAATAGTGGAAGGAACCAGCGGACAACGTGTTTCTGAGTAGTTGGCATCCTTACGTTCACGCACAATCCAATTGCCATATACTCTTGACAAATCGTGATAGGCACCGTCGAGAATCGTATTCATGAGCGACCGCGATGCCTCACGGCTGATGCCCGCTTGCAGCATCCCATTGTTGTAATTGGTGGTACATACGCCCAGTGAACCCACCAATGACTTATAGTCGTTGGAGAAACCGGCATCACTGTGGACGGCTACGGTGAGTTCGATGGGTACCTGCTTGCCTGTCGTATCTGGCACAAAGCAAGACCCTCCCGCAAGCCAGTTGGTCATGTACGACCTTACATTGATGTCGTCGGCATAGTCATCTTGTCCCTGTTTGCTGCTGTATACAGAATAAGGTGCACCTGCCCACTGCGCATAATAACGGGCTCCTTCCAGGCAACGGGGCATTTCGCTCACGCTTCCGCCACGTTCTATATTGCCCATACCGCCTCCAAAGCGCACGGCATCAGCAGAAACAAAGCCCTTCTTTGTGCTTGTGCTGCTGAGAATCACGCGATTGTATGAGTTGAAACCTTTGTCGAAATCAAAGTTTCCCAGATATACCCATGTGCCGCCGCCCATCTTCTGGTTCACATGAAATACCGTTTCCTGTCCTTGGTGAATCACTTTGTACTCGGCATCGTCCACATTCTGCTCGTTGCTGGGATAACTCACGTAGACGGCATAGTTACCAGCTTCGGGCAGTCGGGGCTGGTACACGATTTCGCTTCCGTTGGTTTTCACTGCTTGGGCCATGCGCGCTGTGCCGCTTTCAAAGGGATTCTGTCTGTCGTGCAGGGCACTGTCGCAATTGGCAAAGCCATAGACTGGGGCGTTTTTCCATTTGTTGCTGCGGTTTATTTCTTTGTATTGTAATGAGTTATCGTCGTCGTTGTCAACAATAACTTCATTTTTCTGCCAGTCGCGTTCACGTGGCGTAAACACAATAGCACCCGCATTCTCAAGCATCGGGATAAGAAAGGGCACCACAATGGTCTGGGTAAACAAGTCTTCTGTTGTTCCAAACAGGAACGGGCGCTGCCATTTCCATGTCTGTTTTCCGATGTCGTAATAGCGCCCATGGCTTGCCCATACGGTGATATGTCTGTTCTGAAGACCGTTGGTGATTGTATATGGGTGCGAGATGTTTCTAACCCAAGGCTCGCCCGCGTAGTCGATGCCCTTCCATAGGTATGGCGACGACTCCTTCTTTGTGCTCTCCACGCGGGGGTGAACGGTTTCCTGCTTGGGCTGGACGGGTGATGGAGTGGGTGCGGATGGTTCTGAAACAATCTTCTTCATACCGCCGCATGCGGTCAGCATGACAGCAGCAGTGACGGACGACAGCAGATAAAAGAAATGCTTCTTGTTCATTCTGCCGCGCCTCCTATGGTGAATTGCTCAGGATGCTTGCCCTTGAAATCCTTGAAATAACGTTTGATTTCTACCATTTCCCTGTCGATGTCGCCGCTTGGTATAATGCTTTCCGTGCATTGTATCAGTTTCCTCTCGTAGTCGAGACCATACAACAGAATGGGAATCTTGGCTTTCATGGCAATGAAATAGAAACCTTTTTTCCATTCGGGGTTTAGCGACCGGGTTCCTTCCGGCGTGATACAAAGGTGGAACTCAGTCACTTTCCGGGCCGTTTCTGCGATGTTGTCGGTCATGCTTTTGCTCTTTGAGCGGTAGACGGGAATGCCTCCGATGCGGCGGAAGAACAGTCCAAGCGGTCCCCAGAACCATTCTTTCTTCATGAGGAAGTTCACATGCATGCCCTCGGCGCGCATATACAATTGACCGAGAATGAAGTCCCAGTTGCTGGTGTGCGGGGCTAAACACACAATATACTTGTCGGGGTGGGCAGTCGTAACCAACTTTGTCCACCCCATTCGCTTATATAGGAGCCACCTGCAAAATTTCTTTGTCATCTGAAATGATGATTATTCAGTTCATGTTTCCGATTTGGTCGATGATTTCGGATACCTGTTCGTTAAAACTCTTCACCAGGTCTTTGTAGTAGACACTTGCCTTCATGCCTGGCTCGGGGTGACATACGCGGCTGACAAAGTCGCTTTGAATTCGCATGATACATTTGAGCAGGGTCTCCATATTCTCAGGGTTCGGCTTGCCGCCATACAATGCTGCAGCGACGCTTTCTGCCATGAGGTCGTCGCAAATGTAGTTGATGGTTTTCTTTAAATCCTTTTTGTTACTCATAATCTATAATTCCTTTCATCTGGTTCTGCCTGATGTGAGAATGGCAGGCATTTGTAATATCAATATTGCAAATATAAGAATTTTCTGGGAATTACATGTCAAAATAATGAAAAAAATATATTAAAAGATGGTTTTTAGTATTATTTCTTACCAAAATATCGCAAAAAATGCGTAATTTTGCATTTGATTACGACGACAAAGACATATACAATTTAATAATTAGGTAAAAGTAAAATGGAAAAAAGTGCATTGCAGCAGGCCCGTGCTGCTTATCAGCCGAAGTTGCCAAAGGCGCTTCAAGGGCCGGTAAAGGTAAAAGAAGGTGCTCCCACACAGAGCGTGGATAACCAGGATGAAATCAAGAAACTCTTCCCCAACACTTACGGCATGCCGCTCATCGAGTTTGAAACGAGCGACGTGGCCAATAGTGCCAAGATGAATGTGGGTGTGATTCTCTCTGGCGGACAGGCTCCCGGCGGACACAATGTGATTACCGGATTGTTCGACACGATCAAGAAACTGAATCCCGAAAACCGTCTTTATGGCTTCATCTTAGGTCCTGGCGGCCTTGTTGACCATAACTACATGGAAATCACGAAAGACTTTATCGACGACTATCGCAATACGGGCGGTTTCGACATGATAGGTTCCGGCCGCACCAAACTGGAGAAAGTGGACCAGTTTGAGAAAGGTCTTGAAATCATCCGTGAACTGGATATCAAGGCCATCGTTATCATCGGAGGCGATGATTCGAACACAAACGCATGCGTGCTTGCTGAGTATTATGCAGCAAAACAGTATGGTGTGCAGGTGATTGGATGCCCGAAAACCATTGATGGAGACTTGAAGAACGACCAGATTGAGACCTCTTTCGGATTCGATACCGCATGCAAGACCTATGCCGAACTAATCGGTAACATCGAGCGCGACTGTAATTCTGCACGAAAATATTGGCATTTCATCAAGGTGATGGGACGTTCTGCCAGCCATATCGCATTGGAATGCGCTTTACAATGCCAGCCCAACATCTGTTTGATTTCAGAAGAGGTGGAGGCAAAGAACATGAGCCTCGACGATGTGGTAGAATATATCGCCAACGCAGTGGCTGTTCGCGCTGCAAATGGTATGCCTTTCGGTACCGTTGTCATACCTGAGGGACTCATAGAATTCATTCCCGCCATCAAGAAACTCATCGCCCAACTCAACGATGTGCTCGCTATGCCCGAAGCAAAAGAACTGAGCCGTGAAGACCAGATAGATTTTGCAAAAGGACATCTCACTGACGAGAACCTTGCTGTGTTCAATTCGCTGCCTATGAACGTAGCGCGTCAGTTGGCACTTGACCGTGACCCGCACGGAAACGTGCAGGTTTCGCTCATCGAAACTGAGAAACTGCTCTCTACGATGGTAGCCGTGAAGATTGAAAAATGGAAGAAAGAAGGCAAATTCCAGGGCAAATTCGCCACACAGCATCATTTCTTCGGCTATGAAGGACGTTGTGCTGCTCCCTCAAACTTCGATGCCGACTACTGCTATGCGCTTGGAACAAGTGCTGCACAGTTGATAGCCAACGGCAAGACTGGCTATATGGCCATCGTGAAGAATACTACTGCCTGCTCGGATGAGTGGAAAGCAGGAGGTGTGCCTATCACAATGATGATGAACATGGAGCGCAGAAACGGCGAGATGAAGCCGGTTATCCGCAAGGCATTGGTGGAACTCGACGGCAAACCTTTCAAGGCTTTCGCCGCATCGCGCGAGAAGTGGGCAAAGGAAACCTGCTATATCTATCCCGGTCCTATCCAGTATTGGGGACCGTCGGAGGTGTGCGACCAGCCCACCAAGACACTCGCTCTGGAGCAGATGTAATCCATTCATACGGGAAAGCGGCCTGCCGCCTGTCGGTACAGGCTGCTTTCCTTTTTTTTATATTACATGATTAACGATGACCAATTCCAGACATGACTACTAAAAAGAATGCTTCCAAACGGTATTCTTCTTCGCGCCGCAAGTCGAAAAAGAGCGTTTTCAGCCGCTATCCCAAATGGGCCTGGTGGGTGGGAGGCATATCGGTGGTGGCCATTTATATCTGGCTGTTCTATTATTTCTTTGTCGGTCCCTATGGATTTCGCTGGCGTGCCATCTACGGTGATGCCAAATATCCCGACGGCTACGAAATCCGCGGCATCGACATCAGCCATTATCAAGGCAAGATAGATTGGGAAAAACTGCAGGGAGCCATGATAAAACGGTGTCCTATAAGGTTTATCATGATCAAGGCAACAGAGGGTTCATCGCGATTGGACGAAAACTTTAACGATAATTTCCGTAACGCTCTGGACTATGGGTTTATACGTGGCGCATATCATTTTTGGAGTAATCGTTCTTCAGCACGTGACCAGGCGCATTTCTTTTTGGAGAAAGCAAAACTCATAGAGGGTGATTTGCCGCCTGTGCTCGATGTGGAGCACAAACCAAAAGACATGTCGGTGGAGGACTTCCAGCGTGAAATTCTCACCTGGCTTCACATTGTGGAAGATAAATACCATGTGAAGCCTATCATCTATACATATTATAAATTCAAGATGAAATATCTTGGCACGCCCGTTTTCGATGACTATCCCTACTGGATAGCCCACTATTACGTGGACAAGGTGGAGTATAAAGGAGAATGGAAATTCTGGCAGCACACCGATGCGGGCAAACTGCCCGGCATACGAGGCTATGTGGATTTCAACCTTTATAACGGTAGTTACTACGATTTGAAGCAGTTGTGCATCGGTGCCCGCAGGTGATTCTTCGATGCCCGCAGGTGAATCCTTGATGCCGTGTGGGCATATTATAGTGTGTGGTTACTGTTGTTGTCAATCAGGAAAGCGAGCATGCACCAGTTGTTGATGCTTGCCGTCTTGATGAGCCGCATGCCAAACAGACCTGCTTCTTCGGCGATTTTCATGCCGTCTTCCACATAGAATCCGCTGAGAATGAGTATGCTGTCAACGCTCATAACGTCTTTATAGTGAGGCATGTCGGCAAGAAGTATGTTGCGGTTGATATTGGCCACCACCACATCGAACACTCCGCTAACGTGGGAAAGCACGTTGACGTCGCCCAAGAGCGCGTCCACGTTGTCCACTTCGTTCAGTTTACAGTTGTGTTTGGTGTTTTCCACGCTCCATTCGTCTATGTCGTAAGCCAGTATCTGGGCTGCTCCGCACTTGGCGGCAACCAACGAGAGAATGCCGGTTCCGCAGCCGCAGTCGAGCACGCGCTTGCCTTTCAGGTCGGTATTCATCAGTGCCGATGCCACCATCTGTGTGGTTTCGTGCGTGCCGGTGCCGAAAGCCTGGCGCGCATCAATCACGATGTCTATCTCGGGATGCAGATCTTGGGGCACGGGATGGTGCATGTCGTGTATCACACAGCGGTTTTCAATCACGATGGGCTCATATCCTTCCTCTTCCCAGCAGGCATTCCAGTCCTTGTCCTCTGCCTCTGCGACGGTGTATTCTACGTGTAGGTCAGGCATGGGGAATGTTTCCAGCATGCTTTCAAGCAGATCTTTGTCATACAACTCTGCCTGCACGTAGCCGTTTATTCCGTTGTCAGTGTCTTCGAATGATTCAAATCCGGCTTCTCCTGCCAGGGCCGCCACGATGTCTCTTGCAGTGGCCATCTGGGAATCATCTGGTTTGTCGCCGTTTGTTGCGGCATTCGAAATGATGAAGTTTACTTCGTAATATTTCATTTTCTTTGTTAAATTTGCCACAAAAGTATAAAAAAATAGGGAAAATCCTATGTATCATTAGGGAAATTCCGTAAATTTGCAGTAAAAATAATAGTAAATTTGCATCGTGATATAATAAAATGAGCAAAAAATGAAGAGATTTGTACTTTTAGCAGTCCTTGTAAGTGCTCTGCCAATCGCAATGATGGCACAGGACGACCTTTATTTCACCCCGAAGAAGAGTGTGAAAAAGGCTGCAAGCACTTATGAAAAGATTGACGACAGCCCTGTTTTTCACAGCGGCAGCAATCGGAATGTAGACGAATATAACCGTCGTGGCAAGTTCGGCAGTTATTTCCAGAAAATCGGTACGGATTCTTTGGGCAATGACATCATCGAGTTTCATTCCAGCAAAGAAGATGTGGCTGACACGCTGGCAGTCTATCCAGGAACGAAAGTGCAATATGACGACGAGGATGACTATACCTACAGCCGCCGTCTGAGCCGTTTCGACGACTATTACTGGTATGATCCGCTGTTCTACAGTTACTATGGCTTCGGCCCATACTGGCGTGCCCGCTATTACGGATGGTATGATCCTTGGTACGATCCCTGGTATGACCCTTGGTATTACGGTGGCTGGTATGGCGGTTTGTATGGCTGGTATAGTCCTTGGCACTATGGTTATCATGCCTGGGGACATCCCTATCGTCACTGGGGTGGGTATTATAGCAGTTGGTATGCTCCTGCTTCCTATCATGTGAGTTACGGAAACGGTGTTACTGGAACGAGTAACCATGGTACTGTGACACGTGGTGGAACAACCACACGCAAAGGCAATTTCGGTGGTTATCGAGGTAACGGACAGACGACACGTGCGTATAACCAGTCGCAGAATTCCAGCGCTCGCAGTGGCTCTTTCGGTGGACGCCGTCCAACAACGAGCAGCAGCACGCGCACCTATACCCCTTCGAGCAGTTCCTCTTCATATAGTGGAAGCAGTTTCGGTGGTTCGCATAGCAGTGGCGGCAGTTTCGGTGGAGCACGCAGCAGCGGCAGCAGTTTCGGCGGTTCACGTAGCAGCGGTGGCGGTGGTGGCGCACGGTTCGGTGGCCGGCGCTGATGAAATGACTTCAGAGAACCTATTATAGATTAAATATGTAAGCCATGGCTCATGGCAGTGAAACGTAATAAAATAACACAAGGAAATATGAAAAAAGTATTGATGATAGTTGCTCTCTCTCTGGCAATCATGCCAGTGGCAGCGCAGGATACATACGAAAATGCAACAATGGCAACGCAGGACCTGAACGGAACAGCGCGCTACGTGGGTATGGGAGGTGCCATGGAGGCGCTGGGCGCTGACATTTCAACCATGGGAACCAACCCCGCCGGTATCGGATTGTTCCGTCATTCCATGGTAAGTGCATCTGTGGGCATGGTCAGTCAGCAGGGAGCGAAGTCCTTCGACATAGCAGACAAGACCAAAGTGAGTTTTGATCAGATGGGATTTGTATATGCCCGTCAGACCGGAGAGAATTCTTTCTTGAACGTGGGATTCAATTATCACAAGAGCCGAAACTACAGCATGATTCTCTCTGCTGCCGATAGGCTGAGCGGTGCATCATCGGGCAAACTGTCGTATCTAAAAGGCGACTTGGGCGTTTTTGATGTTCGTCGCAGCAATAACAAATGGGTTGGTGGCAGCAATGCCTTCAACCAGATTGACTTCCTGAATTATAATACGCTGATGTACGATGAAAAGGAAGACGCTATATACTTCAACGAGGCCAGCGACTATACTTTCAACAGCGGCGCAAAGGGACATGTGAACGAGTTTGAATTCAATGTGAGCGGCAATATCGGTAATCAAGTGTTCCTCGGTCTGACTGTTGGAGTCAAGGATATTGACTATAAGAGGTACAACGAGTATACTGAAAGTCTGCTCAGCCAGGCTGGCGAGCCGATAGGCAATGCCATTATCCAGGACAGCCGCACCATCGACGGGTCTGGTTTCGATATCAAAGCCGGTGTAACATTCCGTCCTATAGAAGAATCACCGTTCCGTTTCGGTCTGTATGTGCACACTCCTACGTGGTATGACATCAAGAGCAGCAACTACACGACTCTGAAAAACAACACCACGGTGGGCATTTACAACTACGGTTCTTCTGAGGAAAGATATGATTTCAAACTGTATACCCCTTGGAAATTCGGTGCTTCCGTTGGTCATACTTTTGGTAATATGTTAGCCATAGGTGCCACTTATGAGTTTGCCGATTACGGTCATCTCGACAGCCGCGTAAATACTGGTGAGAGTTATGACTGGTATTATGACACCTATATGGAGTCGAGCGAGCACGATTACGCCATGAACAACCATACCAAGTCAATTCTGAAAGGCGTACATACCGTGAAAGTGGGCGCCGAACTGAAGGCCGACGAGCGTTTCGCCGTGCGTCTCGGCTACAATTTCATCAGCCCGATGTACAGCAAGGATGCCTATAAGGATGGCACCATCAACAGTCCGGGTACATTCTATTCATCTTCAAACGACTTTACCAACTGGAAAGCCACCAACCGCATTACTGCCGGTGTGGGTTACAACCTTGGTAACTTGAGTCTCGATTTAGCCTATCAGTATACCACGCAGAGTGGAGATTTCTGGCCATTTATGAATTTTTGGGATACAAAGGACCGGTCGATGGACAATGTATGCAAAAGTGTGAAGGTTGACAACAACCGTCATCAACTGTTGTTCACACTCGGCTATCATTTCTAATTCCCGATATTAGAAGTGTGATATACAGGTGTATTCGTGAAACTGTTTAATTACTCATATCGTAAAGATATATTTTTAATGAATCATATTAGAAGGTTTTTGATATGCGGCTGCATGCTATTCATGGCATGCAGTTGCATTTGTGCTCAGCAGAAGCGTGAGTTCCGTGGAGCGTGGATACAGGCGGTCAACGGCCAGTGGGTGGGGATGAGTACCCAGAAAATGCAGCAGACGCTGACTTATCAGTTGGACGAACTGAAGAAAGACGGTGTGAATGCCATTATTTTTCAGGTGCGTCCGGAGTGCGATGCGCTCTATAACAGTTCGTTGGAACCATGGAGCCGTTTCCTTACAGGTCGTCAAGGGCAGGCACCATCTCCCTATTGGGATCCGCTGCAGTGGATGGTTGACGAGTGTCATAAGCGTGGCATGGAGTTGCATGCATGGATAAATCCCTACCGTGCCAAAACAAAGACCACGAATGAACTGGCAAACAACCATGTGGCTGTGCAGCATCCCGACTGGGTTTTCCCATACGACGGACTGTATATACTGAATCCAGGCATTCCTGCATGCCGCGACTACATCTGCAAAGTGGTGGAAGACATCGTGAAAAGGTATGATATTGACGGTCTGCACATCGATGATTATTTCTATCCTTATCCCGTTGCCGGCCTTGCCATACCCGACAGCAAGCAGTTTCAGCAGTATAACAACGGTTTCAAAAATATCAACGACTGGCGCCGTGACAATGTGAATATGTATATCAAGCAGATGTATGAGACAATCCATCGTGTGAAACCGTGGGTCAAATTCGGTGTTTCACCGTTTGGCATCTATCGCAACAAGAAAAGCGATCCCAACGGAAGTGCCACCAACGGACTTCAGAACTACGATGATCTCTATGCTGATGTGCTGATGTGGGTGAACAACGGATGGCTGGATTATAACGTTCCGCAGATTTATTGGGAAATCGGCAACAAGGCTGCCGACTATAAAGAACTGATAACATGGTGGAACCGGAACGCATCGAAGCGGCTTTTGTTCATTGGCGAAGATGTGGAAAGAACCGTGAAATACACGGATCCGCAGAACCCCAACCAGCATCAGTTGCCAGCAAAGCGCGCGCTACACGGGCAAATGCAGAATGTTAGCGGCACCGTGCTGTGGTATGCCAAGGCTGCTGTTGACAATGTCGGCAACTACGGAACGTTGCTTCGCAACAACTATTGGCGCACTCCTGCGCTGCAGCCTCAGATGAAGTATATCGACGGAAAGGCGCCCAAGAAAGTGAAAAAGCCGAAGGTTATTGCCACCAACGACGGAAATGTGCTTTTCTGGAAGGCTCCTTCTGGAAAGGGATGGCAGAACGAGGCATGCAAATATGTGGTTTATCGCTTTGCAAAAGGTGAGTCGCAGAATTTGAATGATGCCAGCCATATCGTTGCCATCACCCCCAACACCTATTATAATCTGCCTCAGCGCAGCAGGGAAAGCGTCTATGTGGTGACTGCGCTTGACCGGTTAAGCAATGAAAGTAAAGGTAAGAAAGTGAAATATTGATTTCACGGCATTCAAAAAAGAGATATTTGGAGTTGGCCTGAATCGGTCAGCACAACTCTGAAAGTTCAAGCCAGCGCATGCTCTTCTCGTCTAATTCATCTTTAAGAGAGGGCAGGCGCTTGCTTTTTTCCGTCAGTTCTTCAACAGAAAGTGTCCCGCTGCACAGTTCATCCTCCAGTTTTTTCTGTTCGGCCTCCAGGTCGGCAATCTCTTTTTCCAGTTGTTCGAATTCCCTTTTCTCCTTGAATGTCATCCGTCGGCTGCTGTCATGCCGGTTGGAATTCCTTTCCTTTTTCACCGTTTTCTCTTTTTCAGAGGGCTCTGATGCAGCGCTCTTCATGGCAGACCACTCACGATACTGCGTGTAATTGCCGGGAAAGTCCTTGATCACACCGTTTCCCTTGAACACGAGCAGATGATCCACCACCTTGTCCATAAAATATCGGTCGTGGCTGATGACGATTACGCATCCGGGGAAGTCGGTTAGATACTCTTCCAATATCTGCAGCGTCTGTATGTCAAGGTCGTTTGTCGGCTCGTCGAGTACCAGAAAGTTGGGGTTCTTCATCAGTACTGTACACAGATACAGTTTTCTTTTTTCGCCGCCGCTTAGTTTATACACGTAGTTATGTTGCTGTTCGGGCGAGAACAGGAAGAATTGCAGGAACTGCGAGGCAGATAGGTGCTTGCCGCTACCCATATCTATGTATTCGGCGATGTCGGTTATCACGTCAATTACTTTCTGCTGCTCGTTGAAATGGAGCCCTTCTTGTGAGAAATAACCGAATTTCACGGTGTCTCCGATGTCAAACCGTCCCTGGTCGATGGGCTCCAGCCCGAGCAGCATCTTGATGAATGTGCTCTTTCCTGTGCCGTTGTTGCCCACGATACCCATCTTTTCATATCGTGCGAAATTATAGTAGAAGTCCTTTGTGATGACGGTATCTTCGCCATATTTCTTCGATATATACTGGCATTCGAATATTTTTGAGCCGATGTATATGCTGCTGGATTTGAGTCTGATTTGTCTTTCTTCAATCCGCTGCTTGGCAATCTTCTCCAGTTCGTAGAAAGCCTCTTCGCGATATCTGGCTTTATGGCCTCTGGCCTGTGGCATCCTTCTCATCCATTCCAGTTCGCGTCTGTATAGATTGTTAGCCCTTACAATCTCGGCCCTTGTGTTTTCGATGCGCTCTTGCCGTTTTTCAAGATAGTAACTGTAATTGCCCCGGTAGGTGTAGATGGTTTGGTTGTCGAGTTCCAGGATGATGCTGCACACCCTGTCGAGAAAGAAACGGTCGTGGGTTACCATGAGCAATGTCTTGTTACCACGCGAAAGATAGCCCTCCAGCCATACAATCATGTCCAGATCCAGATGGTTGGTGGGTTCGTCGAGGATAATCAGGTCGGGATTGGTGATGAGGACGTTGGCCAGTGCCACGCGTTTTTGCTGACCGCCGCTCAGTTGCTTCATGGGCTGCGAGAGGTCGTTGATTTTCAACTGCGTGAGAATCTGCTTGGCTTTCAGTATCTTTTCCTCTTCGCCCTGATGGTTGAAGCAGGCATCGAGCACCGTATCATCCGGATCGAACACAGGCGACTGCTCCAGATAGCCTGTGCGCAGGTCTTTGCGATAGATGATGCTGCCGCTGTCGTAGCCTTCCCTGCCGGTGAGAATCGACAGCAGGGTAGACTTGCCTGTTCCGTTTTGCGCAATGAGTCCTACTTTCTGCCCTTCGGCAATGCTGAAGGAGATGTCGCGGAAGAGCACTTGCGCGCCAAACGACTTGGTGAGTTGCTGGACGTCGAGATAGGGTACTGGCATTGTTTAGTGCTTATTCCTTTTCAAGAGATTTGTTGATTTCGTCGATATAGTCCAACAGTTCTTCCCGTCCAGTCTTCTTTTCCGACGACGTGATGAAATACACGGGCAGTTCTTCCCATGTGTCTTCCAGTTGCTCCATCCATTTTTCAGCGTTCTGTTTTGCCTTCACTGGTCCCAGTTTATCCGCTTTGGTGAACACGATGGAGAATGGTATCTGGCTGGTTCCGAGCCAGTCAACAAACTCGCGGTCTATGGCCTGCTGTTCGTGCCTAATGTCTATCAGCACAAAGAGGTTCACCAACTGCGTTCTCTGCAGCACGTATGTGGATATCATTTGCTCCAGTTTGGCGCGTGTGGTTTTTGATTGTTTGGCATATCCATAGCCGGGAAGGTCAACGATATACCATTCGTTGTTTACGATAAAGTGGTTGATGAGCAGCGTCTTGCCCGGCACCGACGATGTCTTTGCCAGATTCTTTTTGCCGCAAAGCATGTTAATAAGGCTTGATTTGCCCACATTGCTTCGGCCGATGAAGGCATATTCGGGCTTTTTGTCTTTGGGACATTGCATCACAGTGGGGCTGCTGATGACAAACTCCGCTTTCTTGATTTCCATATTTATTTTCTATTTTTGGCGCAAAGTTAACGATTTTATCGCAAAAACTCGTATCTTTGCGCGTGAAATCGAAAAAATGCAGCAATATAATGAAATCTGTTGAGCATGTAGAGGGACAATATCCGTCGCAACTGCTGGAAAAAGCCGTGGGCGAATTCTCCAAGTTGCCAGGCATAGGCAGGAAGACAGCCCTCAGGCTGGTGCTTCACCTTCTGCGCCAGAGCAGTGAAGAGGTGGAGATGTTTACCGATGCGGTGGGCAGAATGCGGCAGGAGGTGAAGTATTGCCGTGTGTGTCATAACATCAGCGATACCGATATCTGTCCGATTTGTGCCGATTCACGCCGCGACGGTTCCACCATTTGTGTGGTGGAAAACATCCAGGACGTGATGGCCATCGAGAATACTCAGCAGTATCATGGACTGTATCATGTGCTTGGAGGTATCATCTCGCCCATGGATGGCATAGGCCCGGCCGACCTGGAGATAGATTCGCTGGTCAGCAGGGTGGCATCGGGCAGCGTTCAGGAGGTGATTCTCGCCCTGAACAGCACCATGGAGGGCGATACCACCAATTTCTACATCTTCAGAAAACTGGCCGACTACGACGTGAATGTGTCTGTCATTGCGCGAGGCATCTCAGTGGGCGGCGAGTTGGAATATACTGATGAGGTGACATTAGGCAGATCAATCATTAACAGAACACCGTTCAATGGATAATACAATCGTAAAACTGAAGACATTCTTCTATTCGTTTATAGTCATCGCCTTGGCGCTGGTGGCATTCTATGAGACCGACCTTGTGCTTCCGGGATTGCTTGCCGGCGACACCAACAGTTCGTTTCTGCTGCTCGCTGCCATGGAGTTGTATACCGTCTGTGTGATTCCCTTCTCACTTTATTTATTCAAAATTCCCAAGGTTCACAGTGCTTTGCTCAGTACTCCGGCCAGTTCCTTGCTTCGCTATGGCCGCCTCCGGCTGCTGATATTGGGGCTTGGTCTCGTGGCTAACACCTTATTATATTATATGACATTGAATGTGGCCTTCGGCTACATGGCCATTATCTTTTTACTGGTGTTCCCATTCGTTTATCCCAGCAAGGCAAGATGCCATGCAGAAACCACTGAAGAAGCATGAAGAAACTAACGGTCGTCATCGTCAACTACAATGTAAAATACTACGTAGAGCAGTGCATTCACAGTGTGCTGAGGGCAACTGACGGTTTAGACGTGGAGGTTTCAGTGGTTGACAATCATTCCCACGATGGCTCTGTGGACTATCTGCGGAAGCGTTTTCCAGGCATCTCCATCATAGAGAGTAACCACAACCTGGGCTTTTCGCGTGCCAACAACGTGGCCATACGCCAAACGGAAAGCGAATATGTACTGATGCTCAACCCAGATACTATCGTTAGCGAAGACTCAATCTGTGAGTCGGTGCGCTTTCTTGATGCTCATCCCAAGGCCGGAGCAGTGGGCGTGAAGATGCTGAACAGCAACGGCATCAAGGCAAAAGAGAGCAGAAGGGGCATTCCCACGCCGCTTACGGCATTTTATAAAATGTGCGGATTGTGCGCACGCTATCCCCGGCATCCCAAATACGGCAAGTATTACATGGGATATATGCCTTGGGACAAGCCCAGTGAGATAGAAGTCATCAGCGGTGCATATTTCATGGTGAGGCGAAGTGTACTGATGGAGGTAGGAATGCTTGATGAAGACTATTTCATGTATGGCGAAGACATCGACCTTTCCTATCGTCTTCTTCAGGAAGGATGGCAGAACTGGTATCTGCCAGTGAGCATTCTGCACTACAAAGGCGAGAGCACGCAGAAGTCCTCATTCCGTTACGTGCACGTGTTCTATGATGCCATGCTCATTTTCCTGCGCAAACATTTTGGATATCTTGGATTCTGGATAACCATTCCCGTGAAGGCAGCCATCTATTTCAAGGCATTCCTGGAACTGGTAACCATGTTTTTCAGGTATCTGCGCAAGGTGCTCGGCTTCGCATCACTCAGAAGGAAAGACTATCCAGCCTACTATTTCATAGGCAGGAAAGAGAATCAGGTGAGGTGCAGCCAACTGGCCAGGAAGAAAGGACTAACGGTTCAGTATATCGAAGGTGATGCCGACTCATGTCCGGAGGGCCATTTGCAGTTCCCGCGCATCATGGCTTCCCGCAAACTAACCTATATAATATATGACACCACGGCCTATTCCATGCAGCAGATATTCGCTATCATGGAAAAGAGCAAGAGCAGCATGATACAACTGGGTACCTTCTATCCCCAAAACAACATAGCGATTACCGATCAGGAAATACTCATATGAACGAACAACTGACACTTCGGGCCATGGAGCCGGAAGACATCGACTTGCTCTATCGCATAGAGAACGACAGGAGCCTGTGGGATGTGGGCAGCACGAATGTGCCCTATTCAAGGTCGTCGCTTCGCGATTTCATCATCAACACGTCTAATGACATCTACACCGACAAGCAACTTAGGCTGATGATTTGTGTGGACGGTCATGCCGTAGGCATAGCAGACCTGATGAATTTTGACCCGAGAAACAGTAGGGCAGAGGTGGGCATCGTCATCATGAAATCACATCGCAGACGCGGATATGCACTCAAGGCTTTGGCTCTAATGGCCAACTATGCCGCCGAGGTAATCCATTTGCATCAGTTGTATGCATACGTTGCACTCGACAACCAGCCTTCATGCCAACTCTTTCATAAGGCCGGATATCATCAACAGGCAACACTTAAAGACTGGCTTTATGATGGCTCTGGTTACCATGATGCGCTGTTGCTGCAATTTTTTTTGTAAAAAAACAGAATATCTCTTGGCGGAAAAGAAAAAAATGAGTACCTTTGCAACCGCAAAAAGGAAATGACCATTTAAGGTGCGTTAGTTCAGCCTGGTTA
>DGWC01000099.1:2528-3984 GCA_002395135.1 Prevotella sp. UBA4268 | reverse complement strand
TCGTTAATGTCGTTGAAGATGATGTTCTTTGCGCCAGCAGCCACGAAAGCCTTAGCGATGTTGAAACCGATACCGTAGCTTGCGCCGGTAATCCAGGCATTCTTGCCCTCTAATGAAAATAAATTTGCCATAGTTACTCTTGTTGATATTATTTTAAATCAGTAATTTGAGTGAAATCCTGGTCTGAATAGTCAAGATTTTCGCCTGCCATGCCCCAGATGAACGTGTAGTTGTGGGTGGCAGCAGCGCTGTGGATGCTCCATTCGGGCGAGAGCACAGCCTGATCGCCGCGCATCCACAGGTGGCGCGTCTCTTGCGGCTCGCCCATGAAGTGGCACACGGCCTGGTCGGCAGGCAGCTCAAAGTAGAAGTAAGCCTCCATGCGACGCGAGTGGGTGTGAGCCGGCATCGTGTTCCACACGCTGCCTGGAGCAAGCTCCGTCATGCCCATCTGCAGCTGACAGGTGGGCAGCACCTGATTCACCAGCATCTTGTTGATGTTGCGCTCGTTCGACATCTCCAGGCTTCCCATGTGGGCCACGACAGCCTCCTGCTTCGTCACCTTGCGCGAAGGATAGGCACAATGGGCCGTCGTAGAGTTGAAGTAGAACTTGGCCGGCTGCGAGGCATCGTCAGAGACGAACACCACGTCGCGGTCGCCCCTACCTATATATAATGCCTCCTTGAAGTCGAGCAGGAACTCTTCTGAGCCTACACGCACCCGGCCGCGTCCGCCCACGTTGTAGATGCCCACCTCGCGGCGACTCGTGAAGTGCGGTGCCTTCAGCGGATCGATGGCCTCCAGCAGCAACTCCTCGCCTACGGGCATGGCGCCACCCACGACCATGCGGTCGTACATCGAATAGACCATCTGCACCTCGTCGGCCACGAACAGCCGTTCTATGAGGAAGTCGCGGCGCAGGCGTGCCGTGTCGTAATGACGGGCGTCCTCAGGATGGGCTGCATAGCGTATTTCGTAATTTGTCTTCATTGCCGTATTTGGATTAGTTTCCGTGCAAAGATACAGCAAAAGCGCGAGACGACAAAATCGGAAGCACTAAAAAATGTAAATGGGTGATATTATTGCCGATACATTACCACTTATTCCGAATGGGCAAATGCATTGAAAATAGTATGGCAACACGTTCCTAAAACC
The DNA here is from genome assembly GCA_002395135.1 of Prevotella sp. UBA4268. GTDB lineage: Bacteria > Bacteroidota > Bacteroidia > Bacteroidales > Bacteroidaceae > Prevotella. Next base: position 2,828 of record DGWC01000099.1, on the reverse strand, counting down.
TTAATATTATAGCCTAAGAAGGTTCTATATAGTTGCTTCCGGACTTAAAAATATTTAAGATTGATTCCATTTTTTACTCTTTCCCTTACAGATTGATACGGATTCTCAATAAAAAACGGATCACCCTCGACGATGCCACCATCCGCGCCATTGCCACCAGCACCATCATCACCCCTGGTTGCTGCAAGCAACTCACGCCTGACGAGATTGTGGAAATCCTGAACGAGTGCAAGTAAACAGTCCCCTGCGTTTTGTATCGAAACGCCTTCCATTTTGATACAAAACGCATTCCGTTTCCAT
>DGWC01000099.1:0-2474 GCA_002395135.1 Prevotella sp. UBA4268 | reverse complement strand
ACGCATTCCGTTTCCATACAAAACGTCCCCCGTTTTGATACAAAACGCAAAACTGGTCGAAGATATGCACCTTCTTTAGATTTCTGATCCTACATATCTTACACCTTTTTGAGATTTTACATGATGCAAAGAATGAAAAAAGAATAATCTGTATCTGATCTTTTTTCTTGAATGCCTTACTACATTAACAATAATTAATGAGAACCACGGCCGATATGTAATTCGTTTTCCGTATCTTTGTATTTTCAAATCTACAGTAGTCTACACGTTTTCAAACTGACGAGCATCGAAATGGCTATTCATATTAAAGAAAGGTACAGGCGTTTCAGGGCATGGCAAGAGTCGCCACTGAGCTACACCATGCAGGAGGAAAAGACCCACTGCTGCCAAAACTGCGGACTGGAGTTTGCCGGCAACTTCTGCCCATGCTGTGGACAGAAAGCCACCTTGGGCAAGGTAAACTGGACGAGCGTCAGGGAAAACGTGATGGAGATATGGGGCATTGGCACTCGTTCCATGAGCTACACGCTGTGGCAGCTGTTTCTGCGACCAGGCTATCTCATCCGCGACTATATCGAAGGCAAGCGGCAGGTGAGCTTTCCGCCTGTGAAGATGCTGCTCATCGTAGCCATCATCTGCACGCTGTTCTCGAACCTGATCAAGCCTTTCTTTCCTGATGAGACGGTACAAGCAGAGGGCACAGGGATGGATTTCTTCAAATGGGCAGAAAACAATCAGGGATGGGGCATGCTGATTCTCAGCTCCGTGCTGATTCTGCCCACATGGATTCTATTCCGCTATTCTCCGCGATGCAGCGCCCACTCGCTGCCCGCAGGTTTCTTCATACAGGTATTCCTCAGCACGCTGACCCTCATCTTTGGCACCCTGTCAGACATGTACAGATACACATTATGGATGGTACCGATTTACTATGTCATCACCTACCATCAGCTGTTCGGCTATGGTTTCTGGGGTACGATCTGGCGCCTGGCGACGTGTCTCTTGGTAATAGTATTGGTTGCGTCCAGCGTTGCTTTTGTATTAGAAGACCTGCCACAACTCGAAGCTGAAAAGAATATGCCTGTGTGGCTGATCAAAGCCATGATAGCAGGGCTGTTTGCTGTCTTCTGTGCCGCCACCCTCGCCATCGGATACGGCATCAGCCGATGGACCCAGGCAAGGCGGCTCAAGAAGAATAAGCGCTGAATTGGGCAAGAAGAAATCGTTCATTGTTTGGAATTTTGTTGCAATGAACGATTTTTATTAGCTATTGTAACATGATTTATAGTCTGATTGGTGGATTTTGAGTTATCTTTGCAGCAGAATTTGTATTATAACTAAAAACTATCGACAATGAAGAAAATCTTTTTTGCCATGCTGGCAATGCTTACTGCCCTTGGCGCAGAGGCGCAGAAGCCGCAAGTGCTGAGCGAGAACCATGCCATGCTGCGACTGGAGCAGGGATGCAAGTACGTGTTGCTGCCCGTAGAGGAAAAGGCCGAGATTGCCAATGTGCGCATTGTGGGCAAGGACAACCAGTGCCTGCGCCGCCCCAACGTGCGGCTGGCCGTTGACAACGTGGACTACTACGTTCCCCTGGAAATCAAGGACGGTCAGCTGCTCGACATCATCTTCCACGGCGACCGCCGCAAGGCCGGCAACGTGAAGGACTTTGCCTGCTGGAAGGAGCTGAAGTACAGCGACACCTTCGACACCACCAACCGCGAGCAGTATCGGCCGCTCTACCACCACACTCCGCAATACGGATGGATGAATGATCCCAACGGAATGTTTTATAAGGATGGCGAGTGGCACCTGTGCTACCAGTGGAACCCCTACGGCTCGCAATGGGAGAACATGACGTGGGGCCACTCCGTGTCGAAGGACCTCATTCACTGGGAACCGCTGCCCACGGCGATTGAGCCCGATGCCGTAGGCACCATCTTCAGCGGCTCGTGCGTAGTGGACAAGAACAACACGGCAGGCTACGGCAAGAACGCCATCATCGCCTTCTACACGTCGGCTGCCGAGGCTCAGACGCAGTCGATGGCCTATTCGACCGATGGCGGACGCACCTTCAAGAAATATGAGAAGAACCCTGTGCTGACATCAAGTGCTGCCGACTTCCGCGACCCTCACCTGTTCTGGCACGAGGAAACGCACAAGTGGATTATGCCGCTGGCTGTGGGCCAGGAGATGCAGTTCTACTCGTCGGTCAACCTGAAGGACTGGACCTACGAGTCGTCGTTCGGCAAGGAGTATGGCAACCACGACGGCGTGTGGGAGTGCCCTGACCTGATGCCGCTGCCCGTTCGCGGCACAGGCCAGACGAAGTGGATGCTGCTGTGCAACATCAACCCTGGCGGTCCCTTCGGCGGAAGCGCCACGCAATACTTCATCGGACAGTTCGACGGCCACAAGTTCACCTGCGAGTCGAAGCCCGAGGTGACGAAGTGGATGGACTACGGCAAGGA
>DGWC01000003.1:18214-18352 GCA_002395135.1 Prevotella sp. UBA4268 | reverse complement strand
ACTCAGTGAAACTGAGACCGTCGCGAGCCGTGCCGTTGAGGCGCTGCTGTACGCTCTCCTTCGCCATCATGTAGTTCACGGTGATGTGCTTGCCCACCTCACGGGCGAAGTCCAGGAAGGTGAAGTCTTTCATCCAGT
>DGWC01000003.1:0-18152 GCA_002395135.1 Prevotella sp. UBA4268 | reverse complement strand
AGTCGTAGTTGTTCACCATCTCGGCCTTGTTGGGAACATCCGAATCGAAGTCGAGGAACTTGGCCACCTGCTTCTTGATGCATTCCTGGTTGTGGTAAAGCGTCTCGTTGTTGAGCAGATTGCGCTCCTGGCTCTTGCCCGAAGGATCGCCAATCATACCTGTAGCGCCGCCCACCAGGATGATGGGCTTGTGGCCGCAACGCTGCAAATGACGGAGCATCATGATGCCACAGAGGTGACCAATATGGAGTGAGTCGGCTGTGGGGTCGGTACCCAGATAAGCCGTTACCATTTCTTTCTGCAAGAGTTCTTCTGTTCCTGGCATGATCTGTGCCAGCATTCCGCGCCAGCGGAGTTCTTCAACAAAGTTTTTTGTCATTGTATGATTGTATTTGATAATTACTTTTCTGCTGCATGCTCACGGAACGGGGTCGTAACCGCTGCCGCCCCAGGGATGACATCTCAGGATTCTCCTTATCGACAGCCACAGCCCCTTGACGGGTCCGTGCTTGATGAGCGCCTGCCGCGTGTATTCTGAACAGGTGGGAGTGAAACGGCACGAAGGGGGTGTAAACGGCGAAATGGCTTTCTGATAGAAAAACACCGGCAGGAGCAGTATTCCTACAAATACCCACGAGACTCCCTTGATGATCATCTGAAACGCCTTCTTCATAGTTTTTCGTTCATTCGTTTCAATAACCGAACCACGCTGCGCTCCACCTTCTCACTGCCATGCAGTTGGTTGTCTGTCCAGATAAATGCCAGCGCTGCGCACTGGTCCGTTGGCAGTTTGAGCAAACACTTGTGGTGCCTGTAGGCCTCGCGAATCTGTCTCTTCACTCGGTTGCGCTTCACTGCACTTTTGAAACAACGCTTGGGAACACTGATTAATATGCTGGCTTCCGGGGCTTCGTCGCTCTCCCGTGAATACTTCATATAGACGAGCCGGATGGGGAAAACGGCCATGGAATGACTCTTGCCGCCACCGAAAAGCCTCTCCACGAGCCTCTTGCTCGAGATGCGCTCTTCCTTGCTTAATGTGAGCAACTCAGATGCAGGCATTTCTCTCCCACCTCTTATTATTAGACTTGCTCAGAAAGGAAATGCCGCAAGGCACCTGTCATAGAAGGAAATTTCTCCGTGGGAGCCTCAAGCGCCACGTTCAATCCGGCTTCATGGGCTGCCTTGGCCGTTGACGGTCCGAAGGTGGCCACCACGATGTCGTTCTTCGTCGTTCCGAAAGTCTTTGTAAAGGCATTGATGCCCGAAGGACTGAAGAACACACACATGTCGTAGTTGAAGGTTTTCACCTCTTCCTCGGTGAAGTCGTTGCTCTTGGTGCGATACATCACACACTCCGTGTGCTGCAGTTTCTTGGCATCCAGCATCTGGCGGACACTGTCGTCGTGCACATCGCTCATCGGAATCAGATACTTCTCGTTCTTGTGCTTCACCATTGAAGGCAACAAGTCGGCTATTTTTCCCGTCTGCCCGAAGAATACCTTGCGCTTGCGATACTGCACATACTTCTGAATATAGAGCGCAATCTGCTCGGTGACACAGAAATACTTCATGTCTTCCGGCACAATGAGACGCATCTCCTTGGCAAGGTTGAAGTAGTTGTCAATGGCATGGCGAGAGGTGAACACGATGGCAGTATGGCCCAATAAACTGACTTTCTGCTGCCTGAACTCCTTCGAACTAAGTCCTTCTACCTTAATGAAGGGACGGAAAACCAATTCCACTCCAAACTCCTTGGCAATATCATAATATGGCGACTTATCGCTTGTTGGTTTTGGTTGCGATATGAGAATCTTTTTGATCATCAGTGTCCTAAAAATTTATTTTTAAATTGTCTACAATCAACACCATTAATCCGCCCAAAATAAGCAGAGGTATCAATTCGAGCGCACAAAAGTACAAAAAAATTTGCAAAACAACTCCGTTTCGCCTGAAAAAGATAACATAACACTTATAAAATGTCAATATTTTCACTAAAATCAGCACGAAAGCCATGTAAATAACGGCACTTTGCATGGGTAAATCGAAGTAACTCTGCAGCAATACCAAGGGGAATAAAGCAATGCCTTCCATGGCTGTAATGAACAACATTGACTTGATCCATTGTTCATTTTTTTTCTTATCGAAGAACACCCAGTTCATAAAGGCATAGAGGAGTCCTTTCAACAGAAAATAGCCTACAAAACAGCCGAAGAAAATGCCGATCAACTGGTATTGCGATTCCAAGATAAAGGTGTCGGCCACCTCTGTCTGCGTGTAGAAAAAGACGAGAACGGAGAGCAGCAGACAAGTCTGGAACACCAGGAACGACTGAAAACGGAACTCGCCCGTGGTCTCCGTAATCACGGTCACGTTCTCACTCCTGGGTATATAGAAGAAATTCTTGGCCTGCCTGAGCAGGAAGAAACGGGAGAAAGAATAGGAAATGAGTGCCAGCACGAAGCATCCCAGCAACAAACTCGTAATGACATTGTCGTTACGAATGGAGTATGGCACCGGGTCGCCGGCAATGCCGTATCGCCCTCCGCTCAGTTCGGGATGGAAAAGGCTGTCGTTGGCAAAGAAACTCTCGCGGTAATACTGTGGCAGATTTACGTCCTTGATGCTCTTCCCCTTGTCGTGTCCTGGCAGATGCAATGTGTCGGGGCGCGTGCTCAAATGTGTCAGTTCGGGATGAAAGGCGGCCTGAATGGCCGAATCCTGCTGTGCCGGTGTGGCATCTTTGGGCAACAGGCGCAGCACCTGATAGGCATGGGTGGGCTTTGCCGGTTTGGGAACATGCAGCGGAGCAGAAAAGCCTTCCTCTGGGCTTTCTGCCACCGCCGGCTCTCCTTCGGCGGCCACCGGCGTTTCATGATGCAAAGAGTCTTGCCTAAGATACATTTACAAGCCGAATGCTTTCTTGATTCTTTCCACGCAGTCGAGTTTCTCCCAAGTAAAGAGTTCCACCTCCATGGTCTTTGTCTCATGGTAGTGGCTCGTGAAGGTTTTCTTCACCACCTGCGGCTCGCGTCCCATGTGTCCATAGGCCGCTGTTTCCAAAAAGATGGGCTGACGCAGTTTCAGTGAGCGTTCAATGGCCTTGGGGCGCAGGTCGAACATCTCTCCGATGATCTTGGCAATCTCACCGTCGCTTTCCTTCACGCGGCTCTTTCCATAAGTGTTCACATAGATGCTCACTGGTTTAGCCACGCCAATGGCATAACTCACCTGTACCAGCATCTCGTCGGCCACACCCGCAGCCACCATGTTCTTGGCAATATGGCGCGCTGCATAGGCTGCCGAGCGGTCCACCTTCGAGGAATCCTTGCCCGAGAAGGCACCGCCGCCGTGCGCTCCCTTGCCACCATAGGTGTCCACAATGATTTTTCGGCCTGTCAGTCCTGTGTCTCCGTGGGGACCGCCGATGACGAACTTACCCGTGGGGTTGACATAATACTTGATATCTTTGTTGAAAAGGCTGAGCACCTTTTCGCTATGTATCTTCTCTTTCACGCGCGGAATCAGAATGTTGATCACATCCTGCTTGATGCGCTCCAGCATGCGGTCGTCGTCGCTGTCGAATTCATCGTGCTGCGTGCTTACCACGATGGTGTCTATGCGCTGCGGAACACCGTCGTCGCTATATTCAACGGTCACCTGGCTCTTAGAGTCGGGGCGCAAATAGGTCATCACATTTCCCTCCTTGCGAATCTCTGCCAGCGTGCGCATCAGCAGATGAGCCAAGTCGAGCGAAACGGGCATATAATTCTCTGTTTCGTTGGTGGCATATCCGAACATCATGCCCTGGTCGCCGGCACCCTGCGCCTCATCTTCCTCGCGGTCAACGCCTCGGTTGATGTCCACGCTCTGCTCGTGAATGGATGTCAATATGCCACACGAGTCGCCGTCGAACTGGTATTCACTCTTCGTGTAACCAATCTTCTTGATGGTCTTGCGCGCAATGGTCTGCAGGTCTATATATGCCTCAGAGCGCACTTCACCCATAATCACCACTTGCCCTGTGGTGACAAAAGACTCAATGGCGCAGCGCGCCTTGTCGTCGTAGGCCAGGAACTGGTCGAGCAGCGCATCGGAAATCTGGTCGGCCACCTTGTCGGGATGCCCTTCCGATACGGATTCAGATGAAAAGAGATATGCCATATCTATATACCTTATTTATATTTGAGGGTGCAAAGGTACAATTAAACGAGCAAAACACAAAAGAAAAAATCTTTTTTTTGTTTTTTCGAGTGGAAGCACCTTCCTGAGTTCGCATCTTTTTTACAGCCTCAACTTTATTAAAAACTGTTCAAATATTTGGCAGTTTTGTTTTTTTTACCTACTTTTGTAAATGTAAACAAATATCGTGTAATGATAAGAAACCGCTATTGCTTAGTTTTATTGTTCCTATTCGTTAATGTGTGTGCACTGACAACACATGCTGAGAGAAGGACAACAGGTGTAAACGAAGGACAACGTCTTGCACCTGTACAAATCACAGGTGTGGTCACAGACGCTCAAGGCGATGCCCTTATAGGAGTTACTATTCTTCTGAAAGGAAGTGAGATACGCACAGTGAGTGATATTGACGGAAAGTTCTCGCTTAACTCAAACACGGATTATCCCGTTACCCTTGTTTTCTCATATCTCGGTATGAAAACAAAGGAAGTAAAGGTAACAAACGGTCAGCCGCTCACCGTGCAGATGGATGAAGACGTAACGGTAATCAAGGATGTAGAGATTATCGGTGCCTACGGCACGGTGCAGAAGCGCAGCGACTTGGTGGGTTCCGCCTATCAGGTGGGAGCCAAACAGTTGGAGAACATGCCCAAAGGTCGGTTAGACACCATGCTCGACGGTCTTATTCCCGGTGTGAAGATTGACATCAACAGCGATTCTCCCGACAATTCACGTCCGCGTTTCAACGTCAGGGTGAGAGGCGACGGCTCTTTGTCAGCCAGCAGCGAGCCGCTGTGGGTAATCGACGGGGTTCCGATGTTTACCGGTGGACATACCAACCAGATGCCCGGTCAGAACTACACCATCAGTCCGCTGTCATTTCTCAATCCCGATGATATAGAGAGCATCACCGTGCTGAAAGATGCCACGGCGACATCCATCTATGGTGCAGACGGCGGAAACGGTGTGGTATTGGTCACCACGAAGAAAGGTCGTGAGGGAAAGACTAACGTAGCCGTGAACGTGGAGTATGGCATTGCCAACATCGACAGGTCCACAGCGCCGAAAGTGCTCAATGCCGCACAGTTTTTGGAACTGGCCAAGGAAGCCTATCAGAATGCCGGCCTTGACATGAGAGCCTTCCCCTATCAGGACAACGAACTCAACCAGTATTCCACGACAGATACCGATTGGAGCAAGGTTTATTATGATACCGGCCATACCTTCCAGGGAAGCGTAGCCGTGAACGGTGGTTCTGGCAAGGCTGAGTATTACCTTTCCGGTTCTTATTATCAAAACCAGTCAACCATCATCGGTAACGAGCAGCAGCGTTTCTCCCTGAGGTCGAACCTTGGCTTCCAAGTGAATAAGAAAATCAAGTTGAGCACCATCCTCTCTGCATCCTATAATCTCAACGACCTTTTCAATATGGGTCGCGACTACTATGAAAACCTGCCCATCTATTCTCCCTATTATCCCGACGGGACACTGCGGCTGTATAACCGTTATGTGAGCGGAGTGGACAGTGAAGGGAACCCGGTGTTCAAGGATCAGAAATTCTTCAACTCCGTAGCAGAGCGCGAACAAAACGAGAACAAACAGAAGGCATTGTATGTGAATGCAAACTTCTCGCTGCATTATGACATCATAAAAGGTTTGTCGTATACCGGACAGTTCGGCATCGACTTCCAAAGTAATCTGGAACAAATGTATTATTCCCAGAAGAACTGGAGCGGAACCTCTGTTATCGGACAGGAAGGATACTCATCCCGCCAGACGGCAAACATCACCAACTGGAATACGATTCACCGCTTGAACTTCAACCGCACCTTCGGACTTCATACCATTGGAGCATTGGCAGGTTTTGAAGCCAGTTCGCGGGATTACACCATTGTGGGCGCAACGGGATCTGGCTTCATCAACGACTATATTCAGGATGTCAGTTACGCCGACAGCCGTTACGGAACCAACAGCAGCAGTCTTTCACGCAAAGAATCGTTCTTGGGACAATTGAGTTATTCTTTCGACCACCGTTATTACCTCACCGCAAATGCCCGTCGTGACGGAAACTCACAATTCGGCAGCGATGTGCGCTGGGCTGATTTCGCCTCAGTGGGCTTGTCGTGGAATGTTCATAATGAGAAATTCTTCATGATTCCATGGATCACGGTGTTCAAACTCAAAGGCAGTTATGGAGCAAACGGAAACTCGCGTCTTGGTTCTCAGGAGGCCTTAGGACTCTATGCCTATGGCAGCAGTTACGCATATAATGGTGAGAACGGCGGTGTTCAGAGTGGTACGCCTAACCACACCTTGAGTTGGGAGACCACCTATAAGACGAACCTCGGCATCCGTTTAGAACTGTTCGGGCGCATTGACATTGATTTTGACTGGTATAACCATCATACAAAGAAACTGCTGAGCAACTTGGATGTCTCAAGAACCACTGGTGACACCAAAGTATACCGTAATGTAGGTGAGTTGCGCAACCGCGGTTTTGACCTTACCATCACCACAAAAAACATTATCAGTGACAAGCAGGATGGTTTCAGATGGGAAACAGAACTGAACCTTTCACATAATACCAATATTCTGTTGAAACTCTATAACGGAATACAGAAAAACTTCGGCACCTATTCTTATATAGAGGGCTACGATGTCAGCACGTATTTCCTTGTTCGCTGGGCGGGCGTGGATCCTTACGACGGCAAGCCGATGTGGTATGACAAGAATGGAAATGTGACAAAGACATATAGCACTGACGAGAGAGTGGCGGGAAAGAACAGTCACCCCGATGTGACTGGTGGCGTTACCAATACCCTTTCATACAAGGGATTCACGCTGCGTTTCCTCCTGAATTATCAGTTTGGTGGTTATGGGTTCAGCAGTTTCGGACGAGCCATGTTCTCCGACGGTCTTTATTCTTCCTCCCAAAACCAGGCCGTCGATCAGATGGACCGCTGGCAGCAACAAGGTGACATTGCATCGAATCCGAAACCGATATGGGGCGTCAGCACCCAATCTGTCATGAACAGCACCCGATTCCTGTATAGCAAGACATTGATTCGTTTGCAGAACTTGGTGCTCTCCTACAAGATGCCCAATAATTGGATTCGTCCGATAGGCGTGAACAGTTGTGTGTTGTCACTCGTTGGCAACAATCTGTTAGCCTATTCCCCGCATTCCGGATCTGACCATAATTCCTATAAGACGAGCATGAGCGGCTATCCCGCTGAGCGCACCATCTCACTCTCCGTAAATGTAGGTTTCTAATGAAGTATTTATCAAAGTTGATCATGAAGATGAAAATAGTTAAGAATATACATTTCCTTTTGTTGGGTTCTGTCGCTCTTGTGCTAACAGGATGTAGTGACTTCTTGGAAGTTGACGTGAAGGGCAAGGCCACGATACCCTCCTTCCTCTCCGACCCTCAGGGCCTGCATGCCGCCATGGTCGGAACGTATAACAAGATGTATCTCTACGTTGACAATGAGTTCACTAAATATGGTGACGTGGCAGGCAATATGGTGGCATTCCCGTCTGCCGCCTCCAGCGGTGACATGGTAGCCCAGTATAATTTCACATCTGATGAAAGCCAGATAACAGGAGCCGTGGGCTACATCTGGCGCAAGATTTATGTGGCTCAGGCAAATGCCAATAATGTCATAGAGTATGCCCCCGCAGTCATCAAGAACTACCCCACTTACGAGAAAGAATGCAGCAACATCATGGGGCAGGCATTGCTCATACGTGCTATGTGCCATTTTGACCAGTGCCGGGCATACGCCCAGCCATATAACTACACGCCCGATGCTTCTCATTTAGGAGTACCGGTATTGTTGCGTGCGGCTGGTGCCAACGACACCCCGTCGCGCGCTTCTGTGAGCGAGGTGTATAAACAGGTGCTCGCTGATTTGGAACAAGCATCCACCTTGTTGACAGACCAAGTAGCAGACGACTATCGCTATGCATCTTTGCAGGCTGTCAACTGTATGTTCTCACGTGTCTACCTGTACATGGAAGACTGGGAGAATGCCTTGAAATATGCCAAGCAGGCCATCGGCAGTCAACAGTTGGCTCAGGGCGATGCCTATCTGAAAATGTTTGACGACCTGTCCACACAGGGCGAAACCATCTTCCGTCTTTCGGGCGTTGAGATGACTGGCTATCTGAAGTCTTTTTATGAAAACACCTGTGAGCCTGCCGACACACTATTGTCGCTCTACGACAAAGACGATATCCGGTTGAAACTGTTGCGAAACAGCGTGGGTTCCAAACGTTGCATGAAATATTCTGCATCAAAGGTTCCTGGAGAAGAGCCCAAGCGCGACGACCCTTTCATCTTCCGTTTGTCTGAAGAGTACCTGAATGCCGCAGAAGCCGCTTGGAATCTCAAGAACTATACCGAAGCCCGCAACTATATCAAGGCCATCATAGAGCGTGCGGTGGGAACAGAAAAGGCCAATAATGTATTGAATGCATATTCCGACGCTTCGCTCATTGATTTGATAAGACTCGAGCGTGTGAAAGAACTCTGTTTCGAGGGACATAACTTTTTTGACATTACTCGTTGGAAGCAAAACCTGGTACGCGAAAGGGCAACCACGTCTGTTACCAAGTTCATTGCTTACCCAAGCGACTATTTCGTACTGCCGATCCCCCAGGATGAGTTGTTTGCCAATACCAGCATGCAACCAAATCCAACGGTGAACAGCGGTAATTATAACACGAACATAACAAATGAATAGAAGATGAAAAGACTATTATACATCATATTCTTGATGGGTGCGCTGTACGGTTGCGACCAGGAAGAGAGCGTTTACTTCGATGAGCCCTTCGTACGTATATGCACAAGTACAGGAGAGACAAGTACCGTTGTTTTGTCAAACGTGAGAAACACCAACGCCTATTCTGTCTATGTCAGTTCACGCCCCATCACCGACAGTTTAGAGGTGAACTACGAGATTATCGTGGGCGACGGATTGCAGGAGGATGTGGATTACAAGATTGTGACAACAGCCAATCCGCTGGTGTTCCTGCCGGGCATCAACGATATGCCCATCCGTATCCGATGGCTGAAGAACACCGTGGATCCGACAAAAGACAACACGGTAACCATCCGACTGACTGGTAACAGCAAGGGCTACAATCTGGGATTCCCCGGCCCCGACCATGTGCAGAGTCAGGTTGTCATTGAGAAAAGAAACAATTGAGTTAATCAAGTCATATTTTATTAATCATCTAAAATAGTGTATTATGAGGAAAGTTTTACTTAAAAAGTTTGTAATGGTATTCGCGGCCTTGTTCGCATTTACCGCTTCGGCAGTTGCCGAGGATGCCAGACTCTTGTCGTTTGGTTTCTATATGGAAGACAATGCCAGTCTTACCAGTGACTATGTGGCAGAGATTCCCGCTTTCGTAGCCGGCACAACCTCCTACGAGATTAACATCGCCATTCCTGCCAATGTAGACAAGTCGCAACTCGTTGCCCGTTTCACGGTAAACAGTGGCAATACGGTGTCAGTGGACGGAACAGCGCAGACCAGTCAGGTGACGAAGAACGACTTTGAGGATCCTGTGGATTACACGGTCAGCAACAGTAACAAGTCGCAGAACATCCGTTACACCATCAATGTGGTGGAACTGTCAACAAAAGGATGGGCTGAGGTTGCTACATTGGATGTAACAGCACTGACAGGCAATGAGGCATTTACTGGAGTGTATTCTGGTGCAGTTCTTGTAGTGAATCCTAAGGACAATGCTCCTTACGTGGCTTACGGTGCCCGTGGCGTTGATAACAAACTGAGTGTTGCCAAGTTTGAGGACGGTGCCTGGAAGCAGGTGGGCCCAGCCCTCTTCTCTCCGATAATCAATGGTTCACACTTTGATTTCGATATTGCCAACGATGGTACGCCATACGTGGCTTTTGGAGATAAGGATGCTGCATCCCTATCGAATTCACTTTCTGTGATGAAGTTCGACGGCAGTGCTTGGACAAATGTAGGCGATCAGGGATTCTTCAAATCGCAAGCACAGTATGTGGGTATAGCCGCATTAGACAATGGACTGGCTGCTTGTTTGCAAAACAATAATAAAAATGGTGAGATTCCACAAAGGGCATTAGGTATTGCCACATGGGATGGCTCTGCTTGGACGACAGGTGAATCCGCTTTGTTATCTTCCGGACAAGGAATGTATACCTGCAAGATGGGAGACAACGGAAAGATTGCCACTTTGATTTCCATTAACCGCGGTAAGATTGATGATGTCAACTATGGTCATAACATCTTCAAATATGAAAACGGAAGTTGGGAATCGTTAGCCACGAATTTCCTTGAAGAGGGTGCCACGCAGACCAGTATTGCCATTGGCTCATTTGGAACCAAAGTAGCCCCCGACGGCACAATCTATGCATGGACAGGAGATGATGCTCCCAATACCACCAAGGTGTATCAGGTGCGTCTGAAGAAATACAATGCAGACACGAAAGCATGGGAAGTTGTAGGCGGAAACACCCTGCCCCTTGGCATTGATGAGGGTTTTGAAAGTCACATTTCCTTAGATGTTGCGATTACCTCTGATGGCACACCATTCGTTGCCTATAATAACTTTAAAGACCAGAAGAAACTTTATGTGATATATCTTGATCCGAACACCAATCAGTGGACAACGCCGCAACAACTGGCCGATAACACCGCTGACATCAACATCGATTTCGCTGCTGACGGCACAGGATATATCACCTATACCGACGAAAGCAACAAGGTTCACATGTTCAAGTATGACTTTATGGATACATCCGGTATCAAGACCGTTGTGAACCATGCCGTTGCTGGTGAAACCTTCTACAATCTTTCCGGTGTACGGGTAGCCACACCTGCCAAGGGCGTTTATATCAAGCGCACCGTTGACAGCAACGGAAAGGTAAGCACACAGAAGATTCTCAAGAAATAATAATCTTTTAACCCACATAGTCTTCAGCGAAGTTCAGCCGTGGCTGCTTCCTGAAGACTATGTCTTTTTTGCACCGTAAAGAAGAAATGGAGAAATCACTGTTAAGAAGAGCAGCATGGATGGCGGTAATGCTATGCACGGCATGGTCTCTGGCAGCCCAACCCCTGCCCTATGACTCTCAACTGCGGAAGGGAACCTTAGCCAACGGTCTTACCTATTATATATATCCCAATCAGAATCCCAAGGGTGAGGCCGTATACCGACTGTTCGTGAAATCAGGTTCTCTGCAGGAGCGTGATGACCAACAGGGATTGGCTCATTTCTTAGAGCACTTGGCTTTCAATGGTACCCGCCATTTCCCAGGCGACGGTATCGTGAAATTCTTAGAGTCTCGCGGTGCAAAGTTCGGTAAGGACCTGAACGCCCACACCTCATTTACCGAAACAGTATATAAACTGCAACTGCCCAGCAGTGATCCCCTGCTGGTGGACTCCACCATGACTATCCTTGCCGATTGGGCTGACGGACTGCTGATAGAACCCGAAGAAGTGGAGAAAGAACGTGGCGTTATTCTCTCTGAATGGTTATCGCGTGGCGGAACGAAGACAAGCAACAGCATGAAACTGGTCATGGAGTTGCTCAACGATTCCCGTTACGCGCACCGTATAACGATAGGTGATACCGCCATCATCCGACATGCTTCTCCGCAGACCATCCGCGATTATTACGAATATTGGTATCATCCGTCGTTGATGGCCGTGGCCGTGGCAGGCGACATCGATGCCGATTATATCGAGAAACTCATCCGCAAGAAATTCTCTCATTTAAATGCTCCTAAAAAAAGACCGGAACTGAAAACATGGCCGATTCCTGAATATCAGGAAGAAAAGGTCACCATTTCTACAGAGAAGGGAGTAACGAAAACCGAGTTTGACATGCTCATGCTGCTTCCCCAACCTGCTGCCGTGCAGACAGCCGACGACTATCGTCTGTATCTCATGCGCAGTCTGATCAACCGGCTTTTCAAACAACGATTCAATGCTCTTTCCTTCGACAATCCGGCATACAGCGAGGCTTCTGTGCAATATTCACGATTCTTGGGCGCAACAGGGGCTACCGATGCTTCGGTAGAACTACAGGAAGGCAAAATCAAGGAAGGCATTATCGATTTTATCCGTCACCAACAACAGATCTATCAGTATGGATTTACGAAAGTTGAGATAGCCAGAGTAAAGAAATCGATGTTATCTGCTATGCGCAACAGTGTGAAATCCAGACAAAACCGTAGTTCTGTCAGTTTGATGGACGAGATTTACGCTGACTATTATGAAGGCAACCGCCTTATTTCTCGCGAAGAGGAACTGCGCCTGATGGAGTTTTACTTGCCGCAGGCAGACTCTGTCAGTTTGCTGCGCCAGATTCAGCAGGTTTTTGAGACGCGCCCGATGCATTATCTGCTGAGAGGCGGGGAGGACATCAACCGGGAAATAACAACCGACCAACTGCGCACGCTGCTGAACGAAGTCCGTCAACAACCAGTATCCCGCTATTATAAGAACGTGGACATCCCCGACGAGTTGTGTTCCTTGCCCCATGCTGATCACATAGTCAGTGAAAAGGAAATCCCCGAGATGGATGCCGTAGACATGCGCCTTGACAATGGCGTGAGGGTGATCTTCCGCCATCAGGAGAATGAAAAAGGACGAATTGTTCTTTCTGGTTTCCGCAAAGGCGGACAGTATGGAGTAGATAGTTTACAATACTATACTTCTCTGATAGGCCCCAGCGTTATCTCGTTGTCAGGAGCAGGCAACTATCATCGCGATGAACTGAATTATTATCTTACGGGGAAAACGGCCTCTGTCCGCATGCTGGTGGACAAACTCCGCACGGGTGTGGCAGCCTCCGCACGCATGCAGGATGCAGAGACGATGTTCCAACTGCTATGGCTCAAATGGACACAACCACGTCTTGATACCTCCGTATGCCGCCTGACCATTGAAAAACTTGTGGAGAACTACCGGCAGAAGAAAGAAACACCGAATGAACGTTTTAGCCGTCGTCTGGGCTGGCTTATGAATGGACGCAACTACACCAATGAAGTACTGACAGATTCTTTGGTTCTCCATACGGTGAATCCTGACGACATGATACCTCTTTATCACCGTTTCTTTGGAAATGCTGCGGGTTATACCTTTATTATCATTAGTGATTGTCAACTTGAGGACATTCGTCCTCTCATCAGTACTTATCTTGGAGGATTGCCTAACGGTCAGGCAGATACAACTTGGGTTGTGAGCACGCGACATATTCCACAGCATCCCGTGGAATTGATATGCCATGAAGCGCAAGACCAGAAAGCCAATGTCATGCTCGTTTACCAACAAGACCGATTAGGAAATGAAGATCCTGGTATGCTTGAGATCAAGGCAGAGATGCTGAAAGCAGTTTTGCGTTCTATCTTACTCAAGCGCCTACGAGAAGAAATGGGAAAAGTCTATAGTGTCAGTGTTTCTTCGGCATCAGGACCTTATCCGTCATTTCTCTCACGCACCAGTATCGCATTTGTATGTCAGCCGTCTGATGTGGACATGCTCATCGATACTGTTCAATCAGAGCTGCAACGGTTTTATGCGAATCCTGAGCAGTTCGCTGACTATTTGGAAGACGTAAAGAAAAACCTCATCAAGGAGAATGCCTTGCAGAAACAGAAATCCAGTTATTGGACTTCCTGGATTCGCAATGCCGTCTATCATAACCACGAAGACTGGGATTTCTTGAATCACTACGATGAGCGGGTGAATTCCCAGACTGTCAACGATATTGCCCGCTTTGCCCTGTGGGCTATTTCCGATGCAAATGAAATAAAAGCCGTTCTACTGCCATGAAAAAATATTGCTTTGTCCTGTCATTGTTATTAGTAGTGGTTTTACATGCCTATGCAGCAAACGTGTCGGGTGTTGTCTTCCTTGACAGCAACGGGAACGGGATATTCGACCGTGGCGAGAAAGGGCTGCGGGGAGTGCTCGTTTCCAATGGTGACACCATCGTTGTCACAGACAGGCATGGACGCTATCAGTTGCCTTTCATCACAGGGAGTTCGGTCATGCCGATTCTTCCGTCTGATTACACGCTGTCTGGGAGCAAAGTGGTGAATTCTAATTTCTATTATATGGGAGAAAGACTGGCTGAAGACAAGACCATAGACATTCCCCTGCAACGGAAAAAAGCAAACAACAGGTTCCTGCTCAATGCCGTTGGCGACGTACAGGTGGGAAACTATCAAGAACTCGACTATGCCACCCGCACCTTATGGCCCGAACTGCTGAAGTCTTCAGACACATCGGTCAATCTCTTTCTGGGCGATTTGGTGAACAACAACCTCGCTATCTACCAAGACCTGCACGCATTGATGGAGCATCTTCCGGCTCCCACATGGACGGTTCTTGGCAATCACGACCGCAACGTGGACAGTGTGAGGTGGCGCCAGCATCGCACCTACAGTGAAGTGTTCGGTTCTGACATGTATGCCTTCAACGAGGGAAAGGTGCACTTTATTATATTAAATAATGTGTACGGAAAGGGACCGCGCGCATACGAGGGTTTCTTCTCAGAGCAGCAACTGAATTTCGTGCGCCAAGACTTGAAGTATGTGCCGCACGACCGTCTGGTTGTTCTCAGCATGCACATCCCGTTTGCCTTCACCAAGAACAGGCATGATTTGCTTAACCTGCTGAAAGGAAGAGGTCATGTGCTGGCCATCACGGGCCATCTTCATCAGGTAGGACGTTTCTTCCAGCAGGGTGATGGTGTCACTGTTCATGAATTAGGAGCCGGTGCTTCCTGCGGCTTCTGGTGGGTTGGTGAGAAAGATGGCGATGGCATCCCTACAGCCCTTCAACAGGGAGGCACGCCAAGAAACTATTTTGTAGTTGAGTTTAACAACACCTCCTATCAGTTACGGTGCAAGGCCATCGGTAAAGATGCAGACAGGCAGATGACCATTCATGTCACAGGCATTGACAGTCTTGACACCCATCTTCGCGATTTGAAAGACATTCCGTCGGCCACGCTCATGCTGACAGTATATGGAGGCTGCGACAGCACCCAGGTTCGGTGCAGAATAGACAAGGGGGAATGGATGCTGTGCGAGAAGAAAAACCTGGTAGATCCCAATGTGGCGAGAGCACGTGAGCAGAACTTGCAGAAAATTTTCCCTACACCCTTCAACAGGATGAACCCTCTGCGCAAAAGGGAGTCCCACCAACTATGGACGCTGAGGATGCCTGAGCGCTATCAACGCGGTGCCCACGTCGTTGAAGTGGAGGCTCATGATGCCTATGGTTTTCATGCTACGGGAGTGCGCAGTTTCTGCTTCCAGCCAACGGAATAGTGGTGACTTGTTCATGGAACATCGCTCATAGCGCGCTTTTTTATTGAAGGAATCTCCAAAAAACGAAACATTTCTCGCAGCCAGCAGTCCGTTATCGTTTTTTTTGCTTACTTTTGCAGCATGATTCAAGGACACGGCGACGACATCTACGAATACGAGGGAACCATCCGGCACAATTTCAGTTCGAATGTGTTCCATGCCATCCGCATGCCCGGACTGGAAGAACACCTCAGGGAATGCATCGGCTGTATAGGCAACTACCCGCCCGTCGAGGCCTCGCTGCCTGAACGGATGCTCAGCATGCGCCACGGAAACCGGCAGCACGAGAACCTCATTACCAGCGGAGCCACCGAGGCCATCTATCTCATTGCACTGGCCACCGCCAGCCCCGGCAGCAATGATTGCCGGTGCCACTCGGCCATCGTGGTGCCCACATTCAGCGAATACGAGGATGCCTGCCGGCTCTACGGACATGAGGTAAGTCACATCCGCTCGCTCCACGAGGTGAACGACGAGATGAACATGGTGTGGCTCTGCAACCCCAACAACCCCACGGGCAGCGTCATTCCTAAGAGCCAACTGGTGGAAGCGGCATTCAGCCACCCACACACCGTCTTCGTCGTCGACCAGAGTTATGCCTTCTTCTGCCGCGAAGAACTGCTGCAGCCGCGCGAGGCAGCCCAAATGGGCAACGTCATCCTGCTCCATTCCATGACCAAGAAATATGCCATTCCCGGCCTTCGGCTGGGATATGTCACCGGTCCGCTGCCCCTTATCGACACGCTGCGCATGCACCGCATGCCCTGGACCGTGAACGCACTGGCCATGCAGGCCTGCCTTTATATCCTGGAAAACGAACATCTGTTTCACTTCAATATCGACCAGTATCTGCAAGAAGCACAACAACTCAACGCCGCCATCAACGCCATCGACGGCATGGAGGCACTGCCCACGCGCACCCACTTCATGCTGGTGAGGATGGCCAAGGGCGACAGCATCCTGCTGAAAAGGAAACTGGTGGACGAATACGGCATCCTGATTCGCTCGGCGCATAATTTTGCCGGGCTCGACCGCCGCTATTTCCGCGTGGCGGCGCAGACCGAAGAGGAGAACCGCCTGCTGGTGGATGCCCTGAAAAACTTAGTAAACAAATGCTGACCATGAACATTTCACTCATCATAGGATGGATCATGGACAAACTGCTGGGCGACCCCCTGTGGCTGCCCCACCCCGTTGTCTTTTTCGGCAAAGCCATCTCGTGGGGCGAGCACAGGCTCAACCGGGGCAACCACCGACGTCTCAAAGGGGGCGTGCTGGCTGTGAGCCTTATCCTGTCGTCCTATCTGCTGACGTGGCTGCTGCTACGCTATGCCTCCATGGTTCACCTGAAGAGCCTCTCGCTGGCCACGCTCATCGCCGCCCTGCTCATCTTCTTCTGTCTGGCGGGCACCACACTGGTCAAAGAAGTGCGCATGGTGTTTGAGGCCCTGGAGCGCGGACTCGACGAAGGGCGACGGCAAGTGGCACGCATCGTGGGGCGCGATACCTCGCAACTCACTGAACAGGAAATCAAGAAAGCCGCTCTGGAAACGCTGGCCGAAAACCTCTCTGACGGCGTGATAGCCCCGCTCTTCTGGCTGCTGTTGCTGGGCGTTCCCGGCATGGTGGCCTATAAAATGGTGAACACGCTCGACTCTATGATTGGCTACCGAACAGAGCGATACCGACAGTTCGGCACCGTGGCGGCGCGCATCGACGACGTTGCCAACTATCTGCCTGCCCGCCTCACCGCCCTGCTCATGGTGGTTGTGGCAGGCCGCCCGCAACTCATTTCTTTCGTCAGGCGCTATGGTAGCAAGCACGCCTCGCCCAACAGCGGATATCCCGAAAGTGCCTTGGCGGGCATTCTCAACTGCCAGTTCGGCGGCACCCACACTTATTTCGGTGAAGTGATAGAGAAACCTTACATCGGTCATCACGACCGCCCACTCTCCACCGACGACATGCGCCGAGCCTGCCGCATCAACCTGTGGGCAGAGATTCTGATGGTTATACTTGTTGCTTTATTTCATTATCTCACCTGTTGCTAAAACACCTACAGCGTCCGAAATTGTCATAGAAAATCCGAAATTTGGGCTCTTATTCTGGCGATACTGATCACCAACGGCCGATTGGGCGCGAAATACGATAGTTTTAAAGCATTTCCCATAACCTGCTGATTAACAGGAAACTACGACAAGCGATTACTTTTCTTGAACGAATCAATCAGATGATTGCTGATAAAACCTATGTTTTTGGACTGCAAAAACATAGGTTTTGCTCGATGAAACCGTAGTTTTTGAAGGGTAAAACCTTATGTTTTGTTCGGCAAAGCGTGCCTTTTTGGTAACGCATCATTACATTTTTGCTTTTTTAATATCTGTTTTGCCAAAATACGATGTCGTTTGTCGAAATACTATGTCTGTTTTGAAGAAAAGCAGCAACATGATTTTGTCTCGTTTTTTCATATCACCTGTATGCTTGTATGACTGCGAAGACGAAATGAGTAGGCTCTTGTGTTGTCGTTATCTGAAAAAGCAATGAGGGTGCGCGCTTAGCGGCGGCACCCTCATTCGTGGAAAAG
>DGWC01000009.1 GCA_002395135.1 Prevotella sp. UBA4268 | reverse complement strand
GAGATCCTCTTTCCAGAAAACGGGGATAACCTTGTTGTGCGCCTGCTCCGTCAGGGCATAGGCCCATGCGGGTTCTGTGTGGACCTTCCGGCTCTGAGCGCCAGTCATTGTGCCAACGACGATCCAGCCGATATCATGCAGATCGACCTGTCCCGGATCATCAAACAGCGGCTCAAAAGTCACATGATAATGCTTTGCCCTCACATTCTCTCGCAGCGCGTCAATCCGCCAAAGCTCGCTTTTCCGGGTCACGGTCACGCCGAACCAGGCGTTTTCCATGTCCGTCCGGATATTCAGCAGATCGGGCCGCTTGGACAGAAACAGGAACTGATGCTGCGGATTCTCCGCAATCTTCCGGAAAACCTGCTCCCGCCATTCCGTTTCCCAGCCAGCCAGGTCGCTTATGCCGGTCAGCAGGAAATTGTGCGGGCATGGTTTCTCCATCAGGCGCAGCTTTTCCGGAAAGAACTCGGGCCGACTGAAATCCTCGATCATGTGCCAACGGCGCACGTTGTTTCGAGCATAACAATAATCACAGCCCACCGTGCAGCCGATCACCAGGTTCATATTCTGTATCAGGTCTTTAATGCAAACGCTCATCAAAGCGCCTCCTCCACGTTCTTCAGTACCCGTTCCAGATACCCCTCCAGCTGAGCGATCTCCGCTTTGGTAAAGCCTTTATAGTAAATATTACTGATTTCCTCTGAAACAGCGTTGTATTCCCGCTCCAATCCCCTGGCCGCTTCTGTGAGATAGATCAATACCTTTCGGCGGTCCCTGTCGCCCCGGTCGCGGACGATCAGGTTTGCCGCCTCCATGCGATCCAGCATGCTGGTCAGCGTGGTCGTGGCCAGGCCGGTCTCCCGGGACAGCGTGCTGATGGGAACACCATCGTTCCGCCACAGCACATAGAGTATCCTGCCCTGCGCCCCGTTGAAGGCGTCGATATTTTTCTCTGCCAATATGTGCTCGAACACACGCCCACCAACCTGTTTGATGCGTGTGATCAGGAAACCGCCCTGTGTATTCATGTTCATCACTCCCTTTGGTATAGTCCCGCCAGCCCCTTCAACCGACGCATCAGATCGCCCGCCACGCAGCACACCGTCTCTTCATGGGTAAAATCGGTGATGTTGGCATCGAAAAGCAGGTTGGCCTGGGCGGGAAATTCGTCGTCTCCATCCCAGAACACCATCATCACCGGCATGCAGTCAAAGGCGCGGAAGATGTAGCCGGCATCACCCTGTTTGATCCTCTCGCCATTCAGCGCCTCAGAAGCCCGGCGCAGCGCTTCCAGATGACCGTCGAAGGGTCTGGACAACTCCTCCGCGATGGACTTCTCGAAGGCCGGGGCGAAGGGCGACGCGCCTCTGACCTGACGAAAGGGCACAAACCTGCCGCTGTTCATCGCGCCGGGTTTGGAATAGCAGAACAGATGATAGATGCTCATTAGCGGGCCGAAGGGAATCTCCACTCCGGGATCGTCACAAAGGGATATGAACCCGTTTGAGCGGTTCACGGCATATCGCTGTTCATAGTATACAATGTAAATATATTGATCGTCCGCTGCCAGGTGAAACTGCTCGATCAGCCTTGCCTGGTCCGTTTCAAGGAATCGCTCGCGCCAATATTCCCGCATCATTTCAAAACGATTTTGCGCCTGCAACATAATTGTCTGACCTCGCACATATTTTTCGTTTATTATACTATATAGTATTATACTATGTCAATATTTATTCAGCCAATATTTTCGTGTTGGATTTCCAACATACAGAGGACGCGGATTTGTGCTATGATGCTCTCAGCAAATAAGAGGAGGAATTCAATCATGCTGTCGTGGAAAGCAACATCCATGCTCGGCACTTGTATGAGCGTTTAGGATTTTACGCAACTCGGCACCATTCCCGGAGGCTTCAGTATGAAGGATGGGCATTATGAAAATATATGTCCTTATTATCACGAACTATAAACAGATTCCAGTTTTACAAGATGAAAAAGGCTCCCGGTCACCGGCAACTGAACCGATGATCGGGAGCTTGCTTTATGTCCGCTCAGCCCTCGAAGGTGGAGCCATTTTTGAAGGTGAATGTCAGGCAGCCATCCGCATAGGCCGTGGTGTAGTCCAGCAGACCGCACCAGAGCTTTTCGCTGAAGGCGGTGACCTCGCCGTCCTGCTGCTTCAGAATCCGGAGAAAGTCCACTATGCCAATAAATTCAGTTGATACTTAAGCAGCTCTTGACTGCTGTATTGGCTGATCCCGTCACGCAATTCTTGCATAAGCCGTTCCTTGTCGTTCGGAAGATGGCCCACAAGCTGTACGGGATTGAGCATATGTGCCGCGTAGTATGTGCAGTTTTCCAAATCCAAATGCTGAAGGAATTCCATTTCCTCCTGCAGAAATTCACCAAGGCTGGATTTCCTGAATTCGCCTGCTTGAATTCTGCGTTCAAGCTCAGTTCCTCTGCTAACTTGAAGCCCCATGAAATAAATCAAACCGGGCTTTACTTCGTTGCAGAGACTTGCGCTTGCAAGTGCGTTTTCGTGGATACGCTCCGCACCCGCTGCACCGCCGATCATGTTCATCATGTTCATAGAAAAGGGCATATTTGCTTTTCTCAGTCGAAGAAGCTGCTGCTTTGCGTCCGAGGCAGTAAAGCCCTTGTTCATGAAAGACAGAACATCATCCAGCCCCGTCTACTTTTATTCCATCGACGCGCAGCTCAAAACGGTCATCGACCGGACGGTGGCGCGATGGACAGAAATCAAAAACAAAGAATTCTACTACATCGTGACCTGCGCCGATGATGCAAAAGCTTCTCAGGAAACAACGATCGCCTGCTTCCGCGGGTTCGCGGATTGCGTGGAGGGAGCAATGGAAAAAGGTATCATTTACGGCACCGGCGTTTATAAGCCCGGTGAGATCCGAAACAATCCCGCCTGTTCGCAGGCGTATGACATGGGGAAATCAATATAATAAGGAGGCAGCATTATGAAAAAACAGACAGCAGGCAGGGACCGTCTCGGTGATCTGACCCCGAAATTCGCGGAACTGAATGACGATGTTTTGTTCGGAGAAGTGTGGTCACGTGAATCACAGCTGTCGCTTCGTGACCGCAGCATGATCACGATCGCGGCACTCTTTTCCGCCGGGCTCTATCCTCAGCTGAAAAGCCATCTCGCACTCGGCAAAGAGCACGGCGTGACGAAGGAAGAAGCGATCGAGATCGCGACCCAGCTGGCTTTCTACTGCGGCTGGTCGAAGGCATGGAGCACTTTCCCGATGATCGCGGAGATCTGGGGTGAGGAAGAAGCGATCCCGAACCTTGCATTTCCCATCGGGGAGCCGAACACCGGCTTTGCGCAGTATTTCATCGGACAGAGCTATCTGAAACCGCTGACATTGGAGCAGGTGCCGACCTTCAATGTGACTTTCGAGCCGGGCTGCCGCAACAACTGGCACGTTCACCACGGTGCCGTGCAAGTGCTTATCTGCGTGGCAGGCCGTGGCTGGTATCAGGAATGGGGCAAACCCGCCGTAGAGATGACACCCGGCACCGTCATTGCCGTCCCTGCCGAGGCCAAGCACTGGCATGGTGCAGCCCGCGATTCATGGTTCCAGCACCTTACTTACCACAAGGATGTGCAGGCCGGAGCCAGCAACGAGTGGCTGGAGCCCGTAGACGACGAATGGTATAACCAGATTAAATAGAAGAGTAAGAAAGAACGGCAAAAAGGTAGTCGTATAACCATTCGTATTATAAGACTACCTTTTTGCCGTTCTTGATGAATATGCCCCGCATGGGACGCTCAACCCTTTGGCCGCTCAGCGAATAACAGGTATTCTTTTCCGCCGATGTGTTGACGCGGCTGATGCCCGTTGCTGCCGGGAGCGACAATGTAACAGAAATATTGCTCTGCCCACCTTTCAAGAAAGTTTTCAAGGCATCGGCAGAAAGCCCCTCTATTTTTCCCAAGCGCGTGTAACTATAGGCATTGTCGCCATAAAAGATACAGATGTTGCTGCCGCTATAGAGAACCACGTCGCCAGGCTGTCCGTTGATATACTCATCTGCCGTAGGCAGCGAGAATCCGAGAGATCCCCAAATCTCAAAGTCGCCATTGGTATTGAGCGCCACCGTGATAGAACCATTCTGCAGTTTTGCCAACAGCGCTTGCGTGGCAACATTGTCAACCAGCGTCACGGCATGCGTCACACCTCCGATGGTGATATTCATAATCATTTCATTTGAGTTTTTAAGCGTCTCCGCCTGCGTATCGTTGTCCGACGAGCAGCAGGCGAAGAACATGGCTAACAGTATCGTCACAAAGTTCCTCATACTATTTCAGGTTCTCGGTGAAGAATTGTTCCAGTTTGTCGTAAGGAATGACTCCGGCCACGTCGTCGTAGAGATCAACGTGCGAAGCACCGGCGATGATCATCAGTTCCTTATTGCCCTCCTTATAAGAACCGGCATATTTGCCTGTGGGAATGTCATTGGCCGTTGCACATTCGGCAACAGAAGCGTTGAAAGGTTTCTTGCCCGTCATTCGCTCAAAGGCATACTCAGAGAAATAGCGAGAGTGAGCCTTCTCGCCGTGAATGAGCAGCACGGGTGCGTCAATCTCATTGGCGTAGTCGAGAATGGGCTGGTTGAGGAACGACTGACAGCCGATGACGTTCCATCCGTCGTTAGAATTACCGCTGCGCTCATGATAGCCACGCTTGGTTTTATAGTAGGCATGATAGTCTTTGACGAACCAAGGCGCATCCTCGGGCAGCGGATCGATGACACCGCCAGCACGCTTATACGTGCCAGTCCTGTAGTCCTCCGTGCGCTGTGCAGCCATGGCCTTGCGTGCCTCCCTGCGCTGTTCCCTGCTGTTGCTGCTCATGAAATAGCCCTCGCGGTTCACCTTTGTCATGTCGTACATCGTAGAAGCGACCGTCGCTTTGATGCGTGGATCGATGGCAGCCGCATTGACAGCCATGCCGCCAAAGCCACAGATGCCGATGATGCCGATACGCTCAGCGTCTACACAATCCTGCACGGAGAGGAAATCCACAGCAGCCAGAAAGTCCTCGGTATTGATATCCGGCGAGGCCATACGGCGCGGCTCTCCCCCACTCTCACCCGTAAACGAGGGGTCGAAGGCAATGGCAATAAAGCCTCGCTCAGCCATATGCTGGGCATAGAGACCGCTCGACTGCTCCTTGACGGCACCAAACGGACCGCTCACAGCCAGTGCAGCCAGTTTCTCTCCTGCTTTGGCATCTTTCGGAATATACATGTCGGCAGCCAGTTCGATGCCATAACGGTTGCGGAACGTAACCTTCTTGTGTTCCACCTTGTCACTCTTAGGGAACGTCTTGTCCCACTCCTGAGTCAGTTGCAGTGTTGTTTTCATATTCTTTTCTGTTTTAATTTGTTCCTTACTGGTGCAAGACGCAAACACAGCAACCGCAAACACAGCAGCCGTGAGCGTTGCAGAAAATAACGATTTCATCATATTGTCAGTCCTTAAATGATTTACATTTGCAAAGATACGAACATTTTTTGTGTTATATGGCACATATTTTATGGAATGTTTTACCAATTTTGCAGATTATTTCGTATCTTCGCAACCGATATGAAGAAGATTCTGAAGATTGACAACCCCAATGTCTATGCCCGCCAGACAGGAGCGCCCGAGTTGCATCCGCTGTTGAGCCTCATCTGTTATGACGAAGTGTCGCCCGTGCATACCAGTCTGAACAACTACGAAGTCTACGGACTCTTCATCCAACGACAGTTTCCCAAGAACCTCAGTTACGGCATCAGACCGCTGGAACTGAGCGACGGCTCCATCCTGGCCGTAGCACCGGGACAGTTGGGCGGTGCCGAAGACAATGGAGAAGAACTCTGGCTGAGCGGCTGGGCATTGCTATGGTCGCCCGAACTGATACACAATACAGACCTGGAAGCCCGCATGCGCGACTTCCACTTCTTCTCCTATTTCTATACAGAGTCGCTGCGCATGGAGCCCTCGGAATGGAAATCCATCACGCAGATACTCACCCTGATGCGTCAGGAACTGACGGAAAAGCAAGCCCAGAGCGCACCCCATGTACTGTTGGGCTATCTGCGACTGCTACTGGAATATTGCTATCGCATCTATCAGCGCCAACTCTCTGAAGAGACAAAAGATGCCAACGACATACTGAAACGATTCCACTCCCTGCTTGAGCAGTACTATTTCAACGGCCGCCAGCATCAGCAGGGACTGCCCACCGTAGCCTACTGCGCTTCAGAGTTGGCCTATTCGCCCCACTATTTCGGCGATCTGATCCGCCGTGCCACTGGCACCACGGCCATCCATTACATCCACACCTACGTCATCAACATCGGCAAAAGCCTGCTCATGCAAGGCCACAATGTCAGCGAGACCGCACACATGCTCGGATTCGAATTCCCCCACCACTTCACCCGTTTGTTCAAGAAAAACACGGGCTACACACCCAGCGAATTCGTGGGGAGCCCTATTTCTCGGAAACAAAATAATATTTAGGAGGCTTTGGTTAGGTTTACGTGAATCGAGTTAAGCGAAACAAAGAATCGTTTTTTTTGATGATTTCGATGTTCACTGACGATTTCTTTGGCAGCAGGTAATAACGATGAAGCCAGCGGAACTGAGTGATTCCTGTGTCTTAAATTGTCATGGAAAATCCGAATTCAAGCCTCTCATTCCGGCGATATTAGTCACTGACGGTCAATTGGGCGCGAAATACGCAAGTTTCGAAACACCTTTTGCAATTCACTGATTAATAAACGATTACATCAAAAATCATTATTTCTTGAACGAACAAAACAGATGTTTTCTGATAAAACCTATGCTTTTGGGTTGGAAAAACATAGTTTTTGAGGTGCAAAACCATAGTTTTTGGACAGTGAAACCATAGTTTTTGAAGGGTAAAAGCATAGGTTTTGCGCATCAAAACATGCGTCGCAGTAATGAATCTTTACGTTTTTGCATTTCCAGCACCATATCTTGCCCAGAATCAATTTCTATTTTGAAGGAAAACGCCAACATGGTTTTGTCACATTTTTTTGAATCACCAGCATGCAGTTTGATGGCATTCGCAAAAAACCAAGTAACCATATATACATATCATATCATCATACTACTTCAGCGGAAATGCTTTGTATAAAAGAGCACAACAACTCTGTCAATTGTAAAAAACGAACTGCTTTGTCATATTGAAATATCGCTAAAAAACAATAAAGATGCAGATGGAACAAATGAATTCTGCTTACTTTTACTATCTTTTTCGTATTTTTGCACTTCACAACAGGAAGCGCCACCACTTGAGAAACGCAAAATAATCGGTTATAATCCACACATATCCAGATGAACAGAAAGAAAGACCCTATGGGAAGAGCAATTGCCGACTACCATCAGACGGGCAAGGCAGAGAAACTCAGAGTGATCTCCCCCATACTTGAAGAAGACGAGATTCCCTTGCAAGTGCTATTCCGAGGCTTCGACGAAATGCCGAAGATAGAAAAGACGGCACTCTATATGACTAAGGGAAGAGTGCTCGACGTGGGAGCCGGTGCTGGCTGCCACGCGCTCGTTTTGCAAGAGCAAGGGTTTGACGTGACTGCCATCGACATCTCTCCTTATGCCGTTGACACCATGAAAGAACGGGGGCTGAAGCATGTTATGAGGAAGGATTTCTTCTCGTTGTCGGCACAAGCACCTGACTCGCAACATCAATACGATACCGTTTTGATGCTGATGAACGGTATCGGAATCGCTGGAACGCTGGAGCGCATGCCTGCTTTTTTCGATCAACTCGACAAGATTCTCGCTCCCGAAGGGCAGTTGCTATGCGACTCTTCTGACATTTACTATCTCTTCATGGACGAAGACGGGGGCATGTTTCCCCCTGATCATCCCGGCTATTATGGTGAGATGGTCTTCCAAATGCAGTATAAAGACACTGTCGGCGACCTGTTCCCGTGGCTTTACATCGACCCCTCCACTTTGGTGGAAACAGCCAGCAGGAATGGTTTTCAGGCTGAAATCATTACCGAAGGAGAACATTATGACTATCTGGCGAGGATAATCAGGAAAACGCCTGCTGAGAAAAACGCCGCTCATAGAAACATCGAGGTGGTGGCCGCTATCATCCACGACGGCAACGGACGTATCTTTGCCTCGCAGCGCGGCTATGGAGAGATGAAAGACGGATGGGAATTCCCAGGCGGAAAAATGGAGAAGGGAGAAACGAGGGAAGACGCGCTGAAGCGCGAAATCATGGAGGAACTGGATGTAAGCATCGGCATTGAACGCTTCATCAAAACCGTTGACTGCGACTATCCGCAGTTCCACCTGACCATGCATTGCTACCTGTGCCGCATTAAAGACGGCCACATGGTGCTGAAAGAGCATGAGGCTGCGCGATGGCTTTCATCGGCAGAGATTATGTCAGTGGACTGGTTGCCTGCTGACATGGCCGTTATCGCATCAGAAGAATGGCAATGCGTGTTCCCACTTTGATAGCCGTTGGCAGTCGCTGCCTGTTGCCGTTTTCACCGGCAGGGCATGAAAAATCATTTCGTTTTTCGCGCTTATTCAAATTTTTGCACTATCTTTGCATCCAAAACCCTTTCGCCGGCAGGGCATTGCACGGCCACGACCATGACGGAAAGTACGATGACGATAAGACAGAACGAGTTTGGAGAGTTGTACAAGCAGAACTACTCCAAACTGTTTTATTGCGCGCTCGACATCGTGAACGACGACGAATGGGCGAAAGACATCGTGGGTGACGTGTTCAGCAGGGCGTGGACGCAATATGAACGGCTACGCGGCACAGACGTGGAGTCGTATCTTTATATTTCGGTAAGGAACCGGAGCATCGACCATGTGCGCCGCCAGCGGGCCATCATGGGACATCACAAGTTATTCCTCGACATAGAGCGCGAATGGCACGAGGCGCATAGCGGCGAGATGGAAGAGGAAATCGGATATATGCACAAGGTGGTGGCGGCACTGCCTGAACGGCAGAGACACATTTTCCACCAATGTTTCCTGGAGGGCAAACGCTATCTGGAGGTAGCCACAGAACTGGGATTGAGCGAGGCTTCGGTACATAAATACATGGTGAAGACGTTTGCCTGCATCCGCGAAAAGTTTAAAAAACGTAAAAGTGAATAACCGAACTGCCCGCAAGTTCGTTTTCATAAAAAAGAGACGATATAAGATAAACAACAAAAAAAAGAATATGACTGAAGACAAACACCGCGATATTGACCTGGCCGGAATTCTGAATAATCCTGCCGACTTCTCGGAAGAGGAACTGAAAAGTTTCTTCGCCGATGAGGAAAACCGCATGGAATACATGGCGGTGAGGCGGGCGCAGCAGGCTGAAAGGCGGGCTGCCGTGGTGCCGGATGCCGACAAGGAATGGGAAGATTTTGCACGCAAGCATTTCCACGGGCAGACAGACACGGAGAGAAACGGGCATCGGAAGGCGGCCTTCAGGTATTTCCTGGCGGCCTTGGGCGGTGCTGCAGCCATGCTGTTGGTCATGCTGGCGTTTCATCATTTCTCACCAGCAGAGGATGCCGGAGGGCGACTGGTGGCGATGGAATATGACGACAGTCCGCAGAACATCACAATGGATATCGACGGAAAGGGCACAAAGAGTCTCGCAAAGAGGGATTCCATTTCGTTTTTCCCCAGCCATCCTGACAGGCAGGCAGATCACCGGGGAACGGGCATAGCGGCTCCGGCGTTGGAAAAGAAACTTGCTGATGGCGGCACGCGCACACTGAAAACGCCCCGCGGTATGGACCTGAAGGTAACACTTCCCGATGGTTCTGAGGTGTGGCTCAACGCAGAGAGTTCACTGGAATTCCCTACGGCATTCTCGGATGCACGTCGCGTGATGCTGAAGGGAGAGGCATATTTCAAGGTGGCACGCGACGAAAAAAGGCCGTTCTTCGTGACCACCGACAAGATGAACGTGAAGGTTTTGGGCACGGAGTTTAACTTCAGACACTACGACAATGAGCGCACCCAGGTGGCGCTGATAAATGGTTCGGTGGAGATTCTGAACGCTGACAACACGGCCACCGATATTGTGTTGCAGCCCGGACAGGGTGCCAATGTGGACAAACAGGGGCAGATACGCGTGCAGCAGGTTGACACCTATGCGGCCATTCAGTGGGTTGACGGCTATTTCTATTTCCAGAATCAGACGCTGATATCTGCCTTGCGCGAAATAGCACGGTGGTATAACGTGGGCGTTGTCTTCGAGAACACGGATGCCGCCAACGAGAAAATCCACTTCAGCGCCTTAAGGAAAGAGACGCTCCAGCAGACGCTCGACAAACTGAACCGGCTGATGCATACGCGTATCACCGTGAAAAACCATCAGATTATCGTGAGATAGTTTTTTGCAACTTTTAAGTAACCGATGCCGCAGTTTATTCGTTTTTAAGTAAAACAATCTTTTTTATTAACGAAAAAACTGCATTTATGCGAAAGACTATTAGCCTGAAAACTTGCATTGGCATGATGATGACGCTCTTCATGCTGTGCAGTATGCCGCTGCCGTCATCGGCCCAGTCGGCATCAAAGACCATCACTTGCAAATGTAAAAACGAAAAACTGTCGGATGCCCTGCGCCAGATTGAGCGCTTGTCGGGCTATTACCGCCTACAGTTCTCGTATTCCGACGTGAGCGGTATCACCGCAAATGCCGACGTGACAGGACTGACGGCTCCCGATGCCGTGAAACTTCTGTTGGAGGGAACACCGCTGGAATGTGAGGTGCAAGGACAGTTTATATATATTAATAAGGTGAAGCAGAACGGCCGCAAGGGGGCAAAGACCATCACGGGAAAAGTGACCGACTCTAACAATGAGCCTCTTACCGGTGTCACCGTCACTGTAAAGGGCGGCAACAGTTCGGCATCCACCGATGTGAATGGTAGGTATAAACTGACTGTACCCGACGAAAACTCAGTGTTGCTCTTCCGCTTTCTGGGCATGAACCCG
Organism: Prevotella sp. UBA4268; assembly: GCA_002395135.1. Lineage (GTDB taxonomy): Bacteria > Bacteroidota > Bacteroidia > Bacteroidales > Bacteroidaceae > Prevotella. The sequence continues at coordinate 59,637 of DGWC01000009.1, read as the reverse complement.
CATCAGGTGAACGTGAAAGGCAAGAGCAGCATTGACGTAGTGATGAAAGATGCCACCATCGAACTGCAAGAGGCCGTCATCGTGAGCACTGGTTATCAGAAGATAAGCAAGGAGCGAAGCACCGCTTCGTATGGGTTCGTTGACAGCAAGAAACTCACTCAGCAGATGCACAAAGACATCAAATCGGCACTGGAAGGGCAAGTGGCCGGTCTCAGAATGGAAATCAATCCCAACACGGGTGAAAACAGTCCTATCCTTCGTGGTGTGGGCACGTTCTCGAACAATGTAGGAACGCAGCCGCTGATTGTTGTCGACGAGATGGCCACCAATCTGACACTCGATGAGATCAACCCCTATAATGTGGAATCGGTCACAGTGCTGAAAGATGCGGCAGCAGCCTCTATCTACGGTGCACTGGCTGCCAACGGCGTGATTGTGGTTACCACCAAGCAAGCCAAGGAAGCAGGTGTGAAGGTTGACGTGAATGCCGACTGGTATATCAGCACGAAGCCGTCGTTCAAGAGCATGCACTATGCCAATACCAACGACTATATTGACTTCCAGACGGAAATGTACAAGGCCCGTGTGGCCAATGCAGGCGGCGAAGCCACATTCTTCAGCGGTTTAGGCACCAACTACTACAGTCCGCTCTATCAACTCTACCGCGACCAGAAAGAAGAAAAACTCTCTGACAGCGAAGTGGCAAGCACGCTTGCCCAGTGGCGCGGCAATAATTTCTATGAGCAATTCCGCGAAAACGCATGGCGCACAGCCGTTACACAGCGCTACAACGTGGCACTGAACAGCCGCTCAACCAAGAGCGACAACTACGTGTCGTTCAACTATGAGCACGACAACAACCGCATGGTTTCTGACAAGGGACATGCTTTCTCCATCTATTACAAGGCCAATTTCAAGATTAAGAAATGGCTCACTTTCAGGGCTGGTGTAGACACTCGCATCACAAAGAGCCAGGCCGCCGACCTCAGTCTGGACCAGAATTCGCAGGAACCGTTCACAACCATCTATGATGCCAGCGGCAACAAGGTGTATCAGCCCTATGTGAACATGGGCGGCTATGTGGGCAGCGCCACGAATGGCACCAACATTGCGAACTACATTGACAACCCTCTCTTCATGCCTTTTACATTCAATGCCATAGATGCGCTCCACGAAAACATCGGCAGCACACGCGGTCTGCGCATACGTCCTTTCATGAATGCAGAGGTTCGCTTCCTCAAAATGTTCCGCTATAACCTGATGTACCAGTATGAATGGGCCGACAACAAGCGCGAACTGATGAGCACCAAAGACAGTTATGCCATGCGTATGGCCCACAATTCACTTATCGATGCCAACGGCGTATCGCAACTTCCCGACGGCGCACGCTATTATCAGTATGCGGCTTCATCTAAGCGTTACACATTCCGAAACCAACTGAATTTCGACAAGGTATTCAATGGCGGCCATGCCGTAAATGCCATCACGGGTCTGGAATTCCGCCAAAACCGCATTCCCATGTCAGTGGAACAACTCATCTATGGCTTCAATCCACAGTCACTGACCGGACAACGCTCTGACTGGGAGACATGGAACACCACCGGATTCGACAGCATGCTGCACGGCACCACCGTGAAAGTGGGCGGTCCTACTCCCACAAAAACTGACATTTTCCACCGCTATGCATCGTTCTACGCCAATGCTTCCTATTCATATAAATACAAATACAACCTCACCGGCAGTGTGCGCTGGGACGAGGCAGACCTCTTCGGACTTGACACAAAGGAGCAGAAGCATCCGCTCTGGTCAATCGGTGCAGGATGGAACATCACTGGCGAGAAGTTCATGGAAAACGTTTCTTGGGTAGACTATCTGAAATTACGTGCCACCTACGGTATCAATGGTAACGTGGATCAGAGCAGCACCACCTATTTCGTGGCCAAGTATAAGACCATTTCCACATCTTTGCAGCCCATCGGATTCACCTATCTCGACTATGACAACGACGATCTGCCCAACCCCAAACTGCGCTGGGAAAAGACAACAACCACCAATATCGGTCTGGATTTCCGCATCCTGAACAATCGCATTTCGGGTAGCGTGGAGTATTACAACCGCTATGGCAGCGATTTGCTCGTGCGCCGATTCATGGATTCCACACTGGGTGCCACCAGTCGCGTGGTCAACAACGGCGAAATACGCAACCGCGGTATCGAGTTTACGCTGACGGGAACCATCGTGAACACAAAAGACTGGAACCTCTCGGCAACCTTGATTCATGCCATCAACAACAACAAGGTGATGGCCGTGGATGAAGATCCCACATGGATTGCCAGCAACTATATCACTTCTCCCACAAACTATTTCAAGAAGGGCACCAGTTATAACACGCTTTGGGCTTATCGCCTGAGCCGCGTGGTCAACGGATATCCTGTCATTCTGGATGCCGACGGCAAAGAGATGGCCGAGTTTGATGCCAATGGAAACGTGACCAGTGTGCGCCATGCGTCCACTCTCAAGGGCACTGATGCACTGGTGAACATGGGGTCCGTGACACCTAAATATAACGGTTCGCTCAGTCTGAACCTGCGGTATAAGGACTTCGAACTGAACACGCTATTCGTCTACGCTGGCGGAAACAAACTGCGCCTTGACGTGGCAGACCTCTCGGAAGGCGGCTACACCATGCGTAGCACACACATTCTCGACAGATGGACTGCCTCAAACAGCGATGGCGTGCGCCTCTATCTGGATATGGACAACACAGCCCGTCAGTATGCCGGCGATTTCAATGAATGGTGGCGATACAACGACCAGCAGATTAAAGATGCCGACTATTTCAAACTGCGCAGCATCAACCTGGCCTACAACTTAGGAAAAACTATCTGTGACAAGATCAGAATCAACTCGGCAAAGATTACTTTCCAAGTGAACAACCTCTTCTATTGGAGCAAAGCAGGCAACGACATTGACCCCGAAGCCTATGGACTGAACACTGGTACACGGTCGGTTATCCAGCCGCGCACTTTCTCTATCGGTTTTTCAACAAGTTTCTAACTCAACAACAATAATAATATTTACATCATGCGAAAACTATTATATTCCATATTGCTCACATGTGCAGTCATGTTTGCTGCATGCGATGACTATATAGACATCACGCCGAAAGGAGCCATCACCGTAGACTCTGCATACACTTACTACGAACTGGTGGTGTTCCCCAACCGCACCTACTGGCCTACCAGTTATGCGTTGCTCACTGACGATTCCTATGCACGCGAAGGCAACATCATCGGAAACGAGAACACAACCTTCGACGGCATCAACTTCACATTCAACGAAAAGGCTGACAGGAAGGAGTTGGCCCAGAACAATCTCTATGAGAATGCATACATGTACATTCTGCGATACAACATCGTGATTGACAATATAGACAACAGCATCGGCGACGAGAGCATCAAGAAACTGGGCAAAGCAGAGGCCAGACTGCTCCGCGCATGGGAACACTTTGTGGTATTGAACAACTATGCCAAGGCTTACAATCCGGCAACAGCACAGAGCGACGGCGGTATTGTGATTATGGATAAATATGATTTGGAAGCCACACCGACGAAATCCACTGTTGAAGAGGCATACAGGTTTATCATGAAAGAGATTGACGAGGCCCTGCCCTACCTGCAGGAGAAGCCTCTCAACCTTGGACATCCTTCGCTGGCTTACGGATATGGCCTGAAAGCACTGGTGTGCCTCTTCCATCGCGACTGGCAAGATGCCAAGGATGCGGCTGAAAAGAGTCTGGCACTGAACAACCAACTGGTTGACTACACCACAATTTCCAAGGTGACAAGCAATACCGACTACCGCTATACGGGCGGCAAGAGCGGCAATCCGGAAGTGCTCGATGCCACTTCTTCATCGGTGGGATTCACCGGTTCGATTGCCTATAACTACGGCCAGATCAGTCCGGAACTGACCAATATGTTTGACCAGGTGAACGACCAGCGATATGCGCTCTTCTTTGTGCAGTCTGACAAATCATCCTATGCCTACTATTATGACTACGGTTCGGGGGCTTCCATCTGGCAAACCACGGCAACGCTCAACAGGTTCTACTATGCCACAGTAGGCCTCCGCACGGCTGAGGTTTATCTGATAGCAGCAGAGGCCAATGCACGGCTGGGCAACAACACGGCTGCCATGCAATATGTGAACGACCTGCGTGCAAAGCGCATAAAAGGCTATACAGCCGAGACAGCACCCAGCAGCCAGACCGACATGGTGAAACTGATTATCACCGAGCGCCGCAAGGAACTGCTCTTCGGATTCCACCGTTTCTGGGACCTGAAGCGTTTCAATACCGAAAGCGAATATGCCAAAACCATTACGCGCACATTCCCCGTGCTCAACAAGGATGTGCCTCAGCAAACCTATACGCTGAATCCCAACTCTCGCCTCTACATCATTCCATTCCCGAAATCTGCACGCGAGAAGAACCCGAATCTCACCCTCAACACGGATGAATAGCATGTGGCGCTACGCATAATGAAACGATAATCCCTGATGAATAACACACATACATTTTAACAGAACCACTATCTGGCATGGCTGATGAAGCATGCAGATAGTGGTTTTTTTCTGGACAAATGCCATCAAGAAAACACAATGAATGCAAAAAAAAATTAAGTCTGTTATACAAGAAGCGCCTGTTTACGTCAATAAAAATAATAGAAATAATTATATCTAAAAACCTAACAACTCATTATGAAACATTTTGCACTCGCTGTCATAGCAATGCTTATGTTGCAGGGGGGACATTGTTATGCGCTCTCCCGGCAATCGTTGGTCGTTCCCGATGATACGACTGTAACAAAGAAAGACTCCGTTAACCAACAAGGACACGGCATGAAGCCTGGTGGCCCCGGAACGAAACCAGAAGCCAAGAAGAAAGGCAATGCCTATGAGGAACTAATCAAGAAGGGCGGTTCCGTGCAAGAAGGTGTCTTCACCGTGCGCCATATTGAAAAGAAATGGTACTTCGAAGTACCCGAGAACCTCTTTGGCCGCATGTTCCTTGCCGTAGCACGCTACGTGAACGTGCCGCAAGGATTTGCCAAACTGCCCGGTGAGGAAGTCAGCCATTCTGCATTCTATCTGGAAGAGCGCGACACAAGCACCGTCTTCATGCGCACATTTGTAAAGACACAGGTGGCCGACCCCAGCGAAGACATGAGCCGACTGGTTGACATTTCAACCGTAGACCCTATCGTGATGAAGTTTGACGTCATCGGCAAGAACAAGGAAACAGGTGCCCGCCTCATTGACGTGACCAACCTTTTCCTGCAAGACAACGGCGTCACCAGTTTTGCCAACAGCAGCAAGAGCGGTCTGGGCCTTGGCGGCATCATGGCCGACCGCACCTTCATTGACACCATTAAGACCTATCCCATCAACTTGGAGGTAAGCACACTGCGCACATATTCTGCCGGAGGCGGAGGCGGTGCCGCTGCTGGAGGCGTGCGCCTGGGTGGTTCTTCCACACCGGCCAGCCGCACGGGCTTCATCACATTGAGCCTGAACACCAGCATTGTGCTGCTTCCGGAAACGCCCATGCAGCCGAGATTCGAAGACGAGCGCGTCGGCTACTTCGTTGACCGCATCACCAAGTTCACCGACTCTAATCCTTCAAAGAAGTATAACATCGCTGCCCGCTACCGCCTGGAGCCCAAAGACCCGAAGGCTTACGCCGCTGGCAAACTGGTGGAGCCCAAGAAACAGATTGTGTATTATATCGACCCGGCCACACCGAAGAAGTGGGTGCCTTATCTGATTGCCGGTGTCAACGACTGGAATGTGGCATTCGAGGCTGCCGGATTCAAGAATGCCATCGTTGCCAAGGAAGTTCCTGCCGACGGAAGCATCAGCCCCGACGATGCACGCTATAGTTTCATCCGCTATCTGCCGAGTGAGACAGAGAATGCCTATGGCCCGCACATCGTGGATCCCCGCTCAGGAGAAATCATCGAAGCCCACGTTTGCTGGTATCACAATGTGATGAACCTGGTGCGCAAATGGTATATCACCCAATGCGGACCGCTCGACAAGCGCGCTCAGAAGATGAACCTCGACGACAAACTGATGGGACAACTCATCCGCTTTGTCAGCAGCCACGAGGTGGGACATACGCTGGGACTTCGCCATAACATGATTTCCAGCCATTTCACCCCCGTTGAGAAACTGCGCGACAAGAAGTGGGTGGAGGCTCATGGGCACACCTACTCTATCATGGACTATGCTCGCTTCAACTACGTGGCACAGCCAGAAGACAAGATTGGTGAAAAAGGACTCTTCCCACGTATCAACGACTACGATAAATGGGCCATCAAATGGGGCTATCAGTATCGTCCGGAGTTCAAAGATCCGTATAAGGAGAAAGATGCTCTGAGAAAGCAAGTGACAGAAATGCTGAAAAACAACCCGCACGTGGCCTACTGCGGTGACGAGGGACGTGGTTCCGACCCGCGCAGCCAGACTGAAAGCATTGGCGACAACAACATGAAAGCCAGCGATTACGGCATCAAGAACCTGAAGCGCGTGATGGAAAACCTGGAGGCTTGGACGGCACAGCCCGACGGACAATATGACGACCTCGACGAAATGCACAAGTCGGTGAGAGCGCAGTTCCAGCGCTATTGCGGCCACGTGCAGCGCAACATCTACGGCAAATACCACAACACCATCCCCGGCATGAAGCCCTATGAGTATGTGCCGAAAGCCATTCAGAAGGAAGCCATCGAATGGATGGGACGCAATGTCATGGAGCCGCAGACTTGGCTCTACCCGCAAAGCATTGTTGACAAACTGGGTATTGACCCAGAGTCGGAGATGCTGAGCAGGGCCACAACCACCATTTCGTATGAACTGGCACCGACGCTCCTCACCAACGAATACAATTCCGGCATCTATCCACTTGAGGAATACCTCAACGACGTGTTCGCGTCTGTATGGAAGCCCATCAACAACAAAGACGAAAAAGCCAACAGTTTCCGTCGCCAACTGGAGCGTACATACGTGGACAGAATGGATGGCATATTGAATCCGCAGCCTGCTCAGACATCCTCTTCGCAGGTGGCAAACAGCATTGCAGCGGCTTTGGGTCGCCAGAACAGCGCCACTCCGCAGAACAGCGATGCCATTCTCTATGCCTTGCAGCATCTGAACAAGATTGAGGAATATGTGAAAAAGCAGAAAGACCTGAGTGCAAAGAACTCAATCAACTATCTGCACTACGAGGACCTGCTGCTCCGCATCAAGAAAATACGCGACAAGCGTGAGAATGTGAAATAACATTTCGCGCCCGCAAAGGCTGGGCAAGCATTGCCCGCCACGCATTGACGGAATGCTTGCCGACTGCAATCCAAAACAAAAGAATGCCGTTTGCACAACACGTGCAAACGGCATTCTTCATATAGCAGCCCCAAAACCGCGTTAACGCTCCTGATGTTCCTTCATATAATCACGCGGTGACATGCCATAAAATTTCTTAAACACCGTGGAGAATGAGGCTGAACTGGAGAAACCGCAGGCATACATCACCTCGGTGACACTCATGCCCCGGTTGGCAAGCAGGTTGGCAGCCTGCTTTAGTCGCAGGTTTCTGATGAAGTCATGAGGTGTCTGTCCCGTCAGTTCCTTCATCTTCCGGTGGAGGTGCACACGGCTAATGCCCACCTGATCGGCAATCATGTCAACACTGAGATCGGAGTCGTCGAGATGCTGGTTGATAACCGTCATCACGCGTTTCAGCAGTCGCTCGTCGGGCGAAACCACCTGTACTTTGTCAACCTGCTCCTCAAGCGCATCGTTGCGGCCGAATTTCAGTTGGAGGAGACGGTAGGAATTCAGGATATTGACAATCTTGCGCCGCAGGATGTCCATGTTGAAAGGTTTCACCACATAGGCATCTGCTCCTGTTTCCAGACCTTCCAGTTTGTCTTCATCGCGGCTCTTGGCAGTCAGCAGTATTACGGGGATGTGGTTCGTGCTGGGATTTGACTTAATCTTGGCACACAACTTGTTGCCGTCCATCTCGGGCATCATCACATCGCTGAGCACCAGCGCGGGCAACAGGCGCAAGGTCTCGGTGAATGCCTCGCGGCCGTTGACGCATGTTTTCACCTCGTAGTCCTTGCTCAGTTCGGTGTCGAGATAGTTCCTGATCTCGTCATCATCTTCAGCGACAACGATAATAGGTTTCTTTCCCGCTGGTTGCTGAATGACTACTGGCACGTCTTCGCCCTCCTCTTCCAGCATGCTCATGTCGTCATTCTGCAATGCGTCGACCTCTGCTTCTTTGTCAACCAGCATCTCTTCCTCTGTGAGATGGCTGTTGCCCATAGGAATGGTGACGGTAAATTCGCATCCTTGTTCCAAGTTATGCACCTCAATGGTTCCATGATGCAGTTCCACCAGCGAGCGTGTCAGGTCAAGGCCGATGCCGGTACCCACGTTTCGGTCGTTCACGGCAGAGGGTGTCTGATAGAAACGCTCAAATATTCTTCCTATCTTATCCTCAGGAATCTTCTCCCCATTGTCGCTCACGGCAATCGAGGCATGCTGGTCATCGTGAGTGACACGTATGTTGATCCGCCCTCCAGTAGGCGTGAACTTGAATGCATTCGACAAGATATTCACAATCACCTTGTCGAAATTGCGACGGTCAATCCATACGGGCAACGTGTCGGCATCGTGTTCATACACCATTTCTATTTGCTTCGACTTGGCCTGATGCTCGAAAAGATCGTGTATCTCCTTAACGAAAGCCACCAGATCGGTCTCTGCCATGTGCATAGGCATCTGTCCCTTGTCAATTTTTCTGAGGTCCATCATCTGATTAATCAAGTTGAGTATGCGCTCGGCATTGCGCCTGATGGTTTCATAGATGTTCTTTCTGTTGGGATCCGTCTCATTTTTGATCAGTGATGTCAATGGTGTGACAATCAGCGTCATAGGTGTGCGTATCTCATGACTGATATTCATGAAGAAGCGCAGTTTGGCCTCGCCCATCTCTTCAGCATGGATATGCTCCTGCAGACGCAGACGGTTCTGCTCTTTGCGGCGCAGTCCCACCCTGTATCTCCACACGGCGAAGGCAATTGCCAACAAATAGACACACCATGCCCACAGCGAACGGTACCACGGAGTGTGCACAACAACGGTGAATTCCTTCTCTGCGGTGAACTGGTTGTCGCGCTGCGCCTTCACCTTGAATTGATACGTGCCGGGCGACAGATGGGTGAACGTGATTTCATTCGTACCCGGCTGCATGCGAATGAACGGGTCTCCGTTGATGCTATACAGATAGGTGATATGCTCGGGGGCATCATAAGTAAGCGTGGAGAACTGGATGGCAAACGTGTTGTCGTGGGGCGACAAGTCGAAACGGCTGGCTGCAATCACCGTGGTGTCACAGATTTGGTAGCCGCCAGACTTGGATGCGCTGGTCACATGTTCACGGTTCACGATAAAATTCACAAGGCTCACCTTGGCATTCCACTTGCTTTGCTGGATGTTCTCGGGGCGGAACCAGGTGATGCCACCAACGCCGCCGAAGAGCATCACACCGCGCGGATGGTAACAGGAAGCACCATCGGAGAACTCATTCGACTGCAAACCGCTGTCCACGAAATAACTCTGCATGAGTCCTGTCTTGGGATCATGGCAGCACAAACCGTGGTCGGTGCCTATCCAAAGTCGGCCCTGCTTGTCTTGTTCTATGGAAGCGATACCGTTGTCGGCAAGTCCCTTTTCCATGGTGTAGAAGTGGAGACTCTTCTTCGACTTGTCATAGCAATAAAGACCATCGTTAGTGCCTATCCACACCATATTGCCGCATTCCTTGACGATACGGGCAGGCACGCCATAGTTCAGACAGTTTTCTCCGAACACGCTCGTCCAACTTTCTCTCTCCACATCGAGGCAACACACGCCCATGGTGGTGGCCAGATAGACTCTTTTCCCGTCTGGCGACAACGACATTTTTGAGATGAAGTCGTTGGCAATGCTATTCACCTTCCTGTCGGTAACGGCCTTGGCATCCATTGTATAGGCTTTCAACTGCCCTGTCGCCTGGTTTATCCTCAGCAATCCTTGTCCCATCGTGGCTATCCACAGCGTCTGCCCGAATGACTGTATGGCAAAAACGCTAGATGACTTGTATTGCGGATACTGGTGATAACCGTTGCCGGCAGCATCAATATAGCCAAATCCTTCGTTCCAACTGCCCACCCAGATTCGGCCTTCGCTGTCTTCGGCAATGCTCATCACCGATGCCGGGAAACCTTCCTTGAAATGACGGATGAGTTGCTGGTATTCGTCCATGCAATAGAGTCCGTCTTTGTCGGTGCCCACCCAACAGCATCCCTTGCTGTCAATGAGGGTACTGATGACACAAGCCTGGCCAATCACATTGTTGGGACCCAGTTTATAACCCAGATAGCGGAATCCCGAAACGCGCCTTGGCTGCATGAAAATACCTTTTTGCAACAGTCCGAGCCAGATGTTTCCACTGGAATCCTCCACCATACTATATACCTTGCTCTTGGTGAGGTCCACTTCGCGGCTGAAGAAGGGATTATCGCTAACTTTCCCGGTTGCGGGGTCGTAGATGGCCACGCCCTTTCCGTCGAAGCCAATCATCATTTTTCCGTCGCGACAACAGTAGAGCGACGCCACGTGATTATTGCCCGTCACGTCAAGATGGCGGAACTCACCGCCTTTGGCGCTGCGCACATACACGCCGCTCTTTGAGGTGCCCACATAGATATTGCCTTCTTTGTCGAGGCGGATCCTGCGCAGCGTCTCCACGATGGATGGATCGGTGAAATATCTTTTGGCCGTCTTTCCGTCATATTCCAGCAGTCCCAGACTCTTGGTCACTATCCAAATATGTCCCTGGCGGTCTTCAGCCATGTCCTGCACGGTATGAACTTGGCGCAAGGGGCCGTTCTGCTGCACGGCATGCCCTCTGTCAACGATTTTCAAGAGGCCATGACCGGAAGTGCCAGCGAGCAAGTCGCCGTTCTTTCGCTGCAAGAAACAGGTCATGTAACAAGGAACCACGTTTCCATCCAAGTCGCGCACTTCCACATCGTGGAAACTGCTACCGTCGTATGTCTGCAAGGCACCATACATGCCCAGATAGAAAAGACCGGTGCCGTCTTGAATCATACAGTTCACATAATTGCTGGCCATGGCGCGCTGGTTTTCGTTCTCCTTTTTAATGGTATAGAACTGATATCCGTCATAGCGGTTCAAGCCGTTGCGCGTGGCCACCCAAATGAATCCGTCACGGTCAAGATACACCTGACTCGTGAAACTGCTCGACAACTGTTTGTCTGCATCAAAGAGTTTCCCAGTCTGACCATAGACAGCATCCATGGTGCCCAATAAGATCAATGCTGAGGTTAATAGAACTTTACGTAACATTAAATTCACATGCAGTTAGTTTGAATTGTATCAAATTTGTTGCAAATATAAGCATTTTTGCACAAACCGCTGCACAAATGTTACACTAAATAAAGTTTCCGCTACAATGTTACAAATATTAAACTCCCAAACGCGTCCAATACCGCCATCACGCAAAATCCATGAATACATCAATAATTAACATCTTGTTACTTTAATAAACGTTCACGCTACTTTTTATAAAAGAAATATAAAAGAATCTCTATAACTTTGCACCAGTTTATTACCTGCTATGCAGTTATTTGATGTTAATTATATTGTTAGTAGTTAGTATTTGTAGTAGTTAAGTGGTTTGTAACCCATGATTTGCTATCATGAAAACAACGGCTGGCACACGTCTTGAGCATCTCCGGAACGAAAAGTGCCAGCCTTGACCAAGAAAACGAATGACGATGTAAAGTCGGAGTACACATATTATAATATAAGGAGTGAAAACAAGAATGAACAAAACCATTAGCAATAACCATAAAAATAATTATGAACCAAAATCAGACAAGATGAAACAGCAAACAAGTTTCTTGAAACGCGCTGTTCTTTCGCTGATCATGCTGATGCTACCGTTGGCCTGTGTGCTGGCGCAAGGCGGAGGCATTCATGTGAAAGGTACGGTCGTGGACGGTGCGGGTGAGCCACTCATCGGTGCATCGGTTGTTGTGAAAGGAAATACCAGTCATGGTACGGTTACTGACTTTGACGGTAATTTCCAACTTGAGGTTCCTTCAGAGCAGACAATTATCGTTGTCAGTTATGTAGGAATGCAAACCAAAGAACTCAAGGTAGGTTCACAACGCGTGTTCAATGTGGTGTTGACAGACAACACACAACTCTCTGAAGTGGTGGTCGTAGGATTCGGCCAGCAGAAGAAAGCCTCTGTGGTAGGCGCTATTACCCAGACCGACTCCAAAGTGCTGGAGCGCACCGGTGGTGTTACCAGTCTCGGAATGGCGCTGGCAGGTAACTTGCCAGGCGTGGTTACCATGAGTACCACGGGTAAGCCTGGTGACGAAGACCCAGAAATCACCATCCGTGGTGTCACCTCTTGGAACTCCAGTGCCCCGCTGATCCTCGTGGATGGCGTTGAGCGCCCCATGAACAGCGTGGATATCAACTCTGTGGCCAGCATTTCCGTGTTGAAGGATGCTTCTGCCACGGCAGTGTTCGGTGTGCGCGGTGCCAATGGTGTTATCCTGATTACCACCAAGCGCGGACAGGAAGGCAAGGCCACAATCAACATCAATGCCAGCACAACGCTGAAGACCTACTCTAAATTGCCCGATATGATGGATGCCTACGACGCTCTGAATCTCCGTAACAGGGTGATTGAGAGCGAACTTCCGTTCCGTCCCGAGGCTTGGACTTACTATCTCACGCAGGATCGCCTCAACAAATACCGCAATCCTGCCAACCAGGAAGAGTTTGAGCGCTATCCTAATGTGGACTGGGTAGACGAGTTGCTCAAGCCCGTTGCCACATCTTATAATTTCAATATCAACCTCTCTGGTGGTACCCGGTTTGTGAAATACTTCGTCAATGCCGACTATGCCCACGAGGGTGACATTTATAAGAAGGTGCCAAACTTCCGCGGTTATGAGCCGGGATTCTCTTACGACCGCATCAACGTGCGCTCCAATCTCGACTTCAACCTGACCAAGACCACTCAGTTGCACGTGAACCTCTCTGGCTCTCACTCCGTGAAGAAAGCCACACAGGGACAATACGAGAACTTGGTTTGGTCTGCTTTCTATGGCATTTCGCCTGACTCTTTCCGCCCTATCTACAGCGACGGAACATTTGGTTTCTACGCTCCCAACCCCACGCAGGCCGCTACCAACTCAATGGAAGACCTCAGCGTGAACGGTATCGGCTACACCAACAACGACCGAATGAATACCGACTTCACCCTGGAGCAGAGCCTCGACTTCATTACCAAGGGCCTGAATGTGCAGGCTAAACTGGCATTCGATAATGCTTTCCAGGAGGGTAACCCGTGGACCAACCGCTACCGCGGTATCGACGATACCACTGACTGGGAGGCAAACCTTGAGAAATGGATTGACCCCGATACCGGAAAACCTGTCTATCAGGGTGGTGAGGCCGACCAATTGTACAAGTTTGACTTCAAGAACAACAATGCATGGAAGACCGATGCCGGTCAGATGTTCGACGGAGGCACTTATCGCCGTCTGAACTATTCTGTTCAGTTGAACTACAACCGCACCTTCGGCCAGCACACAGTAGGTGCCATGGGCAACTGGAGCCGTGAGCAGTATTCAACGGGTTCCAACTCACCGCACTATCGTGAGAACTGGGTATTCCGTGCCACTTATGACTTTGCACACCGCTACATGCTGGAATACAACGGTGCTTACAACGGATCGGAAATCTTCTCCAAGGAAAACCGCTTTGCGTTCTTCAACTCTGGAGCCATCGGATGGATGATCAGCGAAGAGCCTTTCATGAAGCCTCTGGTTGAAAAGGGCATCGTTGACATGCTGAAGTTGCGTGCCTCTTACGGTGAAATCGGTGACGACTACATCGACGAAAACAAATATGGCCGCTGGCTGTTCCAGGACAAATGGGAGAACTCGGGCAACTTCCGCCAGAGTCTCACAGGTGTTGACCCCGCAAGAAGTCCCTACACATGGTGGCAGCAGACTCAGATGGGTAACACCGACCTGCACTGGGAGATTGCCAAGAAGACTGACATCGCTGCCGACTTCGGCTTCCTGAACGGTCTTATCACCGGTTCGTTTGACTACTTCCATGAGAAGCGCTCCGACATTCTGCTCGGTGGCGATATGCGCGCCGTGCCTTCTTACTTCGGCGGCAAGGCTCCTGTGGCCAACATGGGTAAGGTGAGCAGTTCGGGTTACGAACTCGATATCCGCTTCAACAAGCAACTCAACAAGGATGTCCGCCTTTGGGGTAATGTGGCATTCACTCATGCCGTCAGCAAGATCAAGGAGGCCGACGACCCAATGTTCAAGCCGGAATACCAGAAAAAGGCTGGCAAGGCCATCAACCAAACCTATACCTACCTCGACTATGGTTATTATAACAACTGGGATGAACTCTACGGCAGCACGCCTCACTTCGACAAGGACGAGGCCCGCAAGCCGGGTAACTATGTCATCCTCGACTATGATGCCGACGGTGTCATCTCACAAGACGACCAGATTCCCTATGGATTCACCAGCATTCCGCAGAACACCTGCAACTTCCAGATTGGTGTCGACTATAAGGGATGGAGCGCTTTCGTGCAGTTCTATGGCACCAACAACGTTTCTCGTTCTGTAGGACTGGAGAGTCTTGGCGGTTCGCGTAACACTGCTTACTATGAAGGCAGTTATTGGAGCAAAGACGACCAGAATGCTGATGTGCCTCTGCCACGCTGGCTCACACAGAAGAGCGATTATACCAACGGCACACGCTTCATGTACGACGGTTCGTATCTGCGTCTGAAGTATGCGGAGATTTCCTATACTTTCTCAACAGAGAAGTGGCTGCACGCCGCTGGTCTGCAGAGTCTGAAACTCTATGTAAACGGTAACAACCTTGCTCTTTGGACAGATATGCCCGACGACCGTGAGTCGAACACTGGCGGATGGAGTGCATATCCTACGCAGCGCCGTTTCAATATCGGCTTGAGAGTTACACTTTAAAGGAATGAAACAACAATGAAAAAGTCATTAATTACATATACATTTTGCGCATTGCTTGCCGGCGGCATGGGACTTACCTCATGTACCGACTATTTCGAGCGCGACTCTGAGTCAGTGCTTCAGAAAGAGGATGCGTTTAAGAACTTTGCCAATTTCCAGGGATATATTGAGGTGATGTACAATGTAATTCCCGATGTGGCAAAGTCGTATTGGGTGAGTTCGTTCAACTGGGGTGAAGACGAAGTGATTACCACAGGTAATGGCGAGTACCTCATGGGCTTCCAGATTGACAACGGCAACTACCGTTCTTATATCGGCAAGGGCGACTGCTTCCTTGACAGAAATTGGAGTGTTGACGGCGACAGGTTTGCAAAATCGCTGTGGGGCGGTGGCTGGTATGCCATCCGTCAGGCCAACATGGGTTTGAAAGCCTTGGAAGACGGTCTGCTCACCGATGCTACACAGGAGCAGCGCGACATGATTGCCGGACAACTCTATTTCTTCCGTGCATGGTTCTACTTCCAACTCACCACTTATTGGGGAGGTCTGCCTTACATGACCGAGCCGCTGGAGGCCAACGCACAGTTCAACCTGCCGCGTGAGACCTATCAGGAATGTGCAGAGAAAATGGCTGCCGACTTCAAGAAGGCTGCCGACTTGCTGCCCATTGACTGGGATGCCACTGCCACAGGCGCTACCAACAAGAGTAACAATGCGTTCCGTCCGAACAAGATTTGGGCACTCTCCTATCTTGGCAAGTGTCTGCTCTATGCCGGCAGCCCGCTGATGGTCAACGGTGTTGATGCCGTGAACGATACCTATAAATACGATGCCTCCTATTGCAAGCGTGCCGCCGATGAACTCGGAAAGGTGCTCACACTGGTTGAATCAGGGCAGACACAATACTCATTGGTTGACTTTGCCGACTATCACGAACTGTTCTGGACCAAGGAGAAAGGCTGGTTGATGCCAGGTAGCACAGAGGCTATCATGCGCAGCCCGACATTCGGAGCCGACTCTTACTGGCGTCAGATGAACTCTTATCAGGTGCAGGACATCTGCGAGGGTGACGGTATTGCCCTCTGCCCGTCGGCCAACTATGTCAACTATTTCGGTATGGCTAACGGTCTGCCGCTCAACGATCCCAACTCTGGTTTCGACAAGAACCATCCTTGGAAAGACCGCGACCCACGTTTCTATAACGATTTCGTCTACGACGGAGTAAAGATGATCAAGTCGCCGAAAGACTTCAAGGAGTTTGAATATGCCAACCTCTACGAAGGTGGTAATGCCGTTGACAATCCTGCCCGCGACAGCCGCACCGCTTATCTGAACTACAAGTTCATCCCTCTGGGAGCCAACAAGGACGATGGTGACTATGGTTATGGTAAGGCTACTCACTTCCACCTTTCATGGTTGCGTCTGGCTGAGGTCTACCTGCTCTATGCCGAGGCTGCTTCGGTAGGCTACGGCGGTGCCAAGGGTAAGGCTTCCACCAGCCCGATGACCGCTGAAGAGGCTTTGAACAAGATCCGCCAGCGTGCCGGTGTAGGCCCAGTGGCTGGAACCTACACGGCTTCTGCAGAGAAATTCATGGATGAGGTTCGCCGCGAGCGTGCCGTGGAACTGGCCTTCGAGGGACATCGTTTCAACGACCTGCGCCGCTGGAAACTGCTGACCGTCTATCCCTACAACATCAAGACCTGTCAGAAGTTCGACCGCGCCAAGGAACTCGATCCCAAGGCCGATCCGAAGGAAAATGAAGTAAGGAACTTCCGCGAGGAGGTCATCATCACACGTAAACTGGAGGCCAAGCACTACTGGCTGCCCTTCAAGAACGACGACGTGATGCTGTATCCTGAGTTCTATCAAAACCCCGGATGGTAACCTTTAAATGAAAAAAAGTAAAAAGGTAAAATAGTAAAAGATATGAAACACAAAGTATTATATATGTCAGCGCTGATGGCATTGTCGACGGCTACTCCCGCAATGGCACAGAACGATGCTGAGTCTGATTCTGCGAAGGTCAATGTTGCGTTCCGCACGATAGACAAGCAGGACATGATGGGTGGTATCTCTGTCATTGACATGAAAGAGTTGCAAGACAAAGCCTACAGCAGTTATAGTTTAGACTATATTGACAACGTGGTAGGCGGTTTCAACGGTAACATCTGGGGAAACAATGATTATCTCGTTGTCGTCGACGGAATGGTTCGTGATGCCAACAATGTGCTGCCCACCGAGATTGACCAGATAACACTTTTGAAAGGTGCCTCTGCAGTGGTGCTCTACGGTCCGCGTGCCGCCAAAGGTGTTCTCCAGATTACCACCAAGCGTGGCAAGGAGGGTGACCTTCGCATTAACGCACACGCCAACGGAGGTCTCTACACACCGAAGGCATTCCCCAAATACATGGGATCTGCCGAGTATATGAGTTTCTACAACCTGGCTCGCCAGAACGACGGACTCACTCCTAACTTCTCTGACGAGGACATCTATCATTATGCCTCTGGCCAGAACCCCTACCGCTATCCTGATTTCGACATGTATTCTTCTGACTACCTGAAGAAATCATTCGGACGCTACGAGGGTATTCTGGAAGTGACTGGTGGTAACGAGCGCATGAAATACTACACCACTACCGGTTACTATCGCGAGTCTTCACTCCTGAAAGTAGGCAATACGAAAGACAACAACACCAGCCGTTTCTTCGTGCGTGGTAACATCGATGTCAACCTGAACAGTTTCCTCTCGTTCAAGGCCGATGCCAACGTTACTTTCTACGATGCCTATACGGCTAATACTGACTGGTGGGGACAAGCAGCCACTCTGCGTCCACACCTGGTGGCTCCTCTCATTCCGATGAGTTATATTGAGTCGGCCGACTTGACTTCGCTCAACCTGGTGAAAAACAGTAACTACCTGCAAGGCGATTTCTTCTTCGGCGGCACACAAGCCAATCCCACCAATCCCTATGCTGATGCTTTCGCTGCCGGCGACAGCAAGTATGTAAGCCGTCAGTTCCAGTTCAACACTGAGTTTGATGTCAACCTCGGCTCATTCCTGAAGGGACTGATGTTCCGTGCCAAGTATGGTATCGACTATGCCTCTACCTACAACCAGGGCTACTCCAATGAGTATGCAACGTTCTCGCCCGCATGGACTAACTATGCCGGACCCGACCTCATCGCCAGCATCACCCAGTATGGCAAAGACCATAAGACAGGTTCTGAGAACATCTCCAATTCGGCTTATCGCTACACTTACAACCTCTCGGGACAGTTTGACTACACCAACACGTTTGCAGAAAAGCACAATGTGTTTGCCATGTTCGTTGCCAATGCCTGGCAGACCCAGCGCAGCGGCCACTATCATCGCACCACCAACGCCAACCTGGGACTGCAGTTGTCTTACAACTTCGACCACACTTACTATATTGACTTCAGTGCTGCAGCACCTTATTCAACCAAGTTACCAAGCGGCAACCGCCTCGGTTTCTCTCCGGTGCTGACATTGGGATGGCGTCCGCTGAGCAACGTTCAGAACGATTCGTTTGTCGACGACCTCATGCTGACGGCTTCGCTCGGAAGCATCAGCCAGGACCTCGACATCATGGACGATGACAACGACGGCTATTACCTCTACAAGATGGTAATGCAGCAAGGTGGCTGGTACTCATGGGGCGACAATGGTGGTCTCGCCGCAACCGAATTCCAGCGCAGTTACAACTACGACATGACCTACGTGAAGCGCAATGAGATTTCTGTAGGTTTGCGCGGTTCGCTGTGGAACAAACTGATCACCTTTGATTTCAATTTCTTCACCAACAAGATGGACGGTGGTCTGGTGCAGGCCGAGTCGCTCTATCCTAACTACTTCCGTCAGATTGGCTATCCTTCTTCGTCTATCATTCCTTATGTCAATTATAACATCGACAAGCGCACAGGTATCGACTTCAGCGTCTATGCCAACAAGAAGTTCGGCGAGGTTGACCTGACACTGGGCATCAGCGGCATGTGGTATAAGAGCACAGCCGACAAGCGCGACGAGAACATCGAGTTTGCCTATCTCTCAGCAGTGGGCAAGCCACTCAACGGACTCTGGGGTCTTGAGAGCATGGGACTGTTCCAGTCACAGGCCGAAATCGACCAGGCTCCCCGCCAGACATTCGGCGACGTGCAGCCCGGTGACATCCGCTACAAGGATCAGAACAACGACGGCAAGATCGACGACAACGACCGCGTCTTCCTTGCCCGCTGGGACTCTCCTTTCATGAGCGGTATCAACTTCACAGCCAAATGGCGTGGCCTCACCTTCTTTGCAATGGGTAACCTCTATCTCGGTGGCCATGGCATGAAGGACAACTCCTACTATTGGCTTCGCGGACAGGGCAAGTATTCCGAGATTGCTCGCGATACTTGGACACCGGAAAACACTGCTGCCGCCTACCCGCGTCTCACCACGAGCAACGGCGACAACAACTTCCGCTCGTCAGACTTCTGGATGTATAGCAACAACCGCTTCAACCTGCGCAAGGTACAAATCACCTACAGCCTCTCATCAAAGGTGTTCGAGAACACATTTGCCAAGTTCGTCAAGGGTGTGGACATCTTCGTAGGCGGCAACAACTTGCTTACTTTCGCCAAGGAGCGCAAGATTTTGGAGATGAACGTTGGTAGTTCTCCCCAGAACCGTTACTATAACATTGGATTTAAGGCTATGTTCTAAACAATGTAAATCTAAAAAAACAGAATTGATATGAGAAGAATAAATAAAGTAGCAATACTTTCATTCATAGTTCCAATGATGGTTTCTCTGAGCAGTTGCGATGACCTGTTTGAGCCCGCTGTAGAGAACCACAAACTCCCAGTAGAACTGGAACACATGCCCGCATGGGCAACAGGTCTGCTCGGCCATGCCTACATCAGTAACCCCTTAGGTCAGGATGCTGTAGGATGGACATGGACTGAAGTGGCTACCGACGATGCTGTCTCCAACGATGTTGACAACAGTTATCGCAGCATGGCAGCCGGTTCATGGCGTGCCGACAGGAACCCAATGGACAACTGGCAGTATCTGCGCGCTTCATGGCAGTACATCAACCAGTTCATCGAGGTTGCCCCGAAAATAGAGTGGGCAGAAGACAAGATTGCCTCAGAACTCTATAAGCAGCGTTTCCTTGGCGATGCCTATGGCATGCGCGCCCTCTACATGCTCCATCTGCTGAAGGCTCATGCCGGCTGGAGCGAAGACGGACAGTTGCTGGGCATCCCCATCCTGCTGGAGTCTGAGAACTCCGACGATGGCGCAGAGGAATTCAACAAGCCGCGCAACACTTTCAAGGAGTGTCTGGCTCAGTTGAATGCCGACGTGGACATGGCAGTGAAATACCTGCCCGAAGACTATGGCTACGTGGACGTGCAGGCCAGCGAGACCATCGTTCCTGAGAAATATCGCTCCGTAGGCGGTACAAAAGAAACCTACAACCGCGTGTTCGGCGACCATGCAAAAGGCCGCATGAGCGCACGCATCGCCAAGGCTATTCGCGCACAGGCTGCCTTCTTGGCTGCCAGCCCCGCCTTCAGCGAGGGTTCGGGTGTTACCTGGGAGCAGGCTGCCAACCGCATGGCCGAAGTGCTGAAAGATGCTTGGGGCAACTATCCCGTTTCACATCTTGATTCTAAAGGACACATCTGGTTCAAGGACTACAACGACTGGAAGAACCGCACCGCAGGAACCAACCCCGACGAAGTGCTTTGGCGTTCCAACCGTGGCGAGTCATCGAGCATGGAGAGCAATATGTTCCCGCCGACACTCTTCGGTAACGGCCGCGTGAATCCTTCACAGAATCTGGTTGACGCGTTCCCAATGGCCAATGGCCTGCCCATCACCGACCCCAACAGTGGTTACGATCCGCAGAACCCATACGCCAACCGCGACCCGCGTCTCGACCTCTACATCATCCACAACGGTTCTTCGTTCAAGGGTGCCACCATCAACTGCGCTGTAGATGCTACCGACAACAATGGTATGAACAAGTTCGACGGCCGCTCCACCCGCACTGGCTACTACCTGAAAAAACTGTTGGTTGAAGATGTCAACTGCAACCCCTCTTCTACCGTGGGCCAGGTTCATGTGAAGCCCTGGATTCGTTTCACAGAAATCTTCCTCGACTATGCCGAGGCTGCCAACGAGGCCTGGGGACCCAAAGCCGGCGGTTCGAATGGTTTCTCTGCCTACGACGTGATCAAGGCCATCCGTCAGCGTGCTGGCGTGGGCGGTGCCAGCGACCCCTATCTGGAGCAGTGCGCTGCTGACAAAGACAAGATGCGCGAACTCATCCGCAACGAGCGCCGTCTGGAACTCTGTTTCGAAGGCTTCCGCTTCTGGGATCTCCGCCGCTGGAAAGTAGACATCAGCAAACTCAACGAGACCGTAAAAGGCATGCGCATTGAGAATAACCACTACGAAGTGGTTGACGTGGAGACCCGCAACTATGCTGACTATATGTATTATGGTCCGGTGCCTTACTACGAAACACTTAAATTCGACGCTCTTGTGCAGAACAAGGGATGGGGAAAATAAAAACAATATAAAATTCTAAAATAGTTATGAACAAGAAAATTGTATATCTCTCTGCCATGTTGGTGACAATGCTGTTTGCCGCATGCGAGAACGGTGACTGGGAGTTTGCCGACAACGACCATACTGCCGTATATTTTGCCTACCAGACACCCGTCCGCACCATCACCCTGGGTGAAGAGAATCCAAACGTCACTGACAACACGATGGACAACAACCATCAGTGTCAGATCATGGCCACCATCGGCGGTGTCTATGCAAACAAGAGCGACGTGATCATCGACATCAAAGTTGACAACTCGCTGTGCAATGGCTATAAGTTTGTTGACGGTGGCGACATCGTTCCCATGCCCGCAAGCCACTACACGCTTAGCAGCAACCAGATTGTCATTCCCAGCGGCAAGATTCTGGGAGGTGTAACCGTACAACTCACCGATGCCTATTTCGCTGACCCGCTTTCCACCAAACTCACCTATGTCATCCCCGTGGTGATGACACAGGTGCACGGTGCCGACAGCATTCTCTGCGGAAAGGCTCAGGACGGTATCGACAACCCAAGCCGTAT
This sequence comes from Prevotella sp. UBA4268, assembly GCA_002395135.1. Classification (GTDB taxonomy): domain Bacteria; phylum Bacteroidota; class Bacteroidia; order Bacteroidales; family Bacteroidaceae; genus Prevotella. Next base: position 37,305 of record DGWC01000009.1, on the reverse strand, counting down.
GAACGCCACCGACTGGTCGGTACTGCCTAAAGACTATGTGCTCTATGCAGTGAAGTACATCAACCCCTACCAGGCCAACTACCTGCGCCGCGGTGTTGACACCTACAGTGGTGCCAAGACAGGAACCGTGAGACGCCATGAGGCTTACGTAGAGAAGGACGAAGTGCTTCTGAACCAGTTCTCCACCCTCGGCATCAACACGCTGGAGTGGAACCGCGTGACCAAAAATCAGAACGGCGACAACATCGACAGCCGCCTGAAGATCAACTTCGACGCCCAGGGCAACTGCACCATTACCTCCAACTCCAAGGAGGTGGCCGCTTCAGGCACTGGCAAGTTCGTGTCGAAAGGCGACAAGAACAGTTGGGGCGGAGTTGACCGCGACGTGCTCTATTTGGACTATACCCTCGACTACGACGGCATCAAGTGTGCCACCAAGGACACCCTCGTGGTTCGCGACCGTGGCGTAGGGTCTGAGTGGTTCAAGGTTGAAGCAAAATAATCAATAAAGTATCAGACTTCGTAAACAGAATATTGATATGAAACATACAAATAAGATATTAGGAACAATGCTGGTGGCTTTGGCCGTTACCACCTCTTGCGTGGACGACGACAAGTTGCAGTATGCCTTCGAGAAGCCAGCCTCTATTGCAGGTTATGAGTATCTGGAAGACTATGACGCATTGAAGACATATGTGAACCGCTCCGCAGCACCCAATTTCAAGTTGGGTGGTGCGCTGGCAGCGGCAGACTATAATGCCGATGGTATGATTACCCGTCTGGCCAACGCCAACTTCGACGAGGTAGTGGTCGGCAACGCCATGAAGATGGCATCGTGTGTCGGTGATTTTGGAGACATGGATTTCAGCACCGTGGAGAACTTTGTCAGCAGGGCTACAGAGAACGGTCTGAACGTCTATGGCCACACACTGGCATGGCACGCCCAGCAGCCCGTGAAATGGCTGAACCGTTTGATTAAGGACAAGGAACTGGACATTGACCCCAATGCCAAACTGGAGAAACTGATGACATCGGAAACTTATCAGGACGGCCCGTTCCCCTTCTACCCCATGGGCTGCACGCCTCCCGTTATCAACGGTGCCATCCACTACGAGCCAGACGGCAACTGGAACCAGTTCTTCTGCTTCCCCGGTGGCGAGAACCCACTCGTAGAGGGCGACTATCTCATTCGTCTTTACCTCACAGCCGACAAGGATGCCTCTGGTCTGCAACTCACCGTACAGAACGGATGGGGTGGCGATGCCCAGAACATCTCTATCAACTTCTCTGTAAATGAAGGCAAGCAGGTGTATGAATTGCAATGCCCAGGCATCACCGCAGCGACCAGCGCTAACTACGATGTCATCCTGAAGCCTCAGACAGCCAATGTCACACTGGATCTGGAGAAAGTAGAATTCTACAAACTCGAGAACCCGGCCGTTGAGGTAGAGAAAGAGGTTCGCGTGAAGACCTATACCGACGGTCCGTTCCCCTTCTACCCCATGGGCTGCGAGCCTCCCGTTATCAACGGTGCCCTCCACTTCGTGCCCACAGGCGGCTGGAGCCAGTTCTTCTGCTTCCCAGGCGGCGAGAATCCGCTGGAAGAGGGTGACTATGTGGTTTATCTCGACCTGCAGTCCGACAAGGATGCCTCCGGCATTCAGTTCACCATGCAGAACGGTTGGGGCGGCGATGCCCAGAACATGAGCGTAGGTGTATCGGTGAAGGCTGGTCGCCAGCAGTATAAACTCAGTTTCCCGGGCGTACAAGGCGGTAACTACGACTGCATTCTGAAGCCACAGACGGCTGATGCCACCCTCGACCTCTACTCTGTTACCGTATGTCAGGTGCTGAAACTGAACTCTATTCCTCTCACCGACGAGGAGAAGAAAGATACACTGACATGGGCTATGGACAAGTGGATCAGCGGCATGATGTTAGCATGCGATGGCAAGGTAAAGGCTTGGGACGTTGTCAACGAGCCCATCTCGGGTGGTAATCCTGATGCAGAAGGTGTCTATGCCCTGCAGCATGCCACTCCTGATAGCAAGGACGACTTCTTCTGGCAGGATTATCTGGGCGACATCGACTATGTCCGCACAGCCGTTCAACTGGCTCGCATGTACGGTCCCGATGACATCAAACTGTTCATCAACGACTATAATCTGGAAAGCGACTGGGATCAGAACGGCAAACTGAAGAGCCTCATCAAGTGGATTGAGCGTTGGGAGTCTGACGGCTACACCAAGATTGACGGTATCGGCTCACAGATGCACATCAGTTGCTACGAGAATGCCAAGACTCAGGAAAGTAAGAAGAATGCCATCGAGAACATGCTGAAACTCATGGTTGCTTCCAAGAAACTGGTACGCATCAGCGAACTCGACATGGGCTATGTGGATGCCAACGGCAACTCACTGAAGACTGAGAACCTCACCGAGGCCCAGCACAAACAGATGGCAGAACTCTACAAGTGGATCATCAAGAAATACTTCGAGATTGTTCCTGCTAACCAGCAGTGGGGCATCTGCCAGTGGTGTATCACCGATGCACCGGCAAGCAGCGGCTGGCGCGGCGGAGAGCCCGTTGGTCTCTGGGATTTGAACTACAACCGCAAGCACACCTACGGCGGCTTTGCCGATGGTTTGAGCGGTAAATAATCTCTCTTCGATAAACGCCTTCGGAGACGAATCATCTCCGGAGGCAACCCATTGTCCAACTTCATCGTGGACAATTTTAGAACTTTACATTGTTTGTGGGAGTCTGGGTTTGTGAAAATCCAGACTCTTTTCTTTATCCCCCACCCCAGATTTCGCTCCTTTCCTTGTACCACCTCAAAGGAATGAATGACAGAGAACGAAAGAATACTTCTGCAAATCGATTTGATTTACTTTTCAATTCAATTTAGTTTACTTTACAAATCAATTTGATTTACTGTTCAAATCAAATTAATTTACTTTGCCATCGTGCCGCTTTCGCGCTTCCATTTCCATGAAACGGAGAGAAGAAATGCGTGCTTTCAAGCAAAACAAAGTGCTGCATTCCAGTTACACAATGCGCTTTTCTTTCGTTGAATTTGGCTGAACAAAGAATTATGCATACCTTTGTCTCGAAAAAGAAGTGCCGCACAATGAGAGCAACGCTTGAATATATCAAACAGAAGTTTGACGAATACAACCATCAGATGTTTGAGGGAAAGTTGAAACCACTACCCTTCAAACTCAGCAATGCCAAGTCTTTTCTCGGTGCAGTGTTCTTTCAGCGAAAAAGGAACACTGACGGCTCCTGGCATTATGATGGCTTCGTGCTCAAGATCAGCACCGTGCTGGACTTGCCGGAAGAGGTTGTGGAAGACACCATCATCCACGAAATGATACACTATTACATCATGAGCAACCAGATGCAGGACACCGCGCCACACGGCAAACTCTTCACCGCAAAGATGCAGGAGATAAACCGAAAGTACAACCGCAACCTGTCGGTTGTTCACCGCACCACGAAAGAGGAACAAGAAAGCGACAAGAGGGTTCGGCAGCACATCGTCTGCGTGTCACGTCTGAAAACGGGCAAATGCGGCGTTACTGTTGCCACGAAGTCCAGGCTGTTAGAATTATGGCATGCCATGCCCCGCTTTCCCCAAATAGCAGAACTGAAATGGATGATAACCACCGACCCTTATTTCAACCGTTTTCGCAAAGCGACGAAGCCGGGCATCTACATCGTGCCGTCCGAGGAACTGGAACCTCACCTGAAAGATGCGAAAGAACTCATCAAACAGAGAATTGCCATGCGGGATTGTTTCGTGGTTTACAAGTAACTGAAAAAAAGGATATGACTGTAGTGGCCTTACGAGCGTAACGACTCCGAACTCGGTAACCTCGATTGGTAGTTATAAGTTCAATGGTTATTATGGCCATTGAGCGCTTGATTAATTAAAAAATTCATCTAATGTCGCTTCTTTGTTTAACGTGAGTTCGACGAATTCAAAAATGCTTCATGCTGCAATACCCAGAACCATGAAACAGTATCATGATCAACATCACTTCTGCTTTGGAGAGTGTCCCGTCACAGTGGTGCGGACGCTTATTCGGGACTTTTACGGTATATTTTGCCATCAGTGCATCATAAAACTTGCAAAAATCATCTGCAACACAGAAAAATTCAGTAACTTTATCCTCAATAAACATTAGCGGTATTCTTTAGTTCAACTTTACGGATGGCAATACAAAGTTACCAAAAATATCGTTAATTGCCTAATAATCAGACGATCGTTTTACAAAAACATCGAACTCGCGTTGTTTATATTTCAACCATATCACATCAACGAGGTAGCAGTTGAAGCAAAAAGAGTATTCAGTATGAAATGGAAAGAACAATATCATAGGTTTCGCGCCTGGCTATAGCAAGCACACGCTTCCAGAGGGATTCTTTATCCAAGTGTTTATGTCCTGTATTCTGGATTTGGGGGTCATCTTCGCGCTATTCTTCGATGAAAAAGTTTTCTGGGCTTTTATCTTTTATTATGTTGTGGCATACCTTCAGTTGTTCGGCTATCGTCTGTGGGGCACGCTGTGGCGCTTGGCGGTGGCAGTGTATTTAGCAGTATTGGTAAACAACCTGCTTTTGCTACCCATTGAAATTTATGATAATGGAACGGACCATCTGTTAGAGGAATATCCTCCTATACAGTTTGCCATCGGCCTCGTTCTCCTACCCATCGTATATTATATCAACAAACGAACATATCAGAAGGACAAACATACAGAGGAATGACCCAATGCTTTCAAGGCACAGGATAACAGGGAAATGGAAATGACGGACGATCAATGGTTGCGGAAATTCCATTTGGAGTTGTCGCTGCCGAAGTCGTAGTCGGCCAGCGTGGGCGTGCTGTCACCTGCGGAATAGAGGCAAAGACGCTTATTGATGACACCTGTACCAGGAATAGTCTTCGGCATCAGACGGAAGGTTCCATCAACGAGTTGCTCCACGCGCCATAGTTGCGAATCGTCGCCCGTATAGACAGGCACCGTGGTTATCTCCTTGTCAGCCGTCGCTGCCAAGGCGCGCTGCGTTCCCTCGATGGTGATTCTATAATAGGGACCCCCCAGAATGCCGCCCTTTTCGGGTACGGGCGTGAGCGTCCAGCGCTGATGAGGACGGAACATGTAGTCGCCCGTACGCACAGGAATCTCACCTTCGGGCCATCCGCCTATCACCTCGTCGAGCCGCTGGTTGGCGATGGGTGTAACGGTTTCGTTGGGATCGATTTGCCAGAAAGGCTGGCGCTCTTGGTTAATGCGTACGAAATCAACAGCCAGTTCGAGGGCATAGCCCCTGCGCTCCGACTCAATCTCGAAGGTTCCGCCGCGGAACCGGTCGCCGGCCACTGGCCATCCGTTTTTCCAGAGCAGCGGTCTGAGACCGAGCACACTGCGCCCTCCTTGGTCGAAATCAGCCTCGTAGTGGCACGACATCACCTCCACCCCGTCGTCGATGACAACACGTCCGAAATGGCCAGGGCCGCAAACACGGTCGCCAGCAGCAACCACCATCTTTCCGCCGCCGTGGAACATGTCGCGCCCCACATTATCGAGATAAGGGCCGGTGACGTTTCTTGAGCGCCCCACCACGATGTTATAGGTAGAGTTCACACCGTCGCAGCACGTGCCGTGAGTGCCTAACAGGTAATACCACCCGTCGCGGAAGATCAGATCGGTGGCTTCGCAGTCAATGGCGATATCTTTCTCCACATTGCCCCTGACGCGCTCCCCCGTCGTCGGATCGAGTTCGATAAGACGGATGCTACCAAAATAGGTTCCGTAGGTAGCCCAAAGGCGTCCCGTCGTCGGATCCAGCAGCAGACTGGGGTCTATGGCATCGCAGTCTTCCATGCCATCGCTGGAAGCAACTTCTATCGGTTCACTGAAATGAAAATCGGGTGATTTAGGGTCCAGCGTCTTGTTCCACATGGTGAGAATGCGCCCATTGTGGCCTCCAAAGAGCCCGCCTCCCGTGGCACCATATACAATAAGGTATCGGGAGCCTATCTTCAGCACATCGGGAGCCGCACCGCCTCCAGGACGCTCGGCACCGCCATGCCACGCCCATCCGTCGTCCGAGATGAGTCCTCCCCCACCCGTTCCGAAGGTATAATACTTGCCTTCACACTCGGCGATAGTCGAAGGGTCGTGGATATACGGCTGGCCCACTTGGGCACTGACTTGAAGGACACACAGACTGAGGGATATCAAGGATAATAGAACAAGTTTCTTCATCTTATCGTAGCATTAAAAATTGAGTTATCGAATTACCTTTCTCATTGACGAAGCGCACGCAGAAGTCGCTCAGCCCGGGGCCATTGACCAGACAGAAGCGCACCACGTTAAGTCCAGCCTTGAGCGTCAGGCGCTGTGACATGCCATCGTCCTGCACCATACGGCGGTCGCCGTCCAGCGTCAGCACGGGCTCATCGTTGACCCACCAGCAGGAAGCGCCATTGCTGCCTGCGGCCAACCGCACGTTCTGCAGCTCTACTGGGCAGAGTATCATGGCCGTGCCCCAGAACAGGGCGTTGTAGGGCTCGTTGCCAGTCAGTTCGGCAAAGCGGAACGCACGGACGTTGTAGGTCTGGCTGTCTATCGTATGCCACTTGCCTCTCTTTGGGTTCACCTTGGGCCACTCCTTGGCCACCATGTCATTCAGGTAGTTCTCGGTCAGAATAGTATTCGAGCGTACCTCATGGCGGACGGGTTCTAAGAGCGTCCATCGGCGGATGAAGCCATTGGCATCAGGCGGCAAAGGCGCAGCGCCAACAGGAACAGAGGTAAAATAGTCGGGACGGTTGCGCAGTTGCACCCAGTCTACATCTACTGCTTCGCCCTCACAAGTCACGGTGATGTCAGAAATGCCCTTCGGCAACGACGTCAACGGAGCGGTCAGTGTCAGCCACTGGTTGCTCTGGTCACGTCGGAAAGCGCCACGCTCGGTGATAACCGTCACGGGAATACGAGCAATCTGCTTCTTACCTGACAATAAAGTCAGACTCGTGTTGGCTTTTGCCCTCACCTGCACAACAGCATAGGCACCATTACGCAGGGGACTGAAGTCCACCTCACAATAACGTACCCAACTGCCTTTTTTCGGCAGGGATGCATACCAGCCGCGGAAACAATCGAGTGAATCGATATAGTCAATGGTGGTTCCATTGCCTGCAGCACTATAGCGGTCTACCTCTATTCGGTCAGTAGATGGAGTAATGCCTACGCCACGCAAGGTAGGTTTCACTTCCTCGATGGTGCCGTCTTTACGGAACGCCACGCGCTCGATGCGGGCAGAGCGGCGCTTGTCCATCCGCGGAGAGTAGTCATTATGATGATAAAACAGATACCACTGACCGCGGAACTCTACGAAACTGTGGTGATTGGTCCAGCAGCCATTGTCGTGCTCTGCCATGAAAACGCCTTTGAAATCCCACGGACCGAGCGGCGAGCGCGACATGGCATAGGCCAGCGTCTCCGTGCCGTTCTCAGCCCTCACCCACGGGAACGTGAGGTAATACCAATTGTTGCGCTTGAAAGCGAATGGTCCTTCCTTGAAACCGTCGGGCAGTCCCTCCATCTGCTGCCCGCCTACTTTCATGCTTGGCATTGCCGGCGCACCCTCGCGCTGGGGGAAACTGATTTCCTGCAGTTCGCCATCCAACTCTTTCAGGTTGTCCTTCAGCCTGGCTCCGCGGATGCCCATGCCGCTCCAATAGAGATAGGCCGCACCGTCGTCGTCGAGCAACACGCAGGGATCAATGCCCTCCGCGCCCTTGACAGGTTCGGGTTCGCAGGTGAACGGTCCTTCTGGTTTGTCAGCCGTGGCCACACCGATGGCAAAGCCGCGCCCGTCTTTCGGTGCATTCGGGAAAAAGAAATAATACTTCCCGTTCTTGCACACGCAGTCGGGTGCCCACATGGAATAGGCATGAGACTTTCCCCAAGGCACGTTCTCCTGCGAGAGAATGATGCCGTGGTCGTTCCAGTTGACGAGGTCATCAGAAGAAAACACATGATAATCGGCCATGCAGAACCAGTCTTGCCGCTGCCCTTGGGGAGCGGGGATGTCGTGAGACGGATATACATACACCTTATTATTAAATACGCGCGCGGTAGGGTCGGCCGCGAACTGGTCGCGTATAATGGGATTCTGTGCGCCCAGAATCAGCGGTAAGCCAGCCAGCAACAGCAGCCATTGTTTTTTCTTCATTCTATGATTATCATTCATTGTTTTCATAAAGGTAATGCGCAAATTTAGCAATTATTATTCAATGAGCCAAGCGGCTGAAAGGATGAAGAGTACGAAAGATACATTGTAAAAAGAATCTGATACACGTCTGTGGCGTTTTCTTCATAATTTGTTGTAATTTTGCTGCAAAAAAGCACAAAGTGCAAGTTTAAACAACAATCACCAATAAAGATATGAGAAGAATATTGTTTGCATGCGCCATGGCGTGCCTGACAGCAGGAGCCCAGACCAATGACTATCAAACCATGCGCACGTCACCCATCGAGAATCCCATGATATGGGCGGATGTGCCCGACCCTGACGTTATCCGCGTAGGCGATACCTACTATATGGTTTCCACAACGATGCACCTGATGCCGGGCGGCCCGATTATGGCATCAAAAGACTTGAAGAACTGGGAAACAGTGGGCTATCTCTTCGACCGGCTGACAGACTCCCCTAAATACGACCTGCAGCAGGGAACGGCCTACGGGCGCGGCCAATGGGCCACATCGCTGAAATATCACAACGGACAGTTCTATGCCCTGCTTGCCCCCAATGAGCGGGGAGCCATGGGCGACACCTATATTTTCACCTCACAGAAGGCAGAAGGACCGTGGACAATAGTCTCTCGGATGAGACATTTCCACGACTGCTCTTTGTTTTTCGATGACGACGGACGCGTGTATGTTGTCTATGGAACCGGCGAACTGATGGAACTGAAGCCCGACCTCTCGGATGTAATCGAGGGTACCCACCAGCAAATTTTCCAGCGCGAGGCCGACGAACAGGGACTGCTGGAAGGCAGCCGCATGATTAAGCACAACGGCAAATACTATCTGCTCATGATTTCCCACACGTATGCTCCGGGGCGCCACCGCCGCGAAGTATGCTACAGGGCAGACGATATTCACGGTCCCTATGAAAAGCAGGTGATCCTTGAAAGCGAGTTCGGTGGATTCTCTTATGAAGCACAAGGCACCATCGTGGACACGCCTTACGGCGACTGGTATGGCATTATCTTCCAAGACCGCGGCGGCGTGGGACGCGTACTCACCGTGATGCCCTGCCGATGGATAGACGGATGGCCCATGCTGGGCGATGAAAACGGGAAGGTTCCCGCCACGGTGCGCCCAGTGACAAGCAGCCAGCCAGCCGCAAACATCGTGAAGGGCGACGACTTCTCCTCCCCGGAACTGGGACTGCACTGGCAATGGAACCACAACCCAGTGAACGAAAACTGGTCGCTGCGTGAACGTGCCGGCCACCTACGACTGAGAACCAGTCGCATTGTTCCGAACCTTTATCTTGCCCCCAACACGCTGACGCAGCGCATGGAGGGGCCGCAGTGCAGCGGCAGCATCGCTATGGATATATCAAAAATGAAAGACGGCGACTGCGCCGGACTGGCTGCCTTTAACAGCGACACAGGGGCTCTTGTCGTGAAAAAGCGCGGACGGCGATGGGTGCTTGAGATGGCAGAGATGAACGTTGAACTATCTGAACGCGACAAGGAGGTGACACGGGCAGAAGAGAAAACCATAGAAAGCATCGAACTGAAAGGCGGCAAGGTGTGGCTGCGCATCGATGCCGACTTCCGCCCCGAAAACCAAAACGGGCGCGATGCCGCTAATTTCTTCTATAGCATGGACGGACAGCAATGGACAAAAATAGGTACTGCCGACTATCGCATGCGCTTTGACTGGCAGCGCTTTTTCATGGGAACCAAGTTCGGCATTTTCTGCTATGCCACGAAAAAGACAGGCGGATATGTCGACATTGACTCTTTCGAATACTCCAAATCCACGAAATAAAAGCAAAAATGAAAAAGACTCTATTATTAGCCGGCATGCTGTGGCTCGCTCTGACAGCAACGGCACAAAGCAAGCAAATAAAACAACGTATCGTTGAAAATGGTGGTAACGGCCCGTATAAAGCCGTGATGAAGGAAGAGACAGGGCTACAGGCACACACCATTTTTGTTCCCCAAGACTTGTCGGCTTTCAACCGGAAAAAGCAACTACCAGTGCTTGTATGGGGCAACGGAGCATGCTGTGACTCTCCATGGGAACACTACAAGTTTCTCAACGAGATTGCCTCTCACGGCTACCTGGTTCTGGCCACTGGCTATATTCCCATGGACGAGGAACCGTATCAGGGTCCCATGTCTACCACTGCCCAGCAAATAGAGTCAATCGACTGGGCCTTTGCCCAAAACGACGAGCCTACCTCTCCATACTACCAAAAGATTGACACCAAACGCATCTGCGTGGCCGGCATGTCGTGCGGAGGCCTGCAGTCACTCTTCAACTGTGCCGACCCACGCATTGCACTACTGATGATTTGCAACAGCGGACTGTTCAACGAACAAAACGCGGCAACGGCTGTGGGCGGAATGCCCATGCCGCCCAAGTCAAAACTGAATGATATCCACACGCCCGTCATCTACATTCTTGGCGGAGAAACAGACATTGCCTATAACAATGGCATGGACGACTTCCACCGAATCAACCACGTGGCCGCCTATGCCGCTAACTATCCTGTGGGACACGGCGGCACCTACCGCGAACCGCACGGCGGAGAATTCACCGTTGCCGCTTTGGCATGGCTCGACTGGCAACTGAAAGGCAACCGCCGTGCTGCCAAAATGTTCACTGGCAAGAAATGCCGTCTGGCTAAGCGCAAAGGGTGGACTGTGGAAAAGAACGCCCTTGCAAAATAGTTCTTTCCAGTTCAAAGAGCAGGCTCTAATTGTCCACAACAATTCCCGTCGGGTACAATGGTAAACGTATCTGATACATACGGCAAAGTGCAAATAAGCGAAAAAGGATAACTTTGCACCAATTAATCAAATATGTAGAATAATATGAAACGTTTTCTATGGTCGACAATATTGTGGTTGGTGGCCTGCTCGGTCATTGCCAGTACCCACAAGAGTCTGGACGGACGCATCACGCTGACATTAGGAATGAACCAGGGAAAGCCCTGCTATCAGGTCTGCTATGACGGGTTTGAGGTGATCAAATCATCAGAATTAGGGCTATTGACCAATATCGGTGACTTCAGCCAAGGGCTCACGCTCAACGGAACTGAACAGCACCCAGTGAAAGAATCCTATGAACTGTGCAACATCAAGCAAAGCCATATGGATTATGAAGCCACGGAGGTTGTAGCGAAGTATGAAAAAGACAGCAGGCATGTGATGGATATTGTCTTTCGCATCAGCAACCGCGACGTAGCCTTCCGCTATAGGCTGTTTCCGCAAAAAGACACGCGAGTATGTGTGGTGAAAGAAGAAGCCAGTCTGTTCTGCCTGCCAGGAGGAACCACCTCGTTTCTCTGCCCGCAGGCAAAACCTATGAACGGTTTTGCAAGGACATCGCCCAGTTATGAGACGCCTTATTCCTGCGACGAACCTGTTGGCAGGAACGGATGGGGCGAAGGCTACACATTCCCTTGCCTGTTCAAGGTGAAAGGCAACGAGGAGAGCACAAGCAGCCACTGGATACTGATTAGCGAGACGGGCACAGACGGCAACTATGTGGGATGCAGACTGCTGAACGTAGCCGGTGGAACCTATCGCATCGGATTCCCCCAAGAAGGCGAATTGAACGGATCGGGAAGCATTACTGCCGCCATGCCACTGCCTTCAGAGACACCCTGGCGCACCATTACCGTTGGCCCGCTGGCCAACATCGCGGAAACCACCGTTGCCTTCGACCTGGTACAACCCAAATATAAGGCTTCGCAGGAATATCTTTACGGAAAAGGCTCGTGGAGTTGGATTATCGGCATGGATTCCAGTTGTAATTTTGAAGAGCAGAAACGATACATAGACTTCTCTGCCGCAATGGGCTATCAGTCCGTGCTCGTAGATGCTTTCTGGGACCAGCAAATAGGCTATGAAAAAATAGCACAACTGGCACACTATGGAAAGCAGAAAAACGTGAGCCTCTTTCTGTGGTACAACAGCAACGGTTCGTGGAACGACGCGCCTCAGACTCCCATCGGGAAAATGAACAACTCACGCATTCGCCGTGAAGAGATGAAGTGGCTGAGAGACAACGGCATTCGCGGCATCAAGGTTGATTTCTTCGGCGGAGACAAGCAACCCATGATGCAACTTTACGAGGACATTCTCAGCGATGCCAACGATTACGGACTGCTGTGCATCTTCCACGGCTGCACATTGCCGCGAGGCTGGGAACGGATGTATCCCAACTACGTGTCATCAGAAGCCGTGCTGGCCTCAGAGAACCTCCACTTCGGACAAGGCGCATGCGATGCTGAAGCACACAATGCCTGCATCCACCCCTTTGTGCGCAACACCGTTGGATCGATGGACTTTGGAGGTTCTGCCCTGAACAAGTATTACGGCTCCGACAACCAGCATGGAACAGTGAGAAAGACTTCTGACGTATATGCCTTGGCCACATCCGTGCTTTTCCAGAGTGCTGTGCAACATTTTGCCCTGGCTCCCAACAACCTCACGGATGCGCCCCTTTGGGCTGTCAACTTTATGAAAGAGGTGCCCACCACGTGGGACGAAGTGAAGTTGATTGACGGCTACCCAGGCAAATATATCATCCTTGCACGTCGCCATGGCAACCAATGGTTTGTGACGGGAGTCAATGCCGAGCCTCAGCCACTGAAAAAGGTGGTAACGCTCCCGATGTATGCCGCAGGCACAAGTGTACAGGTGTATAGCGATGATGCCCAACTGAACGGCAGGGTAAAAACAATCAAGATGAATAAGAAACAGCAGATGACCATCACGATTCCCTGCAATGGCGGCATCGTAATTGTGAATTAGTTTTTCAACAACGGTAAAAAGACAACTATCATAAAAAAAGGAATATGAAAAGAATAGCATTGGCTCTTTTTGTCTTAATGACCTTGACGCCCATCAGAGCCCAACTGGCTCCTTTACATGTGGAAGGTCCATATTTCAAGAATGATGCAGGAGAAACAGTCATCCTTCACGGCTTTGCCCAGACTTACAGTCCCTGGTTTAATGAGCGTGGTACAAAATGGAATAATTATGACGTGAATGCCTGTCTGAAATATAACAAAGGTATTATCGACAGAATCCTGAATGCAGGATGGAAAATGACTTTTGTACGTCAGCACATGGACCCTTACTGGAGCAATACGCCAGGGGTATCGACAACTGGAGAGAACGATATCCATGCTTTTGACTTTGAACGTTTCAAGAAGTATCTTGATGAGCTATTCGTCCCGATGGCAGAGTATGCTGTCAGCAAAGGACTGTATGTGGTGATGCGTCCGCCAGGTGTCTGCCCGGAAAATATCTGCTTAGATGACAACTACCACCATTATCTGCTGAAAGTGTGGAACCACGTGGCACAGCATCCGAAACTGAAAGACAACGGGGCGGTGATGTTTGAATTGGCAAATGAACCCGTGAGAATAGTAAATGCAGACGGATCGCCTGCTGGTGACAAGGAAATGACCGAGTACATGCAGGCCATCGTTGACACCATACGCGGCCATTGCAACAACATTCTGTTGATTCCCGGACTGGGATGGCAGCAGCAGTATACTGGTTTCGTGAAATATCCTATAAAAGGCGACAACATCGGCTATGCCGTGCATTGCTATCCAGGCTGGTACAACAGTGGCGTGGAAGACGATGTTGATGTTTCCTACCGGGAATTCAAGCGCGGATGGGACAGTATGATCACGCCTATTGCCATGCAGGCACCCATTGTAGTGACCGAAATGGACTGGGCACCCAAGAAATACGAATCGTCATGGGGGAAGGCCACTACCGGAGTGGCTGGCAGCAAGGGATTCGGTGCCAACTTTATCCGTATTGCCGACGAGACCTGCAATGTGAGTTGGCTGCTATTCACCGACGGGAATCTGCTGGCATCGTATGACGACAATCTGGAAGACGGAAACACTTTTCTTACCGACCCCGAGGCATGCCCTCGTCCTTGCTATCGGCAATACCAATATTATTCCACCCAAGAATACAAAGACCTTATCAACAGCGAGGGATATGGTTATACAAAGGAAGAAGAACCACTCTTCTCGCTTAAGGAAGAATGGTTCAATCCCAGCATCTGGGAAAAAGGCAACTATGATGAAACCACTGGAGCACTGACCACAGGGCAGTACGGATTTGGCGGATGGCAGTATCCCATGGGAGCAGACTTGTCGGAATGGAAATATCTCGTTGTGGAGTTGCAGAAGGAACAAAGCCGCTGGGCTTCATTCCGCTTGTTCGACGTGAACAACTATTGGGAAAAGCCTGCCGCTTATGACTTCGGCTCATCCACACGCATCGTCATTGACTTGCATAACATGAAAGATGAGAATGGCAAATCTATTGATCCCTCACATATTTATATTGCAGGATTCTGGACACTGGGCGGTTCACCTATTTATATAAAGAATGTATTTTTGAGCAACGACGGGGAGCAGCCTGCCGGGCTTTCACAACCATGGAGCAATGAGAAAGCGCAGCCCGTTTACAATTTACAAGGTGTGAGAATGGGAATGTCTGACAAAATGGATTGCCTTTCGCCAGGAATTTATATAATCAATGGCAAGAAAATCGTGAAATGGAACAAGACGAAAAGAATGTGAAACATGAAGGAATGGCAATTAAGGGCATAACAATTAATTTTGCATTCTGTTAAAACTACAATTATACACTATTTTGATTAGATATGATACACTCAACACTCAGAATTGTTTTATTTTCGGCTTTAATGATGCTGCCCATAGCAAAAGCCCATGCTGGCATAGACCCGAATTTCTACATTTTCTTGTGTTTCGGACAATCGAACATGGAAGGTGCCGCACGTCCTGAGCCACAAGACATGACAAGCCCGGGACCGAGGTTCCTGCTGATGCCCGCCGTTGACGACCCACAGCGCGGACGCAAGACTGGAGTATGGTGTGAAGCCACACCTCCACTATGCCGTCCCAACAACGGGTTAACGCCTGTTGACTGGTTTGGACGCACACTGATCAACTCACTTCCTGAGAACATCAAAGTGGGAGTGATTCATGTGGCCATTGGGGGCATAAAAATCGAAGGATTCATGCCCGACCAAATTCAAGAATATGTGAAGGAAGCACCTGAGTGGATGGTTCCGATGTTGGCTGCCTACGACAACAATCCTTATCAGCGCCTGGTAGATTTGGCAAAACGGGCGCAGAAAGACGGTGTCATTAAAGGAGTGCTGATGCACCAAGGAGAATCCAACACAGGAGACCCGGAATGGGCTAACAAGGTGCAAAAGGTGTATGACCGATTGTTGGGCGACCTGAAACTGAAACCCGAAGAAGTGCCATTGCTGGCAGGAGAGGTGGTTCAGGCCGACGGAAAAGGCGTATGCATCAATATGAATAAACAGATTGATGAACTGCCCAAGACCATCCACACTTCGCAGGTTATTTCCTCTGAAGGATGCTCCAACGGTCCTGACCGTCTGCACTTCGATGCTGCTGGCTATCGGGAACTGGGCTGCCGCTATGGAGAGACCATGACCAGGATTCTCGGTTTCGATCCGGTGCGCCCTCATATCGACATGCCGCAACCCATTGAGGTGCCCGCAGATGCAATCCTTGCTGAGACCACCGTCCCCGGTTGTGATTTTCCGAAGATTGACAAAGAGCATCGGGCCTACTTCCGCGTTGTTGCTCCGGAAGCCCGAAAAGTGATACTTGACATCTGTAATAAGAAATATGACATGAAGCCAGACGGAAAGGGCGGATGGATGGCGGTCACCGATCCGCTTGTCGTTGGATTCCATTATTATTTTATTAATATAGGTGGCAGCAACTTCATTGACCCCTCCACAGAAACCTTCTTCGGATGCAACCGACAGGCTGGAGGCATAGAGATTCCCGAAGGCAAGGAAGGCGACTATTACCGCCCGCAGCAAGGGATTCCTCACGGTCAGGTAAACAGTTTCTACTACTATGCAGAATCTTCCAAGGAATGGCGCCACTGCCTCGTATACACACCTGCTGAATATGAATTAAAGAAGAATGCGAAAAAGCGCTATCCCGTTCTGTACCTGCAGCATGGCATGGGCGAAGACGAAACAGGATGGAGCAAGCAGGGACACATGCAACACATCATGGACAATGCCATCGCCAGCGGTGAAGCCGTTCCCATGCTTGTCGTCATGGAAAGCGGCGACATCAAAGCCCCCTTCAAGCAAGGCGACAGTTTCAGCGACTATGGCGCTTCGTTCTATCAAGTAATGATAAACGACCTGATTCCTACTATCGACCAGAAATACCGCACCATAACAGACCGCCATCACCGCGCAATGGCAGGACTTTCTTGGGGAGGACACCAGACATTCGACATTGTTATCAACCACATGGACAAGTTTTCGTATATGGGTTCATTCAGCGGAGCCATCTTCGGTCTTGACGTAAAAACAGCCTACGACGGGAAACTGGCTGATGCCACTTCGTTTAACAAACAAATTAAATTTTTATTCATGAGTTGTGGCAGTGAAGAAATGCCGCGCTTCCAAACCGACAAGACCGTTAAGATGCTTCGCAGCAACGGCATCAAAGTGGACTTTCAAGTTTCAGAAGGTACCGACCATGAATGGCTCACCTGGCGACGGGGACTCAAACAATTCATTCCACATTTATTCAAATAAGACTCATTATGACAAGAAGACTCTATTTTGTTTCGATGCTCATGATATTGAGCCAGACAATCTGCAAGGCACAAGGTTTGAAAGACGCCTATAAAGAATATTTCATGATTGGTGTGGCCGTGAACCAACGCAACGTGACAAATGCCAATCAGCAAGAACTCATCAAACATGAATTCAACAGCATCACTTGCGAGAACGACATGAAGCCCGAACCCACTGAGCCTCAAGAAGGCGTATACAATTGGGAGGGTGCCGACCGTATAGCCAACTTCTGCCGCGCCAACGGCATCAAACTGCGCGGTCACTGTCTGATGTGGCATTCCCAAATCGGGAAATGGATGTATGAGGACAACCCGTCGAAAGAGGTGTTCTTTGAACGAATGCGCAAGCATATCCATGCTGTGGTCAACAGATATAAGGATGTGGTATATGCGTGGGATGTGGTCAACGAGGCCATTTCCAACGAGAATGACTCTGAAGACCCATACCGTCTGAGTCCACTTTACAAAATTGCAGGCGATGAGTTTATTGCCAAGGCGTTCCAATACGCCCGCGAAGCAGACCCCAACGCATTGCTTTTCTACAACGACTACAACGAAACCGACCCTGTGAAGAGCCAGCGCATCTTCAATATGGTGAAAAAGATGAAAGACAACGGTGTTCCCATCGACGGTATCGGAATGCAGGGACACTACAACATTTATGGTCCCACGGAAAAAGAAATAGACAATGCCCTGAACCTGTACAAGCAAGTGGTGAAACATATCCATGTAACCGAACTGGATATCCGCGTAAACACAGAAATGGGTGGAGACTTGCGTTTTAGCAGGACTGGAGTAGCCGTGAGCGACAGCATCAAGCAGCACCTTGCCGACCAGTATGCCCGTGTGTTTAATGTTTTCAGAAACCACAAAGACGTTATCGACTGCGTGACGTTCTGGAATCTTTCTGACCGCGATTCATGGTTGGGCGCCGCCAACTATCCCCTCCCCTTTGACAGCAACTACCAACCCAAATTGGCATATGATGTCATCAAGAACATGTTGCCGGCAAAATGGGAATTGCCTCAACGTCCGAAAAGGAATCCGAATCAACAACGCCCAAGAGGCGGATTCGGAGCACAGCATCGTGCCCCTTTTAATCCTGACCTTGCCTTTGCTGAGCAAGAAGGTATCAAAGAAGACTTCAAACCATCAAGCAAGAACCAGCCTGGCCAAGACTACCCGCAAGTAAATTCTCAGGGGTATGTACGCTTCCGCGTGGATATTCCAGAGGCAAAGTCTGTCGTGGTGAGCCTTGGACTTGGAGGCAGCGGCGGCACCGTATTGAAGAAGACCTACGACGGTTCTTTCGTTGGCACGACAGCCGGACCGATGGACGAAGGATTCCACTATTATCACCTCACTGTAGACGGAGGTGTTGTGAACGATCCTGGTGCCAAGAACTATTTCGGCTCCTGCCGATGGGAAAGCGGCATTGAAATACCTGCCCACGATCAAGATTTCTATGCCTGCAGCATGAATGTTCCACATGGCAATGTGCAGCAGGTTCTGTTCCCCTCACCGAGCACCAACAGTGTGAAACGCGCTTTTGTATATACACCGCCCACTTACGGAAAGAATAAGAAGGAAAGATTTCCAGTTTTGTATTTACAGCACGGATGGGGTGAAGATGAAACTGCTTGGAGCAACCAGGGACATGCCAACCTCATCATGGACAACTTAATTGCCCAAGGCAAATGCAAGCCGTTTATCATCGTCATGACCTATGGAATGACCAACGATGTCCGTTTCGGAGGTCTTCAGGAATATACCGCAAAAGACTTTGAAACTGTACTGGTTGACGAACTCATCCCCTACATTGACAGTCACTTCCAAACCATTTCAAAGAAAGACGGCAGAGCCATGGCTGGCCTTTCGATGGGAGGATTCGAAACGAAACTCATTACCCTGCGCCGTCCAGAAGTATTCTCGTACTACGGTCTGTTGAGCGGCGGCCAGTATGAACCGAATGACATTAAGAACAAGAGCCATGTGAAATATATCTTCCAGAGTTGCGGTTCCAAGGAGCGTCCGGATGCCATACGCCAAAGCACACAGCGACTGAAAGAGGCTGGTTTCAATGCAGAAGGATATGTGTCGGAAGGCACTGCCCACGAATTCCTTACATGGCGTCGCAGTTTATACATAATGGCTCAAAGCCTGTTTAAATAGCATGATCCTGTTATGAAATACGTTCTTGTTTCGTTTGCTTTGGTGTTTTGCAGCCTGACATCAACAGCGCAGACATATCCTTATCAGGACTCCAATCTGCCAGCCCGGCAACGAGCCATTGACTTATGCTCACGGCTTACGTTGGAAGAGAAGGCCATGCTGATGCAGGACGAGAGTCCCGCCATACCTCGGCTCGGCATCAAGAAATTCTTCTGGTGGAGCGAAGCCCTGCACGGTGCTGCCAACATGGGCAATGTCACTGTATTCCCGGAACCCATTGCCATGGCTGCGTCATGGAACCCAGGATTAGTATATAAGGTGTTTGATGCAGCAAGCACCGAGTTCCGCGCCCAATACAACGAGCGAATGTATCGCGGATCGGGAGAAGATGAAAAATTCCACAGTCTGTCTGTTTGGACTCCCAATGTCAACATCTTCCGTGATCCGCGCTGGGGACGCGGACAAGAGACTTATGGCGAAGATCCCTATCTCACATCTGTCATGGCCACGCAGGTGGTGCGTGGTCTCCAGGGACCGGAAGAGGCAAAATACCGCAAATTATGGGCTTGCGCCAAACACTATGCCGTGCACAGTGGTCCGGAATATACTCGCCACACGGCCAACCTGACAGACATTTCTCCGCGCGACCTTTGGGAGACTTACATGCCTGCCTTCAAGGCACTGGTAGAGGATGCCAAGGTGCGCGAGGTGATGTGCGCCTACCAACGACTTGACGATGACCCATGCTGCGGCTCCACCCGTCTGCTGCAAACAATTCTCCGCGACGAATGGGGATTTCAGTATCTTGTGGTTAGCGACTGCGGTGCTGTCAGCGACTTTTATTCATCCCACAAGAGTTCATCCTCGCCCGTTACCGCCTCGGCCAAGGCCGTGCTAGCCGGCACCGATGTGGAATGTGGTTATGGATATGCCTATAAGAGCATCCCTGAAGCAGTGAAGAAAGGGTTGCTCACCGAGGCCGAGATTGACAAGCACGTGGTGCGCCTTCTTGAAGGGCGTTTCGACCTTGGTGAGATGGACGACCCCTCATTGGTGGAATGGTCTAAAATCCCCTACTCCGCCATGTCGTCGAAAGAGCATGCAAAAATATCGCTCGACATGGCGCGCCAGACCATCGTTCTTCTTCAGAACAAGAACAATGTTCTTCCTCTGCAGAAGAACAAGGAACGCATGGCTGTGATTGGTCCCAACGCCGACGATAAACCCATGATGTGGGGCAACTACAACGGCGTTCCCAACCACACCGTCACCATCCTCGACGGCATCAAGGCAAAACAGGAAAAACTCATCGCGCTGCCAAGTTGCGACCTCACTTACAACATGGTGATGGACTGCCTGCTTGGATCGCAATGTGCCTACAACGGCAAGAAAGGAATGAAGGGTACATTCTGGAACAACACCGAGATGAAGGGCAAGCCCGTCACCACACACCAATACACCGCTCCACTCGCCGTGACAACGGCTGGCATGCACAATTTTGCCCCTGGCGTGGAAATTGAGGATTTCTCTGCAAAATACGAAACCGTGTTCACTCCTGAAGAATCGGGCGAATATGTAGTCAACGTGGAGGGATGCGGTCATTTCGAACTATACATAAACGGGGTGCGACAGTTTGTAAGACACACATGGCGCACCACTCCCGTGCGCACCGCCATACAAGCCGTAGAAGGAAAGCCATACGCCATTGAAGTTCGTTTCCAGTACGTCAAGACTTGGGGTGCCAACTTGAAAATCAACGTGGCCAAAGAACTCCCCATCGACTATCAGAAGACCATTGCTCAGTTGAAGGGCATCGACAAAGTAATCTTTGTTGGCGGCATCTCACCAGCCTTGGAGGGAGAGGAAATGCCCGTGAGCATCGATGGCTTCAAGGGCGGCGACCGCACCCATATTGAACTGCCCAAGGTGCAACGCGATTTCCTCCGTGCGCTGAAAGACGCAGGAAAGACGGTCATCTTCGTCAACTGCTCTGGTTCTGCCATCGCCCTGTTGCCCGAGACCGAGAGTTGTGATGCCATCGTGCAGGCATGGTATGCCGGCCAGGAAGGCGGAACCGCTGTAGCCGATGTGCTCTTTGGCGACTATAATCCCGGTGGCAAACTGCCCGTCACCTTCTATAAATCGACCAGTCAGTTGCCCGATTATGAAGACTACTCCATGAAAGGACGTACCTACAGGTATTTCAACGACCCTCTCTTCGCCTTCGGATATGGTTTGAGTTACACGTCCTTTGAAATCGGCGAAGCCTCCATCAGCGGTGCCAACGGCGACTGCACTCTCACCATACCCGTCACCAATTGCGGCAGTCGCCGCGGCACAGAAACCGTGCAACTCTATATCCGCAACACCGGCGACCCCGAAGCACCCCTGAAAACGCTTCGCGCCTTCCAACGCATTGAGATTGCGCCAGGGCAGACTATGCCCGTGGAAATGAAACTCAACAAAAAGAGTTTTGAATTCTTCGACAATGAAACGAACACCGTGCACACTAAGCCCGGCACCTATCAGATACTCTACGGCAGCAGTTCTCAGGACAAAGACCTGAAGGCGCTCACCGTTTCCATCGACTAATCAATTTGTCACACATATATGAAAAAAATGCTATCCGCACTGATGCTGTCTGCTTGCATCACCACCGCAGGGGCCCAAGTAGCCCAATTCAAATATTTCGCCTATGACGGGCACGACCAGCGATTCGAGAAAGAAATCAATCCCGCATCGCAGTATTTCAACCCCATCCTCGCAGGATTCTATCCTGACCCCTCGTTCTGCCGAGTGGGCGATACCTATTATCTGGTCAACTCCTCGTTTGCCTTCTTCCCTGGTGTGCCGCTCTTCAAGAGCAAGGACCTTGTCAACTGGCAGCATGCCGGCCATGTGCTCAATCGCAAGTCGCAACTTCCCTTAGAGGGACAACGCGTGTCAGAAGGCATCTTCGCACCCGACATCAAGTATAATCCGAAGAACAAGACGTTCTACATGATTACTACCAACATTCGTCTTGGCAACTTTGTTGTGAAAACCACCGACCCGGCCAAGGGCTGGAGCGACCCTATCCTGCTGCCAGAAATCGACGGCATCGACCCGTCGCTGTTCTTCGACAATGACGGAAAAGCCTACATCGTACACAACGGACCCGTGGAGGGAGGAGCCGACTATGAGGGTCAGCGCGCCATCCGCATCCTGAGATTCGACACCAAGGGCGACAGTATCATCAAGCCCAAGAACGGCGGCAAGGCATGGAGTCAGATAGTACGTGGAGGAACCCACGTGGAGGAACGCCCCATCTGGATTGAAGGGCCGCACCTCTACCGCATCGGCAAATATTATTATCTCATGTGCGCCGAGGGAGGAACAGGCGACTGGCATTCAGAAGTAATATTCCGTGCACCACTGAAAGCCGACATCACACGTGCCGATTCATGGGAAGAATGCCCCAACAACCCGATACTCACCCAGCGAACAGGCGTTCCTGCAGACCGCCCAGACATCGTGACGAGCACTGGCCATGCCGACTTGCTGCAAGCCAAAGATGGAAGTTGGTGGGCTGTATTCCTCGGCTGCCGCGCCTATGAGGGACCTTACTACAACACCGGGCGCGACACCTATATGCTGCCCGTGACTTGGAAAGACGGATGGCCCGAAATACTGGAAAAGGGAAAAGTGGTGCCTACCGTGGTAGACAAGCCCGGACTGCAACCCAAAGAGAACCTGTTTACAGGCAATTTCTCATACATTGACAGGTTTGACAGCGAAAAACTGGACGACCGTTGGATTTTCCTGCGCAACCCGGAAACAGAACGCTATCAGTGGGGCAATGGTTCCCTTACCATCAAACCGGCCAAAGCCGACATCAGCCAGCGCCTACCGCTCTCGGCTCTTTTCTGCCGTCAGCAGCACACCGCATTCTCAGCCGAAACAGAAGTAGACTTCAGCCCGAAGACGGAAAAGGACATTGCAGGACTGGCATTGCTTCAGAATGAGGATTTCAATTTCGTAATGGGAAAGACCCTGCTCGACGGTAAACCGGCCATTACACTCACGCGTGCCGAACGCCAGCGTACACTTTGCGGATCTGCTTTCATCGACGGCAGCAAGTCTGTGAAACTGAAAATAGAAGGTGACGGCCGCTACTACTCGTTCTATTATTCGCAGGGAGGCGAATGGAAGACTCTCGCAGCAGGAGTGGATGCCGTAAACCTGAGTACCAGTCGCTCGGGCGGATTCATCGGAGTCTGCATCGGACTCTATGCAACAGCCCAATAGGTTTAGTAGAAAGTTTATTCATGACATAAGATTTGGCGGCTAAATCAGCATTCCTGTTGATTTAGCCGCCAATCATTATTCATTTACTTACCAGATGTGAGCCCTTTTATTCTTCGGAATGAAGAGTTTACTACCCTTCTTCACCTTAAAGGCATCATACCACGCATCGATATGCGGCAGGGCTGCGTTCACGCGTGCCTCGTTGGGCGAGTGCGTGTCAACGGTGATGAGATACTCCACATATTCCGGACGCATATTGCTGGCCCAAACGCGCGCCCATGACAGGAAGAAGCGCTGTTCGGGAGTGAAGCCGTCAATCGTGGTGAGCGGTTTCTCCTTCATGGAGTTCTGCAAAGCACGGAAAGCCACGTTCAGACCGCCATTGTCTCCAATGTTCTCACCCAGCGTCTGCTTGCCATTAATCTTCTTACCAGGCACGGCCTCCACGGTGCCGAAATAGTTTTCAAGCACTTTGGTGCGCTGGTCATAGTTCTTCTTGTCCTGCTCTGTCCACCAGTTATGCTGGTTTCCGGTCTTGTCGAACTGAGATCCCTGGTCGTCAAAGCCATGGCTCATCTCATGTCCGATAACACCACCGATGGCTCCATAGTTCACGGCATCGTCGGCATTCGGATCGAAGAACGGCGGCTGTAAGATGGCAGCGGGGAAGCAGATCTCGTTGGTGGTAGGATTATAGTAGGCATTGATGGTCTGCGGTGTCATCAGCCACTCCATCTTGTCCACGGGTTTGTTCACCTTGCGTTGCAGTTCATCAAGCGTCATATACTCTGAAATGTTCTGCAGGTTCTCATAGAGCGAAAGGGTTTCGTCAACCTGCAATCCGCTGTAGTCTTTCCACTTATCGGGATAGCCAATCTTAATGATGAAATGATCCAGTTTGTCTTTGGCCTGTGCCTTTGTTTCCTGGCTCATCCAGGTAGCCTCCTCAATGCGCTGAGCCAAGGCCACTTGCAGGTTGTTCACCAGTTTAAGCATCTGCTGCTTGCTGCTTTCGGGGAAGTATTTCTCCACATAGAGTTTGCCGATGGCCTCGCCCATGACGCTGCTTACCAAACCGACAGCACGTTTCCAGCGGGGGCGGTCCTGCTGAACACCATTCATCACCTGACTGAGTTTGAACGACTCTGCACGGAAATCATCGCTCAACTGACTGGCAGCACCCATGATGACGCGTATCTCGGCATAGGCTTTCAGGTCATCGAGCGATGTGTCTGCCAAGATTTTCTCCACTTCATGAACAGGCTCCGGCTGACCAACATCCACCATATCGAATGCGGGGAAGCCGGAAATCAGGAACACATTGCCCCAGTCGATGCCAGGAAAGTCTTCCACCAACTGTGCATAATTCATCTTATGATAGTTCTTGTCAATGTCGCGCAGTTCCACCCGACTGTAACTTGCCTTCGCTATACGTGTTTCGATGTTCATCACGGCCTGCATTTTCTTCTCTGCCGTAGCCTCATCGCTGCCCACCATTTTAAAGAGGGTCTTCATATAGTTCTTGTAGGTATCGCGTATTTTCACCGTCTGTGCATCGTCATTCAGATAATAGTCTCGCGAACCGAGGCCGATTCCGCCCTGACCAACGCTCACCAGATTCATGCCGGCATTGCGCATATCGGCTCCCACGCCGATACCGAACATCATCGTATTCTCTCCTCTGCGGTCCAACTGTGCAGTAACCACCTGATACTCCTTGCGGCTCTTGATGGCAGCGATTTTCGCCAAGGTGGGTTTGAGAGGGGCATATCCCTCCTTGTTCAGCCTCACGCTATCCATCATCAACCGATAGAGGCTGCCTATCTTCTGCCCCAACGAGCCTTTTGCCTGCTTTCCGTCGGCATACTGAAGAATCAGTTCCTGAATGCGTTTCTGGTTGAGTTCATCCAGATCGTTAAAAGATCCATTGCTCACATGCTCGGCATCGAGTGGATGATTCTTAAGCCATCCGCCTGCGGCATACTGATAGAAATTGTCTCCTGGTTTCACCGATAAGTCGAGGTTCGACCTGTCGATGCCAGTTTTTCCGCCCTGAGCCCAAGCAGAAAAGGCTGCACAGACGAGGGCGATTGTTAGCATTTTTCTTTTCATCATGATTGTTTTTAAAGGTTATTGTAATTTTGAATTTAGCCTAATCCACTGTATATCCT
This sequence comes from Prevotella sp. UBA4268, assembly GCA_002395135.1. Lineage (GTDB taxonomy): Bacteria > Bacteroidota > Bacteroidia > Bacteroidales > Bacteroidaceae > Prevotella. The sequence continues at coordinate 11,703 of DGWC01000009.1, read as the reverse complement.
CACTCAGGATATCTGCTTCATCCATTTTCCGCGGAACATCCTCCACAAGAAGATGCTTCCCCTGAATATCAGTTCTATGGCCATGGCCGTCCATACTCCGCGCAGCCCGTAGTCTCGCGCCAGCAAGGCAGCAAGCGAAAGGCGCACAAACCACATCGAACAGAGATTCATCAATGCTGGCTTGAAGGTGTCGCCGGCACCCACGAAAACACTATAGCAGACTATCGAGGCCGCAAACATTGGCTCGGCAAATGCCTCAATCCTCAACACGGCGGCACCCAGATCCACGATTGCCTGCTCGGGAGTCATAATGGCCATGAGTTGTGGAGCCGTGACATACATCACAGCACCCATCAATGCCATCACAATCATGCCTGAGAAAACGGCCATCCGCGAGAAACTCTTGCAGAGTTCCCTGCGCCCTGCGCCTATACTCTGCCCTATCAATGTGGTGGCGGCCTCACCGATTCCATAGCCCGGCATATAGCACAGGCTCTCTGCTGTGATGGCAAACGTGTTGGCAGCAATGGAAATATTGCCCAACGGTGCCACTATCATCGTACTCACAATCTGCGCACCGCTCATCAATATCGACTGTGCCGCCATGGGAGCACTGATTTTCAAGGCATTCCTGATATAGTCCCAGTTGAGGACAAACTTCTCCATCCTCTTCACCAGCGAGAGCATATCACTCTTACACACCGCATAATAGGCCTGCACGCTGCCGCCTATCACAATGGCCAGTCCCGTTCCGATGGCCACACCCAGAACTCCCAGATGGAACACAAAGATGAAGATATAATTGAAAACCACGTCCAACACACACATCATCACACTCATGATACTGGGAATTCGCATATTGCCCGAACACTTAAGCATGGAACCCGACAGATTGGACAGTTGGAAGAAGGGCATCACCAACATGAAAACAGCAAAATAAATGGTTGCATTGCCAGCGATGTCGGCACCGCCGCCCAACCAGAAAGGCAGTCTGCCGGATATCAACAACCCCACCGTTTCAATGAGAATGCTGAAAAGCAACGTTATAATCAATCCGTGACGGAACACTGAACGGGCTTTCTTGAAATCGTTGGCCCCGATGAAATGGGCCACCTGCACGGAGAAACCCATCGAAGCAGCACTTGTCATACTGCCACATAGCCATGTTGACGACTCTACCAGTCCACAGGCAGCAGCGGCTTCCACACCGATACGCCCCACCATGGCCTGATCGATGAAGAACATCATTACACTCGTAATCTGTGCCAGAATGGAAGGAATACTCAACTGATAAATCAAATTGAGTTTTTGCCCGCCGGTCATTTCCTGCCCGTTTCGGATCATTTCCAACAACATCTCGCTTTTTTTCATCGATTCTTCTTTCAAGGTTGCAAAGATACGAATTATAATTCAGAATCACTCATTTGAGGATGATTTTCAGTAAATGAAATTCCAAAGAACCGTATTCTGTATGTTTAAATTATGTTAATTATCTGTATTATTAATACATTTGCCGTAATAATTCATACCTTTGTATTAAAATTTCAATTATTAATAGTTTTAACCATAAATGATATGAGAAACAAACTTATAATCAAATTTCTAACTATTGCTGCATTACTGATTATCGGTAATGCGCAGATGTTCGCTGACGATGAACTCTATCAGAAACTGACATCGGTAAGTGACATCCATCCTGAAGACGAGTTTGCTATTTGCCAAGAAAACGGAGACTGTGCGTTCAAAACAAACAAAGACGCATTAGGCACCACAAGTCCTGGCAAAGCGAATCTTATCAACGGCTATTTGTTGATAACCACTACCCTTGTACCCGATCACATAAAACTTATTCCAGTTGAAAGCGAGACCAACACTTATCTGCTACAAGTCAAAAGTTCTAGCATGTATATCCAAGGTGGAACAAATTCGGCTAAAGATCTCAAGTTAACAACAGACATGAGTGCTTCCAGATTGAAGTGGAAATTGGTGGTGAACAACAATAGCCTCCGCATCATGAACGTTGAAACAGGATTGTATATTTGCAATAATGCAAGCAAGTTTTCTTGTAACAAATCCAACAGCACCTACTATTCTTGCTTGTACAAGAAAGTTTCCCAAGACGGTGACCTCATCATAAAAAAAGAATATGATTCCTATTCATCCTTTGTCACATTGACCTCAACGGATTATGACTTTACCGAGACTAATGATTTGAAAGCGTTCATCGTGACCGATGCCAACAAACAAAAGGTAACACTACAACAGGTGACACAAGTTCCGGCGGGTACTCCTATCATCCTCTACGGCAACAGAAACCACTACATCGCCAAGAAGTTGGCAAAAGGAACTGTGAACAAACTGAGCAACAACATACTGAAAGAAGGAGACAGTTCTGTATCTGGCGATGCCAGCACCATCTATGCCATTGCCGAAAAGAATGGCAAAGTGGGATTCTATAAAGTGAACAAGGGTGTCAAATTCCCTGCCGGCAGTGTCTACCTTGTCATTAAAGAATCAGGAGCCAAGGACTTCTATGCATTCGACGAGGAGGTAACAACAGGCATCAGCCACGGCTTTGCCGACCAGACCGCACGCCCAGCCGACAACAACTGGTACAACCTGAACGGCATGCGCATTGATGCACCTTTGCAAAAAGGCATCTACATTCACAATGGCAAGAAAGTAATCGTTAAATAAGAAGTAACTATCTAATCAAATCCGACAACAACTATGAAAAGACCATATATGAAACCCGCTATCAGGGAATTAGACTTTAATGCTGACGATTCCATGTTGGCAGGTTCTGGCGATTTACAAATGGACGTATACGACGAACCGCTCATCATGGAGAAGAACGAGATACGCGTGAAACCGTTTACCCTTTGGGACCCCGAGGACGAAATGAACAAATAACACTCCTTGCCGTTTCCCTTTTCATACGAAAACCAATACATCCAGGCACTGGCTATTCCACGTGAATGGTCAGTGTTTTTTTGTCGAAGCGGATTCCCGGCTTGCTGAGAAACGCGCCCAACTGCCCGCTATCGGCAAGTGCTTGCGGCGAGCCGATGGCAACGGGTTGCTGCGGCTGCATCAGCCAGAGCGTGTCGGCAATCTGCAAGGCAAGTTCCAGGTCGTGGGTGGAGAGGAAAATCGTTTTCTGAGTCTCGCGGCTCAGGCGGTGAAGCAGTTGCAGCATTTCCACCTTGCTGGGGTAGTCGAGAAAGGCCGTAGGCTCGTCAAGGAAGATGACAGGCGTCTGCTGCGCCAGCGCCTTGGCAATCATCATTTTCTGCCGCTCGCCGTCGCTCAGTGTCTGCACCATGCGCTCCCTCAGATGCTTAATGCCCACCATTCGTATGCTCTCGTCTACGATCTCCTTGTCCTGGGCTGACAGTTTCCCCCAGAACCCTGTGTAGGGACTCCTCCCCAGGGAGACAAGTTCATAGACCGACATGTTCTGAATGTCGGGCTTCGAGGTGAGCACGATGCCGATGAGACGGCTCAACTGCCTGTCGGTGAGGCTCGCCAGGGGCTGCCCGTTGACGGCGATCTCTCCGGAAAGGGGCGGCTGGAAGGCGCTGAGCGTGCGCAAGAGGGTTGACTTGCCCACCCCATTGGGACCTATCAGGCAGGTGAGTTCGCCCGGCCGGATAACGGCGGTGATACGCTCGGCCACGGTCTTGCAGCCGTTCTTAGAATGATAGCCTATGGTGAGCGATGATAATGTAATCATTTTTCGTATTCAAATGCTATGTTTTCAGTTCGTCCCGACTCCTCTTCGGCAGGAGAAAGGGGTGCGGGAGGGTATCGCGTGCCTCCCTCTTTTCACGTCATGGCACCAGGCTGCGGGCAAACTCTATGAGGGTGTCTTTGCCCTGAAGGAAATCTTCTTGGCTCAACGACACCTGATAGTCGGGCGCGATGCCGTCTTCGGTGCATTTCTTGTTGATGTCATACATCGGACAGGCAGAGAAGCGCACGCCCCACCCATTGGGCAGTTCACTGGAAAAAGGCATGCCGGCACCGCCGCCGGTATAGTCGCCCACCACCGTCACCTGCGGGAAACACTTCATGTATTTCACGAATTCATTGGCGGCGCTATACACGCTGCGATTGGTGAGCACTATCACTTTCTTCTGCCAGCGTATGCCCTTGGTGGGCTTGATGCGCTGCGGCTCCAGTTGGGAGAAGTCGTTGTGTCCCCGTCCGGTCTTGTGCTGCATATAGCCCACCAGTGTCTCCTCATTGGTGAACCGCGCGGCCAGTTTCTCCGCATAGGTGAGATTGCCTCCCGAATTGTTGCGAATGTCCAGTATCAAGGCGCGCGTGGGTGCCAGTTCCATCATCACCTCGTCGAGGTTGCCTTCGCCCATGCCGCTGGAGAAAGAACCGTAATACACATAGCCTATGTTGTCGTCGAGCGTTCTGTATTTCAGTCCCGCCGCTATTTTGTAGTCGGTTCCCATGTATTTATTAAACAAGGTGTCGGAAAAGTTGCTGGGATAGTTTTCCTGCCACGACCAGTTCCGCCCCACGTCAAACGACGAATACAGGTTGACATGTCCGTCGCGCAGTTCACCAATCATGTTGCTAAGCACTTCAAACAACTGCCCGTTGCTCATGCCGGCATTCACCTGCCGGGCATATTGGGTGTGGATGACATCCCAGTCGATGTTCTTTTCCTGGAAGAAACAGTAGTGTTCGTCCATGATTTTCCATAAAGCCTCGAAGTTTCCCTGGTTGTTGTCCTTGAACTCTTCTTCGTCGACGCACGAAGTGAGCATGCACATGGTGAGCCATGCTAACAGGGCGAGATATGTATATTTATTGATTGACATGGGTTGACTCGTGATTTGAATGGGGTTAGATGTGCCTTGTCAGGCTGATGACAAGCAGGTGCGAATAGGTGTGGTATTTCAAACTGTTCACTTCGGCCTGCCTGAAATCGCCCAGATAGCCCACGCGCAGGATGGTACGCCTGATGGGGATGTCCACCGTGAGCATCTGTTTCAGCGAAGGCGCATTGAGCGGAGTGGTGAACACGATGTTATGGTCGTAGTTGCCACGCGAGAATATTTCGTAATACGACTGCCCGTAATTGGGTGAGAACATGGCCCCCACGAGCGGTGCGCTCACCTCGTATCTCAGCAGGAACACCTTTCGCCACAGGGGCAACTGCCAGGCAACCACGCCACTGGGCGAGATATTCAGTCCACATTTCAGTTGTGCGGGATTGTTGCCGTTGCGACTGTTGTAGAGGAAGCCGAGCGCCAGTTCAGCCTGCGCGCCGGCCTGAAACGACAGCCGGTGGTTGGGCTTCCACTCCCGTCGCAGGGCATAACTGAAGGTGTATGAGCCCGCTATGTCGTCGGCATCTTCCGACCGCGGCGATGCGGTTTGCAGGCTTCCCTCGTGCATTATCTGCGTCACCACATTGGGATGCTTCGTCCCGTGGAATGCGGAGTACGATACGAAGCGCAACTCCTCGCCCCGATACTTCTCCTGGCTGATATAGGTGTCGAGTATATTCACACTTCCCAGCCCCACCGCCCAGACCTTTTCGCGGGTTGAATTCTCCTGAGCCCCGGCCATGGTCGGGACAAGCATCAGGATCAATATGGAAAAAAGACTATTCTTCATCTGGGAAAAGGCTTAATTGTCCGCTCTCCTCGATGTGCACGTCTTCCACTTCGGGTTCTTCTTCCTCGGGCTCTTCAGCGGCTTCTTCAGGCTCGGGGAAACGCTGCGGCTCCAGTTCTTCAATTTGCTGGATGTTCCAAGTGCAGATGCGCTTTCCCTTGGCCTTGAATCCTTTCACTGCTATGAACTGTTCGGCATCAATCTCCATCGGGTCGCGGAATTCGTCGTTTCCGCTGAAGGTGACCTTGATGAGAGGATAGGCCACATCGGTGAGCAAGACGAGTTTGCTGTTCACATTCTCGCCCAAGAAACTCTGCTTGCGCTTGGAGGCTTCCATGAGGAAGCGTTTCAGATAGGGATAGCCCTGCTGGTCGGCATCATAGAGCACTGCCGTCCACACCTTTTCGGGCTGGAATTTCTCAATCCTGAATATGTTGTCCTCGTAATGGTTGTTCAGGTCGAAGTTGCTGAGATAGTATTCTCCGCTATTCAGCACAACGAGAATCTGGTCATCATCGTTGAACTCTCCCAGATACGTGCCGTGCTCATCATAGTTCAGACGGTTGATATCCGGGTCGAACCACACCTTTCTTCCGCCCAAAGTGGAATGGCCGTGGCTCTTCAGCGAGATGCGATGCACGTTTAATTTCGTAAGCAGGTTGCCCTTGCAGGTGCGCCCCTTGATTTTTATCTCGCTGAAATCCTTGTCGATGAACAATTTCTTCAGTCGCTCGCGCGGCTCCATGGTCACCTTGATCACCTCGGCCTCGCCATTGGGATTGGCCGTGAAATACACCACGCGGCTGCCTTCCGTGCCTTGTGTGAGATCGTATTCGCGGTCGCGCGTCATCGAGGTCACGTTGAAGCGCTTGATGAAATGGAAGCCTTTCCGCCCGTCGCGATACACCACATTGTAGATGGTGCGCTTGTCGTTCTTCTTGAACACCGCCACGTGGAGGATGTTCTTGCCCACGAAAATCTTGTCGGCCACGCGGATTACCTTGTATTTTCCATCTTTATAGAAAATGATGATATCGTCGATGTCTGAGCAGTTGCACACAAACTCGTCTTTCTTCAGGCCCGTTCCGATGAATCCGTCCAGGCGGTTGATATAGAGTTTCTGGTTCGCCTCTGCCACCTTGGTGGCCTCTATCGTGTCGAAATTGCGCACTTCGGTCAGTCGCGGATGCTCAGCGCCGTATTTGCCTTTCAGATATTCAAACCACTCGATGGTCTCCTCCACCATGTGCTCCAGTCGGTTGTTGATATCGTCGATGTCGCCTTTCAGCCTCACAATCAGTTCGTCGGCCTTGTCGCTGTTGAACCTCAGAATGCGCGCCATCTTGATTTCCATCAGCCTGAGGATATCGTCCTTGGTCACTTCGCGAATCATCTGCGAATAATAAGGTGTCAGGCGGTCGTCGATATGCTCACAGGCAGCATCCATCGTGGGAGCCTGCTCAAATTTGCGGTCCTTGTAGATGCGCTCCTCGATGAAGATTTTCTCCAGCGAACAGAAATGCAACTGCTCTTGCAGTTCATGCTTGCGTATTTCCAGTTCCTTGCGCAACAGTTGCATGGTGCGGTCAACGGAATGTTTCAGCACATCGCTGATGGTGAGGAACTGCGGTTTGTTGTCCTCGATGACGCAGCAGTTGGGAGAGATATTAATTTCGCAGTCAGTGAAGGCATAGAGCGCATCAATGGTTTTGTCGCTGCTCACGCCGGGGGCCAGATGCACCTGTATCTCCACCTGTGCCGATGTCAGGTCGGTCACATTGCGCGCCTTGATTTTCCCTTTCTCAATGGCCTTGGTGATGCTTTCACACAGTGTGCTCACCGTTTTCGAGAATGGCAGTTCGCGAATCACCAGCGTCTTGTTGTCCAGTTTCTCTATCTTCGCACGGATTTTCAGCACGCCGCCGCGCTGGCCGTCATTATATTTGCTCACGTCGATGCTTCCACCCGTGGGGAAGTCGGGATAGAGCACAAAGGGTTCTTCTTTCAGATAGGAGATGGCGGCCTCACATATTTCGTTGAAATTATGGGGAAGAATCTTCGAGGACAGGCCCACGGCAATGCCTTCCGCACCCTGCGCCAACAGCAGCGGATACTTGGCGGGAAGGGTGATGGGCTCTTTGTTGCGCCCGTCGTATGACAACTGCCACTCGGTGGTCTTCGCATTGAACACCACATCAAGGGCGAACTTTGAAAGCCGCGCCTCTATATAACGGGGCGCAGCGGCACGGTCGCCAGTGAGTATGTTACCCCAGTTGCCCTGGCAGTCAACCAGCAAGTCTTTCTGCCCCAACTGCACCAGTGCGTCGCCGATGGAAGCATCGCCGTGAGGATGAAACTGCATGGTGTGGCCAACAATGTTTGCCACTTTGTTATAGCGGCCGTCATCCATGCGCTTCATCGAGTGCAGAATGCGCCGTTGCACGGGCTTCAGTCCGTCCTCAATATGGGGCACGGCGCGTTCCAATATCACGTAACTGGCATAGTCGAGAAACCAGTTCTGATACATGCCGCTCAAGTGATGCACCGCTGCGGCGTCAAACCGGTTCACTGGTTTATAGTCTGAATGCTCTTCTGAGTTTCCCTCTTCGTCAAGGCGAACATTTTTTATCTCGTCGTCCATAATTGGTGTTCGTTTTTCTTTTAACTCTGCAAAAGTACGAAAAAAAAGTGAAACTCACCGCAGTTTAAGCACGAAAAAAGTGGAAAGAGCCTTTTGCCATGCTTTTTCTGCGGTTTGAAGAGCGAGCGTATTCCCGCTTTTATTCAGACCCTATTGCAGTCTGAAGGTGACGGGAACCGTGAACCTGACGCGCACGGGCGATCCGTTCTGGCGACCAGCAATCCACTTGGGCATGCTCTTGATGACACGGGCCGCCTCTTTGTCGAGCGAGGGATCCACGCTCTTGGCCACATTTACATCTGTTATCGAACCGTCTTTTTCTACGACGAACTGAACAATGACGCGGCCTTGTACTCCGTTTTCTGCGGCTATCACAGGATATTTGATGTTCTGGCTCAGCCACGACATCAGTGCAGCATCGCCACCGGGGAACGTAGGTTTCTGCTCCACCACTTCGAATATCTTGTTGTCTTCAACAGCCTTCGGAGGCGCTGGAGGCGCAATCTCGTCTTTTATCCTGAGCACATCGCCACCCACATCATCGTTGCCGTCAACGGTCAAGGAGCCGATGGCCTTATTGCTCTTCTCGATTTCGTCGAGTTTAATCTCGTCTTTTTCATCCACCAGTTCGTCTTTCTTGATGACCGGGGCGGTGAACTTGATAGACGTTTTCACCTTCTCCACGATTCTCTCGGGCTCCACCTTGACCGGCACCTCCCGTTCAACCTTTGCTTTTGGCTTCTTGTCATTCAGGTTGGCAAACTCAATAGCCTGCGTGTTCGCCACGGTTCGTCTGGACTCTGCCATGCGGTAGAACGTAAGCCCCAGGTAGAGGAGCACTGCCGAAAAGGCTACAATCATAATGGAGCGGAGATTTCGCTTGGAGGTGCCTGTGCGAAGTTGGTAGGCGCCGTAAGCCTGATTACGTCCTTCAAACACAATGTCGGTCCATTCCAGTGATACCAAATTTACTTTTGCCATAGTCGTTCTTTTTTTATTTGTTCGTAATAAATTGAAAATCTCTGATGACAAAATTAGGCAGCAAAGAATAAGGATGCAAATTTTCAAGGATTATTTTTCGGCGCGTGTTGCAAAGCCAATTTCTTTACAAATCACTGAAAACAAGCACATTAAACAAAACAAGAGACAATCTCGACACTCAAAATTGCAACAAAAACGAAGAGTTGTAGAGCGATTATCCAGAGCGTTTTCATCCTGAAATCAACTTCCTGCCTTCTTCTTCCGAGTCTTTATTCTCGACTTGATGGAACGGACGGCAGAGGGACTGATGCAGAGGATTTGCGCTATGTCGTCGTCTTGTTTGCCCATATCCTGCAAGATGAGGTAGGTGTAAAGGCGGGCGGTGAGATGATCGTAGCCGGTGGCCCATTCATGGAAAAGGGCGTAGTGGCTGACCGAATAGTATTCGATGAGACAGTTCTCGTCGTCAGCCGACGGGGGCAGTTTGCCTCCTGCTGCGATCAGGTCGAAGACTTCCTTGCCGCGACCTAACCGCTCGTTGGTGAAACGGCGCGCGGATGTGATTCTTTCGTTCAGTCGACTGATTTCCTTGTCATGGACTTTGCTCTCCATCGACAGCACTTCTATGCGCTTCTGTGCCCGCTCAATGGTTTGGGCGTTGAGGTCGAGGATGCTGTTGAACTGCTCGATGCGCCGCCGGTTGAAATAGAGAATGACGAGCACCAAGAGGATGACCAGCAGCAGAAGCCCGAAGAGATTGGCAAGCATTTGGTAATGGCGGCGGTCTGAGACCTGCTGCTCGTATCGGTGCTGCAACTCAGCAATCTTTTCCTGCTCGTAAGTGTGGTGGAGCAGTTCTTTGGCCAGTGCGACAAGTTGCGCCATGTTGGTGGCTTTCTCATGGTCGTGAAGCAGTTCGTAGTTACGTTTCTGGGTGGTGGCACTCAGAATGCGGGCCACCAAATAGCGGGTTCCCTGACACTTCTGCAGTTCCAGTTTGTTGTCACTGCCCTCGGCAGTCAGTTCTCCTTCCTTCAAGATGAGTTCTGCCTCGGCATAGCGGCCCTCCTCACAGAGCAGCATGGCCCGCTCATAATGGCTGCTCACAGGGGAAATGCTCCCCTGCGGCATCTCCTGGCGGGTGCAGCCGATGATGAAAAACAGCAGTGCTGCAACAAATGGTATTCTCCGTAACATCACGATAAGACCTGTTTTCGGAAGACAAAGGTACGAACATATTTCCGAAATGCCAAATCATTGTGCGACAAAAAGAATCTTAGCAGTGCGCTGCTCCCGTGCCGCCCGGGCGGGATGCGCACTGAAAAGCGCTGGCATGCAGGGATAAAAGCATAGGAACGGACGGGCGAAACGGCTGAAACGGAACCTCAATAGCGAAGGTTTGGGAAAGTAAATTAATTTAATTTGCAGCGTAAATTAACTTAATTTGAAAAGTAAATTATATTGATTTGCACGGTAAATTATATTAATTTGAAAACACAATGAATACGATTTGCTGAGGCAACACGCCAAGGAGAAACAACAAAAGTGCCGCTTTCGCAACACGGAAACGCCACTTTGCACAGACGAAACCGGCTCGCCCTCCGCTCATGGCGGCCGGAGGATTGCGCGCAAAATGCAGGTAATTATGATTTTTTATCGTTCACATTGCCCTTAAATGCGCGAAAAGTTGTAACTTTGCGCCCGTAATTTTGTAATTATAATAGAACAATGGCACAAGAAGACGTTTTTAAAAAGATTGTTTCGCACTGCAAAGAATACGGATTCGTGTTCCCCAGCAGTGAAATATACGACGGTTTAGGAGCCGTTTACGACTATGGTCAGAACGGCGTGGAGTTGAAGAACAACATCAAGGAGTATTGGTGGAAGAGCATGGTGCTGCTCCACGAGAACATCGTGGGCATCGACTCGGCCATCTTCATGCACCCTACGATATGGAAGGCCAGCGGACACGTGGACGCTTTCAACGACCCTTTGATTGACAACCGCGACTCGAAAAAGCGCTATCGTGCCGATGTGCTGATTGAAGACCAGATTGGAAAATACGAGGAAAAGATACAAAAAGAGATTGACAAGGCCAAGAAACGCTTCGGCGAGGCTTTCGACGAGGAGAAATTCCGCGAGACCAACGCCCGCGTGATTGAGAACCAGCAGAAGCGCGACGCGCTGCACGAGCGCTACGCAGCAGCGATGAACAAGATGGATCTCGACGAACTGAAGCAGATTATCCTGGACGAGGAAATCGTATGCCCTATCAGCGGAACCAGGAACTGGACCGACGTGCGCCAGTTTAACCTGATGTTCGCCACCGAAATGGGTGCTTCGGCCGACAACTCGATGAAGGTGTACCTGCGCCCGGAGACGGCTCAAGGCATCTTTGTGAATTATCTGAACGTGCAGAAGACGGGCCGCATGAAGAT
>DGWC01000077.1:134582-192379 GCA_002395135.1 Prevotella sp. UBA4268 | reverse complement strand
TGTCGCCACACTGAGTAAAGGAGGCTTTGCGCAGGTCAATATACTTCAGGTTGTCGCAATTTTTGAAGGCATTGTAGTCTGGCGAAGCGCTGAGGCCGTCGGAGGGCAGTGAGAAGGTTTCCAGGCTGGAGCATCCGCTGAAGGCTCCGTTACCGATTTTGCTGATGCCTTGAAGGGCGTAGAACGATTTCAGCGCAGTGCAGCCGCTGAAGGCACCGTTATCGATTTCGCCTGTATTCATTGCGATGAACGACTCCAGCGCGGTGCAGTCCTGGAAGGCACGAAGGGGAATGTCGCAGGCCGTCGCCGAGTCGTAGATAGCGAATGTCTTCAGGTTCGTTGCGCCGCTGAAGGCATCTGTGCCCAGCGTGATCTTGGTGACATAGGGGGTGGAACTTGAGTTCTGGAAGGTCTCCAGGCCAGAGCCTTCGAAGGCACCGCCGCCGACCTTTACATTGCAGCCGTTGGTGTAGAAGTTTTTCAGGCTGGTGCAATCCTTAAAGGCCTCCTTATTGATTTCCAGATTAGTAATGTTGGGGAGACTTACCGAATTCAGCGCTGTGCACCCCGAGAAGGCATATTGACCGATGGTGACGTTCTCCTGGTATAACGTGACGCTTTCCAGTGTTGTGATGTCCTTGAGGAAATCTTCTGGGATTTCTCCTTCAAAGTCTTCTGAATCAATCTCCACGGACTTGAGGTTGGGGAATAAGATGCCATAAGAAGCAGTTTGAGCGTGTCCAATCACCTGACGGCCAAGGGTCTTGATTCCCTTACTGACGATAATCTTTTCTACGGCATTTCGGTTATTCATTAAATTCTTAAAACCATCGTTTTTTGATGTAGATACCGAAACCCATAAATAGTTCGCTGAAAACCTGCCGAAATACTCTTTGTCTTCGGTTGATACTGCCTGTAAGACAAGGGAGCGATCTGAGTAGAGGTAGTAATGACACTCCCTGCCACCCTGTTCACCATTGGCAGTCCTGTTGTAAAGATCACCTTCAAGCACAAGGAGTTGGGCATTGGCGGTCATGCTTGCCGCGAAGAGGGCGACGATTATGAATAGTAATTTCTTAAGTCTGATTGTTCTCATATCTGTAAAGTTTAAGTTGTTATGAATGATAAGTGACAGCAAATATACGAAATAAATGGTTAATAAATGATTACCCCCCCTAAAATATGTTAAAACACAGCATTTCTGCTGCCGTTTGTAAAGAAAAAGTTAAAGAACGGTACCAAAATGCGGAAAAGGGCGGTTCAGACAGCAGAACCAGATGCAAAAGAAAAGAGGCCTCCAACATGGCAGAAGCGCCTTGGCGGCGGAGAAAAAGAAACCCCGCACGGCTTGAGCCGTGCGGGGTAAACTATATCATGCAATGCTGCAATGCAACGTTATGCTTTCTCTACAGCGTCTTCCTTGATCTTGCGACCCATCACGAGGTAGGCAACGGGAGAGGCAATGAAGATGGAAGAAAGTGTACCGAATACCACACCGAGAATCATGGCGAAGGCGAAACTGCGGATGCTTGCACCACCGAGGATGAAGATACACAGCAACACGAGCAACGTAGAAACAGAGGTGTTAATGGTACGTGCGAGTGTCTGGTTGATACTCTCATTGAAGAGGCTCTGCTTGTCCTGCTTGGGATGCAGACCGAGGTTCTCACGGATACGGTCGAACACCACCACCTTGTCGTTGATAGAGTAACCAATCACGGTAAGGATAGCACCGATGAAGGTCTGGTCGATTTCGAGCGACCAAGGCACGATGCCCCAGAGCAGTGAGTAAAGACCGAGCACCACCAAAGTATCTACTGCCAGGGCAACGATGGAACCAACAGAGAAGGCCACGTTGCGGAAGCGGAGCAGGATGTAGAGGAAGATGGCCACCAGGGCGATGAGCACGCTGATGATGGCACCATAGGTGATGTCCTTAGCCACCGATGGACCTACCTTGGTACTGCTGATGATAGAGCCACCCTCGCGCACGTCGGGGTTCTTGAACGACTCTACGTTGGCCTGAGAAACCAGACCGGCCTTCTTCAAGGCGTTATAGAGGATGGTTTCAGCCTCGTCGTCGGCAGTGGGACTGTTGCTCTCAATCTTATAGTTGGTAGAGATACGGATGGTCTTGTTGTCGGTACCGATAGAGATGGCACCCGTATTGCAGCCCGGGAATGCCTGTGCCAGGATGCCGCGGATTTCCTCCGGCTCCACAGACTTCTCGAATGTAACCACATAGTTGCGACCACCGGTGAAGTCGATGCTCTTAGAGAGACCGCGCACGGCGAAACTGATGCAGAACACAACAACGGCAGCAGCCACGATGACGAAGGTCTTCTTATAGAAACTCATGAACGGTACGTGCATGTTCTGCATCAGGTTCTTCGAGAAGCTGGTGTAGAACTTCAGACCGAGCCACTTGTCTTTCTTAAAGCGGTTCTCGTAAACGAGACGGGTGAGGAACACTGCTGTGAAGAACGAGCAGAAGATACCAATGATCCACGTGGTGGCGAAGCCCTTGACAGGACCTGTACCGAAGTAGAGCAGAATGATACCGGTGATGATAGAAGTGAGGTTAGAGTCGAAGATAGCAGAGAAGGCATTGCTGTAGCCTGCTTTCAATGCGTCCTTGATGCTCTTGCCTCCGCGCATTTCTTCCTTGATACGCTCATAGATGAGCACGTTGGCATCGACAGCCGTACCCAGCGTAAGCACGATACCGGCGAGACCCGACATGGTGAGCGCAGCCTGGAACGACGTGAGGATTCCGAGCGTGAAGAACAGGTTGACGATGAGGGCGCAGTTGGCCATCATACCCGGGATGAAGCCGTACATCATGATCATGTAGATCATCAGGAGCACGAAGGCCACGATGAACGAAATGATACCCTGCTGGATAGACTGTGCACCGAGGGTAGGACCAACCACCTCTTCCTGAACGATGCGGGCGGGTGCCGGCATACGTCCTGACTTCAGGGTGTTGGCAAGGTCCTTGGTATCTTCGATGGTGAAGTTACCAGAGATCTGAGAGTTTCCACCGGTGATTTCGGTCATCACGTTAGGAGCACTGTATACCACGCCGTCGAGTACGATGGCAACAGCCTTGCCCACGTTGGCCTTGGTGAGGGCAGCCCAGCGGCGTGCACCGTCGTTGTTCATCTGCATGGTCACGATGGGCTTACCGAACTGCTGTTCAAACTCGTCCTTGGCATCGGTGATTACGTCACCTTCGAGCGGAGCGCGGCCGTTGGCGTTGGTCACCTTCAGGGCGTGGAGTTCGAAGATGTTCTTGTTGTTCATCATTTCAGAAGCCTTGGCACTCCAGAGCAGTTTCAGATCGGAGGGCAGCACCTGGCGAGCCACTTCAGAATAGATAATCTTATCGATTTCGGCGGTATCGCGCACGTTGGCATATCCCACGATGCTCTTCGAGCCGTTGGGCACCAGTTGCAGCATGGCCAGCAGCGGATGCTGCTTCTTGGCAGCAGCCATCTGAGCGTCGCTCACGGTGCCTGCGGCAGCCTCCTGGTTGTCTTTCTTGATTTCAAACTTGGGCTTTTCCTCTGCCTTGGGAGCCTCTACCTTTGTGGTGTCGGCAGCAACGGCTGTGGTGTCGGTCACGCCCGAGTTCTCGTTGGCAATGCGCTGGTCGAGTTGTGACAGATAAGGAGCCACATCCTGACTGTTGAAGGTCTCCCAGAACTCAAGGTTGGCAGAACCCTGGAGCAATTTACGGATACGCTCCGGCTCGCGGATACCTGGCATTTCCACCATCAGGCGTCCCTGCTGGCCTTCAAGTTTCTGGATGTTCGGCTGAACAACGCCGAACTTGTCGATACGGTTGCGCACCACGTTGAACGAGTTGTCGATGGCAGCCTGCACTTCAGCGCGAAGTGCGCTTTCCACTTCCTTGTCGGAACTCTGTGTGGAAACCTTGCCCTTGAGTTGCTGTGTGGCAAAGATTTCTGCCAGGCGATGGCCGGGCGCATTCTTGTGATACGCTTTGATAAACAGCGAGATGAAATCACTCTGACTTGTCTCCTCTTCTTTCTTAGCCTCTTCCATCGACTTGACGAAAGCCTGGTCGCGCTTGTGGTCGGCCAGCGTCTCAACGACATCGGGAACACTGATTTCGAGGATAACGTTCATACCGCCCTTCAGGTCAAGGCCGAGACCGATCTGGGTCTCCAGACACTTCTGATAGGAATAAACACCCAGATACTTCACAGAGTCCTTGTAGTCCTGCTGTGCGATGGGATCCTGAATCTTGGCTGCCTGACGGTCGTAGTAGTTTGTGGCTACTGAGAACGACAGGTAGAAGATGCTTGCAAGCGTCAGGAGGACGGCTGTACAAATTACGATACCTTTGTTTTGCATTGTTGTTGATATAATATTTAATTGTTATTTCTTCGCTGTCTACGATAGGCTATTTGCCATTAAGCATGACGCATAACGGCAAAATAGCGTGCAAAGATACATATTTTTTCACATTTTGAAAAATTTCAAGGCGTTAATTATGTATTTTTTGTCATTTATGCTGCATTTTTAGCCAACAAATGATAGGATAATGGTCGCTGGCGGCTATTTTTGAGTCAACTTCGCACCGGCAGGGGACGAAACGGTCGTTGCACATGATGTTGTCGATTCTCACCTTCATGCTCCCGTGGTTGTAGGTCCATCCGGGACCGCTGCCGCTCTCTATGTAGCAGTCGGTCAGGTCGCGGGCGATGCGGTGGCGGACGTAGGAGATGGGATTTTCGTTGAAGTCGCCGCACACGATGATGGGCATGTCTTGGTGCTCACTGATATAGCGGGCCACGGCATCGGCCTGGGGCGCTCGCTTGCTGGCGGCATTGCCCAGTTTCACGATGAGCCTTCGCGACTCCTGGCGCAGCGTATCGCCTGAAGTCTTGCCCTTTGCCATTTCCTGAATCTCATGTTTTTCGCTCACCGAGAGGCCGTTGGTCTCAAAATGGTTGCTGATGACCAGCACGCGCTCGCCGCCGATGGTCAGATAGAAGGCGGCGGTGCCGTTGGCGTGCGTGGGATAGGGAATGCGCTCTTTGCCCACAATGGGATAACGGCTCATGATGACATGGCTCATGCCGCCATAAATAAGTTCGTCGTGATAGGGATAGGCATCGTAAAGAGCCTGGTTCCATCGGTTGCGCATCCTGGCCTCTTGCAGACAAACAATGTCGGCATTGCTGTTGAGCACATAGTGCAAAGTGGCATGCATGTCCTCCACTTTTTCGTTCACCTCGAACATTTTCACGTTGTAAGAGAGCACCTTCAAGGCGCTGTCGGGCACCTCTCGCGAGAAGTTGATGGGACAATACGTGCGCACGGGTACATAATTTATTATAAGTCCCAGCACGGGAATCACGGCCACACGGGGTTTCACCAGCAGCCAGAAAAGCAGGAAGGCAACATTGACGACCAGCAGAAAGGGGAACACAAGCCCCACACTCGACAGCACCGGATGCTCGGCGGGGTTGAGACGATCGCTATAGCCCACCAGCAACATCACCAATATCGATGCCACGTTGGCACCGATAATGGCATGGATGGTGAATTTCTTGAGACTACTGAAGAACAACATGGCCTATTTTTTGTCGCTCTCAAAGAGTTTACGCTTCTCCTCAGCGGTAAGACTGTCGTATCCGCTGCGGCGGATTTTGTCGAGTATACGGTCTATCTCGTCCTGCTCAGCCTTCTTGCGCGCATTGTATTCCCAGTCGGAACGGCGATCGTCATTCGGCGTGTTCCGGTCGTCAAAGCGGTCGCTGCTGCGATTGCTTCGTCTCTCCCAGTTTCTGCGCAGTCTGTCGAAAAACTGCTGGCCGCTCGACTGTCCGTAGCCTCCGCCGTTGGGATTCTTCTGCCAATACCTGATCATGAGGAATCCGAAGAGCATGCCGCCGAGGTGGGCGAAATGCGCCACGCTGTCGTTGGTGGTTGCCAGGGCAGAGAACAGTTCGATGGCGGCATATCCGCAGACGAACCACTTGGCCTTGATGGGAACGGGCAGGGGGAAGATAAAGATGCGCTCTTCGGGGAAGATCATGCCGAAAGCCAGCAGGATGGCATAGATGGCTCCCGAGGCTCCCACCGTGGTCCACTGGTTGAGCATCTCCTGCGAGTTGGCCGCAACGGTTGCCAAGTCGCCGAGGCCGATGCCAGGAAACTGCTGCGTGGCCAGCATGTAGAACGAAACCATCTGCGCAATCTCCTGAATGATGCCGGCACCGACGCCACAGGAAATGTAATAAAAGAGGAATTTCTTGGGGCCCCATACGTTTTCCACCACGCAGCCGAACATCCAAAGGGCAAACATATTGAAGAAAATGTGCTCGATGTTGGCATGCATGAACATATAGGTGAACAACTGATATATCCTGAAGTCGGACGCCAAGAAGAAATGGAGGCCGAACAGATTGTCGAGACTCACGCCGATGCGCTCAAACACAAAGGTGGCAAGGAACACCAAAACGTTGATGATGAGCAGATTTTTTGTTATTGCAGGAATCCTACGCATACTTTCACTATTTATAAAAAACCGCGACAAAATTACGAAAAATATCTGTTATGAGGCACAAAATGGGGGGCAATAGCACTTTTTTTCATCAATTTCTTCACTTTTTTTACTTTTTTGTTTGTTTTCTGAAAGGTTTGAACTATATTTGCGAAGAAATTCGGCTATATACACATTTTTATCACTAATAAATTAAACATCATGAACAAAACAGAATTAATTGAGAAGATTGCAGCAGGCGCTGGCCTGTCAAAGGCAGATGCCAAGAAAGCACTCGACGCAACTGTAGCCGCTGTTAAGGATGCACTCGTTGCAGGTGACAAGATTGCTCTTGTTGGTTTTGGAACATTTAGCGTTAACGAGCGTCCGGCTCGTGAGGGTATCAACCCTGCAAGCGGCAAGAAAATCCAGATTGCTGCCAAGAAGGTTGCTAAGTTCAAGGCTGGTGCTGAGTTGACAAAGGCTCTGAACTAATTTTTTGTAAAGAAAAAGAATGGCGGTTCCCTTGGCGGAGCCGCCTTTTTTGTTTGTGCCTGTCTGATAGGCACAGCGTCCTGCAACTGGGTGCTCCCCATCTTTGATTACGTCCTTAAACTCCTCGCCTGTATAGTGCAGAGTGCTGATTAGGAGGGTAAGTCTTCCCGATGAAATCGCGCTTTTTTGCACGTAGAGCATTGTTTTTCGCCGAGCGGAGCGCCACTTTTCTGGCCTCAAACCCACGGAACGCTTCAGCAAATCAATATAATTTACCGCGCAAATCAATATGATTTGCTTTTCAAATTAAATTAATTTACCGTGCAAATTAAATTGATTTACTTTTCCTTGGCGTAGGTTCCGATGCGGCAAAGCAGTGCTTTTGCAGGTGAAAAGTGATGGGTAGAAGATTGAAACACGAATATGTTTCAGAACAGATTTGGCATTTTTCCTGTTTGTTTTCTGCTTATTCTGCTTATTTTCACCTGTTTAGCGCATTTTTATCAAAAATATTTGCACATTCATCGGGAAATTCTTACCATTGCACCGATTATGGCTTAAAGACAAATTCGATAATTACACATAATATGTACAAGAAAGATTATTTGAAACCAGAAATGAAGTTCGTGGGCGTTCTGCAGGAGAACGACATGATGGCTGGAAGCGAACAAACTGAGTCTAAAAGTGTATTTGACGTTGAAAGTAACGACGACACTGGCATTGGCTATGGCGGTCCTGGCAGCGGTTCTGCCCACTCCAAGAGTTGGCTCGGTGAGGAGTAACGCTCCTTCGACCGGGCTTCTGCCCACAACGAACTTATAGCAATGACCAAACTTACTCTCAATAAGAGCGGATGCATGCCTCAAAAGACATGCATCCGCTTTTTCTTATGGTGCCATTATAATGCACCACGCCTTCTTTGAAGACAGCACAGCGATGAAACGGATGAACTCTATAAAGCAATTAAAACCAAACACAAGATCCATTATCGTCAAATAATCTCACGCTCGCAATTATGTGTTTTATAAGCAAAAACGTCAAATATAATAAAATGGTAAGGGCAAAGTAGCATTTATTTCGCGGAATTATCGTATCTTTGCGGCCGAAACCTAAAACAAAATTATTATGGCAGGCAAAAGCACAACACCAGGATTGTTTGGTCAGAAACATTCAAGCAGAGATTACTCAAAAGCCGAGTGCTGGGGAAAAAACCAATTCAACAGTTCATTCCCTGCTTCGCTCGTTGCTTATATGTATTCAAAAGGGATGATGCCTGTTTACATCAAGACCAATCAGCAAAACGAAATTATCCATACATCGATTAAAAGCAAGGATCTTCTAGGCATTGACCCACTTAGTGAAGATGCCTACTATAACTATGAGGCTGGTTTTGCTCCTTATGAGAAGTTCTACCAAGGTGAACGGGAAAAGATTGATCTGGTGATGATGAACAACACTACCAACGAACTTTTGTCAGGCCTTGAGGTAAAATTGACGGCACTTCCCGACAACACAACGAAAAAACTACCCGAAACAGAATGGGGTACGGAAATCGTTATGCGCCCGCCAACCATCTGCTTCCTTGCATGTAGCATCTGCACCAACTATGAAACACTGGAAGGAAAAGAACGGCTCAGAAAGATGCTACGCAACGTACCACAGATAAACCATTGGGAGGAAATTGATGAAGTGCTACCCCACTACACACAAATACTTAACTCCATACTTGCCATATCGAAAGACATGTGCGACAAACAAAAGCCGCTCATCATCCAGCCTATATGGAAAACCGAGGGTAGCAAGATGCGACTGAAGAATGAATGCCTTGATGTCTTTGTATGGTCAAATCTCTCCATTATCCAAATGTGCTGCACTGAGGACACGGAGAACTTGCGCCGTCTGAACCGATTCCACCGCACAATCATTTGGCTCTACAAGATGTTACTCGACTTCGTGACCTACGATACGTTTGACTACAAACGCATCATCCGTTTGCAATCCTACAATCTTGCCAACGATAAGGCGTTTGCTCTGCCAGGAACCAAGTCACACATATTCTTGCGAGGCAATGAAATAGTAACGCCACGTATCTCCAAGTACGAAATTAAGAATATTATCTTGGGCGGTGGGCAGGATTTGCTCAGTCCAGAACGACGATTTGATGCAGTGTTAGTGAATAGTCCCGATATTTTCGATTAAGCGATATGAGAGTAGTAGATTTATTCTGTGGCTGCGGAGGCTTGAGCCTCGGTTTTCAAGAAGCAGGTTTCGATGTCGTTGCCGCTTACGACAAATGGCAAGCCGCACTCAATGTTTACAGGCTCAATTTCGACCACCCTGCCGAGAATCTGGATTTGAGCAACGTACAGGCCAGCACGATGGCAATTAACATGTTTGAACCAGATATGGTTATAGGTGGTCCCCCTTGTCAGGACTTCTCTTCGGCAGGAAAGAGAGATGAAGAGGGTGGACGTGGTAATCTCACCGTTAACTATGCACAAATCATTAGCCAAGTGCGCCCCAAGTGGTTTGTCATGGAAAACGTAGCCCGCATCACTAAGACACAAAAACTAATTGATGCGAAGGCAATCTTCAAAGAGGCTGGCTATGGCCTTTCTGAACATGTTATTGACGCAAGTTATTGTGGTGTTCCGCAAAAGCGTAAACGTTTCTTTCTAATTGGAAAACTCCGCGAAATGGACGGATTCATGGAGCCCTTCATCAACAGTGGCCTCTCTGCTAAGCCGATGACCATGCGTGACTATTTCGGCGAATCCCTCGGCATTGAATACTATTATAGACACCCCCGTAGTTATATGCGCCGCGGCATTTTCTCTATAGATGAGCCAAGCCCAACGGTTCGCGGCGTTAATCGTCCAATGCCCGAAGGCTACAGCATACATGCCAATGACCCCGTGAAATCCAAGGAAGGCATTCGCCCCCTCACAACCCTTGAACGGAGTTACATACAGACGTTCCCACGCAATTTCAAGTTTAAGGGTAATAAAACGGAAGTTGAGCAGATGATAGGCAATGCCGTTCCCGTGAATCTTGCCAAATTCGTAGCGACCGCCATCAAAAAGTATCTTACAAGTCCGCACAAACAGCGCAGCCTTGAAATAGATTTCGAAAATTGGAAAATCGAAGACCGACTTGCCTGGTGCGCCAGTGAGCCTTTAGGAGATTATTGACAATTGCAAAAAGTTCACTGAACTATTCCGGCACGTAGATGATTTCGCCGTTCTCCAACTGATAGGCTATGCCCACCTTGCGGCCGCGCTTGCCCGATGCCTGCTGGTTGTCGCTGGGCGCGTAGTGCTTGATTTGCTGCCCCTCTTTGGTAATAATCTCCATGTTGTCCTTGCCGGGATTCTTGATCATGGTGAAATCTTCCTTGCTGAAAATCTCTGAAATGTTGTAGCGCGCAACGAGCGCCACCATCAGGGCCACGGCAAACACCATGGCCACGTCGAAGAGATTGGCCACGGTCTGCATCGGGTCGTCGTCGCCCTGCAGCAACAGTCTGTTGTTCTTTCTCATAAGCAGGCGTTGATTAGTTTTCGTCGTTCTGCGTCAGCAACTGGCGCACATACTCCAGATTGTTCAGTTCGCGCGCATACCAACGCTGGCGCACCTGCAAGGTGGCCACGCCGATGGCCGCAATCACCATGCCCACCACGGTGGTGGCAAAGGCCACTTGCATGTTGTAGGCCATAGAAGAGATGTCGCCCGTGGCGAGCCCCACAAGTGCCGGTCCCATGGGAATGAGCGTTCCCATCAGTCCGAGCATGGGACCGAGTTTGACCAAAATGCGCGAGCCCGACAGTTCCTTGGCGGCATCCACCTCGTAGTTGGCTACCACGCGCTCGCAGTAAGGCGCGTTCTGGCGGTGCTCGCCCAAGGCAGCAAGGGCCTTGAGATAGGCAGTAGGCTTACCTGAAGACGACTGGCCGGAAAAGGCCAGCAGTGCACTGACCACCTTCGCGGCATCGCCCGAATCGAGGAATGCGGTCTGCGAGAGGATGGTTTTTCTGCGATGAAACTCCCCGAAGAAGGTGGCGGCAAGGAGCAGAGCCTTGGCCATGAACAGCAGGAGGAGTACAACCACTGGCACCAACAATCCGTTGGAAATCCAGAAAAGAATATTTGATATTGTTTCCATAATCGTATTAATAACCCGTTATAGCCACACAGAGAATCATAATGAGCAAATTGATGATGAAAAGCATCTCCTGACGCACGGCACGGTCGCCCAAGAGCCATCGCAAAAACCAACTGCCGCCTATGACGAACAGCAGCACAAAGAGCGATGAGAGCCAACGCATGACGGCGAAGTCGATGCCGGGAACGAGATAGAACAACTGCGCCTGGAAATAGCACAGGGCGGGCGCGAAGAGCAGTCCGGGATAATAGTAGAGCGACAGGCGCATCCACGGCCGCCGGGGTGAGCAGAAGCAGAACGCCACCATCACCACGGCTTCAAGCATGACGCACACGGCGAGATCGAGCAGTACGCGCCGCGTGGTGGTCATCTGCACGAACACATCGCGAGAGAGTTCGGTGACGAGGGTTGTCATCCACCACGTGAAGACGGCATAGCAGGCGGCAACAACGAGCAGCGCCTTTATCGGGAAGAAACCAGCCTTCACGAGGAAACTAATGGTGACGAGGCACGCCAGGATGGCTATCAGTATCTCCATGGTGACTATCTCCTGCGACGCAAATAGACAATGAGCAGCACGAGGCCTGCGACAAAGGCTGCTCCGATGAGCAAACCATTGACCACATGGCGACGCTGCAAGAGCGGCTGACTCTGGTTTTTCTCCTTCAACACCATCTCTTTCTGGCCCGACTGGCCCAACTTGGCGGCATCCATGCTGCGCTGGTAGTCGGTGCGCGCCTGTCCTTGCAGTTGATTGGTGACATATTTCTGCAGTTTCTCGTTGTTGCAGACGAAATCCGTGCAGGCCGCTCCGCTCTCGGCAGTGATCTCAGCATGCAGTTGCGCCAGCGCCTTGAGTTGGTCGGCCGACGGTTTCCAGAAGCCCTTGCGGGCACTCTCCAGCATCACGGAGGTCATGGCCTGATAGGCAGCGGGGTTCACCTGCTGGAAATAACGGCGCACACCCAGTTGCTGCTCGTCGGCCACATACAGGCGGTAGAGGTCGTTATAAAGGTCTTTGTCGAGGGCATCGGGCCGCGTGGCACTCCATCCGAAGATGTTGCGGAACATCTCGCCGAACATCTGTGCCGTTCCCTCGTCGCCCTTCATGCGCTCTTTAATGAAGACGGGATTGAGCAGCGATGTGCGCACTTCCACGGCAACGGCCTCCTTGACATCCTGCATGCGGCGGTTGGCGCGGTTGCGATAGTCGGCAAGATAGGCATCGGGCTGCTTGCCGGTGAGCGTTTTCACGGTGAGCGAGAGGCCGCCCGTGAACTCATAGACATGGTCGAGTGAGATGGGACCCCAGGTATTGCTCTGGCGGGGCTGCACCACCACGTCGGTCTGTTGCAGCGCGGAGGCGAAGAGATTGGGCTGGAACCCGCCCCAGTGCTGCTCGTCGCCATAGGCGGCACCCATGTTGTTGAGGTAGCCGTCGACCAGTTCCGACGAACTGTCCCATGTGCCGCTGCGCTCAATATAGTCCATCATGCCCGTGCTGTAGCCACTGTTGACGGGACCGAACACGCGCATGGTGGAGAGTTCGCGCGCCTGTTTCGGCGATACGCCTTTCTGCATGAGTTCTTTTTCCTGCAGGAGGGTTCCCTCGTAAACGAAGTTGCTGTCTTCCTTCTCGGCCGAAGCCAGTTTCACGGCATCGGTAATCAGTTTGAGCCGCGAGCCGGCAATGTCGCGCAACTGGCCGCTCACCTGCACCACCACGTTGATTCTGGGGCGGCGCAGTTCGCTGCGCGGTATCAGACGGAAGTCGCTGATGCGCCCTTCTTTGTCGCGTATCGGCTCCACACCGAGCATCCACAGCGCCTGGGCGATGGTGGCCCCCTGCGTGTTGATGAATTCGCCCGCCCAGAACGTATAACTCACCTTGCGCGGCCATGCGCCGTTGTGCTGCTTGCGATAGCGCTCCAGCGTGTTCTCGGCCAGTCGCTTGCCGTCTTCCCATGCCTGCGGGTCGGGCGTGCTTTCGGGATTGATGCTGAACATGTTTCTTCCGGTGGGCAGCACATTGGGGTTGAGCACCGGGTCGCCGCCGGGTGCGGGTTTCACCGTGCCGCCGTTCAGCGCACGCACCATGTTAGCAAATTCATCGCGCGTGGAGCGGAGCAAGAGAGAGCGGATGCTGTCGGCACCATGACGGCCATTTGCAATCTCCTTTCTGGCCTGCGGCAGATAGCGGTGAGCCACAAAGGCATAGTCTTGCATTTGCTGGGTGGTGATGCGCCCGGCATCGCGGTCTTTCCTTGCCATGTCGTAGGCCACGGGATCGGCACAGATGGCCAGCGTGGTGTTCAGCAGGTCATGGTCGGAATAGGGCTGCCCCATGATATAATAAGCCCCTTGCATCTTCTCGTTAGACAGTTCTTCGAGATGAGCATCCAGGCGTTCCAGTTGTTCAAGGGTATAGGGTTTGGAGAGATTGTCGTCGAGATTCAGTTCCCGATGAAGTCCCTCGCTTGTGATTTCTTTCTTGATGGAGAGAATGAGCGGTTTGTTCTGTGCGCCGCCTTCCACAGCCTTGTGGATATTAGAGAGCAGGGAGGCATATTTCTGCTGCATGCCGCTCGGCGCGTAGGGGGCAGTGAGATAAGTGAGCAGCACGGCATGGCTGCGCCGTTTGGCAATGATGCTCTCGCCCACGTTGCCCGTTGTGTAATAATAGAAATGAGGCAGGCTGCCAATCAGGGCTGCACTCCAGTCTTCGCTGCGCATGCCGGCATCGCGGCCGGGGGTAAACTCCAGGTTTCCATGGGTGCCAAAATGGATGAGAGCATCGGCCTGAAAGCCTTTCTGCACATAGAGATAGGGTGCCAGATAACTGTGGGGCGGTGCCACTTCGGCACCATGCACCAGTTTAAAGTCGTCGTCGCCCAAGGCGGGACGCGGCTGGGGGAAGAGCAAAACGTTGCCATAGCGCACGCAGGCCACAGCCAGGGAGTCACCCTTGGTGAGCAGACTGCCGGGAGCCTCGCCGTAACGTTCCACCACCTCGGCATATTTCTCAGGTGCTATCACCTCTTTTGCCCACGTCTCATACTGGTTTTTGGTGAGCCAGAGCGGATGGCCCGTGCGCATATACTTCTCCTGTGCACCCTTGGCATACGAGCCCATCACCGCTCCCTCGGTCTTGATCTGCCGCGCGAAAGCCTCAACGGTGGAAGGAAGTCCGCTCACATCATAGCCCTCGGCGCGCAACCGCTGGAGGAAATGATACATCGACGGTATCACCTCCATGCCGCTTGCCAGCAGCGCGTCTTTACCCGGCCGCTTGAAATAGCCGATGGCAATGCGCTTGTCGGCATTCTTCTTGGTGCGAAGAGCAAGGTATTTCTCCACGGTTTCCACGAAGGCGGAGCAACGCTCCACCTCGGCCGTGTGACGGTAGAACCCCTTCTTGTCCTTGTTCTGCGTGCCGATGCAGAAAGGGGCGATGCCACCGTCAATCTCGGGAATCACGATGCGCGAGTTCAAGGAACCTCCCGACATGGGCTGTTTCGGATTCATCCACTCGTCGTGGGTGGCCGAAAGAGGGAATGGATTGAAGAGCAGGATGTTCTTCTCTTGCAACCACGAGATAAGCGTGTCGTTGCCAATCCTTCCCATGGGCAGGTAAATCACGGCGTCGGGCATCAGTTGTTTTAGCATTTTTGCCCGTTTGTTGCCTGTGCATACCATAGGATAGACATTGAGCCCTCGTTCTGTAAGCATCGAGATGAGCGTGTCCACGTGTTCGCGGTTGCCCTCCATTGGGAATTGGATGCCCGAGATGAACGCAACGGTTGGGGCGTTTTCTTGGTAGAGTTTTCGCTGTTTCAGATAGTTGGTGAGTTCCGATGGATTCTTGAAATATCGACCATACTCCCTATGGTAGTACATGTTCTTCAGAATGTCCATTGGAGGTTCGTAATTCTGGTCGCCCCATCGGTGTGGCGTGGCGATGTGTCGCAAATAGCGTAACCCGTTGCGAAAGTTCTGGCGGTTCTCGTTATCGAAATATCGCTGCAGTGTGTCTGTCTGTTCCTTGCTTAAGTTCTTGTTTATCACGATGTTGCTGCTCTTCAGTGTTTTGGTGAACACGGGCGTTCCCTTCTTGCTGATTCGTTCAATTTCGTTCATTTGCTCATCGTTCAGATAGAGTCGTCGGGCATATAGGATAACAGCATCGTAACCGTTGAGCCTACCCATCTTGTCGGCTTCCACACATTCCACCTGTATGTGTCGGCTGTCGTTGTTGAGAATGAAATCGGCTTCCTGAGCTTTCAAAGTATTCACAACCAATATGCGTGTGGGTGACATCCAGCGGCGGTAACCGCCATAAGCCAAAATGGCCATGATGAGGATGCCGCTGGAGATCCAGATTATAGTTTTCTTCATCACTTTTGCAATTTATTGCAAAGGTACTGCTTTTTGTTGACATGGCGAAACATTTCACTTTTAAATTGGCAAAATAGGATTGTTCAGGTATGTTCCATTTGTTCAATAGGTTTTGGCGTGATGTTTTGAGGTTCTGAGAAAGCTGGTGTTGTAGGAATCCAAATGCCAATTTTACGCAGATTCAAAAGCGTCTAAACAACGTAGTCTTTTAAAACAAATCAGAAGTTCACAGCTATTTGAATGTTGATGAGGATGAAGCCTTCTTCTGCCATGGTTCATCTTTTCTGTCCAGTAATCATTAATCTTTGTTAATTTTTATGTTTTTATCATTCTTGTCTGAAATATTTTTGATATATTTGCAATATCAATTTGATATCATTATTTCTAATTTAATATTAATAGGTATGGAAACAAAAGAATTTGCTTTTAAAGGATTGGTTTTGAATGGATTTCTTATGTTGTTTGTCAACTTGGCCGTTTTGGTGTTGTCAGTTATAGGCATTGTGAATAGTATAATCCAGCTTGATGACAGCGATGGTGCCCAAGGCGGTTGGTTGCTTGGCTTTTGCATACTGATGGTGTTTGTCAATATCATCATGTGGTGCGGTCATATGCAGTTGGAGCCCAATGAGGCGCGCGTTACCACTTGGTTTGGTAAGTACAGTGGCACTTTCTCTCAGACGGGCTTTTTCTGGATTAATCCATTCTACAGCACTAAGAAAGTTAGTTTGCGCGCACGCAATTTGGATGCGCAACCTATCAAGGTGAACGACAAAACAGGCAATCCGGTTATGATAGGTTTGGTGATGGTGTGGAAATTGAAAGACACCTACAAGGCTTTGTTCGAGGTTGATTCGCAAACCATGGCAGCTGCCCCCAACACTGTTGGCAGCGACACCAAGGGATTGATGAAGGCTTTAGAGCAATTTGTACGTGTACAAAGCGATGCAGCTTTACGGCAGGTGGCTGGGCAGTATGCCTATGATGATGAGGACAGCAAGCATAATGAGCCAACACTTCGCTCAAGTGCCGACGAAATAAATCAGCAATTGGAGGAGAAACTTGATGAGCGCTTGGCATTGGCTGTCATTGAGGTGGTGGAGGCCCGCATCAATTATCTGGCATATGCTCCCGAGATAGCCGCTGTGATGTTGCGCCGCCAACAGGCCTCTGCCATCATCACTGCGCGTGAGAAGATTGTTGAAGGAGCCGTCTCGATGGTGAAGATGGCGCTCGACAAGCTTTCTTCCGATAACGTTGTTGAACTAGATGATGACAAGAAGGCCGCCATGGTGAGCAATCTGCTTGTAGTGCTTTGTGGCGACGAGTCGGCTCAGCCAGTGGTAAACACAGGAACTTTGAACCATTAATCATTGGAAACTAATAGGTTGTTGTGATTATTAACAATCAAACCGTCAATCAATATGGTAGAAAAGAGTACAAAGAGCTTTATCTTGCGTGTTGACTCAGAAACAATGAACGCAATTGAGGCATGGGCTGCTGACGAGTTCCGTAGCACCAACGGACAGTTGCAATGGATCATCACCGAGGCTTTGCGCAAGGCCAAGCGTCTGCCGAAGAAGAAAGAGAATAAAATCCAAAATGGAGAATCATGAATAGAAAGAAAGCACTTTTGCTGATAAGCGCACTTGAGGCGCTTTTGTTGGCAATAGCTGTCGTTCTGTACACGGCGGGGAGCATTAATCTGTCTGCGTTCATTGCCATACTAGTTGTCGTGGGCGTCATCGCATCAGCACTTATAGTCGTTGCATTTCGCAAATTGCCACCTATGTAAAGATATGGAACAGAAATTTAACCTGAAAGATGTCAAGGTACTGCGTACCAAGGAAGGGACGATTTTCGAAGTCGTCACCATTGGTGTTCTAATAGCATCAATAGCTATGGGCACTGCCTGGCATCATTTTATGATACGCGATTTGTTTATAATGCCACTTCTCATATTAGTGCCACTTTTTGTAGCCTATAAGCCCAGCCATATTAATATTATGGGAATGAGATTGAAGAACATAAAACAAGTAAGTCTTGCGGTTCGTATGTCCCGCATCATTGCGTTGGTGCTGGCTCTGTTGTGTCTGTCAATAGCCGTCGTTGGACATGACCATTCCATGACGAAAACATTGTCTTTCGGCATCGTCATTGTTTTAGGGTTGGTAGGATTACTGTTTGTCTACTTAATCAAAAAGGCGGATTGATTCCTGAAGGCAAGTATCGTATTTACAGGAACAAATCCGTACGAAGTATTTATAGTGTAAGGAATAAGTAACATAAATTTTTTTAACTAAATATGGTAGAACTGAAGAACGAACAAATCTCCATTGTAGTAGCGGAGATGGGAGCCGAGCTCCAAAGTGTGAAAGACAGCAAGGGTAGAGAATATCTGTGGCAGGCCGACCCTGAGTTTTGGCCGCGCCATTCGCCAATTCTTTTCCCGATAGTATGCAGTGTGAACGACGACACTTATGTGGTGGACGGCAAGGAATATCATCTGCCTCGCCATGGGTTTGCCCGTGACACGGAGTTTACACTTGTAGCCAAGACTGATGATAAGTTGACATTTGCTTTGCACGAGTCGGAAGAAACGCTGAAGGTATACCCCTACCGTTTTAATCTTGCCATCACCTATCGCTTAGAGGGCAACAAGGTACATGTCATTTGGCATGTGGAGAACACTGATATGCAGGAAATTCATTTCCAGATAGGTGGCCACCCGGCATTTAATATCCCTGGTGGAAAGATGGAAGGCAAAATCAAACTCGACAACGAGGAGCCCATGGATTCGCTTCGTAGCTACATCGACGGCTCGCACGACATGGTAGAAGTGCCGTTGGAGGGTGACAAGGGTGTGCTGGAGCTGACCAACCATTTCTTTCGCAACGACTCTGTGAAGATCCACAAATGTCAGACCCATCGCGCCATGCTGATGGATACCAATGGCGAACCAGCCGTTACGGTTGACTATAAGGCACCTGTTTGTGCTTTTTGGAGTCCTTACGACAAACATGCACCGTTTGTATGTATTGAACCGTGGTATGGCATTGGTGATCCGCGTGGGTGGAAAGGTGAATTCCGCGACAAGCCATTGATGAACCATCTGTTGCCCGGCGCTTCGTTTATGTCGAAGTATACCATAACGATTGGGTGAAAGACGGTTGTCTTGTCTTGGTTTGTTGAATGACTTTAAACAATATTGAAATGAATGCAGTTTTGGCTCTTGCTCAGTCTTGGCAGTAGACGAAATGCCAAATGAAGGGCAAAATGATTATTTGCAGTGACGGGAAGAACAATGACACCCTCACCATACCTGTCGTCGGCAATCACTTGTATAGTGTTTGACAAGAATCAAATAATCATGTTGGCAAGAATCAAATAACTGATTTTCAGTTGTTATGACAGAAAAAAGGGGCAATGCACCAAGGTGCGTTGCCCTCTTTGTTACCTCAATTATTCATTATCATTTTTTAAACAACAGTTTTTAAAAGCAATCTTCCCGCTCATGTTGTTGGCCTGTTGACAGATTGGGATTATAATGGTGAAGAAAGAATCAGTTGAATTTCAGTTTCAGCCCTGCTACAAGCATCGTTCCAGGAGAGAGCAACGGATAGTAGCGATAGGTTGAGGAAGTCCGGATACGTTTGTCTACCTTATTAAAGATGTTATCCAAACCAATGCTTGGTTCCACAAGCATCTTTTTCAAGCGGAACGAGTGAGATGTGTTTATGTTTACGATACCATATCCGGGTCCGTCCTCATAGTCTGGGAAATAAGTCTTGCTTTGGAATCGTCCGTTCAGGTTCACGTTTAAAGTGTAAATGCCCCAAGTGTGGTTGTAGTTGGCGGCCACTGTGCCGGAATTGCGTATGGAGCGGTCCAGGTTTCTCCACACACCACTCTCGCGAGTACGAGCATAGGTATAAGAATAATTTGCCGTGAGGTTAAGGTCGGGTGTGAGGTTATAGCTGGCACTCACATTGACACCTTTCACAGTTCCCTTGTCGCTATTGATGTATTTGCCGTACGTCTTTATCTTGGCGAGATTCTTCTCATCGAGCCCTTGCTCGCTGAACTCTTGCAACAATTGCTCTCTGGCGGCATCGTCAATCTCCACATTGTCTTTCACTATCATGTCATTTACATAATTAAGGTATCCGGTTATGGTAATTGTGAATTGCTGTCCTGTGTATGCGGCGCTTAGAGAAATATAGTCGCTATGCTCAGGCTTGAGATCTTTGTTTCCGAAAGTGATGGCAGGACCACGGCTTCCCATTCCAGCTTTATAATAGTGGTAGTAGAGTTCGTCCATTCCTGGTGCTCGGAAACCTCGTGCATAATTCATACGGATGTTAAAGTCGCCGGGGGCATACATCAGTGCCATTTTTGGCGATATGTTGTTACCGAAAGCTTCGTGCTTGTCATATCGCACACCAAGGGTGGCTGTCAGCGAACTGAAGAGTTTAAGGTCATGTTGTGCATAAGCCGAGAGGTTGTAAACATGGCGGTTCACCTCACCAGTGGTAGCATTTAGGAAATCGTTTTTCCATTCACCACCGAAAATTGTTGTGGAGTTTTCAGTAAAATGGTTGATGTTCTTGAGCTCAAGGTCGAAGAGTTGCTGCCACTTGGTTTGAGTGTAGAATCCCTTGGGAGTGGTAAGCTCATTCTCTTTGGTTTTTTTGTTTAGTGTGTACACATCCACTTGATATTCGTTTCCATAGCGGAAGTTGTCGCTCAAGAAATCAAGTTGCAGACTGTGATTCTTGTTGAACTTATACGAAGCTCCGGCATTCCAACGCAAGGTCTTGAATCGCATATTGTAATCCACTCCACCGTCCAAGCCTTCAACCTTGCGTGCTCTGTCAAGCATCTTGTAGGAATGACTTACCTCGGCATAAGTGGAAAGATTTTTAATACCATCGTAGGTGAAACGCTGGCTGATGGTGTTGGTGTGAAAGCCGATAAATTGATGGTCGACAGTTTCTTCAGTATCTCCTTCAGTACCATTCAAGTATTGATATTTGTTGAGCATATAGCCGTCGGCCTCATCGTGCTTAAAGCTGGTGTAAGAGCCGAATCCTTTATAGTAAAAGTTCAGATTTGCGCTTTGGGTGAATTTACCCTTGCCAGAGACACGGGTGTCTGTTTGTACACTTAACAGTTGGTCTTTGGGCTGGTTGGTAATGATATTGATTACACCGCCAATAGCATCCGAACCATAAAGTGATGAGGCTGCTCCATTCAATACCTCTATGCGACGTACCCTACTCATGTCAATGCGTTCCAAATCAATGTTTCCAGCTATGTCGCCTATCACTTTTTTGCCGTTTACCAGTACTAGTATGTACTTGTTGCCCAAACCGTTCAGCCTCAGATATGTACCCATGGCATTTGGCATAAAAGAAGCGTTTGGCAGTAATCGCGTCAATGCATCGTTTAGAGTGCTTACTCCTTGTGACTTGATTTGACGGGCTGTCATAACATGCACAGGAGTGGTTGATGTTTTGAGGTACTCGTGATGGCCATTGCCAGTCACTACTACAGGGTTCAGCTCATGCGACTTCTCGGTGAGTTCGCTTTTTGTGTTTCCCTGATGTTGCGCATAGCCGCTCAATATACAAGTGGCCATTGCGCAAATAATCATAGTCTTTTTCTGTTTCATTATTACTTATTATGTTTGAAGTTGTTTTCTTTTTATTGTTCGCGTCAAACTTCATAAGCTTGTATAATAAGTAATCTTAACCCCTCTCTTCTTTTCTCTTATTATTTTGTTTTGTTAATTATCCATTGCTGGATTTCGGGAAGTTCGCCAATTCCTTCCCCTATGAAGGAAACTTTGTAGCCTTCTTTTTCCAGTTCTTGCTTCCATTCGCCTTCAATATCTTCTGTGGCGTGGTTGCCAGCAATGTAAAGTAATGGATAAAGAATTACATGCTTTGCCTTCTTTACTTTTGGTTTCTTGTTTTCTTGAAGCATCTTCTTGACATGTGCCAAAGTGGGATAACCCTCAATGGTGGCAACATGATAGTTCGTGAAGCCCTGCTCGTGCAAGGCATAGTTGAGCAAGGTGTACATGGCATTGGCTGGTCCTGGGGTGCCATGTCCCACAAGAACCACTTGCTCGTCCTTTTTAGCATTGATATGCTTGGCTAATAGTGAGGCGAGCTGGCATGCATCGTCTGCATTCCACAATAGCGGTTTGTTCACTTGGATGGTATCGAAGAGGAAACGAACCTTGTCCGCTTCTTTTTCAATGATTTCTTGCATCACGCCAGGCAGCAGATGAGTGCTTTGTATGATGATGTCTGTGCAGCCTTTAGCATAGAGTTGGCGCAATGCTTCGGATATGGTATTCTTTTGTATCCCTCTTTTTTTTAGCGAGGCAATAACCATCTTTGACGAATAAGCTTCGCATACAACAGTTTGCGGCATGGCCTCTGCCATCTTTTGGTTTATTACATCGATGGTTTTGGCACGGCTTTGGTCATTGTTGGTTCCATAGTGAACCAATAGAACAGCCTTCTTGTGCTTGTCGCTTGTTTGTGCAGTGGTTGCCATGGCACAAACCATCATCAGAAGGAGAATAATATTTCTCATAATGGATAGTTGTTATTTAGGTGCAAAGGTACTGACTTTCATCTGATGGTGCAATACCTAATAATTGTTATTTTTTAGACGTTTCTTTAATTACAATTCCTGTGCACGAATAGTCATGCACAGGAATATGGGAGGGTTGTGAGAGAATAGAATTCTACATCACATGGTTTTTTGTATTTATTTGTCGTCTTCCAACAGGCGGATTTGCTCGAAGTAGTAACCTTCGGCAACCTTGATGCCTTCACTGACATTACCAGTTTTTACATCATAGACATAAATCTGAGGCTGTGCGGTTTCTGTGTTCACACCGAAGTAAACTTTATTTTCGCCAGCATCAAAGGCAGAACGTTGTGAGAATCGGCCACTGCTATAGGGGATGTCTGTACCATTGAATGCCATGCGGGTGCGGGTATTGGCTTTCAGGTCAACAATGCTATAATAGTGAGCATAACTGTCGATGGTGGTTCCGAGCGTGCTGTCATCGTGACGTGAGTAGCAGAACACTTTGCCGTTGCCTAAATACTGAGTGGTTAGCAACTTGCCGTCGGAGTTGGGGAAGCCATTGAAATCGGCATCGATGTTGAATTCGCCTTTCTTGATGCGGAGCAATTTGCCCTCTTCGCCAATGGAGGTGTCGCTGAAAGCAGCAATATAGAGATTATCCTGCTCGTCGAAGAATGTGGTCTGCTGAAGTAGTTCTCCATAAGCTGAACCTGCTGTCTCAGCAGCGAAGGGGCTAAGGTTGTCTTGTTCTACTGCCATGGTTTCTGCATTGATTACGGCTACGTGGAACTTGTCTTCTTTGGTAGCCTTGCGGCCTGTTCCTTTTTTGTTGTAATAGAAATAGAACAGTTTGTTGTCGCTCTTACGATAGGTGAGAACACCACTGGTGGTGAAACTATCCCATCCTCCGCTGGCAAGACTGATGCCGAGTGTGCCTTCACTGATGATACTCATGTCGTCGGTGTTGAGCTTTGTCCAAATGATAGCATTCTTGTCACCATTGGCAGCCATAATGAGGAGAGTGTTGTCATTTAGCCAAGTGTGGGTGTACTGACGGCAGTTGTAAGTATTCTCGCGGAATGGCTGTGCCTGTACCACTTTCATCTGATTGTCCTTGAACTGGAGTTTCACAAAACGGTCTTCGCTGACTGGCACTTGATAATAGAACTTGCCACGTACAATAGACTCCATGGTGTAGGTGGTGTTGATTTCTGCACCGACATTTTTAAAATCTACTTCAGCACCAGAATCCAATCTGTCGCGGCTCTGAACTATAGTTGTTACATCGCGTCCCATACCGCCTTGCTTGCCAACTGTGACAGTGAGATCGAAGTGGTGAGGTGCCAGAACAATTGGCTCTGCGATATTGACAAAAGAGACGTTTGTGATTTCATCAGCGTTCAACTCCACCACAGTTCCGTCTGCCTTTGTGATTTTCATGACATACTGCTGTGCACTCAAAGTAAGGCACATGGTCATGGCTGCTACGAATGTAAGTATAAATCTTTTCATAACCATTTTATTTATTTTTGTTGTTTTCTTTATCATTTGTTCATGACTTTAATACTTGTCTTTGAAGACTTTACAATCAGAATGCCTTTGCTTAATGAAGTCAGATTGACATCGGCAGTTCCATCTTCGCCAACACGCTGTGTTGCCAACAGCTGTCCTCTGGTATTAAACACACGTACCACCTCACCCTTTTGGGAATTGACAAAATAAACATGGCCCGATTGCAAACGAGTGCTTTCTTCGTCAAGTACTTTCTGAATACTGGTAGGTACGGTTTCTGAGAACTTGTAAGACAATCCCTCGCTGAGTTCTACCGAGAGCTTCTCCTCTCCAAGCACAGTCAGTTTTAGGATACCATCGCTGATGGTCATCTCTGGTTCGTCAGCTAATGCGATGACACTTTCTTCGCCATCGTTGTTGAAAATCAGATACTTGACACCTTCAGCCTTTGTACTGGAAGCCATGATGGTCACCAGCAGAAAGAGATAGATTCTAAGTTTCTTCATGTTTCTAAGTTTAAGAGTATAATATTAATGTAAAAATATTCTGAATTTTGCGAATAGCATGCGTCCAGGTTTCTGCAACTTATAGTTGTCGTAGACTGTTGCATCGAACAGGTTCTGGCAGTCGAGCGACACATTGTAACGGTCTTTGTGCCATGAATAAGTGATGTTAGCCCCGAAAATGTTCTTCTCTGGAATCCTGGCCTTTGTCTCAAGAGCACCATAACCTTCCCATGATAGGAAGAACCAATGCACCCATTGGTAGTCAATACCGAAGTAAAGGTGAGATGTTTGCGGCAAGAGCTTTGCGAGGTGCTTGGCCGCATCATAACGAACCTCTGCCGATGCATAGAACCAAGGGCGGTTGGGCACATGGTTGTTGAATGTGACTGATTGTTTTCCATCAGCCTTGTATCTCATCCTGTCGCGAGCATCCTGCCACGTCACGTTGCCAATCACCTGCAACTGTTGCTGCCAATCGTAGCGTAGCTCACCTTCCACACCTTTGATGTGAACAGCAGGTACGTTAACATACTGCATCATACCTTCCTTTTCCGATACTTGCGGTTGTATGTAGTTGTCCACACGGCGTAAAAAGCCGTTTACTTCGTACGATAGGGCATGGTCTGCGTTCTTCAGTGTGCCAAACAGACCCAGATTGAGGTTCTCGCTCTTTTCTGGTTCCAGGGTCACGTTGGCATAGATTGTTGTACCATTGCCAAGCAACTCGCGGGCCAATGGCAGCCTGACGCTGTGTTCATAGCTTGCTTTCAGTGCCACTTGTTCTATTGGTTGCAACTTAATGCCGACTCCGCCGCCCCAGTAATTGCTTGTTGAAGAACCTTGCACATCGCGCGAACCAGTAACAGTAGGAATGTCTGTCTGATGAATACTTACGTGGTTTATGTAATCTTTTAGGAAGAAGGTGTTGTTCAGTATCCCATTGAATAGCGATTGGTTATAGGAGAGTCCGATGATGTGCTTTGCAAGAACATCGTTGGCAGGTTCGAACCCTTTCTCCACATCGTCCCAGCGGTTATTTCCCGTACGATTGATAATGTAGCTCAGGTTCAGCAAATGATTGTCGCTCAGCCTATACTTTAAATCGGCTCTTCCAATGGTAAGCGGACGCTTGTAATGGCGGAGCGAACGTGCACGACCGGTAATTTCATTGCGTGAACTCTTGATGAACTCCCCATCCCAATTGTATTTTCTGAATACTGTGTCAACGGTTTGTGAGTGGTCCCAAGTATGCGACAAAGAGAGGCTGGCGGCCAAATCCTTCAATAGGAAATGCTGTTTCTGATAGTTGGCAGAAATGCTCCAAGAGTCTGAGTGCCTCTCTGCCTCGCCCACCACCTTGGTTTGTATCTGTCCGGTCTGGATTTCCTTGTTCACTTTGTTGTATGATGCACTCACAAAAAACTCGTCAGCCCACCATTTGTCGGTAAATCCCACTTCCATCTGACCGATAAGTGAGAAATAGCCATCGTGGAATCGTCTTCGGTCTGCCAGAACATACTCACGGCTTTCCTCATCCCACACTTCCACTCCTTTCATCAAATAGTCGTTTTTCGAATAGCTGACACCGAGTGTCGGGCGGATGGTCAGTCCGTTCTTCAGTACATATTGTCCGTTAAGATCACCCTTGTGGGTGTGATAGGAACCTATTCCGTATGATACATCCAGATAATTAGTGTGCCTGCGGTTGGTAACGATGTTCACCGCTCCACCCAGGGCATCGCCGCTAAGCCAAGTGGGAACCACTCCTTTGTATATCTCGATATGGTCTATCAGACTCACGGGCAGATTGGCCAATGAAACACCCGAACCCTTTGTGTCGAGTGGAACACCGTCCAAGAAGTAGCGCACCGAATTGCCTGACATGCCGTGTATCGATAAATCGAAATCGGAGCCCACACCGCCTTCTTCACGCACCTTCACGCCGGCCGTGCGGTCAACGATGGAGTTGAGCGAACTGATGCTGCTAATCACAGAGCGGATATCAATGGCATTCACAGAAAGCACGCTTTCACGTAGCCTTTGGGTTTTGCTCTTGCCGATAACGGTCACATTGTCGAGCATCACCGAGTCTTTGATATGCTTCTGTGCTGCAGCATAGTCAACTTGTATGGCAAGCAGCAAGAGGATTATCTGGATTCTATTAATCATCTTTGTTATGTCTGACAAACTACGGGTGAAATACTACAGCCTTTAGAACGATGTTCTATGGGCTGTAGTATCATACTCGGAAGCACCGAATATATTTATCACTCAGGATTCTTAGAATGGTAGAAGTCGAGAGCTTCACCATTGATGGCATCACGTGTGTGGTTCATCCAAATCTGGCGCACGGTGGGAAGTTCGAGCAGACCTTTCTCTATCATAGTGGAGTTGTCACAGGTGTAGCCCGAATGCTGGAAAAACATTTTCCAACTGGTGTCTTCCACTTCGCCTTCATCGTTGGGTGTGAACTTCTTGCCGTCCCAATTGTCATCATCGTCACCAGCCATGTCGTTGTGCCCATGGTCACCATCGATAGACATCAGTGGGTGGCAATACACTTTGCCATTCATGATGCCCTTTGACTGCATGCGGGCCAGCACATGAGTCTTGAAGTTTTCCATCATGTCTACCGTTCCTACGAAGTAGTTGCTATTGAAGTTCTGCAGAGCATCTTCAAGTTGTGTATAGCGTATGTTGGCCTTGTATGTATCATATTTGTCGGGATTGCCATGGCCCATGAAAGCCACAACACCTTCGGCGGCCTGTGCTTTGTAAAGGTTGTTGAGTGCTGTTGCCACGGCATTCACGTCGTTTTCTGCATCTTGAAGTAGAGGCACACCCAGCTTCAATGTTACATTTGCAAGATACTTGTCATCAATGTCGCCATTGCTGTTGTTGGCAAAGTCTTTGATGTAGTTGATGACGCGAGTGTATTCCTCGCCGGGAATCACTTGGAGTGATTGCACAACGATTTCATTATATTTCACTCCATCCTGAGCAAATGCTGTAAGCCAGAAGGGAGGAGCATAGAAGTTGCGTGGTGCTACATTCTCACCGGCGGCTGCGCGGTTGATGCAGATGGCAGACGAGAACGAGAGGAACACGTCGTAGCCTGGGAAAGCTTGTTTGTATGCTTCTACAGTGGTGTCGAAAGCATTGTATGCCTGCTGCCATGTTGAGCCGAAGGCAACCAGTAGGATGGCCTTGCTGTTATGTTTCTGTGTCTTTACGGTTTGGTTCACTGCTTTCTGATAAATCAGATAGTTGTTCGTTTCATCATCGTCACTGCTGCATGCTGTGAAACTCATGGTGCAGATAATAGCCATCATGGCAATCATCAATAAATTAATTTTCTTCATAATTACGTTGATTTAAATTAGTATTAAATTTGTTATTAGTCTTCTTTCCTTTGGCAAAGCGGATGGAGAACGTGGCATAGAGAGTGGTGCCTGGAGTGGTTGTTCCCAAATGGAGACCATGAGGCGTTGTGTCACGGTAGTTGAAAATGTTGTCGATGCCTGCTTCTAAACGGTAGTTCAGCGCTTTGTTTTTTCCAAAATCGTGTGTGGTTGCGAGTCGCCATATTTGGTAACCCTTGCCGTTACCGTTTATTTGATAATAGCGTTTTGTTGACATCTTCCCATAAATGCCTATGCCCAGACGGTATTTTTGGCGGAACAGATGGCTCCATGTGGCAAAGGCGTTGGCTTTGTGGTGTGCCATGCCGTCGATGATTACCTCGTGCATCCGTTCGTGATTGGTGTCGTAACTGTTTGCTTTGGTGTCCAGATAGCTGTAGCCCAGACCTACGGAGACTTCTTTCCATGCATATTGTATGCTCATATCCAAGCCATAGGTCTTTGCATCTTCAATGTTCTGATATTGGCGAGTCTTCAATGGGTCGTATTGTACAATATATTCTTCGGGTGCCTGATAGTTGGGGATTGTAACCAGTGCAATCATGTCTTTTACTTGGTTGTAATAGCCCGTCAGCGTAACCGACAAGCCGTTCCATGTGTATTCTCCTCCCAAAGAATAGTAATTGCTGGTTTGTGGAGTGAGATCCAGGTTGCCCAAATACAAGTATGTGCCGTTCATTTGTCGTACGTAACGGTAATAGAGCTCTTTGGTTGTCGGCGTCTTGAATCCTTGGCTCCATGTGGCTCTTAGTCGGACAGGGTTGCCAAGGCGGTACATGGCTGATACTTTCGGTGTGAACCGGAAACCGAATTCGTCGTTGTGGTTGAGTCGCAGACCAGCTGTGATTTGCAAGTTGTTGATCATGTCGAACTCATCTTGCACATAAATGGCTTCGTTGTTGTCGTGAACCGTTCCTCCAGCCACACGAGTAGGCGATTCCAACCAGTCGTAACGGTATTCTATACCGGCACTAAGTTGGTTCCCGTATGGCAGTTTGAATATACCTTTCAGATTCACCATGGTGCGCTGTTGGTCACTTTGTAGCTCTGTTTGGTCGGGCAGATAAGGGAAATAGGGGTAGTAGATGGTGCCTTTACTCTTCTCATAGTCTTCAACCAGCGTGTTGGCTGTAAAATAGTAATAGTAGGCGTGTCTGTTCCAATCTACATCAAGTGTGATGGCATCTGTTTTGTTCAGTCTCCATTTTCCACCGATGGCTGCCGAACTATTATGGTATTCCAAATCGTAGGTGTACACATCATAGTGGGCATATTTGCCGCATGGCCGATAGATTCGTTTCCAATAGACGCTCCCTTCGGCATAAAGTTCAACATTCTTGATAGGTGTGTAGACCAATCGTTCTGCTACTTGCCAATTGGTATGTCGATTGGTGGTTTTGTTTCGCGAATCGAGAATAGGCGTTTCGGTGCCCATGGTGTATTCTGTAGCTGTGTTCTGCCATCCGTCAGAATGCTGCAGCTGGAAATTGGTGTAGCTGCTCCATTTGCCGAAACTGAACCCTATGCCGTTGTGTTGCCGAATATCTCCGTAACTGCCTATGCGAGAAGTGTTTTCCAAGAGCAATCCTTCTTGGTCGTGTTTCTTGGTTATGATGTTCACCACGCCGGCAATGGCATCGCTGCCATAAAGTGCGCTTGATGCGCCTTTTACGATTTCTATCTTCTCGATGTTTTGCGGGTCAATCAGTCCTAAGTCGTTTTGTCCGCCCACATCACCGTGAATGCGTTTGCCGTCGATGAGTATCAGTATGTAGTTGTTGCCCAATCCGTTCATCTGTATCTGGCTGCCCATGTCGTCTTCGTTGAAGTCGAACGAAGAGGTAAGCATGCCTAGCATCTCTTGGATGCTCTTGCCTGCAAAGTGGCGCAATGTCTTGCCGCTGATTACCTCTGTCTGCACAGGAGCGTTTTTCAGAAGATGCTCTGTTCCTGTTCCTGTTACAACCACTTCGTCGAGTTGCACGTGCTTGCTCAGTTTCGACTGCGGAAAGGCCGCTTGCCATCCCATCACGGACAGCAGTGCAGCCACCACATAACATCTTTTGTTTAGAGAGAGTTTCAAATTCATAACGCTGTGAGATAACTTCACATCAGAAAGGGCATGACACATTGCGTGCGCACACACTTCTCCCGATTACTCATACCGACGGACCATCCGCCTCTTTTCCAAATTTCGTTGATAACCAATATGGCTTGTTGTCGCCGCGGCATCTTGATCCCGAAATATCCGCTTTGCTGTTTCTGACATGGCAGGTTTCCTGGCTTTCTCCGAAAAGTCTGCCTTCCCGATGGCTCAGTGGCTTTGCGTTCTGACTTTTCATAATGGAGATTACAGTAGCGGGCACTGCTCAGGTCTTTCACCTGATTCCCTTTCTACTCCGGTGGAGCACCGGTGTATCACCAAATCCGCTGCAAAGGTACAACATTTTTCCGATTCACCAACACGATTGCCGCTTTTTTTCGTGGAATGGCGCAAAAACACGAAAATCCCTTACAAAGACCGCCTTGGCAGCATGACGGCTATTCAGGACACTGCTGCCCGCCGTTGCCTTTCCATGACGAAAGCAAACCGCTTTCATACGGTGAACCCCTTGTCGGCAAGTAGCATACCAAAGATTTCTGAATATTATTTTGCTCTTTTTTATGGTCGTTTGAAAATAAAATTGTATTTTTGCGAACAATAATCAAACTACACCACTATTATGGCAAAAGGTAAGAACAAAGGCACCAAGCGCCTGACGAAGAATAAAATGGTAGAGATTCTGTCAGCATTGTTTCAGCAGAATCCCAACGAGACTTTCACACTGAAGCAAGTGTTCAAACAACTGCGGCTGACCACTCATCCCGCCAAGATGCTCGCCATCGACATCATGGAGGAAATGGCGTGGGACGACTTCCTGAGCAAGGTATCGGAACACAGTTACCGCCTGAACCTGCAGGGACAGGTGATGGAAGGTGTCTTCATCCGCAAGGCCAACGGCAAGAACTCGTTCATCCCCGACGGCAGCGACAAGCCCATCTTCGTGGCCGAGCGCAACTCGATGTTCGCCCTGAACGGCGACCGCGTGAAGGTAACCATGATGGCGCGCCGCGAGCGGCACATCAAAGAGGCCATGGTGACCGAGATTATCAAGCGCGCCCGCGACCAGGTGGTGGGACGGCTGAACGTGGAGAGAGACTTTGCCTTCCTCATCAGCGACGGCAATTTCTTCGTGCACGACGTGTTCATTCCCAAGAAGAAACTCAAGGGCGGCAAAACGGGCGACAAGGCCGTGGTGAAAATCACGCAGTGGCCGTCGGCCGAAAGCAAGAACATTGTGGGCGAAGTGGTTGACATCCTCGGCAAGACGGGCGAGAACAACACCGAGATGCATGCCATTCTCGCGCAATACGGACTGCCCTATAAATACCCCAAACAGGTGGAAGAGGCCGCCAACCGCATCGAGCCCGGCATCACCGAGCAGGAGATTGCGCGCCGCGAAGACTTCCGCGAGGTCACCACGTTCACCATCGACCCCCACGATGCCAAGGACTTCGACGATGCCCTGTCCATCAGGGTGGCTGAAGAAAACGGCCGACACATCCTCTACGAAGTGGGTGTCCACATTGCCGACGTGTCGCACTATGTGAAAGAAGGAAGCATCATCGACCGCGAAGCACAAAAGCGCGCAACGAGCGTCTACCTCGTAGACCGCACCATCCCCATGCTGCCCGAGCGCCTCTGCAATTTCATCTGCTCGCTGCGACCCGACGAAGAGAAACTCTGCTACAGCGTTATCTTCATCCTCGACGGCGAAGCCAACGTCAAAGACTGGCACCTGGCACACACCGTCATA
The DNA here is from genome assembly GCA_002395135.1 of Prevotella sp. UBA4268. Classification (GTDB taxonomy): domain Bacteria; phylum Bacteroidota; class Bacteroidia; order Bacteroidales; family Bacteroidaceae; genus Prevotella. The sequence continues at coordinate 160,898 of DGWC01000077.1, read as the reverse complement.
CGCAGCAACCGGCGATTTGCCTACGAAGAGGTGCAGCAGATACTGGAACAGAACGGTGTGGTAGACGGCACCGGAGAGCCCGCTCCTGCCAAGAAGGAATACAAGGGCGACTTCGCCCGCGAACTCGTGGTGCTGGATGCACTGGCAAAGAAACTGCGCGAAAAGCGGTTCAAGAACGGTGCCGTGAAGTTCGACCGCGAGGAACTGCACTTCGACATCGACGAAAAGGGCAAGCCCACACGCGCCTATTTCAAGAAATCGAAAGATGCCAACAAACTCATTGAGGAGTTCATGCTGCTCGCCAACCGCACCGTGGCCGAGTCGATAGGCAAAGGGCAGAAAGGGCAAAAGGCAAAAACGCTGCCCTACCGTATACACGACCAGCCAGACCCAACGAAGTTGGAACGCCTGCGCCAGTTCATCACCCACTTCGGATACAAGGTGAAAACCACCGGCTCGAAAAGAGAAATCAGCCGGTCGCTGAACAAACTGATGGACGAAGTGAACGGCAAACGCGAACAGAACGTCATCGAGAGCGTGGCACTCAGAGCCATGATGAAGGCCAAATACAGCGTGTACAACATCGGACACTACGGACTGGCATTCGACTACTACACCCATTTCACCTCGCCCATCCGACGCTATCCCGACACCATGGTGCACCGCCTGCTCACCCGCTATCAAAACGGCGGGCGCTCAGCCAGCAAAGAGCACTACGAGGAACTCTGCGAGCACAGCAGCGACATGGAGCAGATAGCCCAGAACGCCGAGCGCGACAGCATTAAATATAAAATGGTGGAGTTCATGGCCGACTTCATCGGCGAAGAGTTTGATGCCCACATCAGCGGCATCACCGCCTACGGCATCTACGCCGAAATCGACGAGAACCACTGCGAGGGCATGATACAGATTCACGACCTTGACGACGACTACTACGAGTTCGACGAAAACAACTACCAACTCGTGGGGCGCCGCCATCACAACAAATACATGCTGGGCGACCCCATCCGCATCCAGGTGGCCAAGGCAAACATCGAGAAGCGCCAACTCGACTTCGTCCTCGCACAATAACGCTCCCCGCCCCACCGTATGAGCACGCAAGGCTTCTTCACAAAAGAGAGTTTCGAAAGGCTGTATAACGAAATGTATATGCGGCTGTACCATCTTGCGTATGACTATGTGGGCGACGAAGAACTGAGCCGAGACATCGTGGGCGAAGTATTCGCCAGAATATGGAAGACGCGCGAAAGGATCAAGCCCGAAACACTCTCGTCTTATCTCTATGTCAGTGTGAGAAACCTCTGTCTCGACCACCTGCACGCTCAGAAGCAGAAAACAAACTTCGAGAAAGAGTTCGCGTGCAATATGACCGACTTTGACTCCGACGACTGGGAGGCGCGCGAATACCGCATCTGCCAGATTCAAAAAGAATTGCACCTGCTGCCCGAAAGGACGCAACAGGTGCTGAAAGAACGGTTCTATAACGACCACACCAATCAGGAGGTGGCCCGGCAGTTAGGAATCTCAGAGGCGGGGGTCAAGAAACTCATCTCGCGCACCTTTGCCTATCTGCGCAACAGGATGAAATAAAAAACGTTAAAACTGTATACCACCCACCCACAATCGCGTATATATTATAAAAGGTATGGACATGGAGACGATACAAGACAACGAATGGCAGCAGCCCACCGCTCAGGAATTATGGGAACTGAAGAGCGCACTCAACCGTGAGCATGTGCCCCAGCCCGACATGCAGAAAGAGTGGGAAAAACTGTCGGAACGCCTCAACCTTGACTCCGCGGAAGAGATTCCAGACACGCATACCCCACAGCAACCGGCAGGAAGAAACGCTGCCACCAAAATCATCTATTTCCTCTCGGGCGTGGCAGCCACCGTGGCAGCGCTTATGCTGTTCAACTTCTTCAACAGCGAAGACCACTCGCTGGCAGCAGCCGACGAATATTTCTTCGCAGCCAACAACGAAAAACAGGAAATCACCATCACGGCCGACGGCGGGAAACCTGCTGTGGTGAACAACCCTTCAATCAACCTGGAAACCGAAAAAGTCACATCCTCACCCCAGCCCAAGTTGCTCACACTCGCCACATCGCGAGGCAAAGACTATCAAATCACACTGGCCGACGGCACCAAGGTGTGGATGAACGCAGAAAGCAAACTGCAATTCCCCGAAACCTTCAAGGGCAAAACCCGCGAGGTAATCCTCCACGGAGAAGCCTTTTTCGAAGTGGCCAAGGATGCCAACCACCCGTTTATCGTCAAGACCGACTATTTCAACACAACCGTGCTGGGCACCTCTTTCAACGTGAAAGCCTACTCGGCCAAGGGTGCCAACGTTGTGCTCGTGGACGGCAGCGTGAAGGTGAACCTCGCCGCAACGGCCAAGGGAAAGGCTCAGGAGGCCACGCTCCATCCCGGCCAGCAACTGTCGGTTGCCAATTCACAAATGTCAATCAACGACATCGACACCTATCCCTACACCCAGTGGCGCGACGGATTCTTCTATTTCGAGAACCAGACACTTTTCGAAATCATGCAGGAACTGGGACGTTGGTATAACGTGAACATCGCTTTCGACGATCCCGGCAAGATGAATGTGCGCCTGCATTTCGTGTGCAGCCGCAGCCAAGGCATCGCCGATGCCGTGAAAAACATGAATGCCCTGGGCGTGGTCGACGTGGAATACAACGGAAAAGTGGTCACCATTTATTAAGTTTTCACCATCGATAATTGCGGTTTCATCGACAGAAACCACCAACCTGCCCCAGTAAATCAATTTGATTTGTATGGTAAATTACATTGATTTGAAAAGTAAATCAATTTGATTTGCGCGGTAAATCAAATTAATTTGCAAAGACAATCCATTTGATTTGCTGAAGCAAAGCGGCACTCTTCAACATGCAATCGGCTGCTTTCTTAACAAGAAAGTGCCGCTTTCGCATTTCAATAACACTGCTTTTACAGCCCAACAATGTTTTTTCCATAACCCTGTCGTGCGCTTTTACAACCCAGAGTTTTTTATGCCGCGGGGCTTATACCATCGCTTTTCCTGTTCAAAAATAAAAAAAATTGCATTTTCTGTCTACCTGTTTCAATTTTCAAGTATTAATAGAAAGAACAATCTATTAATTAATACAAATTGAACATGAGAAAAAGAAAGATTCTTTCCGCCCTTCTCACCCTCATCATGGTGCTCACCGCTGCTGACGTGAGCGCTCAGGGAAAGAAGGTGACGATGAACCTGAAGGACGTCGCACTGCCCACGGCACTGCGGCAAGTGGAACAACAGTCGGGCTATTACAAAATGAACTATGCCTACGACGAAGTGAGCCGATTCAAGGTAACGGTCAACATCAAGAACGCCACGGCACCTGAGGCCGTGAAGCAGTTGCTGAAAGGCCTGCCCTTCACGTCGTCTGTGAACGGACAGTTCATCCAGATTAAACGCTCGGAGATGGCTGCCGGACAGGCTTCCGGCAAGAAAGTGGTGAAAGGAAAACTCTACGACTCTGCCGGCGAACCGCTCATCGGTGCCACCGTGCAGGTGGAAGGCACGCAGAAAGGCACCGTTACCGATGCCGACGGCAACTTTCGCCTCGACGATGTTAACGAAGGCGAAACGCTGGTTTTCTCGTATGTGGGCAAGCAGACGCTGAAGCGCAAAGCCACCAACAAGCCTATAGCCATCATCCTGGAGGACGAGTCGTTTACTTTCGATGAAGTGGTAGTGACTGGTTATCAGAACATCAAGCGCGAGAACGCCACAGGTTCTTACCAGTTGATCAGTTCGAAGAAACTGGACGAGCACCACACAGGAACCATCGTTGAGAATCTGGAAGGCAAGATTCCCGGACTGATGAGCTACAACAACGGCATGAACGGCGGCGGCGAAAATGCACTCACCATCCGCGGCATCAGTTCGTTCCAGGCCCGCACCAACCCACTCGTGGTGGTCGACGGACTGCCCATTGAAGGTTCCATCGAAACTGTCAATCCTTATGAAATAGAGAACATCACCGTGCTGAAAGATGCCTCTGCCGCTGCCATCTATGGTGCCAGGGCTTCCAACGGTGTGATCGTCATCACTACCAAACAAGCACATCAGGAAAAACTGGACATCAATTTCGACACCGATATCACCATCAGCGAGAAACAGAACTACGACAACTACGGATGGGCCAACGCTGAAGAGTATATCGCTCTGGAGAAATACAACTTCAACCACATGAAAGCCAACGACGAAAACTCGTTCACATCTGTGGCCGAACGATATCGCAGCAACCCCTCTGCGCTCACGCCGGTGATGCGCATGCTCATTGCCAACCATCTGGGTGAGATGAGTGATGCCAGCCTGCAGTCAACACTGAACAGCATGAGCAAGAATGACTACCGCAAGGAATGGATGGATGCCAAGACACGCGCCCGCGTGCTGCAGCAATACAACTTGGCACTACGCACTCGCGGCAAGTATCTCAGTTCGAGCATCGTGCTCAACTATAAGTCGGACAACTTGGCCAAGAAAATGGAGCACAACAACGTGATTACCTTCAGTTATCGAGGCGACCTGAACCCCACGAAATGGCTCAACCTCGCGTTTGGTGCAAACTTCATCAGCGAAAGGCAGAAAAACCTGGCCGCCGACGAAAAGGGTGGCATCAACGCATATCAGCCCTACATGAGCATGTATAATGCCGACGGCTCACGCGCAAGAATGGACGGACGCGTGCTGCTCACCGAACCGGCACTGCAAAACCCTGACTACGGACTGAAAGACCTGGGCTACAACCCACTCGACGAGATGGGTCCCAACACCGTGAACACACGCGACACACACATCCGCACATTCGGCAGCGCCACCGTAACGCTGCTGCCCGGATGGACGGCCAGCGCTCATTTCCAGTATGAAGACAGTTTTAACAAGAGCAATACCTACCTGACACCCGACTCTTACGCCATGCGATATCTCTATGACATATACACTACAGAGAGTAACGGTAGCGTTACCCACAACATTCCAGAAGGCGGTTTGCTGACAACAACCAACACCGAGGGTGCCCATTATACGTTCAGGGCGCAGACAGGCTACAGCCGCGAGATTGCCGAGAAGCACGGCATCGAGGCCGTGGCGGGATTTGAGTTCCGCGAATCGCATGCCAAGACTTACGGCAACGTCATCCTAGGTTACGACGACCAGACACAAAGCAACCGCTCTAATACGGTAAACTACGGTGTATTGAAGAATCTCTACGGTAAAGCCTCCGTACTGGGCGACAACTATGCCATCTATGATTCACCCTCAGAAGGCAACATCGCCACGAGCGACATCCTGCACCGCTTCTACTCACTCTATTTCTCTGGCATCTACACCTACGACCACCGCTACAGCGCATCTCTGTCGTATCGTGTCGACAAGACCGACCTGTTCGGTGCCGACCCTGAGTTCCGCGGCCGCCCGCTGTGGTCAGCAGGTCTCAGTTGGAACATCCACAACGAGGAATTCATGAAGGCATACCCCTGGATCGACGTTCTGAAACTGCGCACCAGTTACGGCCTGACGGGTAACATCGACTCGTCGGTGTCATCTTATCTCACCGCCACACTCGACAATGAATACCTCTATGCCAACGTGGGCGCCACGCTCGACACACCACCTAACGAACAACTGCGCTGGGAGAAAACTTCATCGTGGAACGTAGGTGTGGACTTCTCGCTGTGGAACAACCGCTTGAGCGGATCGCTCGACCTGTATCACAAGAAAGGCACCGACCTGCTCACACTGACCGACCTTGACATCACCACCGGCTGGTCGTCGCTCACCATCAACAACGGAGAGATGAAGAACCATGGTGTGGAACTGCAACTCAACGGCCAGATACTGAAGCCTGCCACACGCAACGACCTGGGCATCAACGCATCGTTCAACATTGCCTATAATAAGAACAAGGTGACCAAGGTGACACACAAACCCACGTCGGGCTATGTGAACCTGCAAGAGCAGACGCTACATGAGGGCTACCCCGTGCACTCCATCTTCTCCTACCGCTTTGCCGGAATAGAAAACGACAACAATATACAGACCATCACTTGGTATGACCATGAAGGAGAAGTAAACAAGAGCAACCTCACATCCAGTTCCTTCACGCCCGAAGACGGTGTGTATTGCGGCTCACTCGACCCAAAGGTAATGTCAAGTTTCACGCCCGAAATCACATGGAGAGGCTTCTCTCTCTCTGCCATGTTCAGTTACTATGGCGGCCACCACATGCGCGCCAACGTACAGCGGTGGTCAAGCCAAGGTTCGGTGAACGGATACAGCGGTGCCATCTTTGCCGACAACCTGAATTTCTGGACTACTGGCGATGCCACTCAGTATCTTGGCAACGGCTATCTAGGAGGCACAGCCCACATTCCAAGCGTGGTGTTCAACCGCTTCATGGATGCCAATGTAGTGCCTGCTGACTATATGAAACTGCGTAACTTGGTGCTGGGATATGAATTCCCCAAGACCATCTGCCACTCGCTGAAGGTGAACAGCATCCGTTTGCGCCTGCAGATGAACAACCTGTGCACATGGGTGCGCAACGACTTTGGCATCGACCCCGAAGCCAACAGCCCCGTCGGCGGCACTCCTCTGAACAAAACTCCGAAGAGTTATACCATGAGCCTGCGGGTGAATTTCTAAAAAATAATGGATAATTGATAATCGACAAGTCATAATTATGAAGACAACAAAATATAGCAATAACCGCCCATTGGCCTTTGTCGCAGGCATTCTGTTGCTGGCAGCCTGCCTCGTAACCTCTTGTGACGACGAACTCGACATCGTTCCGAAAGGGAAAACAACTCTGGAAAGCCTTACTGACCTGGAATCGCTCCTGAACCAGGAATGGACACTGGAGAAGAATCCGTCGGCCGACATTCTGATGATCTGCGGCGAAGCAGAGGGCTATGCACTGAACGTGCCGGGCACCATGGGAATGAAGAACTCGCTTTCGTATGCTTACCTCACCTACGACGAGACAGTTGACAGAGAAGCACTGAGCACCTACGACTACCGATACCAGCAGGCATATATATACATTAATTACATGAATGTGCTGATTTCTAAGATGCCTAGCGTGAAAGGCGATGAGAAGAAAAAGGCACAGTGCATTGCCGAAGCACGCATCATGAGAGCCTACCTGCACTGGATTATTGCCAACATCTATGCCAAGCAATACGATGAAAGCACCGCCGACAAAGAGGGTGGCATTGCCTACGTTGACGATATAGACGCGTCTTCGCAGAAACAGAAACTCACACTGAAAGAAACCTATGAGCGTATTCTTGAAGACTGCTCTGATGAGTTGATTGCCCTGTTGCCCGTTCATGAGCCCAATGTGGAACGTGGCGACCAGGCATGGGGAAATGCCGTGAGGGCAAAGGTGCTCATGCAGATGAAACGCTACAGCGAGGCACTGCCCTATGCCGAGGCATCGCTGCGCCTCAATGGGAACATTGAAGACCGCTCGGTAATCAAGACCACCAAGTCGTGGGTGCTGCCTGCCACCAGCGAGAACAACCTGCTCTATATCCGCCACGGAACGCGCGTGTCGCCCAACCTTGAAGCACTGTCAAACGAATCAAAGGCCCTGTATGAACCCGGCGACTATATCTTCAACTACAGCGGCGGATGGAATGCCATGAAAGGAAGACTATATTGCGGTGTTAACGTACTGGTGTTCAGTTGCTACACTGCTTCGGCTAACGTCTACGGACTGACCAGCGACCGCATGTATTACACACTGGCCGAATGCCTTATCCGCACCGGAAAGACTCGCGAAGGTCTGGAGAATGTAGACAAAGTGAGAGCAAAGCGCATTGAGAACTATGAGCCATTTGCCAAGGACGGACTCAGCGAAAAGGAAGCCATGGATCTGATGCAGAAAGCCAAATGGATAGAGTGTCTTGGCACGTTTGAGAATTTCTTTGACTGCAAGCGGTGGAACACAGAACCGAACTACCGCCGCACCATCACGAAGCAATTCGACAACTACGGCCCCTACACCATCCAGCCCGAGTCGCCTCTGTGGGTGTTGCCGTTCCCGCTGCCGGCCACACAGTACAATCCCAGCCTGACTCAAAACTATTGATAGTTCAACCGATTATATCAAAGTAAAGTGAAAACAAGAATCAGCATTCTGTCACTAATGCTTGCAGGGGCAGCCTTCGCACTGCCCTCGCAAGCCCAATTGCTCAAGGTGACGGTGAAAGACACAACCATCTTTGAGAATGCGAAACTGTCGTGCCAGGGAAATTTCACACCCGTGAAACTCGACAAAAGGAAAACATGGGTCTTCCAGTCTGACAGCATTCAGAAGTTGACACGGGGCTCTTTTCTGGGCAGTAACATCGGTATCATCCCGCTTTACATGGAGCCAGGGAAGACCACAAGGATGACCATTTCACGGGAAAAGGACATCGTGAGGACCAAATATTCGGGCGACAACGCTGCCGCTAACCGCTTCCTGGAGAAATATATCAACCTGACGCACGGCAAGTATGAGTTCGACCCCCGCGAGTTTGCAGGCATGGACAAAGAGCGCGTGCGCATGATAGAAGAGCGCATGAAGCGCGAGGCCATCACCTTCGAGCAGGCCCACGAGCGACTGGAAAGCCGCTATGCAGCCACGCTGAAAGCCGCCTCAAGGGAAAAAGATGCCATGCGCAGGGCTTGGTTTGAAAAACTGACCAAGATGAAATACACGGCAGAAGGGATTGAACTGGCAGAGAAAGAGGCCGAGGCCAACCATCAAAACGTGAAAGAGGATGCCCACTACCAGCGACTGCTCAGCCAGATAGACCCCAACGACGAGGACGGTCTCGACATGGTATTGCGACTGCCGCAAGCCTTCATGCAGGGAAAAGTAAGCCGCAGGGTGCGCGAGGGCAACCTCAACGCCTACGCTTCAGAGTATATGGATGTGCTGAACCGCCACATCACCAATCCGCGGATAAGGGCAACCCTGCTTGAAAGTCTGGCCTCATCCGTCATCAGTTATGCCAAACCAGACAGGGAATTCGACATAGATGCCTTCTGGAATGCTTTCAAGCAGAACGCCAGTCCGAAACTCTCTGCCCAATTACAGCGAGTGATTGACTCCAAGAAGGCCACCATGCCCGGCGCCAAATGCCCCGACATCTCGTTTTCCGACCCGCAAGGAAAAAGCCATCACTTGAGTGAATACTTCGGAAAGGTGCTCTACATAGACATCTGGGCCACATGGTGTGCACCCTGCTGCGCCGAGATACCATATATAGAGAACCACGTGGCTCACTATAAAGATCAGCCCGGCATCCAGTTCATCAGCATCAGTATCGATACCAACCAGCAGGCATGGCGCGCCAAACTGGATAAAGACCAGCCTCAGTGGCTACAGTTCGTATGCAGCAGCGATGAATACAAGCAACTCAGCCGACAGTGGGGAGTCACCAGCATTCCGCGCTTCATCATCGTGAATGCCGACGGCACCATCCGCAGCAACAACGCCTTCCGCCCCAGCGAGCCCGACTTCGTCAGAAAGATGGACAACATACTCGGCACCAAGTGACAAAGGCACTGATACAGAACCGCATATACAGCCGTCCCCGCCTCATCCTTTTCTGTGAGGCGGGGACGGCTATGTTGTTCCCATTCACTGGGAAACAGGTGCTCGCTTGATTACAGATATAATCCGAAGGTGAGTGAACGGAAGCGCACTCCGTCTTTCAACACGTTGTTGGGACTGTATTTCAGATAGAGATCTATTTCAGGCGTATTGAAGATTCCCATGACATCGAAGGTTACTTTCCGCTGGCTGATGCCTTTATCCACGTTCTTGAATTTCCCGCCATCCTTCTTATAACGAGTCTTGATGCTGGCATACGTGTTGAAATTGACAACCGGACCTAATTCAATTCCCCACGACTTGGCGAAGTTCAGCCGGAACAACAGCGCACCGGAAAGGCTGAACACCTTGATTCTTGAGAACTTCGGCTTTGCCTCTTCTGGATAGTCTCCTAAGGACACACGCCCGTTCTCTTCTTTCACGAAGCGCTGGTCGCCCGTCATTCGATAGTTGCGCCAGTTGAAGAACGTGAGCAAGGAGATGCCAGTGTGCTGTTTCTTGTCGAAATAATGATAAGCGCTGATGAAAGGCAGAGCAAACTCCCATGAACGGAACGTGCTGAAGTCGGTGCCGGCAGCCGTATGGGTGGGGGCAGTGAAACCAATGAGGAAGGGACCGCCCAATAACACTTCACCTTGGGGATTCTCTTTGTTTTTACTCAAACCCACTGATGGCAGCACACTGCGCAAACTCCATGAGTCTTTGTTTATCACGGTATTGCTCACATAGTTGCTGTCCACCAACTGGATGGTGTTCCTGTATTCAAAGTCGCTGTCGCCCTCCTTTCCCTTCACAATGATTTTCTGGATGGAGTCGCCCGTGACGATTGTCACCTTCTTGGGGTTCTTAATCACGATGGTATCGTTGTCGGATATGGTGGCCTGTGCCATCAGTGGCATGGCAGCAGCCAATGCCGTCAGTATCAGATTTCTCATAATGATTGTTGTTTATTTGATTGTTACTTGTAAAATGCTTTTCAGTTTGTCTAACGAAGGCAGCGACCCTTCCATGTAGACAACGGTTGTTTCATACGTCTTTCCGTTTCTGCCGGTTGTCTTATAGCAGAGATAGCGGTTCTTGCCGTTCAGCGGTTTCAGCCGCAACATGAAAGAAATGACCTCCTTGCCCGACTTTTTGTTGGTTATGCTGTAGGAGCCTTCTCCGCCCGACTCCGCCATGTTGGCTTCATGGTCTTTCTCCACCAGCATCTTGATGCGCGAGAACTCCTCGCCGCTGGCAATGAAGCGCAGGCTGTGGAAATAGGTGAGTTGATACTTGGCAATGCTCTTTCCCCTCACTGCGATCTCCATCATCTGCTCCTTGGGGATGATTTTCCCCTGAAACAGTTCGTTGACATACAGCCCCTGCTGGGCGTGGGCTGCTGCAAACACTGCTGTCATGGCTATGATGATTAAATATCTTTTCATATCTGCTCTTGTTAATTGATTTCAAACAGGTCGTTCAACTGGCTTTCAACGTCCACGTCGCCGTCAGCGGCCGTCACCTCGGTGATGCTGCGCTGCAGTTCTTTCATCACCACGTCGCGGTCGGTGCATTTCTTGCCGTATATATAGGCCACGCATTCGTTTTGCTGGCGCTGCCATAGCAGGGTGCCGCCGCCGGCCAGCAGGATGGCTGCGCATGCGGCAACGGCCACCCATCGCCGCCAGATGGCTGCTTTCCTGGCGGGTTTGCTGCCTGCGCGCTCATGTTCCAGGGAAATCGCTTCCAACCCCATGAACATCGGGCGCAGTGCGAGCAAATCCTCCGGCACGCGGTGGCTGCGGTAGCATTGGGCGAGCCATTGTTCCTCTTTGAGCGTGGTCTCGCCGTTGAGGAATCGCTCGGTGAGCGTGCGTATTCTCAGTTCGTTGTTCATATTCATCATTATTTATTGGTCGCTGTGGTTCATCACTTTCTGGGCGAGTGCTCTGCGGGCGCGGCTCAGTGCCTTTCTCACCGCCACTTCGGTGCTGCCCGTGAGCGCTGCTATGTCTTTCATCTCCATGCCTTCCATGTGGCGCAGCCTGATGATGGTCTGCTGCATGGCGGGCAGTGCCTCAATCATGCGCATGGTGCGCTCCAGGAGTTCGCTGCCGTTGGTGTCGTCGGCCACATCTTCCATCTGCTCCACGCTCACCTGCGGCTTCCGCCGTCGCAGCGTGTCGATGCAGAAGTTGCGCGTCAGGACTTCGGCCAGTGCGTCGAGGGGCAGGCGCAGCGTGTCGGTCATCTGCCAAAGGCGCAGCAGCACGTCTTGCACCGTGTCCTCGGCTTCGTCGGCATCGTCGAGATACCGCCTGGCCGTCTGCACCATTTGGGGCCTTATCCTAACCACCTCTTGTTTGAAATCCTCTTGCGTCATCATGACTTCTTTTACCCTTATTACGTAGGAGAACGCTTTTTGTGACACGATTATTATCTTTTTTTCTGAAAAAAGTGGCAGAATGGCCGCTCCGCAGTGCCGCTTTTCTATGCCGATAGCGTCCGAACAGAAAAGTAAATTAAATTAATTTGCACGGTAAATCAATTTAATTTGCGCGGTAAATTATATTAATTTACTTTTCCATTTTTGCGAATTGGCGGCACCAAACAGCATGTCTTTCGGATAAATATCGTATCTTTGCAGGCAGAAAAACAGAATTATGATGGACGAAAAGAAATGCACGGAGTTGCTCAACCGGCACCACATCAAGCCCACGGCCAACCGCATCGTGGTGGTGAAGGCACTGGCAAGCGCCGGGCGACCGATGTCGCTCAGCGAACTGGAATACGAGATACTGACCATCGACAAGTCGGGCATCTTCCGCTCGCTCACGCTTTTCCGCGACCTCCATCTGGTGCATGTCATCGAAGACGGCGGCGACGGCGTGCGCTACGAACTCTGCTTGAGCCACCACGAGGATGAAGACGACGACATGCACGTGCACTTCTATTGCGAGCGATGCCACAAGACGTTCTGCCTGGAAGACCTGCCCATCCCCGACGTGCCGCTGCCCGAGGGCTACGAGATGACAACGGCCAACTTCGTGGTGAAGGGCATCTGCCCCCAATGCCGGGACAAATAACAGGCAAAAAGGCTCCAAAACGTGAAAAATTATAAAGGCGACCACAAATCTTAACCCATAATCGCCTGTTTCTGACAGATTATTATTAACTTTGCACCCGAATCTTAATAACTATTTATTCAAAAATGGCTTATACACGAATGACGGCTGCCGAGGCTGCAGCCCTTATCAAGAACAATGAGAATCTGGCACTTAGCGGATTCACACCAGCAGGTGTGGCTAAGGCCGTGACAAAAGAACTTGCAAAAATCGCTGTGAAAGAGCATGAAGCCGGACGCGAGTTCAAGGTTGGAATTTTCACCGGTGCTTCCACCGGACAGAGCACCGACGGTGACCTGGCCAATGCACAGGCCATCAAATACCGTGCTCCCTACACCACCAATCCCGATTTCCGCAAGCACGTGAACATGGGAGAAATTCCTTATAACGACCTCCACCTGAGCCACATGGCACAGGAGTTGCGCTATGGTTTCTACGGCGAAGTGGACTGGGCCATCCTCGAAGTGTGCGACATTGAGGAGACTGCCACCGAATACCGCGTCTATCTGACCGCCGCCGGCGGCATCAGCCCCACGGCAGCACGCCTGGCCAAGAGGGTGATTCTGGAGTTGAACACCTTCCACAACCCCAACGCCAAGTTCATCCACGACGTGTATGAGCCGCTCGATCCCCCTTACCGCAAGGCCATTCCTATTGAGCACGTGGGCGACCGCATCGGTGTTCCCTATGTGTCAATACCGAAAGAGAAACTGGTGGGCGTGGTAGAGTGCAACATCCCCGACGAGGCTCGCGCCTTCAAAGACAGCGACCCTGTGACCGACAAGATAGGCTATCTCACCGCAGAGTTCCTCGTTGACGAACTGCACAAAGGCCGCATCCCCAAGGAATTCCTGCCACTGCAGAGCGGTGTGGGCTCAACAGCCAACGCCATCCTGGGCGCACTGGGACAAGACAAGCACGTGCCCGACTTCAATATCTACACCGAAGTGATTCAGAACTCCGTGATCGACATGATGCTCAACGGCCGCGTGAAGGACGCCAGCGCCTGCTCGCTCACCGTGAGCAACGAGTGCCTGATGCAGGTGTACGACAACATGGACTATTTCAAGGATCACCTCACATTGCGCCAGAGCGAGATTTCAAACAATGCTGAAATCATCCGCCGTCTGGGAGTGATTGCCATCAACACAGCCATCGAGGTAGACCTCTACGGAAATGCCAACTCTACGCACATCAGCGGCGTGAAGATGATGAACGGTATCGGCGGTTCGGGCGACTTCGAGCGCAACGCCTACCTCTCTATCTTCACCTGCCCGTCAACAGCCAAGGGCGGACTGATCAGTTCTATCGTTCCCTTCGTGAGCCATCAAGATCACTCAGAGCACGACGTGAACATCATCGTGACTGAGCAAGGTGTGGCCGACCTGCGCGGCAAGAGCCCTGCACAGCGCGCCGAGCACATCATCGAGCAGTGCGTGCACCCCGACTACAAGCAGATGTTGTGGGACTATCTGAAGATTGCCAAGGGCGGACACACACGTCACAACCTGCCGGCAGCCTTCGCCATGCACGACTCTCTGGCTCGCAAGGGCGACATGCGCCTGACCGACTTTGCAGAATACGTGAAGTAAAAAAAGCATTTTTCATCTATACTCTTAAAAAGGCAGAAATCGCGGTTTCTGCCTTTTTTTGATACTAAAATGCAAATGCGTACTCGATGCGTACACTGTACTCTTGGCGATTCGCCACACTTGCACTACCTTTGCACGAAAAATACTTTAACATCACAGACAAAAATGGAATCGAAAGTGAAGAATTTACTGCGGTGGGTGACAATCCTTCCGTACTCAGTGCTGATAGCATGGATGTTTTACCTCTTCAATAAAGCATTCTCACAAATTGATTTCTTTCACCGAGAACGCATACCGCTGCGCTTCGCTTGGTATTATATTGCTGCCTGTTCAATAGTAGGATTCTTGTTCGTACACGTAGGAACATGCATCGCTCCCAACAAGAAAAAGACGGTAGCACGGATTCTCACGTTTCTATTCATGATAGTGGCATCCATTTATTTCTTCTGGATACTAAAATGCAGAGACAGTGGATGGATTAAAGAATGCCTTGCGGCTATATCAGCGGCAGTTGGTAGTATTTTTGCCTGCGTGAATCTAAACAGAACGGGGGAAGACCATAGTGATATGTATGAAAGGTTTAAAAACTCAACAAAACCTCTCTCAGATGAACAATGGACAGAACTCTCGAGTGCCATTGACGAAGACTATCCCAGTTATCATGCCAAGTTAAACGAAATGCAACCGATGAGCGACTTGGAGAAACAGATATGCCTGCTTGTGAAAACCGGTGTTCCACCATCGCGAATGGCCGATATTCTGATAAAAAGCAAGCAGAGCATCACGTCAATCAGAGCACGTCTGTAGCAGAAAAACTTCGGTGACGGCGGTGCCGAAGATTGGGATCGGTTTATTCTTTCCCTGTAGGTGAAACCGCATATACAAGCAAGCCTCTCTCCATCTGTGGCAATGGTGAGGGGCTTGCCTGATACATTTCGAAACAAATTTCATAATGACCATGAAGATATATGCACGTGCGCAGTTTATAAACCAGTGAATGGCCATTTAGATAAATAATGTTAAGCCCCCATACTTTTCTTTCGTTTTCTTTCGTTTTTTGGTATTTTTTTGTTTTCTTTGCAAGATAATAGATAACAATCTTTGCAAAGTAAATACAAAATATATGGAAACAAAGCAATTAAAACTCCAGGCCGAGAAAAACCGCAGGCGCTTGATTGAAATTGTATACAATGCCAAAGCGGGACATATTGGCGGTGATTTATCATGTTTGAATGTAATGACCGCCCTGTATTTTAATATTATGAACGTGAATCCCTCAGAACCTAAAATGGCCGGGCGCGACCGCTTCGTGCTGAGCAAAGGCCACTGCGTGGAGGCTCTTTACGCCACGCTCGAGGCCCGCGGCTTTATCAAGAAAGAGTTGGTTGACACGCTGGGCAAGTTCGGTTCGCCACTGGCAGGCCACCCCACGATAGAGGTGCCCGGCATAGAAGTGAATTCAGGTGCACTCGGACACGGACTCTCTATCGGAACAGGCATGGCCATTGCCGCCAAGATGGACCGCCAGCCATGGCACACCTATGTGCTGATGGGCGACGGCGAGCAGGGAGAAGGCTCTATCTATGAGGCTGCCATGGCCGGCAATCAGTATCATCTTGACAATCTGGTGGCCATCATCGACCGCAATCACCTGCAAATCAGCGGCAACACCGAGGACGTGATGGGCATCGACAGCATTGTGGAGCGCTGGACGGCCTTCGGCTGGGACGTGAAAGAAATGAACGGTGACGACATGGAGTCGATTATCAAGACCTTCGAGAGCATCGACTACACCAACGGCAAGCCGCATCTCCTGGTTTCCTATACCACCAAGGGAAAGGGCGTCAGTTACATGGAAAACATCGCCAAGTGGCACCACGGCATGTTCGATGCCGACCAATATGCGCAGGCTCTGTCAGAGATTGACGCACGCATTGCCGAGTTAGAGGCCTGAGAAACAAGAGACTAAAGATGAGAACATCGCATTCCACATTTTCATAATTCACAACATTACATATAATTCGCAATATGATAGCATGTAGAAAAAGTTTCACAGACACTTTGCTGGAACTGGCAAAGGCTGACAAAGATATTATTGCAGTGACATCAGACGCACGCGGAAGCGTGACACTGGGCGGTTTTGCAAAGGAACTGCCCGCGCAGTTTGTAGAAGTGGGCATCGCCGAACAGAATGCCGTGGGCATTGGTGCCGGACTGGCACACAGCGGAAAGAAAGTATTCGTCTGCGGTCCTGCCTGTTTCTATGTGGCCCGCTCCCTGGAGCAGGTAAAGGTGGACATGGCCTACAGCCAGAACCCCGTGAAGATCTTGGGCGTTAGCGGAGGTGTGGCCTACGGTGCCCTGGGAGCCACCCACCACAGTCTGCACGACATTGCCGTGCTGCGCACCTTCCCCGGCATGAACGTGGTGCTGCCCTGCGATGCGCGCCAAACGCGCAAACTGGTGAAGCAGTTGGTTGACTTCCCCGAACCCGTCTATGTACGTGTGGGCCGCGCCGCCGTTCCCGATGTATACGAGAACGACGATTTCGAGTTTGAAATCGGCAAGGCCAATATGCTGATGGACGGCACCGACCTGACCATCATTGCTGCAGGAGAAACCGTCTACCACGCTTTCGAGGCCGGCAAGATGCTGAAAGAGCAGGGCATCTCAGCCCGCGTGCTCGACATGTCGTGGATCAAACCTTGCGACCGCGAGGCCGTATTGAAAGCCGCTGCCGACACGCGAAAGATTATCACCGTGGAAGAGCACAGCAAGTTTGGCGGTCTGGGAGCCATGGTGACGGAGATTATCTCGGAGAATCCTGTTCCCGTACGCATCCTCGGCATCCCCGATGAGAACGCCGTTCACGGCTCGAGCAAGGAAATCTTCCACCACTATGGCCTGGATGCTGAAGGCATTGTGAAGGCAGCAACCGATTTTCTGAAATAAACAATCACCAAACTACTACTGAAAACAAAACATGAAAACTTATATCATTGCCATCGACCAGAGCACTTCAGCCACCAAGGCGATGCTTTTTTCCGAGAAATGCGAAATGCTCCGACGGGTGAATGTGGTGCACAAGCAATACTATCCCAAAGCAGGATGGGTGGAACACGACCCGGAAGAGATCTACCAGAATGTGCTCAAGGCGATTGAAGGGCTGCTAAAAGAGGAGAATACGCTGGATGCTTCTTTCTCACTGGCCATCACCAACCAGCGCGAAACGGTGGTGGTGTGGGACAAAAACACGGGCAAACCCGTATACAATGCCGTTGTCTGGCAGTGCATGCGCGGTGCCGACATCTGTAACCAACTGAAGGAAGAAGGCTACGGACCTATGGTTCAGGAGAAGAGCGGACTGCTTATCGACCCCTATTTCGCCGCCAGCGGAGCCAAATGGATTCTCGACAACGTGGAAGGAGCACGGCAAAAAGCCGAGGCAGGCCAACTGCTGATGGGAACCATCGATGCATGGCTCGTATGGAAACTGACCGACGGGCGCGTGCATGCCACCGACCTGACCAATGCTTCGCGCACCATGCTGATGAACATTCACACCCTGCAGTGGGATGACGAACTGCTGCAACTGTTCACCATCCCACGCTCCATGATGCCCGAAATCAAGGCCTGCGACAGTGGGTTCGGTGAAACCACACTGGGCGGACTGCTGCCCAAACCGATTCAGATTGCCGGTGTGCTGGGCGACAGCCATGGTGCGCTGACCGGGCAGATGTGCTTTGAGGAAGGCTTGGGAAAGGCCACCTACGGCACAGGCTCTTCTGTCATGGTGAATATCGGCGAACAGTTTGCCGCAGCACCCGACGGACTGGTCACCTCCATTGGCTTTGCGGCACTCGGCAAGACCTTCTACGCATTCGAAGGGAATATCCACAGTACGGGAGCCACGTTGAAATGGCTGGAGCAGCAACTCAAAATGATCGGCTCGCCCAATGAGGTAGAGGCCGAGGCGAACAAGGTGGCTGACAACGGCGGTGTCTATTTCGTGCCTGCATTTGCCGGACTGGGCGCTCCGTGGTGGAACGACAAAGTGAAGGCAGCAGTGTTCGGCATGACGCTCGGCACCACTCGCAGCCATTTCCTGCGCGCCGCTCTCGAATCCATTGCCTATCAGGTGAACGACCTTGTGAAGGCCATGACGCGCAAGGCAGGCATTGCCCTGAAGGAAATACGCGTGGATGGCGGTCCCACGAAGAACAAGACGCTGATGCAATTCCAGGCCGACTGCCTGCGCGTGCCTATCAACTGTTCCGACGTGGAGGAAGCCTCTGCCCTGGGAGCCGTGGTGATGAATCTGCTGAGCCGTGGCACTTACCGCTCCTTCGATGAGATTGCCGCCCTGCGCAAGAGCCGTTGGACGATTCATCCGCAAGACAATGAAGCCGAGATAGAGCGCTTCGTTGCCGGCTGGCAGGATGCCGTGCATCAACTGATGAAATAAGAACCCGACATTATAAACAAAACATTATAGAATTATGAGGAACAATAAAACTTGCTTCGGTGTCATCATCGGCACCCGTGCCTATTTCAATTCCGAACTCGCTCGCGACGTTCGCAAACAACTTCTGAAAACCATCGAGGAACAAGGCTATGAGTATGTCATCCTGCCAGAGGATGCCACACCCACGGGCAGCAGTTCCATTGAGACCGTAGAAGACGGTGTGCTCTGCTCGGAACTCTTCCGCCAGCACCGAGATGAAATCGACGGCATCATCGTAAGCCTGCCTAATTTCGGTTTCGAAATCGGTATCATCAACGCCATCAGCCGTGCCGAACTGAATGTTCCCGTGCTGGTTCAGGCTTGCGACGATGAGAACGACAAGGTGGATCTCGACAGCCGCCGCGACGCTTTCTGCGGAAAGATTTCCGTTTGCAACAACCTCTATCAGTATGGAATTCCCTTCACAGACACCACGCTCCACACCTATTCTATATATAGCGACACGCTGGTGAAGGACCTCAACAAGTTTGCTGCCGTTTGCCGCGTAGTGAACACCCTGCGCCATTGCCGCATCGGACAAATCGGAACGCGCCCATTGGGATTCAACACCTGCCGCGCCAGCGAGAAACTGCTGCAGCGCAGTGGCATCACCGTGGTGCCTGCCGACCTCTCTGAACTGCTCTTTGCCGCTGAAAAGATTGCCGACGACGATCCCGCACTGGCAAAGAAGATGGAGGACATCCGTGGCTATGCCAAGGTGCCTGAGAGTTATGAAGACAAACTGAAGACACAAGCCAAGTTCGGCGTGGCCGTGGACAACTGGGTGAAGGCCAACAAGGTGGATGCCGTGGCACTCCAGTGCTGGGATTCACTCGAGGTGAACTATGGCTGCGCTCCCTGCATCACGATGGCCATGCTGGGCGACATGGGCATTCCTTGTGCCTGCGAGACCGATATAGCAGGAGCCGTTTCCATGCTGGCTCTGCACCTGGCATCGGGCAATGCCGCTGCCCTGGCCGACTGGAACAACAACTTCGCTGAAGACCGCAACAAGTGTGTATGCACGCACTGCGGAAACTTCCCGAAGTCATTCGTGGGCAACAACAATGTGAAACTGGGTCCGCTCGGCGTGCTCGGCCGCACATTGGGCAAAGTACGCACCTTCGGAGCCGTGTATGCCAAAGTATCTGAGGGCGACTTCACCTTCTTCCGCATCTCTACCGACGACCCGCGCGGATGCATCAAAGCATACCTCGGCGAAGGCCAGATTACAAACGAGCCCTACGGAATGGACGGCTGCATCGCCGTGACCAAGGTGGACAACCTGCAGAAACTGATGAAATACATCTGTAAGAACGGATTCGAACACCACGTGGCTCTTGTCCGCAGCAATGTGGCTGAGATTGTTCAGGAAGCACTGGAAACCTATCTCGGCTGGGAACTCTACGTTCACGAATAGTGAATACTGATAATAATCATACGGTCTACAGTTTGCATGCTTTGGAAGATGCGCTTAGCCCCAAAGCATGCAGGCTGTAGATTCTACTCCACAGGTATTTGCCAACTAAAAAGAATTGTTTTCATTTTTTCTTTCAAAAACAAATTACTCCACATGAAAAGAGCACTCATCCTCATCGCTTTGTTCCCGTTTTTGCTGCAGGCGCAGAATCCTCATCCCAAGAAAGACTACATCAAACTGGCTAACTACGACGAGAGCAAAATACCCCAATTCACACTGCCCGACGTGCTGATGTGCCAAGACGGACAGAGAGTGACCACCCGAAAAGAATGGGAGAAAAAGCGCCGGCCCGAAGTGTTGGACATGCTCACCGAATATATGTACGGCAGAATGCCGAAGATAAAGAAGCGTCTGCCCGCCACGGTGGTTTCCGAAGAAGAGGTAAGCGTGGGCAACACGCGCGCCTTGCGCAAACTGATCAACATGTCTTTGAGCACCAAGAGCAATCCTACTCAGGTGGAAGTGCAACTCTACCTGCCACTGAAGAAGAACGAAAAGGCCAAGGTTCCAGTGTTTGTGGGACTCTGTTTCGGCAAGAACGAGGTGGTTACCGGCGCACAGAAAGACGGATGGCAGTTGGAGCGCATACTGAACAACGGCTTCGGACTGGCCACCTTCTGCTATACCGACGTGGCACCCGACAAGATTCTCGATGTTATCACGGGCGTGCAGACCGACTATTACCGTCCCGGCCAGACCTATCCCTACCCCGACGAGTGGGGCAGCATCGCCGCCTGGGCATGGACGGCCAGCCGCGTGCTCGACTATCTGGAGACCGACACGCAAGTAGACGCCAGCCGAGTGGCCGTGATTGGACACTCACGCCTGGGCAAGGCCGCCCTGTGGGCAGGTGCCACCGACCAGCGCTTTGCACTGACCATCCCCGTGAACAGCGGTTGCTGCGGAGCCGCATTGTCGAACCGAAAAATAGGCGAAACGGTGGAATGTGTCAACGACCACTTCCCCTACTGGTTCAACGGCAACTTCCTGCAGTTCGGCAACCGTGAACAGCGCATGCCCTTCGACCAGCATTTTGCCGTGGCACTCTGCGCGCCGCGTGCCGTTTATATTGCATCAGCCAGCGAAGACAACTGGGCCGACCAGCGCGGAGAGTTCCTCGGCGGATGGAATGCCAACCCCGTCTATGCGCTTTATGGCTTAAAAGGAGTGGCGGCAGACCAACTGCCTGCCATCGACCATCCCGTTACCGACGGCCAGATAGCCTATCATATCCGCACAGGGCGGCATGCCGTGCTACCTTTCGACTGGGAGCACTTCCTGCAGTTTGCCAACAAAGTGTTTGGCACCAGCGCGGCAAGTTCTTCTAAATAAATGGCGCAAAGCATGGCTGACAGCCATTGAAAAACAGTGAAAACACAGCATTATTCATCACCAAATCATCTGAACATGAACAGAAAAACCATCACATGCCTGCTGGCAATCACCCTCCTTGCCGGACTCCAGGCAAAGGCTCAGTCAAGACTCTCGCGCGAGCAGGTGGGAGCCGCATGCATGCCGGCAGAGGTGGTACCCATCGAGGCACCCTTCGACATGCCGCAACTGAAACGTAATACCTTCCCCGACCTCACCGTCACCGTGAAACTGAAGAAGGCCGACAAGAAAGGACTCATCACGCAAAAAGTGCAGGCGGCCATCGACGAGGTGAATGCCAAGGGCGGCGGCACCGTAATCATCCCGCAGGGAGAGTGGAACACGGGGCGCATCATCCTGAAGAGCAATGTGAACCTGAACATCCCCAAGGGCGTGACGCTGAACTTCAGCAGCGAGGTGAAAGACTATCTGCCCGTGGTGTTCACCCGCAGCGCCGGCATCGAGGGAATGTCAACCGGGGCACTGATCTACGCTTTTGAGCAGGACAACATCGCCATCACCGGCGGCGGACTGCTGGTTGGCCCGCCCATGGACGCACCGCTGCGCAAGGCTTCGGTCAACTATGGCAACTACGACCGCAACTTCGATTACAGCATCCCGCCCACAGAGCGGTTCTACGACGGCGTTGACCGCGGCGGCAAGATCTTCGCCCCCACGTTCATCGGACCCGTGCGCTGCACCAATGTGCTCATCGAGGGCGTGTCGCTGCTGCGCTCGCCTTTCTGGAACGTGGTGCCCACCTACTGCGAGAATGTCATCATCCGTGGCATCAGCGTGGAGAGCGAAACACCGTGGCACATCGATTGCGGCGACGGCATGGACATTGAGTCGTGCAAGAACATCCTGATAGAATACTGCACCGTGAACACGGGCGACGACGGATTCACCATCAAGTCGGGACGCGGAGAAGACGGTCTGCGCGTGAACAAACCCACCGAGAACCTCGTCATACGCTACTGTCTGGCCAAGAAATGCCACGGCGGAGTGACCTGCGGCAGCGAGACTGCCGGCATGATTCGCGACGTTTATGTGCACGATTGCGTGTTCGATGGCTCCAGTGTGGGCATCCGCTTCAAGACGCGCCGTCCGCGCGGAGGCGGTGGCGAGAATCTGTATTACGAGCGTATCACGATGAACAACGTGGGGTCGGCCATCCGGTTCGACATGCTCGGGTCGGCCATCTATGTGGGCAATGCCTCACAGCGCGTTACCATGCGGCGCGACCAGTTCACACCCGTCTACCGCAACATCAGCATCAGCGACCTCGACATCAACAACGCCAACTACTTCCTCAACGTGACGGGCATTCCCGAATCGCCCGCCATGAACGTGCATGTCCAGCGCGTGAAGTCATCGTCGAAGCGACTCATGGCACTCCACGACATCAACAACCTGGTGGTGGAGAACTGCCAACTGAAGTCTGACGACAACGTCATCGACATCCTCGACGGCCGCAACATGACGTTCAGTAACCTGCAGTTCGCCACGCCCGACGGCACGGTGAAACTGAAGGTTGACGGCCCACTGGTGGAGAACAACCACTTCAAGAACTGTTCGCCCATGCCCGCAGAGTGAAACCTAACATAAAAAATATTCTTACGGATAAAATCCCCAATGAAAGAAACTGCCCCTGACTTCAGTTCGGCAGTTTCTTTCATTTTCATTGTTCCTCCTTTTCTTTCAGAATCTTCTCCATCATCGGGCGGAAATCATTGCCCCATTTCCGAAGTTGCTCTATAATAGGAATAAGCGTGCGCCCCAGATCAGTGAGACTATATTCCGAGTGTTTGCACATGGAGTCAATGACCTTCTTCTCCACAACGCCGTATTCCATCAGTTCTTTCAGTTGTTGTGCCAGCACGCGCTCACTGGCATGGGGCATCCGCCGTTGCAATTCACTCGGACGACGCGGACCATCCAACAATTCATAGATGATATAAGGTTTCCACTTACCGCCCATCACCTCGATGGCTATGCGGAAACCACAATTGATATCCACTGGTATTTTCTTGTTATACATAGCAGGGGCAAAAATACAAATTTTCCTGCAAAACAGGAAAGAATCATGCAAAATACTGCCAACAAGAACTGTTGGTACACTATTACGAAAACAACAATTTGTCACACTGAGAAAATTATCAGTGTGCCTGTTGATGGGAAATCTGGAAAATATGAATAACTTTGCAAACGAATTAATAATTTTTCAACGAAAAAAGACATGTTTGTTTTCAATACAACATACTACGTAAAAGACGAGCAAATCGGGGATTTCCTTCATTGGCTGCGTCACGAATACCTGCAGAAAGCGGTAGAAACAGGATTTCTGAAGAATCCGCAAATCTATCGAGTCATGAACGAGGCCACTGACAACCAGACAAGTTATGCCGTGCAGTTTGATATCGACACCTTGAACGGTCTGCGCGAATGGAAAAGACACCACGAGGCAACGCTTAATGCCCGGTTTGAAGAGTGCTTTGGCAATCAGATTTTGCGTTTCTCCACCATATTGAAGCGTGTTGAAGTGAATGCACCTGAAGAAGATGAAAGACTTGAAAGTTGAAACGAAGAGAGGCGTTCTGCTTGACGGAACCCTTTTTGAAGCAGAACAAAAGGCCGACACCGTACTGATCATCATCACGGGCATTCATGGAAACTTTTACAGCAACCCCTTCTATTATAATATAGGTGACACGCTTACGGCAGCAGGCATCGACTTTGTCTACGCACAAACCAACGATGCCTTCGGCGCTATACGCACTAAAAACACCCATACGGGCAAGGAAGAAATCATTGGCTCGTGGAATGAACGGTTCGCAATGACCGACGAAGATGTATGCGCATATCTCGACTATGCCGAACATGCCGGATACTAGCATATCATTTTGGGTGGTCATTCGCTGGGAGCCAACAAAGTGATATATTACCTGTCGCGCCACCATGACCCTCGCATAGAGCATTTCCTGCTGCTCACCTGCCAATATCGATTTCATGACGGCCGATGTAACACCCTCGCAGCGCGAAATCATCCGCCTACTCTATGAACAAGGACGCGGCAACCAGATGCTGCCCTTCATGCTGATGGGCTGGGTGGAATGTACTGTAAACACGGCTTATGACTGGGTACACGGTTGCCTGCTTAACAACGTGCACACCTCTCCCCATGGTGATTTCTCACAAGTGGCACAAATTACACACACAGGAGCATTGCTCATAGGCACCTACGACCGTTTCACCGATGGCGATCCGTCAAGTTTCCTGCGTAACATCAACAGCCACATGCCCACCGCCAACGAAAACCGCTTGCTTTTTATTGAACGCACAGGGCAACTCATGCTATCGCACACCGGGCCACCAGTGCATCTTCAATATCAGAAAGAAAGCATAACCAGCAAGTTCACCTCATTCTATCACATAGTAAAACCATGAACAAAATGACTTTTTCCGGCATTTGCAACAAAGTATGCAACATGGCCATCGCCAACTACCACCTGCTCAACCATACTGACAGACCGAAAGAAAACCCCTTCGGCAAGAACACCATTGAGCATTTTATCTACCTGAAATGCTGGGCTCACACCGCTATATGGCATTTAGAGAACCACAGTCCGTGCACGGATGCCGACGGCAAGGGCGAGACACAGATTAGACAGCGCTTGGAAACATCCCGCAAAGAACAAGACGAGGCAACCAAAAAAGCAAGGCAGGCCATCGTTCTGTTGTGCAAAACAAAGAATCCACAGGCTGAAGCGTGCTTGGCTGCCGACCGCCTGATTGACACGATTAACCGTTTCGCTGACCTGCTCTTGCAAATCTATCACGCCAGTGAGCAAATCATAAACCCCAATGCATCGATGGAACAGATTGGCAAATGCCAGCAAATGCTGGATGAAATGATCATTCAGAAAACCAGTCTCTCCATACTCCTCGACCAACAGATGGGCCAAATTTGCAGAGAACCGAAATAGACAGTTCGCCATGAAGCATCGCCATGAAGCATGAAAAGCATAGGTTTTAAGGCTGAAAACCTATTGTTTTCACGATCGAAACGGCACCCATGGAAAAGTAAATCAATTTAATTTGCACGGTAAATCAAATTAATTTGAAAAGTAAATTAAATTAATTTGTGCGGTAAATTAAATTGATTTACTTTTGCCAGGCATCGGATTGCCACCTGCATTTCAATGCCCCGGTCAGGCAATAGTGGCACTTCGACACCTGCATGCCGCCACCACCGGCCGCAAAAGCCGCACACGCTCCAAAAACTCCGCCGCATACTGCTAAAACCAGAGAAAATATTTTGTAATCCCGCCGAATTCAATTAACTTTGCACCGATTTACCAACGTTTAACAGAGAGAAATATGGAACAGCCCTTGCTTATCTATAATACCCTTCACCGACAGAAGGAACGTTTCGAACCCCTCCACGCCCCCAACGTGGGCATGTATGTATGCGGGCCCACCGTCTACGGCGATCCCCATCTGGGCCATGCACGCCCGGCCATCACCTTCGACACCGTTTTCCGCTATCTGAAACACCTTGGCTATAAGGTACGCTACGTGCGCAACATCACCGACG
>DGWC01000077.1:121267-134534 GCA_002395135.1 Prevotella sp. UBA4268 | reverse complement strand
CCGACGTGGGCCATCTGGAGCACGACGCTGATGAAGGCGAGGACAAAATTGCCAAGAAAGCACGGCTGGAACAACTGGAGCCAATGGAGATAGCACAGTATTACACCAACCGCTACCACCAGGCCATGGAAGCACTCAACGTGCTGCCACCCAGCATTGAGCCGCACGCCACAGGGCATATCATCGAACAGCAGCAGTTGGTGAAGGAGATTCTCGACAACGGATTCGCCTACGAAAGCAACGGCAGCATCTATTTCGACATTGAGGCATACAACAAGAAACACCACTATGGCATACTCTCAGGGCGCACACTGGAGAATGTCATCAACGAGAGCCGCGCCCTTGACGGCGTGGGCGAAAAGCGCAACCAGGCCGACTTCGCCCTGTGGAAGAAGGCTTCGCCCGAGCACATCATGCGCTGGCCGTCGCCATGGAGCGACGGATTCCCCGGATGGCACTGCGAGTGCACAGCCATGGGACGCAAGTATCTGGGCAGCCATTTCGACATTCACGGCGGCGGCATGGACCTGGTGTTCCCCCATCATGAGTGCGAAATTGCGCAAGCCACGGCTTCGCAGGGCGATGACATGGTGAAATACTGGATGCACAACAACATGATTACCATCAACGGACAGAAGATGGGCAAGTCGCTGGGCAACTTCATCACACTGGAACAGTTCTTCACCGGCAAACACGAACTGCTGAGCCAGCCCTATTCGCCCATGACCATCCGCTTCTTCATCCTCTCGGCCCACTACCGCAGCACCGTGGATTTCTCTGACGAGGCTCTCAAGGCCAGCGAGAAAGGACTGGAGCGACTGATGAACGGACTGAACGACCTGGAGCGCGTGCCGGTATCAGCCAAGTGCGACCCGGCCACGGAGCAGTTTGTAAAGGGGCTGCGGGCCAAGTGCTACGAGGCCATAAACGACGACTTCCTCACGCAGATTGTCATCAGCCACCTCTTCGAGGCATGCCGCGTCATCAACACGCTGCTTGACCACAAGGCACAAATCTGCCAGGAATGCCTGGACGAACTGAAGTCTACATTCCACCTGTTCGCCGTAGACCTGCTCGGACTGCGCAACGACAAAGGTGCCGACAACGATGCCCGCGAGGAAGCCTACGGCAAAGTGGTTGACATGGTGCTCAACCTGCGCGCCAAGGCAAAGGCTGCCAAAGACTGGGCCACCAGCGACCAGATTCGCGACGAACTGGCTGCTGCCGGCTTCGAGGTGAAAGACACCAAGGACGGTGTTACCTGGAAACTGAACAAATAGGAAATCATTCTTGCGCAGTTTTCTTTCTGAAAGGAAACTCACCTATACATGCCACCACCGCTAAACGCCTGCACACAGAAGGCCGAAGCGTGGTGGCTTTTCTGTGCATATATACAAAGAAGCGCATGGCTATCATGCCATGCTTCGTGCAAAAAGGCAGAAGCACGCCGGCATTTCCAACGCGCTGAATAAAAAAAGGCTCCTCTTGCTCTTATGAGACGAAGAGGAGCCTTGTGAAATCAATTGATACCTAAAACCGTGAATTCACGAATCGATGAGCCACGATTAATTCTTATAGTGTGTGTAGCGTGTGTCTTCCTTGTTTTCAGGATTCTGTACCAATGCTGAGTTGGCATTCATGTCGTTGTTTGGAATCCACCACAGGTGATGCTTCGTAGGAACAAACTCCAAGGGTAGCACCTGGTTGAACTTCATCTTGTTGTACTTGTTAACAAAGTAGCCAACGCGCTTGCCAAGACGGTCGCTGCGCAGTTCATCGTAATAGATGACACCTTCGCCGATGAACTCCCAGCCACGCTCCATGAAGATGGCCTCGTCAACGGCATCAGCCTCGCTGCTCACGTCGGCACGGCCGGTGGGGTCGTCCTTGTACAGTTCAAGAGCGGCAGCAGCGGTCAAAGCAGGCAGACCGGCACGCATGTGCACCATGTTCAGGTATTGCAGAGCAACGGCTGTGTTGCCCAGTGCGTTCTGAATCTCGGCATAGTCGAGCAGCACCTGTGCATAGCGCATCACGATGAAGTTGTTGCCTGATTTCAGAGCGGTGCGGGCATCGCTTGAGAAGTCGTGGAACTTGATGTTGCCCGGGCAGCAACTGCCCCAGCCTTTCTTTCCTTTCAAGGTTCCAAGTTCTGTCCAGTCGTAAACACAGTGCACCACATTGTTACCTTTCTTATATGTACCCTCAGAGATGAGCACCTTCAGACGCTGGTCGTTGGGGTCGTAACTCAGCCAAGCCTCTACAGAGGGAGCAGTACGCAGGTAGTAGTAACTGCCGCCGTCGCCCTTGCCCTTCTCGCTGGCCTTGTCGCCGTCGCCGGTTAAGAGCGTCTTTCCGAAGGATACGAAGTCAACAGGATAAACAGAGTCGGCAAACATACCGAAGTTCTGGTGCATTCCGTTGTTCTGACCAGAGATGGGGGCAAACTGCAACTCATAGATAGACTCCTTGGTGTTGCGGGCAGCGTCGCCGTTGAGCGAGCACCACAGGTTGCCGAAATCGGGAACGAGTTCGTAAACCTTTGAGTCGATTACCTTCTTGCAATACTCAGCAGCCTTGTTCAGCAGAGCCTTGTCGTAAGTCTTATAGCCGCCGGCACCTGCCATGGAAGCACGATAGAGATAGAGGTTACCCAGATAAGCCTGAGCAGCACCCTTGCTGGCGCGCCATACGTCATAGCCGCCTTCGCCACGTGTGGGCAGGTTGGCCTCTGCATATTCCCAGTCTTCCACGATGAAGTTGTACACTTCATCAGCCGTGGCACGCGGGAATTCGAGGTTGCTCATGTCTTTCACTGCTTCTTTAATAATAGGCACACCACCATAGATACGTACCATCCAGTAGTAACTGCAGCCACGCAGGAAGCGGCACTGTGCAATGGCGCGGGCCTTCATGTTGTCGGCGATGTTGGCATTCTGAATCTGGTCGATCATGTTGTTGGCACGGGCAATGGCAGTAAGCGCCTTTGTCCATACGCTGGTAAAGGTTCCGGCATTGTTGGCCTGGTTCTGGTATCTCCAGGCATTGATGTCGTTGATGTTGTTCTTGTTACCCTCGCGGTTGGGCTGTCCGAAGTCGGTGCAGCCTTCCAGACGCATAAAGGTACCACCGTCGTTGCAAAGCGATCTGTAAGCGTTGTACACCGAATTCAATCCGGAGTTCAACTCTGCCTCATTGTTGTAGTAGGCGTTTGGATCGATAAACGTATATGGATGCTCTTCCAAGTCGGTGCAACTGCTCAGTGCAGCAACTCCGAACAATCCGGCTACGATATATTTATATAGTTTCATATTCCTTAAATATTTGAAGTTTGATTAGAATTTGAGGTCTACACCGAAGATGATAGCCTTTGCCCACGGGTTAGAGATGTCACCGTTCACGGGGTTGTAGCCGCGGTGGTTGGCGAAGGTTACGAAGTTCTGGAAGTTGAGGTTCACCTTCAGAGCCTTCACGGTCTTGATCTTCAGCAGTCGGGTGAAGTCGTAGTTCAACTGGATGTTCTTCAGGATGAAGTAGGTCCAGTCGCCATTGGTACGGTCAGAGAGATAAGTGCCTCTTGAACCTGGACGTGGATAGTCGCCGTCGGGGTTCTCTGGGCTCCACATTTTTTCGTATGCTGTCTGCGACGGGAAGTACAAGCGCTCCTGGATGTTGTTCTCACCCCAGAGCAGATAACTGCCGTTGTCGGAGAAACTCAGGGCCCATTCTGTGCCGTTGTTGCCGTTGGCCTCGGCACCTGCGATAGATGCATACTTGAAACCGCCCTGTCCGTAGATGTTAATTGAGAAGTCCTTGTAGCCTGCGCTCAGGTTCAGTCCGTAGAAGTACTTCGGCTGAACAGAACCGATGCAAATATAGTCCTCAGAACCGATGCTTCCGTTCTCGTTCTGGTCTTCATACATTTCATCACCGATTGAAGCATTTGAGGCAGTCTTGGGAACATAGTTCTTGTACCAGTCGAGTTGCTCCTGTGTCTTGATGATGCCCAGTGACTTGCGCGTATAAAGTCCGTCAACAGGCTTGCCAACCACGAGACGGCGGTCGATACCCGTACCGTCAGTCTTCAGAATAATCTCTTCTGTCTCCACACCGCTCACGTTGTAGAGTCCCTTGATCTTGTTGGTGTTGTAAGTGAGGTTCACGCTGGCATCCACAAACCAGTCCTGGTTCTTGAAGATGTTGCCGCCAACGGTCAACTCCCAACCCTTGTTCTGGGTAGAACCTACGTTGCTGAGCAGGTTAGAGTAACCTGTTTCGCGTGGCAGAGGCACATCATAGAGCAGTTTGTTGGTGTCGCGGATATAGTAGTCGAAGTTCACGGTGAAGCGGTTCCACAGACCGAGGTCTACACCGAAGTTCCACTGGTTGGTTCGCTCCCACTGCAGGTTCGGGTTGGCCAGTTTCGTTTGAGCGTAGCCCACGAGTTCTGTGCCATTGAAGTAATAGTTGCTGCCGCTGGCGAGTTGTGCCAATGACTTGTAGTTACCGATTTCCTGGTTACCAGTCACACCGAAACTGGCGCGCAGTTTGAGGTCGGTGATCACGGGATTGTCCTTGAGGAACTCTTCCTGAGAGATGCGCCATGCAAGACCTACTGAGGGGAAGAAACCCCACTTCTTGTCCTCACCGAAGCGTGAAGATCCGTCCCAGCGGGCTGTTGCCGTGAGCAGGTACTTGTCATTGTAGGCGTATGTGATACGTCCGGTATAGGAGATCAGGCGGTTGCCATAGCGGTCCGATGAAGGAGTCCATGTGTCGCGCACGGCATTGGTGATGTCCCAAGCCTGTAAAGCGTCTACAGTGAATCCAGATCCGGAAATACCTGTATCTTGATAATCATAGTCCTGCCATGAGTAAACGGCCGTGGCGGTGAAGCGGTGAACATCCCACTGCTTGGCATAGGTGAGCATGTTCTCCATCAACTTGCTGCGTCCCTTGTTCCAAGAGTGGCTACCTGTACCTGTTCCCTTGGCCATGTTGCCTACGAGGTGAGAGGTGTTGTATCCGTAGCCGCGGTTCATGCGCACGTCCTGTCCGATGCTGATGCGATAGGTCAGGTCGGGAAGGATCTTTGCCTCGGCAAAGGCATTGATGATTGCACGCACAGATGTTGTGCGGCTGATGTGCTCGGGATAGTCGATCATCGGGTTCCACGCATCCGAAACGTACGGGTTCTTCGGAACCACGAGGTTTCCGTTCTCATCGTATGGAGAGTCGGTAGGCCAACCGTAGCGGGCCACGTTACCCATGGCGTTGTCTTCTGCGTTGCGGATGGAGTAGGTGTACTGTGCACTTCCGCCCAGGGTGAGCCATGAGTTGAACTGGTGGCGCAGGTTGGTGTGGAAGGAGAACTTCTCGAATCCCTGTGTGGGGACGAGACCGTCCTGGTTGTAGTATCCTCCGGAGAGCATGTAACTCGTTCCGTTGGCACTGCCGTCGAGGCTCAGGTTGTAGTTCTGCAGGAATGCATGGTCGCGGAGCAGCAGGTCTTCCCAGTCGGTATCGGCATTGGGATTGGTGCACCAAGAGGTGTCGCCGTTAGCGAAGGGGGCCTTCGAAGGATCGTTGTTGTAGTTGGTATAGGCTGCATTCATGAAGTTGATGAAGTCTTGTCCCTTCACGACGTTCAGTTTGCGTCCCGGCATCTGCGTACCCACGGAGGAGTTGAAGGTGAGGTTCTTCGTACCCACCTTGCCCGTCTTGGTGGTGATCATCACCACGCCGTTGGCACCGCGCGAGCCGTAGATGGCCGTGGCAGAGGCATCCTTGAGCACCTCCATCGACTCGATGTCGGCGGGGTTGATGTCGCTGATGTCGCCGCTCATCAGGGGGAACCCGTCGACGACGTAGAGAGGCTCGTTGCTGGCGTTGATGGAACTGGAGCCGCGGATGCGGATGGCAGGTCCCTCGCCCGGCTTGTTGTTGTTGAACACGGCCACACCGGAGGCCTTGCCCTGCAGCGCCTCGAGGGCGTTGCCCGTCACGTTGGCCATGATGGCCTCCGTCTTCACGTTGGCGGTCGTTCCCGTCAGGTCCGACTTCTTCATCGTACCGTAGCCGATGACCACCACCTCCTCCAGGTTGGAGCGGTCCTCCTGCAAGGTCACGTTAAGGCTGCCGCTGCCCACCTTGATCTCCTGGCTCTTGTAGCCGACGTAAGAGAAAACGAGGGTAGTGCCGCGAGGCACGCTGATCTGGAACTCGCCGTCAAGATTGGTCACTGTTCCCACGCGGGTGTTGTTCTTCACAATCACGCTCACGCCGATCAACGGCTGGCCCGTGTTGTCCTTTACCACACCGCTGACGCTTGTCTGCTGCTCAACGGCGGCAGGCTTCGAAATGCTCTGGCTGGTGCTGCCGCTGGCGTACCCGCAAGAGGGAACGGACAACATGGCTGCCAATGCCAGACCAACGAATAGGTTTTTTCCTTTTTCGTTCTTCATGTCAATTGTTTTTAGGTTTAATGATAGTTATTTATATATTAGTATTATTATATTTGTTTTCTTCTCTTAATATCTTCGCTCTTCATGCTCAAAAGAAAAGGCTTACGGTAAACTTTCGATTTCTTTCGCAAAGATAAGTGCTTTTCAAGAATAAACAATACAAAATGGCTGTTTTTTAATACGAAACACACACTTTTAACATTTATTGTGATAATATTTATATTATTTTGTTTTTATTGCTTCAATGGAAATCATTTTACTTAACTCGGTCGATATAAGTAGGTTTGCCAAGGCTGCCCATCTTTCACAAGTCGCTCAAATTCATTTGCATTTGTTTCAAAGAACTTAGAAACACCTATTTAATAATATATTGATCTTTGCAGGCAGGTTAAAAGGAATAATCACTTGTTGTGCATTTACAAAAACACATTCTCCTACATCTTTATAGTAAAAAATGTTAAATTCGCTCCTGTTTGATCACATTTGTATCGTTTTCTTTTGAATATAGTAAAAAACCGCTTATCTTTGCGAAAGAAATCGAAAGTAAATAACGACTGTGAAGCCGCTTTAACGACATAACTGAATTAATCACATTATGAATTTTAGACTAACCACTAAAAACATCATAATTATTTATTAACTATAATACAATTGACATGAAGAACGAAAAAGGAAAAAACCTATTCGTTGGTCTGGCATTGGCAGCCATGTTGGCTACCCCTACGTGCGGGTATGCCGACAATAGCAGCAGCCGGAACCAGAACATCTCGCAGCCTGCCGCCGTGCAGCAGCAGACGAGTGTAAGTGGTATTGTTAGGGATAACACAGGAGAACCCCTCATCGGAGTAAGCGTTGTCACCAAAAACAACACCCGTACAGGTGCCGTTACCGACATGAACGGCCATTACACCATCAGTGTGCCACGAGGAACCACACTGGTATTCTCTTATGTTGGCTACAAGAGTCAGGAAATCAAGGTGACAGGCAGCAGCCTCAACGTGACCTTGCAGGAAGACCGCTCCAATCTGGACGAAGTGGTTGTGGTTGGTTATGGAACCATGAAGAAACGCGACCTCACCGGCTCTATCACATCGGTGAAGAGCGACGACATAACCGCAACCATGACCTCCAACCCTCTGGAGGCTCTTCAGGGAAGGTCAGCCGGTGTGGCTGTGTTCACCAACACCATGCCCGGTGCCGAGCCCACCATCCGCATCCGTGGTTCTGCCTCTATCAATGCAGGCGTAGACCCTCTGATTGTGGTTGACGGTTTCCCGCTTGTTGACGGCGACATGAGCGACATCAACCCCGCCGACATCGAGTCGATGGAAGTATTAAAGGATGCATCCTCCACGGCCATCTATGGTTCGCGCGGTGCCAACGGTGTGATTATGATTACCACCAAGAAAGGTGCAGAAGGACGCAACAACCTCTCTATTCATGCCAACTTGGGTATCTCCTCACCCAGCCGACTGATTGACACCATCGACGGCCAAGATTTCTCCGACTATATCCGCGCTGCCTATGCCAATGCCAAGATTGGTACGCCCGACCTCACCGGCGAAGGCATCTACAACACCAACTGGCAGAAAGAGATTCTGAAGAGCACTGCATTGGCCCAAGACTACGGTGTGACCTTCGACGGTGCCAACAACCGCACCAAGTACATGCTCTCTGCCGGCTATTATAATCAGGAGGGACTTCAGCCTCATCGCGGCTTCGAGAAATTCACCGTACACACCAATGTAGACCACCAGTTCAACAAATGGCTTACCGTGGGTGCCAGTCTCCAGATGACCACCTCCACGGTGAACATCATTACCGATGTTGTGCTCAACGACGTGTTCCGCTTTGGATGGCCCAACGAGCCGGTTTACAAAGAAGACGGCTCCTACAACATCGTGAGCAGGGGCGAATTCTTCAACCCGATTGCCGACAACAATGCCAACACCAACAACCGCAAGAACCTGCGTTTCCTCGGCAACTTCTATGCACAGGCACAGATTACAAAGCACTTGAGTTACAAATTGAGCATTGGATATGACACCAAGACATCCAACCGCTATCGTTTCAGCACGTCACAGGGCGCAAAGAGTCTTGCACAGGGACTGACCACCAGTTCGGGTGTGCACAACTGGAACCGTTCACGCAGTAAACTGATGGACAACATCCTCACCTACACCAACCAGTGGGACGACCATCGTTTCTCGGCCACGGCCGTTTACTCCTGGCAAGACTACCGCTTCAGGTATTCACAGATGTCGGGACAGTTCGACAACGACCAACTGGGTGCATGGAACTTCGACGGTGTAAACCAGGCTTCGCTGCGAGCAGAAAGCGACGCTTACAGCAACCGGCTGATTTCATATACCGGCCGCGCCACCTACGCCTATAAGGACAAGTACATGCTCACAGCCACGGTTCGTTTCGACGGCTCAAGCCGCTTCGGAGAAGACAGCAAGTGGGGTACGTTCCCGTCATTCGGTTTGGCATGGCGAGCCACGGAAGAAGATTTCCTGAAAGACAACCCCACTATTACCGACCTGAAGGTTCGCGCCAGTTACGGTGTGACCGGTAACCAGGAAATCGGTAACTATAATTCGCTTTCTCATCTCGCCACCGACAACAACGGCAACTATTCCGACGGAGAATCAGCACTGACAGGCTACTATGAAACAGTAGGAAACTCCAAACTGAAGTGGGAGCGCACCACGCAACTCGACCTCGGTTTCGACCTCTCGCTCTTCAACCGCATCTTCCTGAACGTTGACTTCTACAACCGCAACACCAACGACCTGCTCTACAGCGTACCCATCCCGTCGACATCGGGCTACAGCAACGTGATGAGTAATATAGGTAAGGTGAACAACAAGGGTCTTGAGATTGCCCTCAATTCTGACATCGTGCGCAATAAAGACCTGAAAGTGAACGTGGGCGTGAACTTCTCAACCAACACCAACGAAATCAAGGAACTCTACAACGATGTGAAAGAAGTGACCGTGGGCAACGGTTTCGGAACCACCGGTCTTTCCCGCATCCTCCGCGTGGGCGAGCCCGTTAACGGTGTCTATGCATTCAGGTCGCTCGGCATCATCAAAGACCAGGCAACACTCGACTGGTATAAGAATTATGTGCCGGCAACAGCAGCCACCTCGCAAATCGGAGATGAAATGTATGAGAATCTCGACGGCGACGAGTCGCTTTCTGTGAACGACCTGGTATGCATCGGTTCCATTGAGCCGAAATACTATTACGGATTCAACGTGAACGTTGACTACAAGAAGTTCTCACTGAAAGTCTACGGACAAGGCGCATGGAAGTATGCCTCCATGGCCGGTGCCGAAGACTATGGCAACAACGGAACGAAATGGGCCGTGGGCTATCAGAACCTGGGCAACTACTCGCTGTGGGCCGACAACAACATGCGCGGACTCATCGGTGTTCCCTCGAAATATGCCTACGAAAGAATGTGGAGCACGTCGAACCCCGACGGCACTTATCCCGCACCGGGAGCAAAGAACATCAAGTTGAGCGACCGCACCAACGGCGACTGGAGTTATTTCATCCTGCGCAACATCCAACTGGGCTACGACTTCACCGGCCTGCTGAAGATTCAGGGAATACGCTCGCTCACATTCAACGTGAACCTCCAGAACTTCTTTACCTTAGCCAACCACAGCGGCTATAACCCCGAGAACGGAGACGTTGGCAACCCCTTCACGAAGATTGTTTTATTCGGCGTAAGTGCAAAATTCTAATATAAATACTTGAGAAATATGAAAACAATGAAATATTATCTGGCAAGTGTTTGCATGGCTGTTTGCGGACTTGCCTTTACGGGTTGCAGCGATTTGGAGGAGCGTCCTCTGACTTTCTTGAATCCGGGAAATTTCTATAACACCGAGGGAGAGGTGGACGCAGCCTTAAATGGTGTCTACAACCGTTTCAGGAACATGTACACGGCCAACTCTCAAATGTATCTTGCCAACATCGAGTTGTTTACCGAACAGGGATGGCCCACCTATAACAAGAACTCCATGGAGTTGCTCAACCGCTGGTATGACATCAACAATGCCAGTACAGGAAACTCCGACCGCGGCGTTAACCGCATCTGGTCGGCTGCCTTCGAGGCCATCAACCGTGCCAACATCGTGCTGGCCCGCCACCAAGACGTACAGATGAGCGACACGCAGCACAACAGAATTGAGGGACAGGCCAAGTTCATCCGTGCCTATAGCCTCTGGCATGTCATCCGCCTCTTTGGCGGCGCGCCTGTCATCACCACCTATACCAACGGACTGGAAGGCCTTGAGGTGCCACGCAACACGCTCGACGAGTGCTACGAATCCATCATCACCGACCTGGAAGACGCAGCCAAACTGCTGCCCGTGCGCGGCTCCGACTCTTCTTATGACGTATGGCGCGTTCATCAAGGGGCATGCCACGCCCTGCTCGGAGAAGTGTATCTCTATCGTGCCTCAATGAATAGCAACAATTCGGAATATCTCACCAAGGCACGCGACTACAGCAAGCAAGTGATCGACTCGCACGCCTACTCGCTGATGGAGAACTACACCGACCAATACTGGTGGTTCAACGAGAACTCCAAGAACAATAAGGAGTCTATCTTTGAACTGCAGTTTGCCCCGTTGAGCGGACAAACCAACGACATGCACCTTCGGTTCGGACTGGGCCGCACCTATAACTACACGGGTAGCGGTATGTATGCGCGCTTTGGCGTATCTGGTTTCCTCTACAAGGAAATGCTCAACAATGGCGACAAACGTGCCAATGTATTCCTCTCACACCTTGAATTGAACGACGGCACAAGCACCGACTACAACCCCAATACGTATCGCTGGGAACCCACGGCCATCACCAATGACCGCAACGCCGAGCACAGATGCGTGTTCAACTGCAAGTATTTCGACAATCGCA
This sequence comes from Prevotella sp. UBA4268, assembly GCA_002395135.1. GTDB lineage: Bacteria > Bacteroidota > Bacteroidia > Bacteroidales > Bacteroidaceae > Prevotella. Next base: position 123,132 of record DGWC01000077.1, on the reverse strand, counting down.
CGCCTGCTTCTCTGGGCCGTCCCAATGCCAACTTCCCCATGTTGCGCTATGCCGAGGTGCTGCTCAACTATGCCGAGGCTGCCAATCTGCTGCAAGGAGGACAGGGCCTGAGCGAACTGAACCAGATTCGCACACGTGCCGGACTGGCTCCCTATACCTACACTTCGCAGGCCGACATGGACGAGGAAATCTTCCAGCAGCGTCGCTTTGAGTTCGTGGGCGAAGGTAAAATCTTCTACGACGAACTGCGCCGCGACGTCATTGCCAAGTATGCATCGGAGAAATGCGTGAAGGGCACGGCTGAAGGCATCACCTATTTCGACGGTGACATACTCTTCAGAGCCAATCGCAACTTCTTGTTCAAGATTCCACAGAGCGACCTGGATTCGAATCCGGCACTGGAGCAGAATCCTGACAACTAATCGTTAGGTAGCCATGAGCGGTGCCTACCAGTAAGTGCCGCTCACCAACACATAGTCCCCGGAAGTGGAGAATCACTTTCGGGGACTACTTATAGGGGGCTGTCCATCATGCTTTGGAATGGGCTCCGCCGTCTGCCGGTTCAATGAACAGAGGCTTATGGAGCCTGGAAACAGCAGGAAAACACGCTGCACAGCCATCATTTTCACGCTTCGGGGAGAAGCAACGCAAAAGCAAATTAAATTAATTTACCGCACAAATTAAATTGATTTGCTTTTCAAATTAAATTGATTTACCGTGCAAATTAAATTGATTTACTTTTCCGCTACAGTCATTTCCATGCTGCATTCCTGCTGTCTGCACGCTGAAAAGCGGCACTTTCACCGCTCCGTGAGCACTATCTGCCTCATTCTTCGGCAAAGGCAGCCGCCTCGGCAGCGGCGATGATGTCCTCGCGCGACGGGTCGCTGGGAGACACGTTGATGTCAGAGAAATCATACTCCTCGCTGCGCACCTTCTCCAGTTCCTTTGGCTTTTGGGGAATGCTTATGGGCTTGTCCTCCTTGAAATACTCCACGGGAGCATTGTCCTCTATGGGTTTCTTCTCAGATGACTTGCCCCGTTCAGCACCTTTCCTGACGATGAAATCGTCTTTAAGCGGATTTGTGTCGGGCACATTCTGCACGGGCTGCTCCTCCAACTTGGTGCGACTGGCCTTGGCAGCAAACACGGCATCGATGAATTGCGGCTCTTTGCGCAGCCGCTGCAGCGTGAGTTTGGCAGCCTGTTGCTGAGCCTCTTTCTTGCTGTAGCCGCTTCCCTTCTCGGCCATGATGTCTTCGATGATTACCTGGTATGTAAACTTCGGACTACCCTCTTCATCGTCCTGACCGGTCTGTATGAACTGTATCTTCACGCGGTTTTTCTGGCTCCACTCAATGAGTTTCGACTTGAAGTTCACCTCCTTGTATGCCACCTTGTCGATGTTGAGGAGTTCCTTCAGGATGCGCTTTTCCATGAATTGCATGCAGGCGTTATAGCCACGGTCCAGATAGAGCGCACCCACCATGGCCTCAAACGCATTTCCTCCCATGTAACTGTTGTGAGAAGAAATGCGTCCGTTGCTTTTGATCAGGTTGGTGAGCCCCATTTCCTGTGCCAGACGGCCCAGCGTTTCGCGCTGCACAATCTTGGAGCGGGTATTGGTGAGGAATCCTTCGCGCTTTCCCTCGAAGTGACGGAAGGCAATGTCGGCCACCACGGCACCGAGCACGGCATCACCCAGAAACTCCAGCCGCTCGTTGTTCACCGGGCGTCCCTTCTCGTTGCGGCGCGACATGCTCTTATGAAGCAGCGCTTGCTTGTAGTAGGAAATGTTTCTGGGGTAGCAGCCGATGATTTCATATAAAGACAAATAAAGCTCCTTCTCCTTGCGGAAAGGGAGC
>DGWC01000077.1:98843-121221 GCA_002395135.1 Prevotella sp. UBA4268 | reverse complement strand
TGCGGAAAGGGAGCCTTATTCTGTCAATAATCTCGTTAATCTTCATATTTCTTGAAAATTACGCATGCGTTGTGACCGCCGAATCCGAAGGTGTTGCTCATGGCAGCACGCACTTCGCGCTTCTGTGCCTTGTTGAACGTGAAGTTCAGGTTGTAGTCGATTTCCTCGTCTTTGTCGTCTTCATCGTGGTTGATGGTAGGCGGCACGATGTCGTTCTTCACGGCAAGCACGGCCACCATGGCTTCCACAGCGCCGGCTGCTCCAAGAAGATGACCTGTCATCGACTTGGTGGAACTGATGTTCAACTTATAGGCGGCATCGCCAAACACATCCTTGATGGCCTTGGCCTCTGAGATATCGCCCACGTGCGTGGATGTTCCGTGCACATTGATATAGTCGATATCCTCTGGCTTCAGATTCGCATCGTCCAGGGCGGCCTGCATCACCAGTTTGGCTCCCAGTCCTTCCGGATGAGAGGCCGTGATGTGATAAGCGTCGCCGCTCATGCCCTCGCCCACCATCTCGGCATAGATCTTGGCACCGCGAGCCTTGGCATGCTCCAATTCTTCAAGAATCAGACAGCCGGCACCCTCTGCCATTACAAAGCCGTCGCGGCTGGCACTGAACGGACGACTGGCCTTGGCTGGCTCGTCGTTTCGCGTTGACAGCGCCTTCATGGCATTGAAACCGCCCACTCCGCACATACAGATGGCACTCTCGGCACCACCGGCAACGATGATGTTTGCCTTGCCCAGACGAATCTGGTTGAAGGCATCGGCCAGCGCATTGCTCGAAGAGGCACAAGCACTCGTAGTGGTATAGTTGGGGCCGTGGAATCCAAAATGGATGCTGATATGGCCGGCGGCGATATCGCTGATCATCTTCGGGATGAAGAAGGGGCTGAACTTCGGACCCTGGTCTTGGTGCTGGCCATAATAGGACACTTCGTCCTCGAAGGTACGGATACCTCCGATGCCCACACCATAGATAACACCGATGCGGTTCTTGTCTTCCTTCTCCAGATCCATGCCGCTGTCGCTCACACCCTGAATGGCGCTGATGAGTGCCAACTGCGTGTAGCGGTCAATCTTGCGGGCTTCCTTGCGGTCGAGATAGTCGTTGATATCCAGACCTTTCACCTCGCAAGCGAAGTGGGTCTTACATAGGGAGCTATCGAATTGTGTAATAGGAGCGGCACCACTGACACCTGCCAACAGGTTCTTCCATGTGTCTTCAGGAGTATTTCCTACAGGCGTAACTGCACCGATTCCCGTTACAACTACTCTCTTTAATTCCATAGTTTATCTGTAAATGTAGAATGAAGAATGAAGAACCTTTGCACCTATGTGTCGTGCAAAGAGAAGAATCAAGAATGCCTGCATTCTTTATCCTTCGTCCTTCATCCTTCATTCAGAAAAAATTTATTTGGCGTTCTCCTCGATGTACTTAATAGCATCACCGACAGTGCCAATGGTCTCAGCCTTATCGTCTGGAATAGAGATGTTGAACTCTTTCTCAAACTCCATGATCAGTTCCACGGTGTCAAGAGAGTCAGCACCCAGGTCGTTTGTGAAACTTGCCTCCGGCTTTACTTCAGCCTCATCAACACCCAACTTGTCTACGATAATAGCCTTAACTTTGCTTTCAATTTCTGACATAATTGTAAAATTTAAAATGTTAATAAAATAATCTTCTTACTTTAAACCGGGTGCAAAGGAACGAATTTTTATTTAAGTATGCAAATATTTTCACAAAAAAACGACGTTTACATGCACACAACACCCCATTCTGTGCATTAATTTTGACTTTTATCAACTTTTTTGTGTGCGTAAACGACAAAAAGAAAACAATTATTCTTTCATTATCGTTGGAGATATGAAAATAAAATAGTAGTTTTGCAAAAAATAATAATACCTTAAGTAATATGACATTTACAGAAAACTGCAACCGGGTGTTCAACATGGCCATCAACGACTATCATGTTACCGACAACATCGACACGCCCATCAAAAACCCATTTGAGCGCGATTCCATTGAAAACCGGCTCTATCTGAAATGCTGGATCGACACCGTGCAGTGGCATTTCGAGGACATCATACGCGACCCTCACATCAACCCCGAGGAGGCGCTGCTGCTGAAAAGGCGCATAGACCGCTCAAATCAGGACCGCACCGACTTGGTGGAGCAGATTGACAGTTATTTCCGCCAACTCTATTCCAACGTGGCCGTGCTCCCCGATGCCCGCATCAACACCGAGAGTCCAGCATGGGCAGTAGACCGTCTAAGCATCCTTGCACTGAAGATATACCACATGCGCGAACAGGCAGAGCGCACCGATGCCACCGAAGAGCACCGCCAGCGATGCCAGCAGAAACTCGACGTGCTGCTCGAACAGCAAGTTGACCTGAGCACGGCCATCGACCAACTGCTTGAGGATATCGAGGCAGGGCGCAAGTATATGAAGGTATACCGCCAGATGAAAATGTATAACGATCCCTCCACCAATCCCGTTCTCTATAAGAAATAACGGCCGTCATCTTTCGGTGGAACTCCATGACAGAATTTAGCGGCAGAGAGAAACAGTGAAAGCAGAAAAGCGACTATGAAAACAGAGCATGTCCTGATCATCCGGTTTTCGGCATTGGGCGACGTTGCCATGACGGTGCCTGTGGTGGCATCGCTGGCCAGCCAGTACCCTCATGTGCGCTTCACCGTGCTCAGCAGAGGCTTTGCCAAGGCTTTCTTTGAAGACCTTGCTCCCAACGTGGGCTTTATGGAAGCCGACCTGAAACAGGAATATCGCGGGGTGCGCGGACTAAACAGCCTCTACCGGCGGCTCACCGCCAAACATTTCACCGCTATTGCCGACCTGCACAACGTGCTGCGCTCTGAATACCTGCGTGCACGCTTTAACCTGGGCCGCTATAAGGTGCAGCATATCAACAAGCACCGTCTGGGAAAGCGCCGCCTGGTGGCAGCCAGCAACAAGCGGCTGGTGCAGCAGCCCACCTCGATACAAAACTACTGCGATGTCTTCAACAAACTGGGCTACCCCGTAACCCTCACATTCAAAAGCATCTTCGGTGAAGGCAAGGGCGACCTGTCGCTATTGCCGCCATCCATCGGGCAGAAAGAGGCGCGCCAACTGTGGCTGGGCATCGCCCCTTTTGCCGCCCATGAAGGTAAAATATACCCGCTGCCGCTCATGGAAGAGGTCATACGGCAAGTAACCGAGCGCCGTCCCGACTGCCGCATCTTCTTGTTTGGAGGTGGAGAAAAGGAGTTTGAAACCTTCGCCCACTGGTGCAACCGATTCCCGCAGTGCACCAACGCCTCGCAGCAACTGCACGGACTGCGCCAGGAACTCATCCTGATGAGCCATCTCGACCTGATGCTCTCCATGGACAGCGGCAACATGCATCTGGCCTCGCTCACGGGAACTCCCGTGGTAAGCGTGTGGGGAGCCACCCACCCTTATGCCGGTTTCATGGGATATAACCAGAATCCTGACGATGCCATACAGATAGACCTGCCCTGCCGCCCCTGCAGCATCTACGGCAACAAGCCGTGTCTGCGCGGCGACTATGCCTGTCTGCAGCACATCACCCCCGATGTGATTGTGCAGAAACTCACCGCCGTTTATCAGCGTCAGCAGGCCGCACCCGGCACGTGAACACCCCTCCGACCATTCGGTTTTAATTAAAAATAGTATTCACTTAAAACAACAAACAATTATGAAAAAGTACATTTGCGACACATGCGGTTATGTTTACGACCCCGAAGTGGGAGATCCCGACAACGGCATAGAGCCCGGCACCGCTTTTGAAGACCTGCCCGAAGACTGGGTATGCCCACTTTGCGGAGTAGGAAAAGAAGATTTCTCTGAAGAATAACCCCTTCGGTTTTGGGAATATGCAGGTTGCACATCGGCGCTCAATGCCTTTGTGCAACCTCTTTTTTATTCATCCTCTTTCTGTGAGAAGGCTGCGATATCAGAAACCATAGTCGCTGGTTCCCTTCCATTCACCGTCGGCAGTCATCTTGAATTCGTGGGAAGACGACGAGCCGGAAGCACCGCCGAAGAACTGCCCCTTGTACTGGGTAATCATGTTTCGCTGTATGGGAACATCCTCAAAAAGGCGCTCCTGAATGGTTTTGTCGCTGCCATCGAGCGCGGTAACGGTCATCTTCAGCGTTCCCGTCTCATCGTGTGGGAATGTGTACACCTCAAACTGCTGCTGCCCTTCCGAGGGAACGATGTTCACGGTCTGTCGCGAATTCACGTTTCCCTTGCCCGTCGTGGCATCGAAAGTGCTGCTTCCGCCAATATAATAAAACTTCATTTTCTTCACATCTGCCGGCAGCGCGTCAGTTATGGTCAGCCTGAACATGGCCACGGCACGCTTCAACTGCACGTCATAAGTGGCAGGTTGAGCGCCCACGGTGATATCCTCACAATAATAAAAGGTATCGGTTACCCGGTTGTTGGGAAATGTTATCTTGTCGGCCTGCGAGATGGTGGCGGCTCCGTCGCAGTTATGGGCCATCACCACCAATTTGTAACTGCCTTCCTCAAGGTTAAGGGCCACCTTGCCGTAGTCTTCGTCTCCCTCCTTCTGACTAATGCTCTTCACCTTTGTCTCTCCATTGAAGAGCACAAACTGCAGGCGGCTGCACAGTTGCGTGATGCTCTGGGCTGCTCGCGTCTCCATGAGATAGTTGTCGAAGGGTGTCATTTCATAGCCCGTTACGCGAATCATCACATTTGCATCAGGCTCGCGCTGGGCATCGCCATCGTTCTCCATGAACGGTTTTTCACAGGCTGCCAGAAAGACGACAGAGAGAAAGAGCACATAGGTAGTCAAAATATTCTTTTTCATAGTTGTTTTAGATTAGTGTTTATTCTTGATTGCAAATATACACAAAATATCTGAACAACAAAACAACACCGCCAAGTTTTTGCATGATTCATGCATAAATTGTCATGGAAAATCCGAATTTCGGGCTCTCATACGCGCGATATTGTTCACCGACGGTCGACTGGTTGCGAAACAAACGAGTTTTGAGGCACCTTTCACAATCTTCTGATTAACAAACGAATACAACGATTTTTGGTTTTTCTCAAACAAACCAATCAGATGTTTGCAGACAAAACCTATGCTTTTGGGTTGCAAAAACATAGATTTTGAGGAGCAAGACCATAGGTTTTGGGCAGTGAAACCATAGTTTTTGAAGCATAAAAGCATAGGTTTTGTGCGTCGGAATATGCTTCTCGGTAATGAATCCTTACCTTTTTGCCTTTTCAACGTCCATTTTGTCCAAAACCCATTTCTATTTTGAAGAAAAACGGCAACATGCTTTTGTCGCCGTTTTTCGAATCATTTCCATTCTCTCAGTTACATGCGGGCTACATACACAACCCACGTTCTTCTTGGAGTTCCTTTATCTTCTTTCCAAATATCATCATTCTAAATGTTTATGTTTCTCTTACCTTTGCAAATTACAGGCAAATTAAATCTAAGCCCAGAATGGGATGTATTTCAGACATTGTGCCACAATGAAACAAACCACTAATTGTCAATTACCCATTTGCCTGTTTTGCTCGGCCCCTCATAGTGTACACCATATTGTTCTTTCAAAATACGGAGGTCATTTTGTATAGTAGTATGCCCTACACCAAGCATATCTTCAATATCCTTACGAGTAATTCGCGGGTTATTTTTGATAATAGCTATAATCATATCAAGCCGTTCTTGCGGCGACAATTTTTTGGGGTCACTTTTTCTGTTTTTGGGGCCATTTTTGGGGCCATTTTTGGGGCCACTTTTGGGGCCACTTTTTCTGTTTTGGAGGGCACTTTTGGGGGCACTGCCCTTTATTCGTTTAATAGGGAGCACCAAGGCGACCTCATCCACATCCAAGCGGTTGTCCAAAATAGGCTCACCCCAACCTGCTTCTTTCCAAGCACTAAGTATCATCGGGAAGCCAGATCCGAGGTTCTCACCATAGCCAATCATCCTCAGCATGTTCTGCATCTTCGGGTTACGGGCTTTTGACACGCCACCTTCGTAGATATCCTTCAAAGGAAGCATCAATAACCCAGGATTTCGAAATACCAAGCGGTTTTCATGCTTTTCTATCCGCAGTACACCCGCCTCCAACAAAATATCAGCATGGATAATGGAGTTCGTGAATGCCTCGCGCACTGCTTTATGCAGGGGCGTGTCATCTATTCGCTGAATACCTTCCATGCGGAATGGACGTGGAAGATCGAAGGTCACTTTGGGAATCACACGGCTAAAGAACTGATACAAATTGTTCTCCCAACGTCCATCGTAGGTCAATCGGTCGCTATAACGCTCTTCACCTATCAGATTGCAGAAGTCAATATAGTCCATCCTGAAGTTTGCAAACCGCTCTTGTATCGAAAGCCCCTTGCCAAACATCATCAATCCAGCCATCGTCAAGCCCTCTTTTCCCGTCTCTCGGTCAACGACATAGCCACCAAGATTCTTCAAAAAAGTCTTGTCGTCCACTTCGTTCCATACATGTCCCTCATTTCGGAATTGGAACAACGTGCGGTATCTACGTAGCGTGTCAGGGTCAACATCGTTCATGTCGTAATGCTCCATCAACGCCCCGTCGTTACCTCCCTCATAAGAGTCACGAATCATTGCCCTCACCTGTTGTTCCGTGCAATGGAAGTCACCCTCATGATTGCGCTTGAACGTGTTCTTATAGACATTCTCATTCAGATAGACAGGTTTTACATGCCAATCTGCCATCGGCACATGGATGCAAACCACGTCATCGCCGTCCACATCCACCACTTCTACATCACTATCCGTCAGGATATTGTCGCTCACCTTATTGCTATTGATGGTGTTCCAAAAGTCCTTACGAATCTTTTCGGCATCATCAACACCTTCTATCCGAAACCTCTTTGCCGGGTCTTTCTCCTTCAAATCCTCAAATACGCCCAACAGAATAGTCCCGCCCATCGTATTTGCGAAAGCAGAATAACTCCCCCAAACCGACTTAGGCACATCGGTTTTTGCCAGTTTTGCCTCCAGGGTCAGTCGCTCACCCTTCTGCAACAGTTTCTTTATGTCGTTCTTGTCCATATCTCTATAACGTTTTGTATCTATCAGATAGTATCCAATGCACTAATGTCCTCACCAATCATGTGTGGCTCATCATTGTTATGCTTAAACTCCACCCATCCCGTTTCATCAGGGAGTTTGCAGAATTCTTTTACAAGTAAGTCTAAATTCTCCATGTTTTATTAACGCTTCTGTTCCTTATCCTATTGCCTGATGTTCAGATGCTTGACAGAGTACCTGGCAATAGTGTCATGAATGGTCAAATGTTTTATATATTATTCCTTCCAACTTTACCATAACTATCCAATTATAAGTTTTTCAATTTCTTGTTTAACTTCTTCCAATAAGGAATCCCCTTTTATATGAAGTTGTTTTGCTTTTGTTTTCATCTCAAAAATGGTATCAACAATCTTCTTCTGAACTTCCAAAGAGGGTATTGGTATAAGGACTTTTCTTAATTCTGGTTCCGTTATTGCGGGATAATTACCTCCAGAACTTCTTATAGCCATCTGCTCCAGAGACAATGATGACCTCAAAATTACATAAAGGTAATCCCTCAACACACAATCGCTAATGCTCCTTATTATTGAAAAGCCTGTAGATGCAACAGAAACAGTTTCATTGTTATATATACTTATGGCACCACGATTTGGCCTTGTTGTCGAAATTAGGATATCATTTTTACGTACAACTTTCTTTGCCCTACTTGGAGCTTTATTAATTGGAACAGAATCAATAACATTGATTTCACCTAGCTGCGTATCTATGCCACTAATTTCTATATATGGAAACACATCCTTAAAGAGCGATTCCTGATTCCATCCTTCATGGGACAACTTTGCGATTTCACATAATTGCTTATATGTTATTTCCTTAATTTTTTTTGTCGATTTTTCAATTCCCTTATGAAAAGCCACATCCAATCTCTCTCCTACAAGAGTGGAGAGTTTTTGCAATTGCGAATCATTAAACTCACTTTTGTCATTGTTTATCCCCAATACCTCAAGAATAGAATTGTCAATGTCATGTAATATTTGTTTTGAGACTTGTATCCTTTGGAGTCTTGAGGCTTGGGCTTCTTGATATAGTCTTACTATCTCTAACTGCTTATTGACGGAAGGCAACTTCGGTACTTTTAATTTAGCAATACGATCTAAGCCTATCTTTGGAATCGTTGTTTGAATCCTATTCTGTTCTATTTGCTCCTGTACAAAGTCAGAATTTAATAGTATTGATATGTATTCAGGAAGAACATCGTCACTCTTAGGCAATAGTTTTGCACAATTCTCCGTCAAAATAACATGTTTCCCTTCTGGTATGTTCTTTACGACAAAAACACGCCCTATTGTGCCCGCAATAGAAAAAACAATCTGGTTGTTACATATTTCATACCGTTTAAGGGTATTAAACAACTCTTTGCTTATTGTTTTTAATGCGTTATAATCAATATTATTAAAATCAGCAATATCAGATAAACGTAAATACAGATAATTAGTATTTTCAAAAGAAAAGGTTTTTCCCTTAGGTATACGTTTTCCGCCCTTAATATCTACATACCTTGAGAGGGGAACAAAACCATCCCCTCTAAAACAATCCTTGTAATAAGCAACATCTATCCGTTGTGATTTAAGGATATCAGAAATATGAATGGTTTTTGTATTCATTCCGCCTTAGATATAAAGTCCTTAATCTTTTGAGCAACTTCTGTTAATTCACTTCCTTCAATGAACTTTCCCGTTGCGTCATAACCAACATTATCCACCTCCAACATCAAGACATCATAATCTTTAGAATAACTGAAAATGGACTCTTTGTAAAGTGCCAACATTCGTTCTGCACGTTGTTCCTTATTTAATCCTTTTTCCTTGCGAACTTGAACCTTTATATCCATCAGAGTTTGTTCGAATTTCTTTGTCAAAGTTCTTGGATGTTTCTTCAAAAACAATATTGAAGACTTTACGCCAGCCTTTACATGTGAAAAAGTGTGTTGTGGCAAGGATACAACGGCCAGTATTCTGAAGTGCTCAATCATCCAGTCGCGTACATATTGACTTGTAGCATTTGTCAATATACCGTCTGGAATGACAATTGCTAAATATCCGTTTTCTTCATTTAAATACTTATAGCATCGCTCCAAGAATAGCACTTCTGTGTTTTGTGAAGTGCGCCACTTGTTTTTATTATCGTCATCTACAATACGATCTTTTATTTCTGTTATACCAAGATTCTTTTCAAACAATTCGTACTCCTTATAATATGCGACTTCATCAGCTTTTACAGAAGAGCCAAACGGCGGATTGGTCATAATCAAGTCAAATGTACCATCTTGAAAGAACAAATTGCGGTTTTCTATCTCTATCGTCTTGTTATTCTTCAAACCATCATTCGTTATGATATTCGTATGACCATCATCATGAATAATCATATTCATCTTGGCTACACGGGAAATCTGCTCGTTAATCTCAATGCCATATAGATGTTTTTCCGCGAATTCATGCCAATAATCTTTCCATGACGAAGTTCCTATTTCGTCATCATATAGTTTATCAGCTTCATCTCGCACCTCTTTCAATGCATGTAGCAAGAAACCTCCACTGCCACAAGAGGTGTCAAGAATTTTCCAATTCCTATCAATACCTATTGATTTAACTATAAAATCTACAATTGCATCAGGTGTAAAGAACTGTCCAAAATCCCCACGAAAGAACTCTCCCATAAATTTTTGAAAAGCTAAGCCCTTTGAATCTAAGTCAGTTCTTGACAGATTTATGTCCTGCAAATACTGAACAACTGTATATATCTTATGCTTGTCCAGTTTTATATCATCCTTAAATACTTCTGGGTCTTTCTTTCTTCCTTGCTCATACAATTGGCGTACCCGTTTTTCAAGTTCAACCTTTGCTTTCGTGTTTTGTTTGTCATTTTGATCCTCTGGATAATATATTATCTGGAATTCAAAAGGCTCTCCTTTTGTATTTCGCGCATTATCCCTCCACTTTTCATCCCATATCTTGCAGAATATCAATTTATCCAATTCGTCAAAAGCCGTGGTAGGTGCAAGGGCACCTCCACCCCATAAAGCATCGTGCGCAGATTTAAATTTCTGCATAAGTACTGCTTTTGTTCCTGGTTGTGGTTCTCTACCACCTTTTACATATTTAAATCTGTCAACTTTTCCGTCTCTCTTAGGAATATCAGAAATACTTATCCTTTCGACAGGGTAAAGCTCAACTATCTCAAAATATTCATTTCTAATGCCAGAAGTAACCCAAACATATTGACCAGCAAGAGCGTGAGCATACACATAAGCCTGATCTATAGCGACTTGAAATTGACGCTCATTAATGTCCTCTTCTTTGCATTCAACTACTATGAGGATTTTTTTCTTATTATCATTGTATACCAAAATGTCTGCCTCTTTTCTTGCAGAGCCAACTTGTACTTCCTCATTAACAGATATGTTGAGAGGGGAATAATTATATTCTATAATCAATCTCAAAAAAACTGTTGCTTGAACAAATTCTTCAGGATTCTGCAATTTACGTTTTGCACCATTCTTGCAATGGTATTCTATATATGTGTTATCTCCCCTCTCAGAGATTGATATATAATTGCTTTTTTGCCCCTCCTTGAATAAAGGAGTTGATAATAGCTCTTGTACTTCTTCTTTTGTTTTTGCCATATAGAATATATCCTTTTAATTCCTATTTATGACTTACCCACAAACTTTTCCGAGTTACCCACTAAGTGTATTATAGTTGCCCACTAACTATAATATCCTCCATACATATAATTCGGTAAAGTCATTGTTCATACTTCTAATTATAATCGTTTAAACATTCTTCAATAGTTATAACTCCAATAGCAAATCTGCCGTAGTCTCAAGACCATAAGGAAGTTGCTTCTTGACCTCTTCCTTAATGGGAAGAACTTGTAATATATATGGATTCCTCATTTCTGATACTTTGCTATTGGGTTTACTTATTCGGGGTTGCCTAATTCTGACCACAAAGATAACGAAAAAGTTTCAAATAGCAATAAGTTCGTGCTAACAACTGCAACAATTTATAATAATTTCAGGGAATGTTTCCTTTAACTCTGGATTTAGGTTGCAAAATAAAGATCTCTGAGCATCCCCGTTATGCAAAATATGTCAGAACATGTATATTATTCCGAGCCACAAAGAATTTTGCACATATTACCGATTCTATACATATTATCCTAACAATCGTAGGTTTTACTTTGGATAACCTGCTCACACTCGTCATCTGAAAACAAGTTTTCATGATACTCTCTTACTCACATTAAGAAGTGGCACCCTGCATAAAAAAGATGCCACCAAAACTCGCGGAGCACTGAAGCGTGTCAGTTTTGTTGAGCATGGTGGCATCTGAAATGAAAAACGAAAATAGTTTTCTGTTCAGAATTTGTATTTGTATCCTAACCCGATGACGTGCTTATTGGCATCGTCCTTCTCATCGATGTAGCGATAGAACGCTCCGAGTGAGTGCTGCTTGCTGAGCCGGAAGTCGGCTCCCAGAGTATAGCGTATCTTGTCAATCCCACCCTTCGTGTTGTAGAGTTCAGCACTTACATAAGGCTCCACGGCTGAATGGGGAATGGCATAGGCGGCTTCAACGCGCGAGCGCAGCACGTGGCTGGCCTTTCCGCGCACCTCTTTCGTCTCCCATTCATCGTCGTCCACGTCATAGCGGTCAACCGTCAGCGAGGGTCGGTAGGTATATTGCCACCTTTCGCGCAGCGAGAAGGTCAGGTCGCCCGCTTTCACGCTGCCAGTAGCCGAAGCATAGAAGCGGTGGCGCGTATCCCAATAGGCGGGAATCACCTTGTTGGGGGTTACGCCATTGCTTTTGTATTTTGTTTCCTCCAGATTATAGTCGCGCATGAACTTGTAGCCGGCATCCAGTTTCAGCCACTTATAAGGTTTGAAACGGGCTCCGAGTTCCAGATTCCATCGGTCGCTGGCAGAGAATTTGTCCTGCAACCTGTATTCAGCCCCTCCAAAGAGGCTCCATTGCTTGTTGATTTTCTTCACGGCCTCGGCACTCAGCCAGAGCCCCGTGTTTGTATGGTCGCTCTGCGCCACGGCTGCGAGCGGCATGGCAAACAGAATCATCAATATAGTCTTTTTCATTGTCATTGGTTTAAAAGATGAGTGAACTGTAAAAATCTTCTTGTTTTAATTTCGTCTTGCCGTCGATGGAACTGGCAACCGTGGTGTCGGCCAGATCGTAGTATACTTTGAGCACGGCAGCGTCGCGGAGCATGTCGATGCCTCCCACTTCAATGCGCTTCACACGCAGTCCGGTGCGCTCCTCAACATCGGCCTTCAGGTCGGGATAGCGGTCGGGGCGAATCAGTTCCATACGGTCGTATTGAACGTATTTGCAGGGCTGCACCTTGAGTTGTCGCTCGCATACCCACACGGCAGCAATGACAATGGCATTGGTGCAGAGAATTTCCACTATGCTTGCCGAGGCGGCGATGGCATTGATCACAGAGAGTGCAATGAGCACAAAGAGATAGGTCATCTCGCGCACGGGCATGGTATCGGTGCGGTATCGCATGATGCTGAAGATGCCAAAGAGTCCGATGCCGATACCGATGCCTGTCTTTCCCTTCAGGTCTTCAAGGATGAAGATCATGAAAAACACCAGGAAGAAGATGGCGATGGAAATAAGCATGAAGGTGAAATAGAAGTCGCGCCTCTTGCTTTTCTTATAATACAACCGGTCGATGATGATCCAGTTGGCGATGATGCTGACCAGGAATCTGAGGAGCATCTGCAGGAATTCTGTTGTAATCATTTGCTGTCTGTCATTTTAAAGGGTTAGTGGATGCCGTTAGGCACATCCGTTGATTCTGTGTACCTCCATCAGCCGGGGCTTGAAACGGTTGATGCGCAGGTCGTAATTGGTGAGAGCCGATCCTATGCAGTATTTGCTGAACCCATGCGGTTGCACGCGCAGCCGCCGCAGCATTTCCAGCACAGGCGAGTAACAAAGTCCGTCGCGTTTGAGTTCTATTACCACCAGGTTGACCAATTCTCTTTCGCATCCTGTCAGCAGATTGCGGAAGCACAGGCCGGTGTCGATGGTCAAGCGCTCGGTCATGGCTTGGTTGACGAGTGTGATGCGGTGGAAATGATTCTCGTTGACGGGCAGCAACCCGCTGGCATCATAGCAGAGGTGCCTGCCGAGGAAGTCACGCTTCAAGTCGTCGCACAGGTTCATGTCGCCCACCTCCATGCGCGTCTTCTTCGTGCGTCCGTGGTTGTTCTTCGTTTTCACCTCAAGAAACTGAATGTCCGAACTGACATACGTGCGGAAGCGCACCTTCTGCCGGTTGGCGTGCCCCCACTGATGGGCATAGAACATCTGATAGTCTGGTGTGTCGAGATAGGTGGTGTTGTAGCGCATATTGCGCTCCCCGCCGATTTCCTGCACCCGGTATGCACCGTTTGCCATGAGCAGCAACTGCCTGAGCACGCCCGTGGTGGTGACGAACTTCGTGTCGATGCGGTTCATCAGTTTGATGCCCTGCATCTCATCGAGCGAAATAGGACTATATGTAGACAATATTCTTTGCATGGCCGTGAACAGTTTTGTTTTGACAATGCAAAGATAGGACGATGACGAAAACCTGACAAAATTATTCTGCTAACTACTCTTTTTTCTCAGTAAATCCCGAAGCGAAACCACTTTTATTCTGAGTTGGCCCCGCAGCAAACGCCTCTCTGCTCATCCAGACGGCGATGGTTTTGGCACGCAAATAGTTCTCGCTGAGATAAACCAACCCGCGCATGGCGTTGCCCGTTCCCCAGGAGTTTTTGCAGATGAAGTATTTCTTGCCGCGCGGCGTGCGGGCAATACCGATGATCTCCATGCAGTGGTCGTCGGTGGTCTGGAAACGCTCGAACATCTGCTGGCGCATCTGCTGCGTAACGGGCACGTTGTCGCGCTCCATCTTACCGATGCCTTGTGCAAAGGAATAGCAGGGCTCGCTGGTGTCGCCTTCCCAACAAACGGGGTGGCCGCTGCGCAAGGCATGCTCTATATGGTGGATGAGCGTGTCGAGGGGCAGGTTCATGAAGGTGTCGTGATAATAGTTGTCGGGCAGTTGCAGTTCGAACTCCTGATAGAAAGGATGGTGTGTGAAACTGGTGAGCGCCACGTATTCATGTTCGCGGCACACGCTGTGGGCAAACTCGCGCGTGGTATACTCCGCACCGAGCATGAACACGTATTGCGGGGCGGTGTGCATGTGCTCGTCCAGCAGGGTGCTGACATGGTCGCGCAGCCGCGCCACTCCCGTGCGCCTGACCATACAGGTGTGTGCTGTTTTCTCCACTTTGCGCGCAAGCACGTTCAGGTTCACGTCGCCATGGAAGGCATCCCAGTGGGTGATGCCGTAGCGCTGAAGCAGATGGAGAGCGGTGCTGGCCATGCCGCGCTGGGTAACAGGTCGTTTCCCCTGTGTGAGGTAATAGGTTTCTGCCTGCTCCTCAAGGTACATCCGGCCGATGAACAGCGGCGAGAGATTGACCGAGTCGCCCTGCATCAGATGCTCGCTCTCGATGGTGGCCAGCATGGCATAGACCCAGCAGAGAGCGCTCGCGCCCAGGTTTTTCACGGGTGTGGTCTTGACAAGGCACTCAGTAACGGGCATGACAGCCATGCTGTCGGCGGCATGCTCCTGATGGCTTTTGGCACTATTCTCCCCACGGCATGCCGCGAACAGCACACTGCAAATCACCCATATCATGACAGCAACGACAATACACGCACGACGGTTCATCGACATAACAAATGTTTTATCCTTTTAACACGGTCTGTATTTTACAACAGCAGTTCATCACCCTCGGTGTCGCAGTGCGTGAAACCCATTTCTGCCGCCTTCTCTTTCGGGAAAGTGAAATAGACGGCATCGCCCTCGGTGCACACCTCCCCCTTGGCATTTTCCACCTCGATATGGATGAACGCCACGTTGCGGTGCATCTCTTTCAGACGTGCACGCACGGTGATCTGAGGCTCAGTGGTCATGATTGCCTTACGGTATTTTATATCCAGACGGCTCGTCACTCCGCTTGTCTGCAGTTTTCTCGACACCACCCAGGCGGCACACTCGTCTATCAGCGTGGCCTGAATGCCACCGTGAAGTGTGTCAATCCATCCCTGGAAGTGCTGCTGCGGTTTCCAGAAACTGACGATATCCTCTCCGTCTTCGAAAAACTCCATGTGGATGCCTATCGGATTGTCGGGACAACAACCGAAACAATCATAGCCCTCCTTGTGTAACCACGGATTCTTGATCTTCTTCATGCCATTCAATAATTATATTTGCGCAAGCACCTACAGGTTTCTCGGAGATGCTGCGGTTTTTTCATGCAGTTGCAAAAATACATGTTTTTAGCGAAATCCAAGCAAGAACACAGGAGAAATACACATTAATTTAATATAGTAGTCACAGAAAAGACCACCCGGCATTCCCCCGTATCATACCTTCCTATTCTTCAGTTTTGAGGGTAATTGGCGGTTTGCAGCCTGTTTTCCCGTAGTTGAACGGGAGTCATGCCGAAATGTTCTTTTACATACTTGCCGAAGAACGAGGTGTTTGAGAATCCCAGCAGATCGCAGATTTGCTTGATGCTGTAATCGGTCTGGCAGAGATAATAACGAATGTCTTCCATCACCTGTTCTGTTATCCACTCGTTGGCTGTCTTGCCGGAATGCTTCTTACAGACAACGGAGAGGTATTTGGGGGAAATGCAGAGTTCGTTGGCATACGACTCCACGGTGCGGTGCTTCACACCATCGGAATGCAGCAGATGAAGGAATCGTTGAAAGTGACTGCTTCCGCTCTTGCCGTCGGACGGCAGAGGTGACGCTCCGGCAAGTTGCTGTTTCATGGCTCCGCAGAGCCCCAGCATGGCACAACGCACAAGCGACAGGATAACATCGGAGAGGTAGGGGGTGGCGGCATCTTTCTCAAAGCACAGGCTGAGCATGTCATAGAAAGAGGTGTAAAAGCGTATGTCCTCATCGCTGAGACGCAGGACGTGGAGGCGCTGAATATACATCACCTCGTTCCACACGCTAATTTTCTCACGGAGAAAACTCTGCAGGATCTTATTGGTGAAGAACATGGCCTTGATGTTGAAGTCGGGACTGGTCATCAGGTCGGTGATGACCACGTTCTCGGGAATGACAGCCACCTGGTTCTGCCGCAGTTCTATGGGCTGCCCGTTCATCTTCCCTTGCACTCTTCCGCTGGTACAGATGGCTATCGCGCCCATTGACACATGGGCATCGTTGACCATGGCAAACTGCTGGATGCTGTCAACGATGACAATGTTGTTGTCAGAATAGCCCACATGAACGGCTTCGTTGGTGGTAAGGGTCTGAAGTGAAATCTCATCTTGCTGCATACGGAATGTCTGATTTTGGAGACAAAGTTAGCGAAATTATTTACAAAACAGATGTTCCATTTGTAATTTGTTATGATATCGTCTGCATTTTATGGCAAAATATACAATATTATGTGCCTAATAGAACATACTGATTAGAGAAAAATCTACTATTTTTGCACTCATAATAATGATATAGACAATGAACAGAAGCATATTCGTGATGGTGGCCGTCATGGCCATGTGCAGTTGCAGCGAAAAAAGGGAGCGCGCCGCAAAGGCTCCCACCAGAGTGGTGACAGAAGTGGTTTCGGCCAATATGAGTGAAAACGGACACTCGTATGTGGGCATCGTGGAGGAGCGAGAGGCCACGGCCGTTAGTTTTACAAGCATGGGAGCGGTGAAGCGCGTGGCGGTGAACGAAGGACAAGCGGTGAGCCGAGGACAACTGATTGCCGAGATGGATAACACGCAGGCAAAAAACCTGCTTTCTGGTGCCGAGGCACAAATGGCACAGGCCAACGATGCCCTACAGCGCTACCAGATGCTTCACGACAACGGTTCGCTGCCCGAGGTACAGTGGGTGGAGATACAGAGCAAGGTGGCGCAGGCGAAATCACAGTTAGAGGTGGCTCGGAAAAACCTCTCCGACTGTCGGCTCGTTGCTCCCGTTAGCGGCATCATTGGTAAAAAGGCAGTAAAGGCTGGCGAAACAGCACTGCCCTCTCAGGCTGTGGTAACGATTCTTGACATTAGCAGTGTCAAGGTGAAGGTGTCCATACCGGAATCTGAAATAGGCATGCTCCACAGCCATACGCCTTCTGTCATCACAGTGGAGGCCATTGGCAAGACTCTTTCTGGAGGAAGTATTGAAAAGGGTGTGCAGGCCGATCCGCTTACCCATACTTACGATGTTCGCATTGCCGTTGCCAACGGAGACAGAAAACTGTTGCCCGGCATGGTTGCTAATGTGCAGTTTGGTGCTATGTCGTCAGCACATGCCGGACAACAGCCAACCGTTCCCGTAACTGCCGTACAGAAGAACGCCGACGGCAGTCTGTTCGTATGGACGATAGACAACGACAGCACCGCCCATCGCACCCATGTTGCCATCGGCCACACCCAGGGCAACCGCATTGCTTTGACTCGTGGCATTGACAATGGTCAGCGCATCGTTACCGAAGGCTATCAGAAACTGAGTGAAGGAACAAAAGTGGTGTTTTAAGAATGAATAGCAAAAAAGGTGAATGGAAAAAAGGGTGAAAAAGTGAAATGGTAAGAAAGTAAGATGAAAGAAAAGATGAACTGGCTGAAATGGCCGTTAGAACATTATTCAATATCGTTGCTCATTATTGTCATTCTGTTCGTATTGGGCATCTATGGCATGTATGTGATGCCGAAGGATGAGTTCCCGCATGCCACCATCCGTCAAGGGGTAGTAGTGGCTGTCTATCCGGGGGCCACCACCGAGGAGGTGGAGCAGCAGGTGGCGCGTCCGCTGGAACGCTACCTTTTCACCTATGGCGAGGTAAACCGCTTGAAGACCACCACCACATCGCAGAACGGTATGTGCATCGTGATGGTGAAACTGAACGACAACGTGAACAACAAAGACGAGGTGTGGTCGAAAATCAAGCACGGTTTGAACACATACAAGTCGCAATTGCCTTCCGGGGTGCTGGCCATCGTGGTGAATGACGACTTCGGCAACACATCGGCACTGTTGGTTTCCATCGAGAGTGCACAGCGCAGTTATCGCGAACTGAAGCAATACAGCGACGACCTCTCCGACCGTCTGCGCCGCATTCCGTCAGTGGCCAACGTTAAAATCTACGGTGAACAACAAGAGCAGATTTCACTTTATGTTGACCGTCAGCGGCTGCAGGCCTACGGCATCGGACAGCAAATGCTCTTTAGCCGATTGCAGGCGCAGGGCATTACCACCACAAGCGGCAGCATCAGCGACGACGACCAACAGGTGGCCATCCATGTGGCAGCCACAGAAAACAGTGAGGATGAAATTGCCAATCAGATTATTTTCAGCGACCCGGTCACGGGCAAGGTGGCCCGGGTGCGCGATGTGGCTCGCGTGGTGCGTGAGTACGACACCAGCAACAGCCGCATAGAACAAAACGGCCATCCCTGTCTGCTGCTCTCCATGGAGATGACACCAGGCAACAATGTAGTGGAGTATGGCAAGCAGGTGGATGCCGTGCTGAACGATTTCCGCGATGCCGAACTGCCTGATGATGTCAACATCACCCGCATAGCCGACAAGCCCAAGGTTGTGGCTTTGAGCGTCAGCTCTTTCCTGCGCGACCTCATCATTGCCATGGTCATCATTATCCTGGTGATGATGGTGCTCTTCCCCCTGCGCTCGGCCATCGTGGCGGCCATCACCATTCCTTTGAGCACATTCGTCAGTGTGGCCATCATGTATCTGGCCGGCATCGAATTGAACATTGTCACGCTGGCGGCGCTCATCGTGGTATTGGGAATGATTGTGGACAACAGCATCGTGGTCATCGATGGTTATCTGGAATACCTCGGCAAAGGCTATGAGCCCAAACAGGCGGCCATTGATAGTGCCAAGCAGTATTTCATGCCCATGATGCTGGCCACTATCTGCATCTGTGCCATTTTCTTTCCTTTCCTGCTGACCATGAAAGGCATGTTCCACGACTGTCTGGTGGATTTCCCCTGGACCATTACCATCAACCTCATGGTTTCACTGTTACTGGCTGTAACGGTCATTCCCTTCTTGGAGGTGAAAATCATCAAACCGGGCAAGGTGAGTACTGGCGGCAATGCCATCACCAAATGGGTGCAGAAGACCTATAAGCGGGTGCTCGACTGGACATTCCGGCACCCATGGCTGACCATCGGCGGTGGTTTGGCCGTCATTCTGCTGTCTACACTTATTGCGCCGACACTGAAAATCCGCCTGTTTCCCTATGCCGACCGTGACCAGTTTGCCGTTGAAATCTTTCTGCCAGAGGGCAAAGGCATGCAGGATACGGAAGTGATAGCCGACTCCGTGCGCCATGTTCTCCAGAAAGACGACCGCATCACGGGCATCACTGGCTTCATCGGCTGCTCGTCGCCTCGCTTCATGGATGCCTACGCCCCACAGATGGCTGGCCGCAACTATGCGCAGTTTATTGTCAACACCAAGTCAGACAAAGCCACTCTCGACCTCCTGGCCGACTATCAGCCACAATTGAGCGAGGCCTTCCCTGATGCTTACGTCAAGTTCAAACGGCTCGACTATCTGGAAGTCAGCGAACTGGAATATCGTTTCTATGGCGAAAACCTCGACTCGCTGCACGTGGTGGCAGAGCGGATGATGGAACGCATGCGCCAGATGCCGGAACTGGAGTGGGTGCATACCGATTATTTCCAGCCGTCACCTATTATTAATATTGAACTTGACCCCGTCAGCAGTGCCCAGTTGGGCATCACACGAAGCACGGCTGCCTTGGCCTTGAGTGCCACGACGAGCGACTTGCGGGTAGGCCAGATTTGGGAAAAGCAGCGGGTTGGTGAGCATTCCTCTGCCACAGGAGAGTATGAGTTACCCATCGTGGTGAAAGACAACAGCGACATCACCTATGCCGATGTTGAGAACTTTGGCATTGCCACACCTGTCACCATGCTCTCCGCAGGAATGAACACAGCCAACACCACCGTTCCCCTACGCCAGATTGCCAAGGTAAGCCCCATGTGGAGCGAAAGCCGTATCGTGCACCGCGGCGGCGAGCGTTGCATCACGGTGACGGCGCAGTTTGCAAATGGTGTCTATACCAGTCCGGTTGAGAAACAGATTGCCCATATCATGCAGAACGAAATAAAACTGCCGCAGGGTGTTCGTTGCGAAGTGGGTGGCGAAATTGAATATGGCGATGAAGCCATGCCGCAGATCATCGGCGGCATCATCATTGCCATGATCATCGTTTTCTTCTTCCTGCTTTTCAATTTCAAGAAATACGGCATCACCACCGTCTGCATGGCTGCCCTCGGCCTGATGATTCCCGGCGCACTCATCGGACTGGGACTGATGAACCGTGCACTGGGACTGACTTCCATCTTCGGACTCATCACCCTGATGGGTATGATTATGCGCAACGAGATACTCATTTTCGAACATGCCATCGATCTCATCAAGAAATATGTGGCCGAACATGGCAACTGGACAGTCGACCGCAAGGCTTACAACGAGGCGGTGCGCCAAGCCGCCTATGATGCCGGCAAGCGCCGCATGGTGCCCATCTTCCTCACCACGGCAACCACCGCCGTGGGTGTGGTGCCGATGATTATCGCCCAGTCGTCGTTCTGGATGCCCGTAGGCGTTACCATCTTTGCCGGCGGCATCGGCTCGCTCATCATGGTGGTCACCATGCTCCCCGTTATTTATTGGAAAGTAAATTTAAAATAGTCATGAAAAAGATATTTGTTGTCATCATTTGTTGCATCTGCTGCGAAATGGCAGCAGCCCAAACATCCTATACGCTGGAGCAGATTCTTAATATTGCCCGCATGCACAACATCACCCTCCGCAATGCCTACCATGCCTATGATGCCGCTATAGAGCAGCGCAAGGAGGCTTTCACCAAATACTTTCCCAGCATCAGCGGCACCGGGCTTTGGTTTAATGCCAACAAAGGAATGGCTCAGACTACGGTCACGCCCTCGGAGATGATTTCACCCGAAATGGGAGCCGGTCTTGCCCAGATGTTTCCTGCCGAGGCCTTGGCAGCCCTGGCCAATCCCGTGAGCATCTCTATGATGAAAAACGGCACCATCGGCAGTCTGATGGCTGTGCAGCCCGTCTTCGCCGGCGGACAAATCGTCAATGCCAACCGTCTGGCAAAGGTGGGCGAGGATGTGGCAAACCTGCAACTGCAACTCTCTGAGAACGAAGTGGAAAAAACCGCAGAGCAATACTTCTGGCAAATCGTCACCCTTCAGGAGAAGATGAAAACGGTTGCCGCCGTGGAGGCGATGCTTGCAGATATTCACAAGGATGTGGATGTGGCCGTCCGTGCAGGTGTCGCCCTGCGCAACGACCTGCTTCAAGTGGACTTGCGGCAGAACGAAGTGGAAAGCCAGAAACTGAAACTGCAGAATGGCATCAACATCGTGAAACTGCTCCTGGCCCAGTATTGCGGTCTTAGTAGTTCAGATTTCACCATTCATAGTTCGGAGTTACTTTCCTCAGACTCCATCAATGCGCAGCCCAACTATGCACTATACACTTTGAACTATGAACTGAACACCCTTCCTGAATACCAACTCCTGCAGAAACAGGTGGAAGCGGCCGCCCTGCAAAAGAAAATGGCGGTAGGTCAGAACCTGCCCTCCATTGCCGTAGGTGCCGGATTCAACTACCACAATCTGCTTGACAAAAACAGAGCCTTCGGCATGGTCTTCGCCACCGTCAGCATTCCCATTAGCAACTGGTGGGGCGGCTCACATGCCATCAAGCGCAAGAAGATAGAATACCAAAGGGCGCTCGACGAACAGCAAGACAAGGCGCAACTGCTGGAAATACGCATTCAGAATGCGTGGAACAACGTGGTGGAGGCCCGCCAGCAACTCGGCATTGCCCAGCGCAGCATAGAGCAGGCTGACGAGAATCTGCGCCTGCATCGCGACTACTATCGTGCCGGAACGTGCAAAATGTCAGACCTGCTCGAAGCCCAACTGCTCTATCAACAGTCGCTCGACCGTCGCACGGATGCCTACGCCCAGTACCAGATCAGGCAACTGGAATACAGGCAGGCCACGGGAACGGCAGCCACAGAGTGAGGCTTTTCGTGACTTTGCCATCAAAGATGGCGAACTTACT
>DGWC01000077.1:57204-98763 GCA_002395135.1 Prevotella sp. UBA4268 | reverse complement strand
AACGAGTTTGTTTTGTTCTTCTCTCTACTTTTCGTAACTTTGCCGCAGTTTATGTATTCACCTATATGAAAATCGTTATTGGAATAGATGTAGGCATCAGCACCACGAAGATTGTGGGGCTGAGAGAGGGAATGGTGGTGTCGCCCATACGCATCAAGGCCACCGACCCTATCACCTCGCTGTATGGCGCATTCGGCAAATATCTGCACGACAACCAGATCAGTCTGGACGACATTGAACAGGTGATGCTCACGGGCGTGGGCAGTGCCTATGTGAACGAATCGCTCTACGGACTGCCCACTCGCAAGGCGGAGGAGTTTATCGCCGACGGACTGGGCGCGCGCTATGAGTCGAACCAGGACAGGATGATCGTGGTGAGCATGGGAACGGGTACTTCGTTTGTGAAATACGACGGGGATCACATCCAGCACATCGGCGGTATCGGCATCGGCGGCGGTACATTGCAGGGACTGTCGCGACTGCTGCTCAACACCGACGACATCAGGCACGTGGCTGCACTGGCCGAGCATGGCGACATCTCGCACGTGAACCTACAGATTGGCGACATCAGCGCGGTGCCACTGCCGGGACTGCCACTGGATGCCACGGCCTCCATCTTCGGAAATGTGCAGAGCAACGCCTCGCACGAGGACATCGCGGCAGGCATCATCTGCACCGTGGTGCAGACCATCGGGTCGGCCACCATTCTGGCTTCGTTGGGCACGGGCATCAAAGAGTTTGTGATGATTGGCAACCTGACGCTGCTGCCTCAGTGCAAAACCATCTTCCCAATGATGGAGAAACTCTATGGCGTGCATTTCATCATCCCCACATATTCGCAGTTCTGCACAGCCATCGGCGCTGCCTTGTGCTATCAGAACGACGTAAAGTTGGCAGAATAAAGAGGCGATTACTACTCACCCGACAGCGTGAGCCGAACCACATGGGCAGCATCTGAGGGCAGGCGCGAGCCGCGGGGAATGGTGAGCGTAAGCCCGTCGGCTCCTTGGCTGACACGGCATTTAAAGTTGCGTTTCACGCTGAGCAGTGTGGCATCGGTCACCGTTGCCCGCAGAAGGCTGTCTTTGAGCGCTGTGAGGAGCAACGGCTTTTCGGTTCCGGGCCAGTCGAGGAAGATGACGTACACACAGTTTCCCTTGCGGGTGTAGAAGACGCGCTCGCCGGTTGACGTGGTTTCGTGTGACACCACATAGGGTCGCGTGCCGTAGATACATTCGCCGTACGACCAGAGCCACACGCCCACATTCTCCACAATGTCTTTCTGCTCTTGTGGGAAAGTGCCGTCGGCCATGGGCGAAAGGTTGAGCAGCAGTTGGCCGTTGTTGCTCACCACCTCCACCAGTTTGTGTATAATGTCGCGGTGCGAGCGGTATTGCATGCCGCGCACGTAGCCCCACGACGAATGATAGCCTGTGCTGATGGTGTAGTCGCACAACCAAGGTGTGGAATCTATCTGGTCGGGATTGCTCATCTCGTGGTCGAGCATGCCGATGGAACGGGGAAACTCTTTGAATTTATAGGTGAAGATTACTTCCTGACCCGTTTGCTGCGCATGGTTGAAATAGTGGGCGAGAAACTCCAGTTTCTTCTGTTCGGGAATGGAGTCCATCCACGCATCGAAATAGATGATGTCGGGACTATACTTGCTCACCACCTCCTTGCTCTTGTTGAGCCACATGTCATACCATTCGGCGCGTGGCATCAGACAGCCGTACATCTTGGCATACTTGGGGTTGTTGGCCGCCCATTCGGGTTTCACCTTCACGTAGTAATAGTTGTTTTCGTGGTGAAGGGAGAGAAAGAATTTCATGTTGTGCTGACGGATGGAACGCGACAGTTCGTCCACGATGTCGCGCTTCGGTCCCATCTTCTTGGCGTTGAAGGGTGTATACTTGGAATCCCACATGGAGAATCCGTCGTGATGCTCGCCCACCAAGCCGGCAAAGCGGGCGCCGCTGCTGCGGAAGAGTTCCGCCCATTCGTCGGCATTGAACTTCTCTGCCTTGAACATCGGAATGAAATCATGGTAGCCGAAACGGGTGAGCGGACCGTAGATCTGCTCGTGGCGCTGGCGCGCGTTCATCAGTCCCACGCCCTCGTCGTGCATGTAATGGAAATACTGCTCGTTGCCATAGGCGGGCACCGAGTAGACACCCCAGTGGCAATAGATGCCGAACTTGGCATCGCGCATCCATTCGGGCACTGCCTCATGGCGCTCCAACGACTGCCATGTGGGCTCAAAGCGCTCCTGTGCATGCAAGGAAACGGCCAGAAGCGACATTCCTAAAAACAAGAAAACAATCTTTTTCATTCGCATAAATGCTTGGCGTTAGTAATCGCTGACGTGCGGGGAACCCCCGAAAACCAAAGCCCGTGAGAAAGATACGTTATTGTATCTTCCTCACGGCCATTTCGATATACAGTTTGATGGGCTGCGGCTCTTCGGCAGGAATGATGTCCTTGTAGGCTGGCTCTATGCCGGCAGCCTGCTGAATGGCGAGTGCCTCATCGTCGAACGGAATGTTGCGGTATTTGTGGGTGCGCACCACTTCCACGCCTTTTCCGCTGTTCTTCAGATAGTTGTCTTTCACATAGTTGTCTTCAATCGTGATGTCATAGTCGCGGTCGGAGTCGATGTGCAGCCACATCTGGCGCACGCTGTTGATGAAATTCTTGCGGATGGTCCAGCCCGAAGAGCCGTCGTCGGGATAGATGCAGCGCGGACCGTCGTAGAGATAGTTGCCCTCGCACCGGGAACCGGGCTGGCGACCCAGCATATAGATGATGCCGCCGTCGGTAAGCACCTGATGGGAATGTCCCAGGTTGTTGTAACTGACTGAGTTGTTTCCTGCCACTTTCGACTCCGGAATGGCTGCATTGCCCCACCACCAGCCGAGCGCCACCACGCCATAGGGAGTGCCCGCCACGTCGTTATGGTCGTAGTTCACGTTCTTCACGAAGAAACCGAGCATGGCCTCCAACTGGCGGAAGTCGAGACAAACGTTGCGCGCATAGTTGTTGGTGATGCGGATGTCGTGGCACAGTCCCTCCACTCCTTTGGCAAAACGGCCTTCGCCGTCGCCGATTTCATAGTGCTGCGGATGCCCCACGCTGATGATATTACCCAGGAGGTCGCAGAACACATTGCCCGTCACGTCGATGTCTGAGTCGTCGTTGTCCAGGTTAATGGCCACTGCCGATGCCAGATGGAGGAATTTGTTGCGGACAATCTGGATGTTCTTTGCGTTGCGCACCTCGATGGTTCCGTCGGGCACGTCGCATGAATTGTATTTCGTGGGATGCCAGTTGCCGTCGGGGATATACTTCAGGGCAAGTCCCAGACTCTGGATACCGCCGAATCCGCGCGACTGCTCCAGGGGCATCAGGTTCCACGCATCATAGGCAAAGGTGAGCCCTTCCATGCGGATGTTGCCCGCCTGCTGGCTGTTGTTCTTTCCCAGAATCTTGATGAGTCCCTCTGTTTGCGGTGCAATGACCTCGGCTTTTGCCATGTCCTCGCCGTCACTAATATAATATAAGGTACGCGCGTTACGGTCGAAATAGAACTCTCCCGGTTCGTCGAGCAGTTCCAAGGCGTTGCGCACAAAGAACAGACGGTCGAAATTGGTCTTGCCCGCCCATTTCAGCGTGGTGAGGATACCGCTGATGGGCTGCTGCAGTTCCACGGCAATGGTGTCGCCCCACTTCTGCATGTCTTTCACGCAGAGAATCTTCTCGTTCCACACATTGTTCTGCACCAGTTCCACATCCTGCGGATTGCGGAAGGCACCCATCTCGGCTCCTGCCAGCATCTTGATGCCCACGGGAGCCTCGCCGGCACCGAATGCCCAAGGCTCACTGCCCGTAATGGCAATCTTGCCGTAGGCACCGAGACCTTGTATCAGATGGCGCGAGCCCGCCATGCGCGCCCGTTTGCCGTTCACAATCAGCGTGCGCAGTTTCTCGTTACTGTTGAACGCGGCCTTCCACAGGTTGCCGTGAACGCGCTGCCAGCCCGTTACGTGGCGGCCGCCGCTGATAACTGGTGTCTCACCCTCGGCGGCTTTCAGGATGATGGAGTGGCCGTTCTTGCCCGAAAGACTGGTGTCGAACACCAGCGGTGCCGACAGTTCATACTCGCCGCCGTGAAATCTCACCACCACGTCTTCCTTCTGGTTCTTCACTGCACTGCGCAGCGCCGCCATCGACTTCTGGAAAGTCTGCGGCGTGGTTTCTATCACTCGCTGTGCATGCCCTTGCTCCACGAAAAGCATGACCATTGCCACGAAAACAAAAATATACTTCTTCATATCCGTTTTTTTGATTTTCTGAGATTAGTTCACGGCTACAAAGATAACGCTTTTTTCACAATCGACAAAATATATTCTTAAATAATGTTACGCGCTGATGGTCTCCTCCTCAAAAATCATTATTTTTGTATATGATTAGACAGAAACCATTATTATAGACCTTATCTTAACAAAACAATGAAAAAACTTTTTGTTATCTGCTTATTGATTGCCACTGCAACATGGGCATTTGCACAACAGCGAGAAGACGATATCATGATTGTGAACATGTATCAGGGCAACGACGTTGACCTGAAATGTGATATCCTTCCGAGAGGACTCGACCAGTACTATGAAAGAAAGGATATCGTAGAAAAGATTCAGAAAATGATGGACAGCGGACGCTATGTGAAGTCGGTGTGCCACACCAAATACGGCATTGTGGTGGTTCACCACAAAAACACGGAGTCGGTAGCCCAGAAGATTGACTGCATGGCCAATTTCGGATTCAATTGGAAGAAGATGGTTAATTCCTATTTCAAGAAAGGCTTTCCGCTGAAGTATTACCAATACGATAACGGTTTCGCCATTTTTGAGAAGAACCCCAGAATCACCAAGCAGTCGATTGTGAAATTAGGTGTTCTCTCTTCTGATGAGAAAATAACAAAGAAGGTGCAGAACATGAATGCGAAAGGGCTCTACCTCATCGCTTGCGACATTGACTGTGCCGTGGCACAAAACGGACACGAGGGTGCACCCATACTGCAGTTATATAAAAATTTTTCTGGCAACGACTATTTACTCTACCTTGTCGACCAACTGAAGCAACAAGGATGGGTGATAGGAAGCATCAGCAAGAACTATCATCAAAGCACAAGCGCCTACGCGAAATCGAGCACTACCTATCGCATCTTGTTCGACAAAGCCGGCAATGCGGGCACCAACGAAGTGGCAGGCCTTGTTAAATCGCCTGAACAACTGAAAGAATTCCTGGCCGCAAACATGAGAAACGGACTGAGCATCGACCTGGCATGGGGCGGATGGGACGGAAAAACAGATTCTTACTATGCTGCCCGCCAGAGAGAATACGACGCGTATAACTCAAGCAGCGGATGGGACATCCTCGCAGGACTGGTTTCATCAGTG
Source organism: Prevotella sp. UBA4268 (assembly GCA_002395135.1). Taxonomy (GTDB): domain Bacteria; phylum Bacteroidota; class Bacteroidia; order Bacteroidales; family Bacteroidaceae; genus Prevotella. The sequence continues at coordinate 93,307 of DGWC01000077.1, read as the reverse complement.
TCTGGACTGGCAAATGGCGGAAAGGCCGTTGACACAAGTGCGCTCACCACTGATACCAGTTCATCGTCTACTTCATCATCCAATGGCAGCACCAAGAAGTCGGCGGGCAGCGCGTCGGGCAAATGCTCGCGCTGCAAAGGCTCTGGCAAATGCTCACCTACGGCCTACGGCGACCGGAAGAGCGCCTGCCACGGCAGCAAACTCTGCGGCTATTGCGACGGCACGGGCTGGATTAAAGCCGGCGCCAGCGAGGCCACCTGCAAGGCTTGCAACGGCACAAAGAAGTGTAAAACGTGCCACGGCACGGGCAGGTGTCCTCAATGCAACGGCACGGGCAAGTAACAAGACACGCAAGAATCTCGCAACGCAACCCATCAATTCACGGCTCCGTCAAGCCTTCCGCCCTGCTGTTTGCTGTCTTCTTTCTTGGCGTTGGCATCCAGCGTGCAGCGGCACTCGTCGGTCAGTTTGCCTGCTTTCACGGTGATGGTGTTCTCGCCCGGACGCAGGGTGACGTTCTTGAACACGATGCGGCTGATGTCGTCTTTCTTCGCCTTGCCCACCTTCTTGCCGTTCACGTAGAGCGTGGCCTGCGGCTGGTTGGTGTACACCTTCACGTCGGTCAGAGCGTCGGTGCGCTGGGTGTAGCGCCGTGCGGCGATATAGAGCATCGGCTCAGTGGTCCAGTTGGCCTTATAGAAATAATAAGAGTCCTTGAACGTCTTGCGGTCCCACGTCACGATGCCCTTGTCGTTCATGCCCGGACCGTCGCCCTCGTCGCGGATGCTTGAGGGGTTGTCGCTGTATTGCCAGATAAACTTGCACCAGGCATAGGGACGCTTATACATGTCGCGCCAGTTCTCCTCGTGCACACGCGCCTGGTTCTCCTCATAGTGAATCTTATTGGTCACCTTCTTCTCGAATCCGTGCTGGTTGGGACTGCCCGCCGCACCGTATTCGCACAGGCCCATGGGAATGCCGTTGGCCTCTATCTTGGCCTGGTCGAAGAACTCGCCCACGCCGCTCTGGTTCTCATAGAATCCGAAATACTTGTTCCATCCGAAGGTGTCGGTGATGCCCTGAAACAGGTCCTGGCTATAGCAGATGGCGAGCGTGGTGAGCCGCTGCGGGTCCAGTTGCTTCGCCTTGGCGTTGAGTTGGCGCAGGAAGGTGGCCGGCTCGTCATACTTGAACGACAGTTCGTTGCACAGGCTCCAGAAGCAGATGGCCGGCGAATTATAGTTCTGCTTGATCATCTCGATGAGATTCTGCATCACGTTGGCCTCAAACTGTGGGTTTTTCACGTAGCCGGGAGAGTTGTAACCGCCCGGTCCGGCGAGGTTCAGTTCATACCAGAGCACGATGCCGCGCTCATCGTACATCTGCACATCATATTTGGAATGGGGATAATGCACGAAGCGCACGCCCGTGGAACCCAGGTCGCGGATGATGTCGGCATCCTGCTTCATGGCGGCCTCGTTATACAGTCCGGCAGTCTTGTAGCCCTCTTCGTGGCGGCACACGCCGTGCAGGTCCAGGTGCTTGCCGTTGAGGAAGAATCCCTTGTCGGCATCGATGGAGAAATAGCGCAGTCCCGTCTGATCGGTCACGCTGTCCACCACCCTGCCGTTGTCCATCAGTTCCACCTCCACCTTATATATATAGGGGTTCTGTCGTCCGTTCCACAGTTGCGGGTTCTCAATGCTGAGGGCCGTGTTGTGGGATGCGGGCGAAACCACGTCGCCAGTCTTCTCGGCCACCGTGCGTCCCTCGCCGTCAACGATGCGCACGCGCACCTGCTTGCCCTGCGTGCCGCTCGTCAGCGAGAGCATGGTTTCCACGGTGATGTAGGCCCGCTCGCGGCTCACCTTGTCCTGATGCACATAGACACCGCACGAACCGAAGTCGAGAGGCGAGATGCAGTCGCTGCCCGTCACGATGAGCGCTACGGGGCGCGTGATGCCGCCGTAGACGTTGAAGTCGCCGGCCAGCGGAGCCACGTCGGTGCGGTAGGCATTGCTTGCCACCACGCTTATCTTGTTGTCGCCCTCTTTCAGTTTATCGGTAATCTCAAGGCAGAAGGCAGTATATCCGCCTGCATGATGACCCACATATTGCTGGTTGACGGCCACCTCGGCAAACGAGTTCACGGCATCGAACTTCAGGAACACGCGCTTGCCCTTCATCTGGGCGGCATCGCATGTCAGCGTGCGCTCATACAGATAGGTACCGCGCTCATATTTCATGCCGCTAAATACATCGTTGAGGTTCCACGTGTGCGGCACGCTCACCGTCTCTGCCTTGGGATGGCGGCTCACGTCATAGGCCGGATAAAACTGCCAGCCGTCGCTGAGCATCGTCACACTGCGCGTTGCCGACCATCCGGCCACGGCGCACAGCAGACACAAGAACAAAGTTACATTTCTTTTTATTTCCATAGATTTCTTTCGTTTGTTTTCTATTTCGCAAAGATACGGCTTTTGTGCATAACCTCAAAACTTATTGAGCATATTTAACAAAAGAAGGCGGCACTCCCAAAATGAAGCGCCGCCCTCTTTGTATAAGCATGGAGTTGTTAAGTCAACGTCCTCGCAGTGATTACTCGTTGGTGTAGTCCCAGATGCTCTGCTTGCCCATGGCATCGGTTTCAGCATCTGTGTTCTGCAGTTTGCCTCTGCCGCTTTCACCTTCAACACTCAGGATACTGTCGGCCAGCATCTGCTCGCTCTGCATCTCCTTTTCCAAAGCCATTGGCTTGATATAATCCTTTTTCATATCTTTTATATTTATTTGTTTCTAACTATGAACTATGAACTATGAACTAAAAAAATCATTTCTTGACGACTTTCTTGCCGTTCACAATGTAAACACCCTTCTGGCTCATGTCCTTCACGCGCACGCCGTTCAGGTTGTAGATGGCGTTGTCGGCCTTCTCTGTGTTCACCTCGTTGATGCCGGTAACCACGGCATTCTCCATGTTAACCATGTAGAACTCCTTGGCACCTGTTGCAGGAACTGACAAGTAAGCCTTACCGGCAGCCACTTTCTTACCGGCAGCCTGATAGAAGCCCACCTTGCCGTTTACGATGCTCAGGATGTAGTTCTTACCGCTCTCACCCTCGGTAGGCAGAGAAGCGATTTCCTCCAGAGCGCCCACGAAAGCGTTGTCAGCAGAAGCCTCAACAGTCTCAGTTGCAGCAGGAATATCCTCGGTCTTGGCACCGTCAGCATAGTAAACCAGCACACCTTCGCCGGCAGCCACCTTGTCAACCTTGGTCAGTGTGATGTTCTCACCGCTGACAGAAGCCTTGTAGGCCTTGATTTCTGAATTGGTGAAATCCAAAGCGATGTCAGATGCCAGTGTGGCAAAGCCTGTCTCGCCAACAGATACAGATACGGTAGGAACGTCACCATAGGTAACGGTGATCTTAGAGATGTTGATGGAACCCTTTGAAGCACTATAAGTAAAAGTTACGGACTGAGATACACCTGTCCATACCTTCGCGTTGATTTCACCCACACTTGCACTCAGAGATGAAGCAGTCTGACCGAAGTCGACAGAAGTAATCACCTTACCTTCCGGCACCGAGAATGAAATAGAACCTGCACTATGAGTGTCATCTGCTGCATAGAGTCTCATAGTGTTATTTGTACCAGACCACCAACGGTATTTTCCATCTACGACCATTTCTACATTTATTGCTGTCCAAGTAGTAGATGCTTCTGCATAATCTGAACCTTCCGTGATAAGTGTCGCACCTGAACCATAATTTTCTGTTTTGGTAAAGTCGAACACACCGTCTTCGATTTCAAATGAAGCAGTTGGTTTGTTCATAACGGTCAGACTATAAGAAACAGAGCCGCTTGAATAGATTTCTGTGGCAGGCCATGATGCAGTAATCTTTGCTGTTCCGTTCTCTCCAGGAGTTACATTTCCGTTTTCATCTACTGTAGCCACTGTCGTATTGCTAGACTTATAGGTGATTTCACCATCATACTCGGAGTTAATGGTCAACTCTGGGAAACTTACACCCGTTGCTTTGTCATAGTCGTAAGTGAATTCGCTTACGGGATATGCTATCTTGGGATCTTCCAAAGAAGCAACACCGTTGGAAGCAGTAATGTCTACGCTCTTGATATAAACAGAATTGGTTGTACATGTCACAGTAATTTTCACATTACCACTTTCTGAATCTGTATATGTATACTCAAGTGTACGGTCTGTTGTGCCTCCTTCCTTGTTAACTTCCTGTGACTGAGTTGTATTACTGCCAACCTGAATGGCTACATTACCAGCACCTTTACTTGAATTTGTAGAATAAGTAACAACGACCTTACTTACATTTTCAAAAGAAATGGGTGACGTTGCATTAGCACCACTAGTGCCTGTAGTAATCTGCACGCCTTGAGATGCATTTAATTGATTACCGTCTTTCCCGCTTGTCCAATTACCATTATCTGCATTCCAAGATTTAGATGTGAACTTGTACGTAGTAGTCTTCTGAGCATACGTACTCACTGCTCCTCCCACGAAGACGATGAGGAGCATGATGAATTGGAGTAAAAATCCTTTCTTCATAATTAATTGTTGATTAAAAAGTTTATGTTATTTTGTTATTTCCGAAAAAGTGGGGCAAAATTAAGCATAAAATTCCAATCTTCCAAATAAAAACGAGAAAACATGTTCATTTTCAACATTTTTCGTCATTTTCCGCCTGCACGTTCCTCATTCGTTTCATTATCTCCCAAGTCTGCATGGTCACCTACAGAATGCTGCGAAGAAAACACCAAACCGGCAGTTTGGACGACAGGAACTGCCGGTTTGGACGACACGGAGCAGCAGAACGGAAAAGTAAATCATATTGATTTGCACGGTAAATCATATTGATTTGCTGCAACAATACGATAGGTTCTCAGCAGTAAATTAATGTAATTTGCTGAGTAAATTAACTTAATTTGAAAAACAAATTAATGTAATATGCGCGGTAAATTAATGTAATTTGCTTTGGCATAGCGGCACTTTAGCGGCTCCATTCCTGCCGTTTCGCGCTTACATTCTGCAAGATAGCAGCAACGAAAAAGGGCCAAACGGCTGCAACGAAACACTACGCGGCCGAAACAAACAGCATAATCCACGGATATGAACAGCACAATCCACGGCAACGAACAGCACGCTCCGCAGCAACGAAAAAGGGCGGCTCACTGCGGAACCGCCCTTAAACATGCTTGAAGCATCAATGAGGATGATTAGTCGTCGAGATAGAACCAGATGCCTTTGCCCATGGCAGGCTTTGTGGCACCCTCTTCCTGGGTAACACCACCGCCGCCGTTCAGGTCATCATCCACCCAGAGAATCTTACTACCGGTAAGCATTTCCTCGCCCTTCATTTCCTTTGCCAATGCCATTGGCTTGATATATTCTTTTTTCATATCTGTTAATTTTTTTGTTTCTGAACTATGAATTATGAACTATGAACTGAAGAATCATTTCTTCACCACCTTCTTGCCGTTCACGATGTAAACGCCCTTCTGGTTCATCTCCTTCACGCGCACACCGTTCAGGTTGTAGATAGCGTTGTCGGCCTTCTCGGCATTGAGTTCGCTGATGCCCGTGGCCATCTTGATGCTGTAGAACTGCTTGGCACCTGTTGATGCAGGAACTGACAAGTATGCCTTGCCTGCGGGAACTTCCATTCCGTTGGCGGCGTAGAAGCCGATGCCCTTAGAACCAACGTTCAGGATGTAGTTCTTATTGGCTGAAGTGGGTTCTTGTGTTTCCAGTTTTTCAATGCCTGTAAGTGTTCCAATCAAATGATTCTCGCCAGGGAATATAACATCCTCTGCTGAAGGCGACCACTCTGCGGTTGCGTTCGGTTCACCATAGAGCAGCACACCCTGACCGCGAGTCACCACGTTAACTTTGGTCAGTGTGATTTCGTCGCCAGAAACAGTTGCCACGTAAGCCTTAATAGGAGAATCCTCGGGAACATTCAGCACGTAAGGAGCAGCGAATGTGGCAAAGCCCTCTGCACCAACAGATACGGTAATATTGTCTTCTACAGCATTCTCATAGATGACGACAATCTTAGAGATGTTGATAGACTTACCACCATCATGAGTTAAAGTAACACTCTCTGCACTTCCTTCCCAATTGAAGCCGTCTAATCCTTCTTCTGAAGATGCTAAGATTCCTGGGTCTTTGCTATCCGTTGTAGCCGTTATTTCAATCTTTTTAATCACTTTGCCTGCTGGCACTGAGAATGTAAGCGAACCGGGGGCAGCATCGTCACCTCCTGAATAGAGTCGCATGGAATTTCCTTTTGCATTATACCACCAGCGATATTTTCCGCCTGCTTCCATTGTAACATTTATTGCAGTCCAAGTAGTAGATGCTTCTGCATAAATACTTCCATCAGAGATAAGATCCGCTTCTGAACCATAATCTTCTGTTTTGGTAAAGTCGAACACACCGTCTTCGATTTCAAATTTTTTATTCTCTACCGTAAGAACATAAGAAGCGGAGCCGCTCTTAAACGCGTCTGTAGACTCAGCAACAGCAGTAATTGTTGTTGTTCCGTTTCCTACTGGGGTTACATTTCCATTGGCATCGACCGTAGCAACATCTTCTTTGCTTGATTTGTAAGTAATCGTTCCTTCATACTTGGGATTATATGTCAATGAAGGGAACACTGCTCCTGCAGCATTGCCAAAATCATAAGTAAAACTCTCTGCTGAATAAGCAAGTTCTGGATCGGCTTTAGATGTAGAACTGGTTTCCCATACAATAGTGATTTGTTTAATATACATTGCACCATTATTGGAACGAATACCTACAAAAGTATAATCTCCGTCAACCTCAATGGTCTTATCTCCATCTTCACATTTTGCGGAACCAATCTTTGTTCCTTGGTTATTGTTTCCTGTTGTTGCATATAATTCGGATGCTGAGGTATATGCATTGTTGGCACCATAAATATCTACAACGCGTTCGCCTGCTGTTTGATTAGAATCCCACTCTATTGTGACAGATTTGAGTGTTCCACCAGAGACTGTGGAAACAATTCCAGAGTTACTGTTTTTTGTCCTTAACTGAATTACATCATTTTCTTCACCTGCACCACACTGACCGGCATATACTGCATCAGAACTGATTTTTATACCAGAGAAATCCGTATAAGTCGTCTTTGGCAACTCTTTAAACAGTTTGTCCACAGTAATTACATCAGTAACCGTTTCTGCAGAAGCATTCACTGCTCCTCCTACGAATACTACGAGGAGCATCAATAGTTTAAGTAAATTTCTTTTTTTCATAATTACAGTTTTTTTAGTTATAATATTAATGATCTTTTTTTAGAAATATCTATTCCGTAATACTGGCTTCGTTCCGGGTATTAGCATTATTTTTCGTACATCACTGCAAAAATACGTTTTTTATTTGAAACCGCCAAGCATTTAGGCGGAAAAAACTGGTTTTGCAGCGATTGACGTTAAAAAAAAGAAAATATGATTGTATCCGAAAGATAATCCGTACCTTTGCACTCAAATTGATTTTTCCGAAAATGAGTGTTACAGGAATTGTCAGGAATGTATTCCTGAAGCGGCAGAAGGAACTGGAACGGCATCAGCGCGAGGGGGAAGCCATGCAGCGCGAGGTGCTGCAAGGTCTGATGGCGCAAGGCAAACATACCGAATACGGGCGGAAGCATCTGTTCTCCACCGTGAAGACGTATGACGACTTTGCACAGACCGTTCCCCTGAACAGTTACGAGGAACTGAAGGGATATATCGACCGCATGCGCCACGGCGAGCACAATGTGCTGTGGCCGGGACAGGTGAAATGGTATGCCAAGTCGTCGGGCACCACCAACGACAAGAGCAAGTTCATCCCCGTTTCTCACGACGGTCTGAAGCAAATACACTATCAGGGCGGTTTCGACTCCGTGGCGCTCTATCTGCGCAATAATCCGAAGAGCCGCCTCTTCGACGGGCGCGCGCTGATACTGGGCGGTAGCCATTCGCCTAACTATACGCTGAGAGATTCACTGGTGGGAGACCTCAGTGCCATCCTTATTGAGAACATCAACCCGCTGGCCAACCTGGTGCGCGTGCCGAAGAAACAGACGGCGCTGCTGAGCGACTTCGAGATCAAGCGCGACCGCATAGCCCAGGAGACGATGACGAAGAACGTGACCAACCTGAGCGGAGTGCCTTCGTGGATGCTCTCGGTGCTGACGCGCGTGCTGGAACTCTCCGGCAAGCAGTATCTCACCGACGTGTGGCCCAACCTGGAAGTGTTCTTCCACGGCGGCGTGGCCTTCACTCCCTATCGCAAGCACTACGAGGAAATGATTCCCTCTGACCGCATGCACTATATGGAGACCTATAATGCCAGCGAGGGATTCTTCGGCCTGCAAGACGATCCGGCCGACCCGTCGATGCTGCTGATGCTCGACTACGGCGTGTTCTATGAGTTTATTCCCATGGAATACATCGAGAACGCCGTGGAGGGAACGGGCGCAGTAGACCCGTCGCTCATGGAAAAGGCGGTGCCTCTGTGGGGGGTGGAAAAGGGAAAGAACTATGCCATGGTGATTTCCACGTCGTGCGGACTGTGGCGCTACCTGATTGGCGACACGGTGAAGTTCACCAGCACCAACCCCTACAAGTTTATCATCTCCGGGCGTACCAAGCATTTCATCAACGCCTTCGGCGAGGAACTGATTGTGGACAATGCAGAAAAGGGACTGCAATATGCCTGCGAGCAGACGGGAGCGGAGGTGAGCGAATACACAGCGGCGCCGGTGTTCATGGACAACCACGCCAAATGCCGCCACCAATGGCTCATCGAGTTTGCCGTGCCACCAAAAGACCTGAACGCCTTCGCCCAGATTCTCGACCGCAAACTGCGCGACATCAACAGCGACTACGACGCCAAGCGCTACAAGGACATCACACTGCAGCCCCTGGAAATCATCGCGGCGCGGCAAAACCTGTTCAACGACTGGCTGAAGTCGAAGGGCAAACTGGGCGGACAGCACAAGATTCCGCGCCTGAGCAACAGCCGCGAGCATATTGAAGAACTGCTGAAAATGAAAGAATGAACATCAAAAAGACAAACGACATAGGCAGAAAAGGAAACGGAGAAGACCGCAGTCTTCGCCACGGGGCATGCTTGCTCCTGTTGTGCGGCATGGTTGTGGCCGCCTTCTTCTCTTGCGCCAAGATGGGATCTCCCGATGGCGGATGGTTCGACGAGGAGCCGCCGCACATCGTGAGTTGCTCTCCCGAGGACAAGGAAGTGAACGTGAAATCCAAGAAAATCAGCATTCTCTTTGATGAATACATCAAGTTGGAGAATGCCACGGAGAAGGTGGTGATCTCGCCGCCGCAGATGGAGATGCCCGAAATAAAGGGTGCCGGCAAGCGCATTTCGGTGAATCTGCTGGATTCGCTCAAGGAAAACACCACCTATACCATCGACTTCTCAGATGCCATCAGCGACAACAACGAGGGAAACCCGCTGGGCAACTACACCTACTCGTTCTCAACAGGCGACCATATCGACACCATGGAGGTGGCGGGCTATGTGGTGGAGGCAGAAAACCTGGAACCCGTGAAGGGCATTCTGGTGGGACTGTATGCCAACATGGCCGACTCGGCATTCCATCATGAGCCAATGCTGCGCGTGAGCCGCACCGACGGCCGAGGCCACTTCGTCATCAAAGGCATTGCCAACGGCAGTTACCGCATCTTTGCACTGCAAGATGCCGACGGCGACTATGTGTTCAACCAGAAGAGCGAGATGATTGCCTTTAACCACGACACCATCGTGACAAGCAGCAAGCCCGACATTCGACAGGACACCATCTGGCGCGACTCGCTCCACATCAGAACCATCAACAGGGTGCCTTATACCCACTTCCTGCCCGACGACATCGTGCTGCGCGCCTTCCAGGAAGTGCAGACCGACCGCTATCTGCTGAAATCAGAAAGGGCAAAGGCCAACCAGATAGGACTCTACTTCAGTTATGGCGACTCCATACTGCCCACCCTGCGCGGACTGAACTTCGACGACAAGGACGCTTTCGTGGTGGAACACACGGAGAAGAAAGACTCTATCACCTACTGGATTCGCGACTCGCTGCTCATCAACCAGGACACGCTCAACGTGGAACTAACATACCATGTCACCGACTCTACCGGCTCACTCGTGCTACAGACCGACACGCTCACCCTGCTGTCGAAAGAGCCGTATGAAAAGCGCATGAAACAGAAGGAAAAGGAATACAACGACTGGAAGAAACAACAGGCAAAGGCCGAAAAGCGCGGCGAACCCGTGCAGAAAGAGATGCCCGCCACGTTCCTGACACCGCAATATCAGGCTCCCGCAGAAATGGACCCCGACAGGAATATCACCATCACCATGCCCGTGCCGATAGAAAAGCCCGACACGGCCATGATTCATCTCTATTCCAAACACGACACACTATGGTTTAATGCACCCTTCCTGTTCAGGGAAAAGAAGGGCAAGCCCCGCACTTATGAACTGCTGGGCGAGTGGAGACCGGAGATGGAATACAGTCTGGAGATCGACTCTGCCGCCTTCAGAGACATCTACGGCAACGTGTCGAAAGCCCACAAACAGGGATTCAAGGTGAAATCCACCGACAGTTACAGTTCGCTGCTGATGAATGTGACCGGCTATAAAGGCAAGCGCATCGTGGCACAACTGATCAACGGCTCCGACAAGGTGGTGAAAGAAACATCCACCGACAACGGCACCATAGAGTTTTTCTATGTCAATCCCGGCACCTACTACCTGCGCATGTTTGAAGACAACAACGGAAACGGGAAATGGGACACCGGCAACTATGATGCCGACCTGCAGCCCGAAGCGGTATACTACTATCCCGACAAGATAGAATGCAAGGAGAAATGGGACGTGACGCTCACCTGGATGATACGCAAGAGCAACAACGGACAACTGAAACCGGCCGCCATCGTCAAACAGAAAGGCGACAAACAGAAAATCATCAAGAGCCGAAACCTGGAACGTGCCAAGAAACTGGGCATTGAATACCTGCAGCAAAAGATGTAAACGAAAGAGTGAAACAGACAGGCTCCGACAAGTGCGTCGGCCGGCAATAAAGGGCGGAGACTTTTAAACGTTTTGCCCGTTTCTGCATCAACAATAATGAAAGCGCAGCCAACGAAGCATCGTTTCTGCTGACACTTATTTTTCAACGAAGTATAAACAAACATTCAAAGCATGACAATGAAAACAAGCAACCATAGCATCCTCAGCCAGAAAATACGCGGCGGCATCGCCACGCTCATGCTCTTCGTGCTCGGCACAATGGGAGCATCGGCACAATGCACATTCAAGAACACGGCTTTCAAGGGCGGAGAATTCCTGTCGTATAACCTCTATTACAACTGGAAATTCGTATGGGTGAAGGCCGGATCGGCATCCATGTACACCGTGCAGAGCCACTACAAGGGCAAGGATGCCTATCGCGCCAGCCTCACCACCCGCGGCAACAACAAGGTGGACGAGATGTTTGTATTGCGCGACACGCTGCTCTGCTACAGCACACTCGACATGGCACCGCTCTATTTCCGCAAGGGTGCGCGCGAGGGAAACCGCTACACCGTGGACGAAGTGTGGTATAACTACAAGAACGGCGGCGTGGCACTCACCCAGCGCCGACTGAACAAAGACGGCTCGAGCAAGACCATCAACAATTTCTGCGAGGAATGTGTCTACGACATGCTGAACATCTTCCTGCGCGCACGCAGTTTCAGTCCCGAGGGATGGAAGAAAGGCCACGTGGTGAACATCCCCATTGCCGACGGAAACAGCATAGACCCGGCACAGTTGCGCTATCGCGGCAAGAGCACCATCAAGGCCGACAACAACAAGAAATACCGCTGTCTGGAACTGTCGTATATGGAAAAGGAGAACGGGAAATACAAGGAGATTGTGCGCTTCTATGTCACCGACGACGACAACCACATCCCCGTGCGCCTCGACATGTTCCTGCGCTTCGGCTCGGCCAAGGCCTTCCTTACCAGCATGCGCGGCAACCGCAATCCCGTGGACTGCATCGTGAAATAAAACAAGAGGTGAGAACAATTATCTCACCTCTAATTATCTTCGTTCACTCCAAACGTTCTTCACTCACCTTTCTCCCCTTATCTCGAAAGGTTTTTCTTGATCCATTCCATCTGCCCATACTCCGTTTCGTCGCTCGTCCAGTGCTCGTTAATGGGCGTGATGAGCGGCTCTTTCTCGCATGTCAGCGTGTTCCATACGGCATAACTGGTGGTGGGCGGACAGGTAACGTCGTTGAATCCCCACGTGAGATAAGTCTTTGCCTTCACATAACGGGCGAAGTTCACCACGTCATAATAGGCCATCACCTTGATTTTCTCGGGAGTGAGCATGTGGTTCATGTGATTGAAATGCGGATAGCCGCCCGTGCGCCCCTTCTCCACATAGCCCGCCATGTCGCTCAACGCGGGGTGATTGGCCACGCAAAGCGTCACCCTCTCATCGAGTCCGGCCGTGACAATCGCCAAGGCACCGCCCTGACTGCCGCCCTGCACGGCCACATTCCTGCCGTCCCACTCGGGCAGTGACGTGAGCAGGTCGATGCACCGCACACAAGCCAGATAGACATGCTTCATGTAATAGTTGTCGCGATGGTCGAGCCCGTTCTCAAGATAGCCGTTGTTGCCGTTGTTCAGCGACGTGCTGATTTCCTGGAACTGCTCGTCGGTCATGGTGGGGTTCAGGCCGTGAATCTCTATCTCCAGACGGATGAACCCGTTTTCTGCATAGTATTTGTGGCGCAAAGGCTGCTTGATGGTCTTCACACCGGCCCCCGGCGGACACATCACCACGGGATGGCTGCCCTTCTTTGCACCCTTGGGATAGAACAGATAGCCATAGATGCACTGACCGCGGCGGTCCAACTGCAGGCGAACCAGATAGCAGTCCACCTTGTCGGTGCAGTATTCGGGAGCCAGTTTCTTGGAATAGGTGAGCGGAAACTTTGCGGCCTCCTGCTTGCTGCTGTTCCAGAAAGCGCGGAAATCCTGCGGCTCCTGCGTGTAGGGCTTGATGTCGTCGACAGAGAATCCCACCTTGATGTGGTGGCTGTATTCCTTGCCGTCGACGTTGATATTCAGTCGCAGGTCGCGGAAACCGGGAGTCTTTCGCGTACCTATATTAATATGTGCGCGCCCGTTCTTCAGTTTCACACTCCCCGTCTGGTCGTCTTCCAGCATATCGTTGCCCACGCCATACGTCACCACGCCCTCGCGCGGAATGCCATACTTATAAAACTGCACCTCAATGGTGGCCTTTTCGCCCGTCTGGTAAGTCCAGTCGGCATGGTCGGGAACGGTCACCCACAGATAGTCGCTGCGATAAGGGTAATTCTCGGCCATGGCCATCACTGCTGCCATCGCCGATACAAGAAAAAACAGATACTTCTTCATTGTTTTAGTAGATTTAATGTTGTTTCTGCCTGCAAATGTAAGAAAAAAAACGGGTAAAAGCACATCTGTTCTGGTTTTTTCTTCGTAAATTTGCAAAACTATTACCCGCCGACTTGCCATGCGCCTGGCGCAGCAAGTGTTTTTTAATAAAAACAAGCCCGTCTTATCAAAAAATGAATGTATTCCGTATGAAGAGAACCACGTTTGTCCTCCTGGCCGCAGCCCTGCTGCTGTCGGCAACAGCCAGTGCACAGAAGCGCGACAACTATGAGTATTACAAAAACCTGCCCAAATATGCCGAGCAACTCATTGCCGACCTCCACTATCCCCTGGCATGGGGCAACAGCAAGATAAAGAATTTCAAACGGTGGAAGAAAGCCGCCCGCCAGAAAGTGTTCGAGTGCATGCTCACCCCGCCGCCCGCACCCAAGCAATACGACATGCAGATCATTGCCGAGGAGCAGCGCGACGGCTACAAGGCGCAACGCATAGCCTTCAATCTGTCGGAATACTATCGTGTGGAGGCACTGCTGCTCATCCCCGACGGCAACGGACCCTTTCCCGCCGTCAACGCCCTTCACGACCACGGAGCCCATCTCTTCATCGGCAAGGAAAAGATGATACGCCCCTTTGGAGTGAGCGATGACGTTTTAAAAGATGCCGATGCGTGGGTGGACAACCTTTACGACGGACAATATTTCGGCGACTATCTGGCCCGAAACGGCTACGTGGTGTTTTCCATCGACGCTCCCCTGTGGGGCGACCGCGGACGTGAAGAGGGTGTAGACCGCAGCAAGTACGACATGATAGCCGGAAACATGATGATGTACGGCGTTGACCTGAGCGCCTATATGACCTACGATGATATCCGCTCCACCGAATTCCTGGCATCGCTGCCCTGCGTGGATGCCAACCGCATAGGCTGCGTGGGCTGCTCCATGGGAGCCTACCGCGCCTGGATGCTTTCCGCCCTGAGCGACCATATCAAGGCGGGAGCCGCCATCTGCTGGATGGTGACCACCGACGTGCAGATGACCTGGAAATACGGGCGGTCGGAAAACGGCGGCTTTGCCAACTGTCTGCCCGGACTGCGCCGCTGGATGGACTATCCCCACATTGCCAGTCTGGCATGCCCCAAGCCCATGCTCTTCATCAACGGTGCGAAAGACAAACTCTTTCCCGTGCCAGGCGTGGAGAAGGCCTTTAGCCAAATGCACAGCGTGTGGCAGAGCCAGCATGCCGACCAGAACCTCACCACCGAATTGTGGGACATCCCCCACAGTTGTCCGCTGAAAGCACAGCAAAGAACCCTGGAATTCTTCCAGAAAAACCTCTGAGCAGAAAACACTTCTGAGCAGAAAACACTTTCAAGCAAAAGTCACCGCCTGAGCAGGCTTTCCGAAAAAACATGCACACAGATAGCCAAAAAAGCAATACCGTTCCGCCCCAGCAATCCAGCCCGCGGCGAAGTCCCGTCATCGCCTGTCACAACTGCATCATCGCACGGCCTGCATTCAACAAAGGCAGGAAACAGGTCTCAATCATGCATATTTGATTCGCCGTGTTTTTTTCTCTCAAACTTAGTGTGACTTTAAGCAAAGTTTTTGTATCTTTGCCCACAAAAGGAGAGAATGATGAGGAAGTTTCTGATTGGAGCCACTAATTCGGGATGCGGCAAAACCACGATCACGGCGGGACTGCTGCGCGCACTGAGCCGCAGAGGGATGACGGTGCAACCGTTTAAATGCGGACCCGACTATATTGACACGCAATATCACCAGATGGCATGCGGACACGAGAGCGTGAACCTGGATGCCTGGTTTGCCGAGAGTGCTCACCTGAAAAAGGTGTTTGACCACTACAGTAAGGATGCCGACGTGTGCATCGTGGAGGGCGTGATGGGGCTGTATGACGGTTTCAACCGCTGGCACGGCAGCAGTGCTGAGATAGCGGCGATGCTCAATCTGCCCGTCATCCTGACGGTGAACGCCAAGAGCATGGCCTACAGCGCGGCACCCCTGCTGTGGGGCTACCGTGGTTTCGGCGGCGAGGGACTTTGCGAGGGTTTAGGCAGCAGACCTCTGTATGTGGTTTTCAATCACGTGGGTTCGGAGCGCCACGCCCGGTTGCTGCGCGATGCCTGCAAGGATGCGGGGGTGACGTGTCTGGGCATGATTCCTCACATCAAAGACATGGCTGTGCCGTCGCGCCATCTGGGGCTCTCGCTGGAGAACAGGACGGCGATGGAGACCATGATTGAGAGGGCGGCACAGGCTGTGGAGCAATATGTGGACTTGAGCATTTTCGAAACGGCGGACGATGAGGCGTTGATGGCGAATAATGAAACGGCGACGGTGGCTGACAACGGCGGAAAGGAGGCGACGGTGGCATGGACGGCGGAAAGCGACAAGCCCTTCCCGTTCAGCAGCATTGCCGTGGCCCGCGACGCGGCGTTCAATTTCACTTATCGCGAGAACATCGACGCGCTGAAACGCTGCGGACGGGTGACGTTTTTCTCGCCGCTGAGCGACAGCCATCTGCCCCAGGGGGTTGACTTTGTATATCTGCCGGGCGGCTATCCGGAGTTTTTCTTACAGCAACTGTCTGCCAACGAGAGCATGCGCCGCAGCGTGGCCGACTATGTGGAGCGCGGAGGGGCTTGTCTGGCAGAGTGCGGCGGAATGATGTATCTGTGTCGCAGCATCATCGACGGCGAAGGCAGGCCGTGGCCCATGGCGGGGGTGCTGCAGCAGGATGCCACCATGGTGGGCATGAGACTGCATCTGGGCTACCGCTCGTTTGAACTGAAGGGGCGCACATGGCGCGGACATGAATTCCACTATTCGTCGATTGTGGAGCCCGACGGCTCGGCCCTGCTTCCGGTGAGGGTGGCCGACGCGCTGGGCAATGCCACCAACACGCCGGTGTTCGGATATAAGAACCTGCTGGCCAGTTATGTGCATCTGTATTGGGGACTTGCTTAAGCAAAATTCTTACCTGTTTTTTGGATAGTTGGCGTTTTTTCGTTATTTTTGCATCGGATAATATACAAAACATTATGCTTAGAATCATCAGAATAGTTTTAGCAGCGGTGGCCTTCGTTGCCATAACGCTGTTGTTTCTCGACATTAGCGGGGCATGGCATGCCTGGTTTGGGTGGCTGGCCAAGGTGCAGTTGCTGCCCGCGCTGCTCGCCATGAACGTGGCGGTGGTGGCGGTGCTGCTGGTGGTCACGCTGATTTTCGGGCGCATCTACTGCTCGGTGGTTTGTCCGCTGGGCGTGATGCAGGATATCATCTCGTGGATGCACGGCTTGCGGAAGAAGAACCGTTTTGCCTATTCCAAGGAGAAGCGATGGCTGCGCTACGGCCTGCTGGCTCTCTTCGTGGTGGCGCTCGCGGCAGGCATCAATGCCTTCGTGGCGCTGCTGGCTCCCTATAGTTCGTATGGCCGCATGGCCAACAATCTGCTGCGCCCCGTCTATGAGGCGGGCAACAATGTGCTCGCCGGCATGGCGGAGCATTTCGGCAGTTATGCTTTCTACAGCACAGACATCTGGGTGAAGAGCATTCCCACGCTGGTGGTGGCCGCCGTCACCTTCGTCATCATCTTCATCCTGGCATGGCGGGGCGGCAGAACCTATTGCAACACGCTGTGTCCGGTGGGAACATTCCTGAGTTTCTTTTCGCGGTTCTCGTGGCTGAAGATTCATTTCGACGAGGACAAGTGCCGCAACTGCTCGAAATGCAGCAAGAACTGCAAGGCCGCCTGCATTGACTATAAGCAGCACACGGTGGACTACAGCCGTTGCGTGGTGTGCGGAAACTGTCTGAAAGAATGCAAGTTCGGCGCATTGACATACGGTCATGGTCATCCTGCCAAGCAAGAGAAGACGGCCGCAAAGAGCACAGAGGCCGCCGACAAGGGCGTTGACACCGGCCGCCGCTCGTTTGTGATGGGTGCCACGCTGGCCACCGCTGCCGCTGCACTGGCACAGGAGAAGAAGAAGGTGGACGGCGGACTGGCCGTAATAGAAGACAAGGTGTCGCCCAAGCGCACCACTGCCATCACGCCGCCGGGCTCGCTTTCGGCCAAGAACATGCAGCAGCACTGCACCGCCTGCCAACTCTGCGTGTCGGCATGTCCCAACGAGGTGCTCCGTCCATCAACCGACTTGCAGACATTCATGCAGCCCACCATGAGTTATGAGCGCGGCTATTGCCGTGTGGAGTGCAACGAGTGCAGCAGCGTATGCCCTGCGGGAGCCATCAAGCCCATCACTCTGGAAGAGAAGACGGGCATACAGATAGGCCACGCCGTTTGGCTGAAGAAGAACTGCATCCCCGTAACCGACGGTGTGGAGTGCGGCAACTGCGAGCGCCACTGCCCTGCGGGAGCCATAGAGATGGTGCCGCTCGACGAAGACGACGAGATGTCGCCGATGATTCCCGCCGTGAACGAGTCGAAGTGCATCGGCTGCGGTGCCTGCGAGAATCTCTGCCCGGCGCGCCCGTTCAGTGCCATTTATGTGGAAGGCCATGAGGTGCACCACACTGTTTAACCACCATCATTACCCCTTTTATCCCTACTGATATATGGACAGAAGACATTTTCTCAAGATATTCGGAGGCAGCGCCGTGGCTTCATCGGCACTGCTCGCTGCCTGCAAGAACGGCAGCAACCCCAACGAGACAACGGGAAGCCAGGAGCCGCCCAAGGACAAGATGACCTTCCGCGTGAACCCCAACACCCACGACAAGGTGTCGCTCCTGGGCTATGGCATGATGCGACTGCCCGTGGTGGGCGGCGGCAATCCCAGGGAGAATCCCGATGCCGACTACGACCAAGAGATGATCAACAAGCAGGTGGACTATGCCATTGAGCACGGTGTGAACTATTTCGACACCAGTCCTGCCTACTGCAAGGGACTCTCTGAGCGTTGCACAGGTATCGCCCTGCACCGCCATCCGCGCAACAAGTATTTCGTGGCCACCAAACTGAGCAACTTCTCGCCTGAAACCTGGAGCCGCAAAGCCTCCATCGAGATGTTTGAGAACTCGCTCAAGGAACTGCAGGTTGACTATATCGACTATCTGCTGCTCCACGGCATCGGCGGCGATTCGAAAGACATGGACAGCGAGGAAACCTTCAATGCCCGCCACATGGACAACGGCATTCTCGACTGGCTCGTAGAGCAGAAGCAGAAAGGGCGCATCCGCAACCTCGGATTCTCCTATCACGGCGACATCGAGATTTTCGACATGCTGCTGCAATGGCACGACGAGGGGCGCTATCACTGGGACTTCGTACAGATAGAACTGAACTATCTGGACTGGGACTGGGCCGACGAAATCAACAAGCGCAACACCGATGCATCCTATCTCTATGCAGAACTGGAGAAGCGCGGCATACCCGCCGTGATCATGGAACCGCTGCTGGGCGGACGGCTTGCCAACGTGCCCGACCCCGTGGTCAGGAAGATGAAGCAGCGCGAACCCGAGCGCTCGGTGGCCTCGTGGGCTTTCCGCTATGCCGGAACACCCAAGGGCGTGCTCACGGTGCTCAGCGGTATGACCTACATGGAGCATCTGCGCGACAACCTCCTGAGTTATTCGCCGCTCAAGCCCATATCCAAAGAGGAAAACGAATTCCTCATGCAGGTGGCCGAGGACATCTATAACCTGAAGAATATCCCCTGCAACGAGTGCAACTACTGCATGCCCTGCCCCTACGGCATCGACATCCCTGCCATCTTCTCTCACTACAACAAGTGCATCAAGGAAGGCAACATGCCCCACACCGACGAAGAGCAGAAGAAGAGCATGGAGGCCGCAGAATACCGGCGGCGGCGCAGGGCGTTCCTCATCGGCTACGACCGTTCTGTTCCCAAACTCCGGCAGGCCAGCCACTGCATCCAGTGCGGACAGTGTGTATCCCACTGCCCACAGCGCATCGACATCCCACAGGAAATGCGGCGCATCGACGAGTTCACGGAAACGCTGAAGCGCGAAGGCCGACTCTAACCCAACCCCTCAACCATTCATATCATGACCGAAAGACTCCATCCCATCATGTTTGCCGGAACGGGCAGCGATGTAGGCAAGAGCATGGTGGCCACCGCCTTTTGCCGCATTTTCAAGGAAGACGGCTACACGCCGGCTCCCTTCAAGGCGCAAAACATGGCCCTCAACTCCTATGCCACCCCCGAGGGGCTGGAAATAGGGCGCGCCCAGGCTGTGCAGGCCGAGGCGGCAGGCGTGCCGTGCCATACCGACATGAACCCCCTGCTGCTGAAACCCAACAGCGACCACACGTCGCAGGTGGTGCTCAACGGCCGCCCCATCGGCAATTACCATGCCCGCGAGTATTTCGGTGAGCAGACCGAGGGCGGCATCTCGCGCGACATGCTCCGCCACGAGGTCCACCAGGCATTCCACCGTCTGGCCGCCCGCTACAACCCCGTGGTGATGGAAGGTGCCGGAAGCATTGCCGAAATCAACCTGCGCCAGCGCGACCTGGTGAACATGAGCATGGCCATGCATGCGCAGGCCGACGTCATCCTCGTGGCCGACATCGACCGCGGCGGCGTGTTTGCCAGCGTCTACGGCACTATCATGCTGTTGCCGCCCGAGGAGCGCCGCCTCATCAAGGGCATCATCATCAACAAGTTCCGCGGCGACATCTCGCTCTTTGACGAAGGCCGCCGCATGATAGAGCAACTCTGCCAAGTACCCGTGCTGGCCGTGCTGCCCTATTTCAAGGACATCCATATCGAGGAAGAAGACTCGGTGTCGCTGGAGATGAAAAGCCGCGAGGCGCAAGCCGGCAAGGTGAACATCGCCGTGGTGATGCTGCGCCATATCAGCAACTTCACCGACTTCGACGTGCTCGAACGCGACACGCGCGTACATCTTTTCTATTCTAACAACACGGAAGAAATCCAGAAGGCCGACATCATCATCCTACCCGGCTCGAAAAGCACCATTGCCGACATGATAGAACTGAGGCGAAACGGAGTGGCACAGGCCATTCTCCGCGCCGCTCACGACGGAAAGACCGTGATTGGCATCTGCGGCGGCTATCAGATGATGGGCGAGGAGATTCTCGACCCCAGCCATGTGGAGGGCGACGTGGAGCGGATGCCGGGACTCGCTCTGCTGCCCACGCGCACCACCATGAGCGGCGAAAAGCGCACGGTGCAAACCACGTTCCGCTTCCTCGACTATCCTGACGAGTGCCACGGCTACGAGATTCACATGGGTGAGACGCACACCACGAGAGAGGGCGGCCGCCACCTGCCCGCAGGCTACTATCTCAACCACCACTGCTTTGGCACCTACATGCACGGCATACTCGACAACCCCGTCGTCGTCGACCACCTGCTCAAGCCCTTCGCCGAGACGGTTCGCGAGCGCACACGGTTCGACTATGCCGCCTACAAAGAAGAGCAATATGCCCTGCTGGCCGCTGCCACGCGCCGATATACCGACATGGACACGCTCTACAGCATCCTCAGGGGCAACACCCCCACCATTATTTAAGAAAACACCCACCCCACCATGACAGGAACCATTGTCAACACCGTCACCATCATCGCGGGAGCCATCATCGGCAGCATCCTGCACCGCGGCATCAAGGAGAAATACAAGCAAGTGCTCTATACCGGGCTTGGACTGGCCAGCCTGGCCATCGGCCTGAACGCCACCATCACCAATTTCCCCAAGAGCCAGTATCCCGTCTTGTTCATCGTCGCCATCTCCGTAGGCGGCATCATCGGTACTGCGCTCGACATAGACGGCCGCTTCAAGCGCCTGGTTGACAAGCGGGCAAAGCGACCGGGCACCGACCCGAATGCCAGCGGTGCTAATCAGTCGCGCCTGGCCGACGGCCTGTCAACGGCCATCCTGCTCTATTGCATCGGTCCGCTCTCCATGCTGGGACCCGTGATCAGCGCCCTGAAGGGTGACCACACCTTTCTCTTCACCAACGCCACGCTCGACTTCGTTTCCTCCATGGTGTTCGCCTCCACCTACGGCATCGGCATGGCCCTGGCCGCACCCGTGCTCTTCTGCTGGCAGGGCATGTTCTATCTCATCACCAAAATATCCGCCAGCGCCATCAGCGATGCACTCATGGCCGAACTGCTCATCGTGGGCGGACTGATGATTACCAGCTCCGGCCTCTCCCTGCTCCATCTGAAAGACTGCCACACGCTCAACCTGCTGCCCTCGCTGCTCGTTCCCGTCGTCTGGTTCCTCTTGATGGCCCTCTGGGGCGCGTAATCCACATCAAACCCTCAAAGCCTATGACAAACCATCCTTTCCTTAAACCCCTCGCGCTGCTCGCCGCCATCCTGCTCGTCAGCACCATGGCCATGGCAGCCCACAAGCGCGTGCTCTATATCGGCGACTCCATCACCGACGGCGGATGGGGGCGCAGCGGAGGCCTGATGAAACCCACCAGCGAGCGCAACCTCACCGACCTGAACCACCTATATGGCCACAGTTTCATGATGCTCTGCGCAGCCCACTACATGAGCCTCTGTCCCGACTCCGACTACGTGTTCATCAACCGCGGCATCAGCGGAAACACACTCGCCGACGTGGCAGCACGCTGGCAGCCCGACGCACTCGACCTGCAACCCGACGTGGTGACACTGCTCGTGGGCACCAACGATGCCGACCGCTACCTCGCCCAACGCGCCAAAAACCCCGACATCGTTTTCGACTATCCCGCCTGGCAACAGCAATACGAGCAACTGCTCAGCCAGTTGCAGGCGCAGAATCCCCACGTGAAGATACTCCTCGGCACGCCCTTCGTAGACCAGGGAGGCAATATCGGCAACCGACCCGACTTCGCCGAGCGCCGTGACATCATCGCCCGCCTGGCACGCATCATTGAAGACATCGCCCGCCGCCACGGCGCCGCCCTGCTTCCCTATCATGAGATGTTTGCCAGCCTCGTGCAGAGCCAGCCTCGCCCGCACTACTGGATCTGGGACGGCATCCATCCCACCGCAGCGGGCCACCAGCGCATGGCCGACCTCTGGATTGCCACTGCCGACCGCCTGCACATCCTCAACTAACGGAGACAAACTGCATATTTAGGGATTTTTCTCCCATCTGTAGGGGAAATCCCTTTCCCGTTTCCGCCGAAAACCGTACCTTTGCACCATCAAAACCATTAAACATCTAAGCGTATGAAAGAAAAAAACATCATTCCCGCAGCCCTCGTCGCTCTGGGCATCGTGCTGCTGGGCTGGTTCATCAAGTCGGGAATCAGCGACATTGCCAACAAAGACCGCAAGGTGAACGTCAAGGGACTGGCCGAACAAGAGGTGGAAGCCGACAAGGTTACGTGGCCCATCGTCTCCAAGGAAATGGGCAACAACCTGCCCGAGTTATACGACAAGATCGGTGCCACGCAGGCCAAAATCAAATCGTTCCTACAGCGTAACGGCATCAAGGACGACGAACTCACGGTGAACGCCCCCCAAGTGGTAGACCTGCAGGCCGAGCAATACAACAACAACTTCAAGCCCTACCGCTACATCATCACCTCCGTTATCACCGTTACGTCGCGTCAGGTGTCCAAGGTGCGCGCCATCATTGCCCGTCAAGGCGACCTCTTGAAAGAGGGCATCGCCATCATCGACGGCGGCTATGAGAACCCCATCAAATACGAGTTCGTTTCGTTCCGTGAGATGAAGCCCAAGATGATGCAAGAGGCCATTGAGAACGCTGAGAAGACTGCGCAGCAATTTGCCGAGAACAGTCATTCGCGCCTCAACAAGATTGTGAGTGCCGACCAAGGCCAGTTCTCCATCGACGACCGCGACTCCAACACCCCTTACATCAAGAAGGTGCGCGTGGTCACCACCGTTACCTATTCACTGAAGAACTAAACGAGGAGAGACAAGACGAGAAAAGCAAATAACACAGCATGCGCCTGGCCAGAAGGTCGGGCGCATATTGTGTTTCCCGCCCGTCAAAACATGCACCATTCTCCCAGCAAACCAACGGTTTGCCCGACGCATACTGCCGCTTTCGCACCTCCAAACCATCTGCTTGCTTCAGCAAATTAATTTAATTTACCGTGCAAATCAATTTAATTTACTTTTCAAATCAACTTAATTTATCGAGCAAATTAAATTAATTTACTTTTCCATAGTGCCGCTCCGCAGGCTCCATTTCTATGGTTTACAGGCTCCGTTTCTATGGTATTCACACTCCGTTTCAGTGCTTTGCTCGTTCCGTTTCCATGCTTTGAACATGCCATTTGCATGTTGATAGCGTGGTGTTCACATCATTTTCTCTCCCGATTGTTTGGCCAGACAAAGAATAATGCATATCTTTGCATTCAGTTTATCTACCCCTTTGGGTGACTATGAATAACAAACAGCGAAAGCGGTTGAGGGAAATACCATGAACATCAAGGAGTTTTTCTATTTTCAGAAATCCGACCGGCAAGTGATGCTGGTGCTGCTCACGGTCATCATGGCGGCACTCATCGTATTCTTTGCCGTGGGCGGACGCAACGATTCCACGCAGATGATGGCAACCGACAGCGTGGATGCCAACGAATATGCCGACCCAGCAGCCCGCCACAGCCACCGCTATGCATACCACGGCCGACAGGGGCAAACAGACTACATGGTGGAGGCACGGCCGGCAGAGCGCTTCCCCTTCGACCCGAACACGGCCGACAGCAGCCAGTTGCTCCGCTTGGGACTGCAGCCGTGGCAGGTGAAAAACATCTACCGCTACAGGGCAAAGGGCGGCGTTTATCGCAAGCCTTCCGACTTTGCACGGCTCTACGGGCTCACGGTGAAGCAGTTTCGGGAACTGGAGCCCTATATCCGCATCTCTTCCGACTATCAGTCGGCAGCATCGCTATATGCTGAGAGAGAGCAGGATGCCGGCCTCTCGGGTGCGCGCCATGCCGACTCTCTGCGCTTTCCGGTGAAACTCAAAGCGGGCGAGCAGATTCTTCTCAACCAGGCAGACACCAACCAACTGAAGCGCGTACCGGGCATCGGCAGCGGCTATGCCCGTGCCATCGTGCGCTACGGCAAGCGGCTGGGCGGCTATGTGTCGGTGGAGCAGTTGCGCGAGATAGAGGGTTTCCCCGAAGAGGCACTGCCTTTCTTCGCCATGGGCACGCCCGAAGTGGAGAAAATGAACGTTAACCAACTGTCGCTCAACCAACTGCGCAACCACCCCTATATGGGATACTTCCGCGCCAAGGCCATTGTAGACTACCGCCGATTGCACGGCCGAATCAATAATTTGGATGACCTTTGTTTGCTGAAAGAATTCCCGCCGGAGGCTGTTCAGCGTCTGCGGGCGTACGTGGCATATTAGCAAATTCAGTGGAATTTGCACAAACTATTTGCTTAAATGTTTTTTTTTTCTTATCTTTGCATCCCAAACTAATTACGAATCAAAACGTTTTTTTAATTTTTATAATTTATGTCTGAAAGAATGAAAACTTTTCTATGCACATGGATGTGCACAAGAAAGTTTGCGCTTGTGGCGTTGATGCTTCTCATGGGAAGCGGCATGCTCTCTGCGCAGACCATCAAGGGAACGGTGACCGACAGCAGCGGCGAGGCTGTGATCGGCGCTACCATTCAGGAGAAAGGCGGCAAGGGCGGTACGGTAACCGACTTTGACGGAAACTTCTCTCTCACACTGTCAGGCGGCAAGGAAATCGTTGTTTCATACGTGGGTATGAAGACGCAGACGGTGAACGTTGCCGGTAAGTCTACTGTAAATATCGTCATGCAGGACGAGGCAACGGCTCTGAACGAACTGGTTGTGATTGGATACGGTGCTGTGAAGAAAAAGGATATCACGGGATCTGTGGCCACCGTGGGCAACGACGTGCTGCAGGCAGTGCCTGTGGCCAGCGCCTCGGAAGCCCTGACGGGTAAACTGGCAGGTGTGCAAGTGACCACCACCGAGGGTTCTCCCGATGCCGACGTGATTATCCGCGTGCGCGGCGGCGGTTCGGTTACCCAGAGCAACGAGCCCCTCTATATCGTTGACGGATTCCCCGTGGACGGTATCGGCGACATTCCGGCCAGCGACATCGAGGACATCACCGTGCTGAAAGATGCTTCGTCGACTGCTATCTATGGTTCGCGCGGTGCCAACGGTGTAATCCTGGTGACCACCAAGAGCGGACAGGCTGGCAAGGTGAAGGTGAGTTATAATGCCTACTACAGTTGGAAGAAGACGGCCAAGACGTTGGACGTGCTGGGCACGGCCGACTATCTGAAATGGCAGTATGAATACAGCATGCTCAAGAGCGGCAAGTCCACCGACTATGAGAAGGTGTTCGGCCTGTACCAAGACCGCGACTTGTATGACGGTCAGCCCGTGAACGACTGGCAGGACATGACCTTCGGCCGCACGGGACATACGTTTAACCACAACGTGAGCGTGAACGGCGGTTCGGACAACATCAAGTATGCCTTCAGTTATGCCCACATGAACGACAAGGCCATTATGTATGGTTCCAGTTTTAAGCGCGACAACTTCAGCCTGAAGGTGAACACCAAGCCGACGAAGAAGACCACACTCGACTTGCAGGTGCGCTACAGCAACACCGATATCTACGGCGGTGGTGCCAACGATGCCACCAGTACGTCGTCGAGCGACAAGCGTCTGCGCAATGCCGTGCTCTATCCGGGACTGCCTATCGGCGGTCTGGCTCAGGGTGCCGAGTATGACGACGACGAGGACGTGGGCGGACTGTATCACCCCTTTGTGTCGGCCGACGACAACGACCGTAAGCAGCAGCGCAAGAACTTGAACATGGCAGGATCATTCGGCTGGGAGATCTTCAAGAACTTCAAGGCAAAGACCGAGTTCGGCTATGACAACTACACCAACTATGACATGCGCTTCTATGGCAAGACCACTTACTATGCCCGCGAGAATGTGCACACCGAGGCATACAAGCGCTTGCCCGCACTGCAACTGGCCAACACCGACCGCCATCGCTTCCGCAACACCAACACGGTGAGTTACGACTTCAAGAAACTGTTCAGCAAGGACAGCAAGCATGCGCTGAACGCCATGGTTGGTCACGAATACGTGATTACAAAGAAAAGAACCAATACCGACATGCTGGAGGGATTCCCCGCCAGTTTCGACTTCAACACGGCGCGCAAACTCACCGTACAGGGACATCCCTATACCGTTGAGGATGCTTATAGCCCCGACGACAAACTGCTATCGTTCTTCGGTCGCGCCAACTACGACTATGACAGCAAATACCTGCTGAGCGTGACGTTCCGCGCCGATGCCTCTTCCAAGTTCTCAAAGGAAAACCGCTGGGGCTACTTCCCCTCGGCAGCCCTCGCATGGCGCATCTCCTCTGAGGAGTTCATGGCAGGCACACGCAACTGGCTCGACGACTTGAAACTGCGTCTGAGTTACGGTACGGCCGGTAACAACGGCATCGACCCAGGCTATCTGAAGCAGGATCTCGTGGCTCGCTCCATCCAATATGTGAACGGATTTACCAGTTATATGGGTGCCACCACGCGTATGGCCAACCCCGACCTGAAATGGGAGACCACCATCACGCGCAACGTGGGTCTCGACTTCACGCTCTGGGGAAGCAAACTGACCGGTTCGGTGGAGGCTTACCTGAACTCTACGAAAGACCTGCTGATCGACTATCAGATGAGCGGTGCCTACACTTCACAGTATCGCAACCTGGGCGAAACGCAGAACCGCGGTATCGAGGCTTCGCTTACCTATAACATCGTGAACAAGAAAGACTGGGGACTCTCAGTGAACGGAAACATCGGATTCAACAAGTCGAAGATCAAGTCGCTGGGCGAGGGCTTCAACCCCTACAGCACATCAGGCTGCCTCGGCTCAACAGAGATTCCCAACGACTTCGTGCTGCAGGTGGGCTCGGCAGTGGGCCTCATCTATGGCTATGTGAACGACGGACGCTATGAGACATCTGACTTCACCGGTTACAACGAGGCTACCTCAGAGTGGATTCTGAAGGAGGGCGTGGTGAACGCTACCGACTTCCTGACTCACTCCGTGCGTCCTGGTGACATGAAGGTGAAAGACCTGGACAACAGTGGCGACATCAAGACCGACGGCTCAGACATGCAGGTGATCGGCAATACCAATCCCGACTTCACCGGCGGTTTCGCCATCAACGCACGCGCCTATGGCTTCGACCTGAGCGCTAACTTCAACTTCAGCGTAGGCAACGATGTATACAACGCCAACAAGATTGAATACACCACGGCAAACCGCAGCAGCCAATACCGCAACATGAGCACCATGATGGCTGATGGAAAACGATGGACGAACATCGACGCGGCAGGCAACCTGGTGACCGACCTGGCCACGCTGGCTTCGATGAATGCCAACACCACTATGTGGTCACCCTACATGGGCTACTACCGACTCACCGACTGGGCTGTTGAGGATGGTTCTTTCCTCCGTCTGAACACCCTGACGCTGGGATACACGCTCCCCGAAACACTCACCAAGAAGGCCGGCATCAGCAGCCTGCGCTTCTATGTTACTGGCTATAACCTGTTCTGCATCACCGGATACTCCGGATTCGACCCCGAAGTGTCTACCATCCGCAGAACCGGCCTCACACCGGGTGTTGACTATTCGGCCTACCCCAAGAGCCGACAGTTAGTCTTCGGTCTTAACTTAAACTTTTAAATGAACAGAATCATGAAGAAATATATTTCAACAGCACTGATGTGCGTTTCGCTGTTTGCCCTCACTTCATGCGACATGGACGCACCCTCGCAGTCGTCACTCGACGCGCCGACAGTATTCTCACAGCCCGACTTGGCTGAAGGTTCCGTCATGGCCATACACGACTGCTGGAGCCTCACCAACTCTTACCGCGGACGATGGATTGCCCACTACGGAATGAATACCGATGCCGAGTGGTATAACGGCTGCACATACAGCGAGCGCACCGCGCCCAAATACAGCGCGGCCAACTATTCCACCCAGCCCGACAACGGACAGTTGAACGTGTCTAACGACACCTATACCGGTCTGTATCAGGGTATTGAAAAGGCCAACACCGCTATTCTCAACATCAGACAGTATGGCAACGTGGAGAACAACCCGGACATGGCCCAGTTGCTGGGCGAGGCACTCACGCTCCGCGCTCTCATCTATGTGGAACTGATGAGAACCTACGGCGACGTGCCGGCACGCTTCGAACTGACCACCAACGAGAACACCTATCTGCCGCGCTCCAGCCAGGACAGCATCTATGTGCGCATTCTGGCCGACCTGGCCGAGGCCGAGCAATACTGCGCATGGCCCATGGCTTCTAACAGATACACCTCTTCGACCGAGCGCGTGAGCAAATCATTTGTGAAAGGTCTGCGCGCACGCGCCGCCCTGTATGCCGGAGGATACAAACTCTATTCCGACGGATCTTACCGACTGAGCACTGCTGACGAACTCTCTCAGCAGAAGATGTGGCAGATTGCACGCGACGAGTGCGTCGACGTGATCAAGGCCGGCTATAACAAACTGGGCTCCTTCGAGAAAAACTTCAGAAGCATCTGCGAGGAAGACTATACGTCGGGCCAGGAATCCATCTGGGAAATCCCGTTCAAGGAGGGCCGCGGACGTGTCGTCTCTTCAAAGGGCGTGCGCCACGACACCGCCATGAACCAGTGGGTGCAATACAGCGCCAACAGCACTGTGGGCGGAGAGTGCGGTCCCGTGCCTACTCTTTACTATGACTACGACGTTGACGATGTGCGCCGCGACATCACTTGCGTGCCCTACAGATGGAAGAACTCTGGTTCGGGTACCGCCAAGCAGGAACCCTATGCACTCAAGACGCTCTGCTTCGGAAAACTGCGTCACGAATGGATGAGCCGCAAGGCCACCTCGCTCGACGACGGTATCAACTGGCAGGTGATGCGCTATGCCGACATCCTGCTCATGGCCGCTGAGGCAGAAAACGAACTCAACGGACCCGCCACGGCAGCACAGTATCTGAAACCCATCCTCGACCGCGCACTGCCCGCAGAAAAGGTGGCCGCGCTGATGGCTCAATACACCGCCAGCAAAGAGGCCTTCCGCCAGGGCGTGCGCGACCAGCGCAAGTTTGAGTTCGCTGGTGAGATGCTGCGCAAGCAAGACCTCATCCGCTGGGGAATCATCGACGAGACACTGGCACAGACCAAGGCAAAACTGCAGCAACTCGCCAACCGCGAAGGTGCCTATGCCGATCTGCCCACAAAACTCTACTACGTGTATGAGTCGGACGGTGTTACCATGAAGATCTACGGCAACAACCACGGTGACACCGACGAGAAAGCCGACATCCAGAAGGCGCTCAACGCTACTGAATACGAAAACAAGGGATGGCTTGTCAGCAACGGAGAGAATACTCTTACCGATGACATCATCAACGGACTCTATGTTGTAGAAAAGCCAAGCCAGCGCTGCGTATGGCCTCTTCCGCAGATCATCATCAACAACAGTGCAGGCACACTCAACAACGATTTCCTGAAATAATCATTTAAAAGAAAACTGAAATATGAAAAAATATAATATTGTTTCCGCGTGTATGCTGGGAGTGATGGCTCTAACCACCACATCATGCAGCGATACGGCAGACGAAATCAAAAGTCTCGTCTTCGGCAGGAACTTCGCACCGCTCAACATCGAAGCCGCCAACGTGAAGGAAACATCGGCCAACATCTCGTGGGACGCATCGGCAGGAGCCACCCACTACATCATGGAAGTGTATGCCGACGACAGCCTCACCTTTGCAGGCACACCCGTGCAGGTGATCAAGAACCTGACCAAGGAAGACATCCCCTACACCGTCAGCAACCTGCTCTTCGACACGCCATACTCAGTGCGCGTGCAGGCCGTTACCGAAGGCAACGACAGCCGCACCTCTACCTGGAACGGCGCATACTTCAAAACAGGTACCAAGCAGTTTATGAGCAACCCCAAACCTGCTGATATCTCTGACCGCAGCGTTACCATCAGTTGGGAAGTGGAAGAGGGATTTGACGTGACTACTATCGTGGTGGGCAACGTCACCCACACCATCACCGCCGAAGAGAAGGAGGCTGGAAAAGCCACAGTGGAAGGCCTCTCGCCCGAAACACAATACACTGCCTACCTTTATTATAACGGCAAACAGTGTGGTAACCGCAACTTCACCACCATCGCCGACCTGCAGGGAGCCATCCTCGTACATGCCGGTGACAACCTGAAGAACCTCATCGAAGAGGCTCAGGGCGGCGAAGTGTTCGCTCTCTATGGCGGCACTTACGAACTGAACGTCAACGATGAAGGCAAGACGGGTGCCGTGAAAGTGTCGAACACCATCACCATCAAGGGCATCTATCCCACCGACCAGCCCGTTGTGAAAGGCCGCTTCGAGTTATATGACGGCGCAGGACTCAGCCTCAGCCAGTTGAAGATCGACGGTAGCAATAACAGCACAGCCGACCAGTTGTTCAATTACAAGACGGCCGACGTTACTTATGCTCCGCTTGACATTCAGAACTGCGACATCAACGGACAGGAGAGCGGCAAGGGACTTGTCTATCTCAACGTGAAGGCCATTGTCGAAGGCATCACCTTCAACAATAGTATCGTTCACGGCATCCAATGCGCAGGTGGTGACTTCATCGACAGCCGTGCAGGACTGCCACGCACCATCACTCTCAGCAACAGCACCTTCTACGACTGTGCCGGCAACCGCGACTTCATCCGTATAGACGACGCATCAGCCAACTTTGCCGGAGAGGCAGGCCCGCAGATAGTCATCGACCACTGCACATTCAACAACGTGGGCGGTGCCGCAACCAACTATCGCCTGTTATACGTCCGCTTTGCCGGTAACAAGATCACGTTCACCAACAACGTGGTGGTGGGAACCAACTACAAGCGCGGATTCTCCAACCAGACGAGCACTGACGCAGAGCCCACGTTGAAGGGCAACTTCTATTTCAACTGCGAGAATCTTACAGGCGCCGGCGCTGGTGCTGATGCCAAGATTGTATGGTTCGACGAGAGCGGAATCATTGGCGATCCTGGCTTTGCCAACCCAGCAGCAGCCGACTTCACCCTCAACCACGACAGTGAAGCCTTCAAAGCCGCTGCCGGTGACCCGCGTTGGTTGAAATAATCTGGATTCTTTTCCCCTCACTATGGGGAAATCATCTATACAAACAAAGAATGGCGTGCCGATTGTTTCGGTGCGCCATTCTTCGTTTCCTGACAGTCCAAATACCTTTTCTAATCTTTTATGTGTGAAATAAAGTCTTTTATATACGTACAATTTGTAAAAAAATGCTCGTTTCGATGCAAGAAAGTGGTGGGTGACACGTTGTTAATATAAAACTATTTATCATGAAGACTATACATATAAAAAGAAAATGGATGAGCGCCCTGTTGCTGTTTTCTGCGATGCTGGTGACGGGATGCAGCAGCGATGAAGAGTCAAACGACTCGTTCGGAACAAGAAGCGTGATCTGATCCGGGTGCAAGACAGACAATCAGGCCAAGATAGAGACGCGCGGCATTTCTGATGCAGAGACAATTACGTTCACTGCCATGAAAGGAGGATGGCTGCACGTGGAGCACAAGAACGTGTTCTTGAACTGTTGCACAGAAGACATAAAGGTGGACGCAAGCATGAACGGCAGTGTAGTCACAGTGATGGAGGATGATGGGCGTGGCCTTTGTAATTGTATCTGCCCATACGACCTTGACTATGAAATCGGGCCGTTTACAAAGGGAAGCACGTATAGGCTGGTTGTAAAAAGGGTTGGTTTTGAAAAAGAATTCACTTTCAGCGAAAACTACCAAAACACTTTCACCGTCAGGGAATAGCGAGCAAGGGCGGTTGTGAGGATGTGGTCATCGCTGGAAACCTAAGGAGCGCATCAGATTGACGGCAAACTCCCAGATAACAATGCCTGCCGTAACGGAGACGTTCATGGAGTGTTTGGTGCCGAACTGGGGTATTTCAATGCATCCGTCACACAGGTCAACCACTTCCTGATGAACACCTTTCACCTCGTTGCCAAACACTACGGCGCTCTTCTGCATGGCGATATGGCGGCCATCTGTTCCGTTGCTTGTGTCCGGTTGGGCATGGTCGGGAAACAGGTTTTGCAGCAGGGTACTTCCTTCGCATTGTTCTACGGCATAGACAATATAACCGTTGTGATGCAGTTCGCAGACTGCTTCCTGAGCGGTTTCGAAATAGCGCCACGCCACGCTGTCTTCCCCGCCCAGGGCGGTTTTGTGAATTTCGGGGTGCGGAGGTGTGGCAGTAATGCCGCAAAGATAGACGGCTTCCACGCGGAAGGCATCGCTGGTGCGGAAC
This sequence comes from Prevotella sp. UBA4268, assembly GCA_002395135.1. Lineage (GTDB taxonomy): Bacteria > Bacteroidota > Bacteroidia > Bacteroidales > Bacteroidaceae > Prevotella. Next base: position 60,409 of record DGWC01000077.1, on the reverse strand, counting down.
ACGCTGCCGATGTTATACATTGAGCGGACATCGTCGAGCACGACCACAAGGGGCAGTTTGCCTGCCTCCTTGAACTCGTCCACCGACAGGCGGTTCATCTCTATGGTACGCAGTTTACGCATGGTTCTTCAAACTATACGCCAACGCATAGGCCTTGATTTGTTTCACCATGGCCAGCAGGCCGTTGCTGCGAGTGGGCGAGAGATGGTCTTTCAGGCCGATGCGGTCGATGAAATAGAGGTCGGCATCGAGAATTTCCTGCGGTGTGTGCCCGCTGAGCACGCGGATGAGCAGGGCAATGATGCCTTTCACGATGAGCGCATCGCTCTCGGCGGTGAAGAAGAGTTTGCCTTCGCGATAATCGGCTTGCAGCCATACGCGGCTCTGGCAACCGTCAATGAGGTTGCTCTCGTTCTTGTATTGCTCGTCGAGCGGCTGCTGTTCGTTGCCCAGATCAATGAGCAACTGGTATTTATCCATCCAGTCGGTGAAGTCGGAAAACTCCTCGATCACCTCGTCTTGCATTTCGTTGATTGTCATATTTCTGTTTTTTCCAGTTTAAATAATTTGTCGCTGGGGCGCACCTTGGCGGGTACTTTGAACGATACGCGGGTTCCCTGTCGTGCGGTAGTCACAGCGTGGGTGTCATCGTGTATCTCCTCTACGGTGACATAGAGCACACCCGTGGTGGGTCCGGTGATAAGCATGTGGTCGCCTACGCTGAACGGGGCGGCTTCGCACGAGAACTCCGCCACGCCCAACTTGGAGAAATACTTGATGCCCTTGCCCACGTATACTTTGCGCTCGGTGGCACTGGAGCCGTATTGCTCGTTCCATTCACCCATGAGTTGCCCCTGATAGTAGCCGTCCCAGAATCCGCGGTTGAAGACGCGGGCGAGTCGCTCGTCCCACTCGTCTTTCTTTTCTTTCGTAAATGTGCCGTCGAGGACGCTCCGTATGGCTTCCTTATAGCAGCGCACCACCTGATAGACGTAGTCGCCGCCACGTGCCCTGCCCTCTATTTTGAACACACGTACGCCTGCCGCCATCATGCGGTCGATGAAGCGCACGGTCTTAAGGTCCTTGGGGCTCATGATATATTTGTTGTCTATCTCCAACTGTGTGCCCGTCTCGGCATCGGTCACCACGTATGAGCGGCGGCATATTTGCATGCACTCGCCGCGGTTGGCCGAGCGTCCGGTGTTCTGAAGCGAGAGATAGCACTTGCCAGAGATGGCCATGCACAGTGCGCCGTGGCAGAACATCTCGATGCGTATGGGCTGTCCCAATGGTCCGCAGATGTGCTGTTCTACGGCCTGGCGGTGGATTTCGCCCACCTGCTCCATGTTGAGTTCGCGCGCCAGCACCACCACGTCGGCAAACTGAGCGTAGAAGCGCAGTGCCTCGATGTTGGAAATGTTGAGTTGGGTGGATAGGTGCACTTCCTGCCCCACGCGGTTGCAGTAGGTCATCACGGCCACATCCGAGGCGATTACCGCCGAGATGCCAGCATCCTTGGCGGCATCGATGATGTCGTGCATTAGCGGAATGTCCTCGCCATAGATGATGGTGTTGACGGTGAGATAACTCTTGATGCCGTGTTCGCGGCAGGTGGCGGCTATCTCTCGCAGGTCGCTGATGGCGAATACCGATGCGGAGTGCGCCCTCATGTTGAGTTTCTCTATTCCGAAATAGATGGAATCGGCTCCTGCCTGTATGGCGGCAGCCAGCGACTCGCGGCTTCCCACGGGTGCCATCACCTCGAACTCGTCAATAGAGGGCATGGGGCTGTTGTGCGGAATGGTTGTCTGTTCCATCATATATTCTCCTCCATGGGGAACAAACCGTAGAGTTTGGCATCAATCATGTCGGTCACTTCCTTGAAGTCCTGTGGGTTTTCACCGAACTTACAAGTATCGCCGTTGATGATAATCAGTTGTCCTTTGTAGGTGGAAATCCAGTCTTCGTAGCGTTTTTCCAGTCCTTGCAGATAGTCGAGCCGCATGGTCTGCTCGTAGTCGCGCCCCCGTTTCTGTATCTGTGCCACAAGCGTGGGAATGCTGGAGCGTATGTAAATCATCAGGTCGGGGAGTTTCACCAGCGAGATCATCAGGTCGAACAGGTCGCTGTAGTTCTTGAAGTCGCGGTCGCTCATCATGCCCTGCCCGTGCAGATTGGGCGCAAAGATGCGAGCATCCTCAAAGATGGTGCGGTCTTGGATGATGGTGTCGCTGCTTTTTGATATTTCCACAACCTCCTTGAAGCGCTTGTTGAGGAAATACACCTGAAGGTTGAACGACCACCGTTTCATGTCGGCATAGAAATCCGCCAGATAGGGGTTGTGGTCAACGGGTTCGTATCTTGGCGTCCACCCGTACCGGTGAGCCAGCATTCGGGTCAGCGTTGTCTTTCCGCTGCCTATGTTTCCAGCAACTGCTATGTGCATATATGTAATGGTTTAGGTTATGTTTTCTTCATTTTTCGGGGCGCTCCTTCTTATTCCGGGAAGAACCCGAAGAGCACCTGGTCGATGCGGTCGATGATTCCGGCGAAATCATTCGGCCGATGTTCAAAGTCGAGCGGGTCCTTGTCGATAACGATAGTGGGCCCGGGATATTTCTCGAAGATGAATTCATCATAGCGGCGGTTCAGGTTTTCCAGGTATTCCAACTGCATGGTCTGCTCGTAGTCGCGCCCTCGTTTCTGGATGTTATCCACCAGATGGGGTACCGATGCCCGCAGATAAATCATCAGGTCAGGCCGTTTCACCACGCCCGTCATCTGCTCAAAGAGTTCCATATAGGTTGCATAGTCGCGGTCGCTCAGATGCCCCATTGCCTTGTTGTTGGCCATGAACACGTGAACGCCCTCGAAGATGGAGCGGTCTTGTATGATGGTATGGTCGGCATGAGAGATGGCAATCAAGTCGCGGAAACGCTCTTTGAGGAAATACACTTCCATGTTGAACGACCATCGGTGTATGTCGCGGTAATAGTCTTCCAGATACGGATTGTCGCTCACCGACTCATAGCGCGCCTCCCAATGATAATGGCGAGCGAGCATGCCTGTGAGTGTGGTTTTTCCGCTACCTATATTTCCAGCAACAGCAATATACATGACGTGTATCTATGGTTCAGGATGCAAAGTTACGAAAAGTAGAGAGAAGAACAAAACAAACGAGTTTGTTTTTTCTTCCGAGACGGAG
>DGWC01000077.1:22413-57150 GCA_002395135.1 Prevotella sp. UBA4268 | reverse complement strand
AGTAAGTTCGCCATCTTTGATGGCAAATTTACGAAAAGTAGAGGGCAGAACACGATTTTGATTGTTAATCTAATCAAAATCTTCAAAATTTGTTTATTTTTTATGCCGCGATGGAGAAATACCCTTGAGCAAAGCGAAAAACTTTTCTATAGTAACGGAAAACAAGAGAAATGCAAAAAGGAACGTTCTCTCTTTGCATTTCTCTCCAATATGACCAGTTGTTCTTTCAAACCGCCCTACAACAACTCCACCAAGCGGGCCATCTGGTTGGGGATGCGGATTTGCTGCGGGCACTTGGCCAGGCATTCCTCGCAGTCCATGCACTTGTCGGCGCGCTGCAGTTCGCCAAGGGCTTTCTTGTATCCCTTCACATACTCGTTGTGTCGGCTGCGATAGTCGGAAGCCGTCTTGTCGGGCAGTGGCAGCAGTTTCTTGTTCACGGCCTCGTTGTAATAGGCGAAATTGGCGGGGATGTTCACACCATAGGGACACGGCATGCAATATTCGCAGGCCGTGCAGGGGATGGTGGGATAACCCTGCATGTCGTCGGCGATGCGTGCCAAGAGCGCCTTTTCCTGTTCGGTGCAGGGATCAAGGGGTGAGAACGTCTTCACGTTGTCCACCAGATGCTCCATCAGCGTCATGCCGCTCAGGGCTGTCAGCACGTTGGGCAGCGTGCCAATCCATCGGAACGACCATGCCGCCTGGCTGTCGTTGGGCCGCCGCGCCTTCAACTGACTGGCAAACTCCTCTGGCAGCCGGGTGAGCCTTCCGCCCAGCAGCGGCTCCATAATCACGCACTGCACGCCTGCCTTCTCGCATTTGTTGTACAGATACTCTGCGTCGGCATCCTTCTTGCGGCCTGTCGAGGCATGGCGCCAGTCCACATAGTTGAGTTCTATCTGACAAAAGTCCCAGTGATATTGCTCTTGATGGTCGAGCAGCCAGTCGAACACCTCCACGTTGCCATGATAAGAGAAGCCCAGATTGCGAATCCTGCCGGCCTTGCGCTCTTCCAAAAGGAAGTCGAGCAGCCCGTTGTCGAGGAACCGCGGGCGGAAATCTTTCATGCCGCTGCCGCCCACGCTGTGCATCAGATAATAATCGATATAGTCCACCTGCAGCGACTTGAACGACTGATAATACATCTTCTTCGACTCTTCTATGGGCCACATGTTGCGACTTTGGTTCGACATCTTCGTGGCAATATAGTATTTGTCGCGCGGATGGCGGCTCAGGGCAATGCCCGTGGCGGTCTCTGATCGTCCGCCGCAGTAGCGCGGGGCGGTGTCAAAATAGTTGATGCCGTGGGCGATGGCATAGTCCACCTCCTGGTTCACCAGTTCCTGGTCAATCTGTCCGTCTTTCTGCGGCAGTCTCATCATGCCGTAGCCGATGAGCGAAACCTTGTCGCCCGTGTAGTGGTTCACGCGGTAGGTCATCGCGTTGGTCAGCGGCTGCTGTCCTGACTGCGTAGCATATCTGATGTTTTTCGGGTTTGCCAGTGCGTCAAAGGGCTTCAGCACTGCCATAGCCACGGCCGATGCCGACCCCATTCCTACCAGTTTCAGGAACTGCCGGCGGTTTAGTTTGTGAGGATCTTTCGACATAGTTGTTACTGATTGAAAATCGTTAAGGATCAGAAGTGTTTAATTCTCGAGTGCCCTTTTGAAGGAAAATTTGTCACAATTGCAAAAATACGAAAAAATGATTTATAATCCAAACTTTTTTCGTACATTTGCAACAAATAGATTTCATCCCCTGCGGGATTTGAATCAGTATTTGTTGTAAAACTTAAAAAACAGAATGAAAATGAAGAAATTATTATTAGCGGCAGTGGTGATGATGACCACGCTCACTGCCAGTGCCCAACATGCCACGGGGTCTCTCGCCCTGAAGCCCACCTTGGGTTTGAACCTCTCTAATTTCACTGGCAGCGATTTCAGCACGAAGATGCGCCCCGGACTGGCCGTGGGTGTGGAAGGCGAATACCAGGCCACTCCGTTCCTGGGCATCTCTGCCGGCTTCCTCTATTCCATGCAGGGGGCAAAATTAGACATGAACAATGTCGGCATCAACCTTGGCAACTTTGTCAACGTAACGGCAAAGGTTGACTATCTCAACGTCCCCATCCTTGCCAACGTGTATGTCACCCAAGGTCTCGCCTTGAAAGCCGGTTTGCAACTCGGCGTGAACATGAGTTCCGACATCGACGCTAATGTGAAAGTCATCGACTCCAAGTATAACCTTGCCGATGTCTCCGACTATACCGAGAGCATCGACTTCTCCATTCCCGTGGGCATTTCCTATGAGTATGAGAACATCGTGCTCGATGCCCGTTACAACATCGGACTTACCGACGTGTACAAGAAAGACAACATCATCACCAACTTTGCGCTGAAGGGCATCAAGAACAGCAACATCATGATCACCCTCGGCTATAAGTTCGACCTGTAATCATATAAATATATTAAGGTGAGAAGAGGCAGCGCTTCACTGCCATCTTCTCACCTTTTTGTTTTCCCGTCATTCTTTCTTATTGCTTCAGCATCTTTTTCAGCACCCGCTCTTTCACCCGGAACACCGTGCCGTGCTTATGTCCGGCAGGGATGGAAATGCGGTCGTCGATGGGCGTAAACGTCTGGAAGTCGCGCGTGCTCACCGCTCCGTAGCGGCCCTGACGGTATACATCGAAATATATAATCCACTCGTCGCCCACCTTCACCGCGCACGGCCCCTCAGAATAGGTGGGTGCGAACTTGACAGAGGGGTTGCCGAAAGGCCCTTCGGGCGACTTGCCGAACACGCAGAACAGGTCGCTGTAGCCCGGCTTGCGGTTGTCCTTGATAATCAGCACATAGTCCTGCTCGCCGCGTTTCAGCAGGAATCCGTCGATAGAGTTGAACCCAGGGTCGTAGTAAGGCTTCGCTGGGGCGAAGGTCTTGAAGTCGCGCGTGGTGGTATAATAGGCGCGGTGGCAACCGTTGGTGCCCAGTTTGTCGGCCTCGGTGTATCGCTCGCGGGGAATGCCCGACGACCAGATGATGTAATACAGTTTCTGTCCTTCATCATAGAACAATTCCGGTGCCCACACATTGTTGGTCAGCGAATCGGCCATCACCATCACCTTGCGCTGCTCGCTCCAGTGAATCAGGTCTTTCGACGAGGCATAGCCGAACCCTTTCTCCCCCGCCCAACTCAGCGTCCACACCAAATGAAACGTCCCGTCGGGACCTTGCAGTATCGACGGGTCGCGCATCATGGAGTTGGGATGATACTTCGGCGTTTCCATCTTGCCCGTGGCATAGTTGCGATAGAGTTCCTTGTTGCCGATTTGCGGGCGGAGCCATGAGCCGGGCAGACTGTCCCAGTGCAGCCCGTCATGGCTGTAGAGGAAGTGCAGTCCGTCGAGTGCCGGCTCGCGGTGAGAGGTAAACATATACACGTCTTTCGTGCCTGCGCACCCCAAGAGTGCGGCCACCGAAAGCATCAACAGCATTTTCTTCATCATAGTTCCTTTTTTGGAAAAGACGCGCTTTTGCCCCAAAAGTAACTATTCTTCATCCCATTAAAAGTTCATACCCACGGTGAGCATCAGCGCCTGGTTCTTGCTGGTGTCGAAATCATCGTGGCAGATGTTGGCCAGACCTAAGTCGTAGGTGATATCGGCATAGAAAATGTCATACGACATGCCGCACCCCATGCGCAGACCGCCGTCGAAACGCTGGAACGAATAGGGATTGTCAGAGAACGAACTGTAGGCGGCTCGCTCGCCGAAGTCCTTGATCTTGCCGCCCACGCCGCAGGCAAGGTATCCGCCCAGGAACGGCTCCACCGTCACGTCGCGGTCGATGGCATGCTTGTATTTCAGCACCAACGGCACCTCCAGATAGTCCAGGTTATATGTAAAGTCAGCGTGGTTGCCCTTTGCCTTGCCGCCTTTCTCTGTGTAATACAGACCAGTCTCGAAATACAACGGGGCGCGGGGAGCCACGGCAAAGCCTGCCGCCAAGCCCACATTCAGCCCTGTCTTCATGCTGCTGCCGTCCAGATAGGGGTCGTCGCTGCTCACGGTGGTGAACGCAGGCCCCACCCGCAGGCCGAAATACGTGTCGCCGCCGTTCCAGTAACTGCCGTAGCGGTGGCCTGAGGTCACGCGATGGTTGCGACTGTAGTCCAGTCTGCCGCTGCCCGGGTTGTAGTAGCGGCTGTTGCGATATACTTGAGCGTCTGCGGGCAGAGCGGCCAGAATGCCTGCTATTGCCATCAATAAAAACTTCTTCATATCCTTCAAATTTTTTTAAGTGAATAATTCTTTTTGCATGTTCTCTGCTGCAAAGAAAGCATTTTTCCGACAATCCGTCAAGGGATTTTTCCCTAATTCGAAAAGGAAAATCCCTATTTGCGCACTGCAGAGCAGCCCTTTCGGCCATTCATTTGGCTTGTTTCCACGCTCCGTTTCGCTGCCATGCTTCAGCAAATCAATATGATTTACCGCGCAAATTAATTTGATTTACTTTTCAAATCAATTTGATTTATCGAGCAAATTAAATTGATTTACTTTTCCATAGTGCCGCTCCGCAGGCTCCGTTCCTATGGTTTTAACGCTCCATTCCTATGGTTTTCGGGGTTCGTTTCAGTGCTTTGCGCATTCCGGTTTCGTGTTCTTGCATAGTAAGAGTTTGTCGTCATGAAGAATGGTGAGGTTGATGCCTCCGTCTCTTCACAATGGTAAAGCCGCATGTGGGAGATAAAACAAACCGTGATGTTTCGGCGTTCATGCCGGAGTTTCACGTATGGAGGTGGCCTTTGTCAGGTAGTTGAAACACTCTGTTATGCAACCAAAATCCTTCTTCGGGTCAGCCACATTGCCCAGCGAGAATCTCCACCCATTGTCCAAACAGATGAACTCAGAGATGACAGACTGGGCTTGTGAATTGAAAAGCAATCAATACGCGTATTTTTTGCAGCGATGTGTTTCTTTTCTTTGCATTCTTCTTAAGGACAGAACAAATTCTTTTATGGAACTGGTTTCTAATTCATTACTTTTATGTATATTTGCAAAGGAAAGTACTAAAACCAATAATCATAATCATTCTGTGCACGCCGACGCTTACGGTTTTGCCTTAAGGAGGATGAAGGATGAAAGATAAGGATGAAAGATGAAAAAGACCGAATTGAAAAAACTTTTGCTTGCAAGTATGATATTGTCAGTAACACCCATAGAGGCTGACGACACCCGGGGCATCGGGCAATACCCGGGAGCAGAGAGTGAATACTTCGCACCAACCGTCACTTGGACTGACGGTGCCGGAGAGTTAACGAATGTTGCCTTGCACCGTGCAGCATACGCCTCGTCGGCCATTGACTATAACCACACGGCCCACTTGGTGACTGACGGGATCTTTGACAACGCTGAACCGGCAACGCTGACGGTTTCGACTCCCGGCGGCCGACTGCCAAGGCGCGAGGCTGAATGGGCCATCGACGGCGGCCAGTTCTCACGGAACATCCTGATGGGTAGTCACACATGGCTGCGATACGACTGGGGCAGAGGGCTCTCCGTGTCACCAAGAATCGTCAAGGTGAACGGCATGGTGGCCTACGATGACAAGGTGGCCACGAAGGGCTATCGCCTGTACTGCCAGACATCGGCCGACGGACAGGACTGGCAGACCATTGGCGAACTGAGGGGCAACGGACTGCCAGGTACGCCACTGCACTACAAACTTCACTCCGACCCGAATAAACAAGAGGCTCAAGAGTACCTGCCCGCAAGGGTGCTGAACGAGGAGATTCGTCTTGCAGCCTACGACATCGCTCACAAGCACTTGCGCATTCATTTTGAAATGGAAGGCGCTGCTCACTGGGACATCCGCGAACTACAGTTTCAGGATGGAGACCATCGTGATGTGGAGGTGTTGCCTTCGCGCCAGTTCAGCAGCATGTGGATAAGTGATGGCGGCGGCGAACAATGGCTTTACGTTGACCTGGGCAAGCAACTTGCCGTTGAGCAGGTGCTACTCAACTGGCTGGAGGCACCCAAGACGGGCAGCATACAGGTGTCGGACGATGCCAGAATCTGGAAAACGGTAGCCGATATTTCGGAAGAGAATATTTCGGCCAGCGGCCGTTTCGTCAGGCTCTTGTTACAGGAACCGGGTGAGACAGGCCGTTATGCCCTGCGCGAGATGAAGGTGATGGCGCGCCAGCGGAAACTGATCACGCCTCACGCCGTCGCCGGACTAAAGAACGGCAGGTACGAGTTAAGTGGCGGCAACTGGATGTTGCAAAGAGCCTCGGAGGTGAGTGTGACTGGCGAGACTATCGCGTCTGCCGACTATGACAGCCAGACGTGGGTTCCTGCCACGGTGCCTGGTACGGTGCTCGCTTCGTATCTGAATATCGGTGCGGTGCCCAATCCGAACTATGCCGACAACGTGGATCAGATTTCGGAGTCGTTCTTCCGCAGCAACTTCTGGTATCGCGACGAGTTTGAGTGGGACGGTCAACTGAAAGGAGAACAGCAATGGCTGAACTTCGACGGAATCAACTGGAAAGCGAACGTCTACCTGAACGGACAGCGGCTGGGCCGCATCGAAGGTGCTTTCATGCGAGGCCGTTTCAACGTGACCGGACTCTTGCGGAAAGGCAAGAACTACCTTGCTGTGGAGATTGTCTGCAATGAGCATTTCGCAGCCATCAAGGAGAAAGACAAGAACACGACGCAGTTTAACGGCGGAATACTCGGAGCAGACAACCCGACCTTCCACGCCACCGTGGGCTGGGACTGGATCACAACCGCGCGGGGACGCGAGGCCGGCATCTGGAACGAAGTGTATCTGACGGCTACCGGCATGGTCACCGTCAGCGATCCGTACGTGAAGACGGAAGTCGGACAGACCATCAACGTCACGCCTTCGGTCTTCGTCCGCAACAACGACAGCCGTCCTGTAAGCGGAACTCTCAGCGGTTACATCGGCGATGTGCGCTTCGAAAAGGCCATCACCCTGCCTGCACATACTGAGCAGGAGGTCTGTTTCCTGCCGTCAGAGTTTCCACAACTCTCCAGTCCCGACTTCCGTCTCTGGTGGCCCAACGGCTATGGCGAGCCCTATCTCTACGATGCAGGCTTCTCTTTTAGTGAAGAGTCAAGAGAGAAGCGTGAAGAATCTTCACTTGTTTTTAAGGCAGGCTTGCGCCAGATGACTTACGTCGACGCCAAGGATTCGCTGCGTATCTACGTCAACGGACGCCGATTCATTCCTCTCGGCGGCAACTGGGGCTTCGACGAGCACAACCTGCTCTATCGTTCGCGCGAATATGACATTGCCGTGGGCTATCACCGCGACATGAATTTCACCATGATCCGCAACTGGGTGGGGCAGATCGGCGACGAATCGTTCTACGAAGCCTGCGACCGCCACGGCATCATAATCTGGCAGGACTACTGGCTGGCCAATCCTGCCGACGGACCTGACCCTTACGACGACGTGTTGTTCTTGCGGAATGCAGAGGACTACACCCGCCGCATGCGTTCACATGCCAGCATCGGACTCTACTGCGGACGCAACGAGGGCTTCCCGCCCGTAGCCATCGACCGCAAACTCCACGAGTACGTCCACACCTTGGCTCCGGGCATGGAATACATTTCCCATTCGTCGTCCGAGGGTGTGAGTGGCGGTGGTCCGTACCGGGCCCTGACCATGAAGGAATACTTCGAGAAGCAGAGCGGAAAGATTCACTCCGAGCGCGGCATGCCCAACGTGATGAACATCGAAAGCCTGCGCCGCACCTTCTCGCCCGATGCCCTATGGCCGCAATCGCTCGAATGGGGACAGCACGACTTCACGTTGCAGGGTGCCCAGCGTGCCGCAACCTTCAACCAGATGGTGACCGACGGCTTCGGCGAGGCCAAGAGTGCCGAGGAGTTCAGCCGTTGGGCACAACTCATCAACTACAACGGCTATCGGGGTATGTTCGAATCGACCAGTCGTAGCCGTGCCGGACTGCTGCTCTGGATGAGTCATTCCTGCTGGCCCTCGATGGTGTGGCAGACCTATGACTACTATTTCGACCCCACTGCAGCCTATTTCGGATGTAAGAAAGCCTGCGAACCGCTTCACATACAGTACAACGCACTCACCGACAGCATTGAGATTGTGAACCACTCGGCAGGTAACCGAAAGGGCATCAATGCCTGTTTCGCCGTCTATGACCTCAACGGCAAGCGCGTTTATCAGAAAAGAAGCCGACTCAATAGCAACGAAGACACCACCATTGCATGGGTGAAACGTTCCGCATTGATGCCCAAAACACCATCGGATGTGTACTTCCTCCGCCTCACTCTCACCGACAAGCAGGGTGTCGTATCGGAGAATACCTACATCATGGGGCGGAATGATGGCGACTACCATGCCCTCACCACGTTGCCGAAGGCTGATGTTCAACAGCAGACAACCATCACTGCCGACGGCGAAACAGTCACCGCACGTGTCACATTACGGAACAAGAGCCGCATACCCGCACCCTTCCTCCGTCTGAATCTGAAGCGAGCCGACGGCGAACAAGTTCTACCTGTCATCTACAGCGACAACTACATCACGCTCATGCCTGGCGAACAAAAAACCGTAACCGTGAGATTTAACCGTCGGGATGCACACAGACAGGACGGTTACATTGAAATTACCGGCTTACAATAAACAGAAGACATCATGAAAAGACTATCGACACTTTGGCTTTGCCTTGCACTGGGCACAGTTGCTATCTTCTCACAAGGCTTTCCTGCCATCGAGGAAACACCGCAAAATGGATATTTCTGCCTGAGCGATGCCACCATCTGGATAGATGCTGCCGACTATCAGGTGGTAGACATCACGGCCAATATGCTGGCTGACGACATTGAACGCGTGACAGGACAGCGACCGGCACTGCAGAAAGGCACAATGTTCTTTTCAAAGGGAGCCAGCGTCGTTGCAGGAACTCTGGGCAAGAGCCGCCTGATAGACGGGCTGGTGAAGAGTCTGAAGATTGATGTGAGCAGTATCAAAGGGAAATGGGAATCTTACATCGTCACAACGGCACGACATCCAAAGAACCAAACACCGCTGCTCATGATTATCGGCAGCGACCGACGGGGAACGGCCTTCGGTCTGACTTCGCTCTCCGAGGCCATCGGCGTGTCACCGTGGTACTGGTGGGCCGACGTAACGCCAGAGCACAAGAAAGCATTGTATGTGGAGCCAGGCTTGTTCTGTCAGGGTGAACCGTCTGTACAGTATCGCGGCATCTTCATCAACGACGAAAGGTTCGGAGGATGGGCACGGTGGGCAGAGCAGAACTTCGACAAGGAAACAGGAAAGGTCGGCCCGAAGACCTACCGGAAAGTGTTTGAACTCCTGCTGCGCCTGAAAGCCAACTACCTCTGGCCTGCCATGCATCCCGGCACACAGGCTTTCAACGACGATCCTGAGAATGCCCGCATGGCCAACGACTACGCCATCGTTATGGGCTCGTCGCACTGCGAGCAGATGCTACGAAACAATGAAGGTGAGTGGAAAGCCATCGAGCAGAAGCATCCCGGTACCTTTGGCGACTTCAACTATATTACCAACCGCAAGACAATGCAGAACTATTGGGAGACACGCGTGAAGACCAACGGGAAGTATGAAAACACCTACACACTCGGACTGCGCGGCATACACGACTATCCGATGGAGGGTGCCAACAGCACCGCCGAGCGTGTCGCCCTGATGCAACAGGCCATCAACGACCAGCGCGACATGCTGCGACGGAACATCAACAAGCCCGTGGAAGAGATTCCGCAGGTGCTATGCACCTACGAGGAGGTGCTCGACGCCTATCATAACGGATTGCAGGTGCCCGACGACGTGACACTCCTATGGTCTGACGACAAACATGGATATTGCCGCAACCTCTGCAACCCCGACGAGATGAAACGAAAGGGGGGGGCTGGCATCTACTACCACCTGTCTTACCATGGCGATCCTGCCAGTTGGATCTGGCTCAGTCCGCTGTCGCCTGCTTTCCTAAGCACAGAACTCACAAAGGCCTACACCTTCGGAGCCCACAAGATATGGGTCTTCAATGTTGGCGACATCAAACCGGCAGAGAAGGAAATCTCCTTCGTCATGGAACTTGCATGGAACATCAACCGATGGAAGCCTGCCGAGGCTCACAACTACATCAAATACTGGGCCAAGAAGACTTTCGGAAAAGAGGTGGCTCAGGAGATTGCCGACATGCAGGCTGGTTACTACCGTCTGCAGGCTGCCGGCAAGGACGCGCACGTATGGTTTGTCGACTACAGTGAGGAGCAGATTGAACAGCGCATCGCCCAATGGCGAGCCTTGGCCGCCCATGCCCTGGACGTTGAGAAGCGTATTCCGGAGTCGCTGAAGCCCGCTTTTTTCGAGTTGGTGAGTTATCCCATTCGCGGCGCAGCGATGATTAACGAGTATCAGTTGCTGGCCCGTCGCAGCATGGTGCGTTGCACCGATGGTGACGGTGCTGGTGCCATGGCCGATGCCGAGAGAGTGAAGACGATGTTCAAGGAACTTAATGCCTGGACGAACCATTACAACAACGAACTGTTGGGCGGCAAGTGGGCCTATTTCTTCAACTGGCAGCCCTATCACTGGTTCTGCATTCCCGAGCAAAGTTCGCCTACCCGTAGCCTTTCTGAAAAGATCGACCCACCCTATTGCGCGCCCGAACTGTTCGCCAAGGCTCAAAACGGCCCGAAGCCTCGTTTCCTCGACATCAGTAAGGCCACATCGCCAGATGGCATCACCGTGAACTGCGAGACCGATGGTGAGATTCCTATTTGGATAGAAGCCCTGACACCCATTCAGAACTTCTCGAAAGAAGCCAAGGACAACGTGTTTTGCCAGATCACGACGAACGGCACATCGTTCGAAGCCTCAGCCACACCTATTAATAATGTGTGGCACGCCCATATTGTCGGTCCCATGTGGAGCCGCGTGGGCTCCCTCCATCTGAACAAAGGTGACAATCGGATTGCCATCAGCCATATCAGTCCCGAAGCACGTATCGACAGGATCTTCATCGGACTCTATCCGCCTTTCGCCAAAGAACCGCGCATCAGGATTCCTGCTTCATCCTACCAGAACAAACGTGGCAGCGTTTGTCGCATTGAGGGCTTGGGATACGCTGACGGCCTGCTCGTTCAGCCGTTCGATGCCTCTATTCTCTCCCTTCCTCCTTCATCTTTCATCCTTCATCCTTCAATGATGCTCCTTACGCTGAATATGAACTGGTCATTGAGGATACGGACAAGACGATTGAGATTCGTACCCTCCCCACCCTCCATATCTATGAGGAGCGTGATGCCCGTTACGCCGTACAATTAGGGAACGATGCGCCTCAGGTGTTTTCCATCCACACAGAAGACTTCACCTCAGAATGGCGTTGCAACGTGCTACGCGGCTACGCCTCGCGCAGCATCAGCATCCCCGCCACAAGCCACGGCAGACAGAAATTGAGAATCTATTTCCTCGATCCGGGCATCGTCCTGCAGGAAATCTTACTGCAATGACAAATCAAATTGATCTAAGTCGCAACTTACCACACAATATTGAGTTCTGCAAATGAAGGTATGGGACGGCAGGACAATCATGGCAATAATGAACAAGAACGATATCCTACCTTTAAATATCATATTCTTAGCCACCGAAACAATAAAAAAGAAGATGCAGCCAAGGCACTGTTTTCCCTTGGCCGCATCTTCTTTCACTATTTATAATCAAATGGAATCACAAGGTATAGTTATCCATCGTAAGTGCTTAGGCATTTATTACTTTTTTTTGCCGTGGATGTAGTAGTTGTTGTCCGCAGGTTTGCTCACACCGTTGGTCAGCAAGTCAATGCCCCAGCCGATGATTCCGCCCAAGAGGATGTTACCGAAAGTCCACTCATTGATGTTCTTTTGCACAACCACGTCTTTGTAAGTGTAGTTTTCGGATGTTACTTTGATGCGTTGTCCGTCAAGGTGCTTTCTCTTGAGCCTCACCATCATGGGCAGTTTCACATTCTCATAGGTGGTAAAACTGGTTGAAATCGTAACGGGTTCATCCACATCGCCGTCAATCACCACTTTGGGATTGCTGCCGGTTACAATGGTTGCGCACGAACTGAGTGCCATGGCTGCCACGGCCATCAGCATGAGCGATTTGAAATTCTTCTTCATGTTCATTATCGTTATTCATTAATAAAATCGTTTTCGGGGGCTGAAAACCTCAACAATTGCCACCTGTGCCCAACAATCATGGGGCTACTGCGCTTGGCAGAAACCGAGAAAGAGTGGTTGGGGGTTGGCATATAGATGTCGTCCAGATGGTGCAAAGATACGTATTCTTTCTGAAATGCACAAATAATCGTGAGGCTTTTTCTCAACAGTTGCCCTGCCCATGTGCATACAGAACGGGGCGCATGCAGTGATGGCAGTACACGTATGGCGGACAGAAAATGAGAAAATGGGCTCCGCATGGTGGTTTCTCAAAGAAATGTCTTATCTTTGCAGCAGTGTTTGCACCTGTCGTGGCAACGCCATTCGTTGCCGAGGCAGCATCGCCTGGACGGCAGGACAGCAACAGAATCATTCGATAACAAACCATAATCTGACAACATGAAGATGAGCAATGCAAAGATAACCGTAGTGGGCATCGGACCGGGGAGCAGCGACGACGTGACTCCGGCCGTGATGAATGCCGTGAAAGAAGCCGACGTGGTGGTGGGCTACAAGTATTATTTCCAGTTCATAGAACCTTATCTGAAGGAGGGCGCACAGTGTGTTGACACGGGCATGAAGCGCGAGCGCGACCGTGCTCAGCAGGCTTTTTCCTATGCACGACAGGGCAAGAACGTGGTGGTAATCAGCAGCGGCGACGCCGGCATCTATGGTATGACCCCCCTGATCTGGGAAATGGCCAAGGAATTAGAGACTCAAGGCGGGTCAGCAGAGGGGCAATGCGCACACATCACCATAGAGTCTCACCCGGGCATCTCTGCTTTCCAGAAGGCGGCATCGCTGCTGGGCGCACCCATCGGCCACGACTTCTGTCTGATTTCCCTTTCAGACCTGATGACTCCCTGGGCGAAAATAGAAAAACGCATCATCGCGGCAGCGGAGGCCGACTTCGTCACCGCCGTGTATAATCCCAAGAGCCACGGCCGCTACTGGCAACTCTACCGCCTGAAGGAACTTTTCCTCAAGGTGCGCAGCGAAGACACGCCCGTGGGCTACGTGCGCCAGGCCGGCCGCCCTGAGCAGGAAATGAAACTCACCACCCTCGCCGCCCTCGATCCCGAGGACATCGATATGTTCACCATTCTCATCATCGGCAACTCGCAGAGTTATGCGTGGAACGAGAAAATGATTACGCCCAGGGGCTATTACAGGGAGGCTCCCACGGCCGAGAACATCGGGCAGTCGATCATGATGGAGAGTTTCCGCACCATCAACAGCGAACTGCGCAACCCCGATATCCCCATCAGTCGCAAGTGGCCCCTGCTGCATGCCATCCACACCACCGCCGATTTCGACATGGAACAGTGGCTGTATACCGACGAAGAGGCAGTGCCGCGCCTGCACCAAGCCATGAAAGATGGGCTGCTAAACACCATTGTCACCGACGTGACCATGGCGGCCAGCGGCATCCGCAAGGTGGCTTGCGAGCGCTACGGCATCAGCATCAAGTGCTATCTGCACGATGAGCGCGTGGCTGAAATGGCCCGCCAGCAGAACATCACCCGCACGCAGGCTGGCATCAGGCTGGCCGTAGAGGAGCATCCCAACGCGCTGTTCGTCTTCGGCAACGCCCCCACGGCACTCATAGAACTGTGCGACCTGATGCGCAAGGGCAAGGCATGCCCGGCAGGTGTGATTGCCGCCCCCGTGGGATTCGTACATGTGTGCGAGTCGAAATGGATGGTGAAGAGTTTCCACAACGTGCCCAAACTGATTATCGAAGGCCGCAAGGGCGGCAGCAACATCGCCGCCACACTGGTGAACAGCATACTGGCGTGGGAAGATGCCGAGCAGTTGAAACCTGGAAGAGACGTGTAGACATCGATTCTATCGGCATTTTACCGCGGCAACATTTGGCTGTTCGCAAATATGTGTGTACCTTTGCGGCTGGTAAAAAAGGAAAGAAATGAGAACGGAGTTCATAATCATCGGCATTTCCGATGCGGCAGAACCGCATTTCCCGCCAGAGGTGTTGGAGCGTATCGGCAAGGGAAAGGTGTTCTCGGGCGGACGTCGTCACCACGAGATTGTGGCGAGATGGCTGCCTGAGCACGCGCAGTGGATTGACATTACCGTGCCGCTGGATTCGGTTTTCAACCAGTATCGCCGCTATTTTGCCGCGGCTGAAAACAATGTGGCTGTCGGCGAAGAGCCGTGCATCGTGGTGTTTGCCTCGGGCGACCCGTTGTTTTTCGGCTTTGCCAACACCGTTCAGCGCAAGATGCCCGATGCCCTCATCACCGTTTTCCCCTACTTCAACTCCCTGCAGATGCTGGCCCATCGGCTGGTGATGCCCTATCACGACATGCACATCGTGTCGCTCACCGGCCGCCCGTGGCATGAATTCGACGCGGCTCTCATCCGCCGCATGCCGAAAATTGGCATCCTCACCGACGGCACCCACACGCCGGCGGCCATCGCCCAGCGCATGCTATGCTACGGCTACACCTATTATAATATGTCAATAGGCGAGCGTCTGGGCCATCCCGAGCAGGAACGCATCACCACCCTGACACTGGAAGAGGCAGCAGAGCAGCAGTTCGACAAGCCCAACTGCGTGATTCTGCAAGAGGAGAAAGCGGATGGCTACGGGGAAAGAAGCACGCTGCCGCCCCACCCCATCCCCGACCACTTGTTTGAACTGCTCGACGGACGCGAGAAAATGATTACCAAAGCGCCCATCCGATGGCTCACCCTGGCCGCGCTGGAACTGCAAAACCGGCAGTCGATGTGGGACATCGGCTTCTGCACGGGCAGCGTTTCGATAGAAGCCAAGTTGCTGTTCCCGCATCTGCACATCACTGCCTTTGAGATTCGCGAAGAGGGAAGACGGCTCATGGAGGTGAACAGCCGCCGTTTCCACGCGCCCGGCATTGATGCCGTGATAGGCGATTTCCTCCAGACTGACGTGAGCCAATATGCCCAGCCCGACGCTGTGTTCATTGGCGGACACGGCGGACAACTGAAAAGCATCATGGCCAAAGCCCTGCAACATCTGGCTCCCGACGGCCTCATCGTGATGAACAGCGTCACCTCGCCCAAGGTTTCTACCGACAGCCACGCACTGTGGGACGAGGCCTGCCGCGAACTGGGACTGCAGCAGGAGCCGCCCCTGAGAATAAAACTCAACGACTATAACCCCATAGAGATTCTGAAATGCAAAAGACAGCCATCATCCAAATAAGCGAGAAAGGCCACCACGTAGCCAGTCTGCTACAGCAAGAAACCAAAGGAAAACTCATTGAACGGGCCGAAGTGAGTGCCCTATGGCACGAATACGATGCCTTTGTCTTCGTGGGTGCCATGGGCATCTGCGTGCGCACCATCGCCCCCTGCGTGGAAGACAAGCACACCGACCCCGCCGTGGTATGCGTTGACACCTTCGGCAGCCATGTCATCTCGGTGCTGTCGGGCCATGTGGGCGGTGCCAACGACCTGACCCGCCAGATAGCAGCCGCACTGGGAGTGGCTCCCGTCATCACCACGCAGAGCGACAACGCCAACCTTTGGGCGCTCGACACCTTGGGCGAAACATACCATTGGCACACGAGCACCGCCGGAGACCTGAACACCGTGATCGGCAGATTCGTCAACGAAGAGCCCACAGCCTTGCTGCTTGACATCCGCGACGAGGGAACCGACTATCTGGAGCGCACCTGTCCGAAGCATGTAACCCTGGTTCACAGCATTGAAGAGATAGAAAACGGCCATTTTGCCGTGGCCATCATCGTGTCGCCCTTCATCTACAGCCTGCCCGAACAGGTGGCAGCGGTACACTATACCGCACAGGTGCTCAGCCTGGGCATCGGACTTGCCCACCAGGCACCTTTGACCAGTTACGGCGACATCATGCAGCAACTGGCCCGGCACAACATCCGTACGGAGACCATGTGCATCAAAGACATCTGCACCATCGACCTCAAGGCCGGCGAACCCATCATAGAGAAACTGCAAAATGAATGCCCGGCGGCACAACTGCGACTCTTCACCGCCGACGAATTATCAGCCATCGACGTGCCTACACCCAGCGAAACCGTTGCCAAGCACGTGGGAACGCCAAGCGTAAGCGAGGCTTCGGCCATCCTCGGCAGCAACCACGGCCAGTTGATACTGCCCAAGATAAAAGGGAAAGACTACACACTGGCCGCTGCCATCGACCGCCAATACCTGCGCCAAGGCCACATCGAGATTGTGGGAGCAGGCCCCGGCGACCCCAATCTGGTGTCGGTGCGCGGCAGAAGGATGCTCGAGCGGGCCGACCTGATATTGTATGCCGGCTCACTGGTGCCGCGCCAGTTGACCGAATGCCACAAGCCCGGAGCCGTGGTCCGCTCATCGGCAAGCATGAATCTCGACGAGCAATGCGCACTGATGAAAGAATTCTACGACCAGGGCAAGT
Organism: Prevotella sp. UBA4268; assembly: GCA_002395135.1. Lineage (GTDB taxonomy): Bacteria > Bacteroidota > Bacteroidia > Bacteroidales > Bacteroidaceae > Prevotella. The sequence continues at coordinate 40,462 of DGWC01000077.1, read as the reverse complement.
TCATCGTGCGCCTGCATACGGGCGACCCTTGCATCTTCGGAGCCATACAAGAGCAGATGGCATTCTTCGATGAGCACCACATGGACTATCATATCACGCCCGGCATCTCCTCGTTCCTTGCCGCAGCAGCCGAACTGCGCAGCCAGTTCACCATCCCTGAGCGCTGCCAGACCATCATCCTCACCCGCGGCGAGGGGCGCACGCCCATGCCCGAGCGCGAGAAACTGCACTTGCTGGCTCGCTCGCAGAGCACGATGTGCATCTTCCTGAGTGCCGCCATTGTCGACGATGTGCAGGCACAACTGCTGCAGGAATATCCCGAAACCACGCCCGTGGCGGCCTGCTACCATCTCACCTGGCCCGACCAGCATATCTATCGCGGCCAGTTGAAAGACCTTGCCAAGATTGTGCACGACAACCATCTCACGCTCACAACCATGCTTGTGGTGGGTGAATCTATCGACAATCGGTCAAACATTTCTAAACTTTACGACCGCCATTTCACTCATTTGTTCCGCGAAGGGAAGGACTAAGCAAAAGTAAATCATATTAATTTGCTGCGTAAATTACATTAATTTGAAAAACAAATTACATTAATTTGCTGTGTAAATTACATTAATTTGCAAAGACAATCAGATGGTTTTCAAACAGGAAACCATAGAGAAGTGCCGTGTATAGTTTATGTATTGTTTGGAGTTTCTTATGCTTGTCCGTGAAAAAAACGAATAAATATTGTATGATAAATACAAATATCCTGTGTATATATGCAATTTCGTTATTTTTATTGTATATTGTTTGTGCAAAATGGATAATAAGATTATTTTTGCATCAGTACAAAAGTAATCTTACTTTTAGTTGGTTAACACGGGGTGGCAGGTACATGCCTACCGCCCTTCTTTACAAAAAAACAGTACAAATATGAGAAGTGTTGCATCAATGGTCTGGTTCTTTGTGTTGGCAGTATTGTGCCTTGGGGCGAATCTGCTTTGGTATGTGTTGGCCGAGGTTATCTTGATAATCCTTGTATGGTGGCTAAAACCAGAATGGCTTGATAAGTGGTAAAATAAAGAAAGCGGAGCAATTACTCCGCTTTTCTTTTGTTCCTTATTGTCACAACAATGCAAGAATGCGCCGGAAATGTTCAGGGATGAACAATGCCGGGCGGCACCGCTCACGGCTCGGCAACGCCTTTCAGGGTGGCGCTGCTGCTCTCCACGATGCGCACACGCACGGTTTCGCCGATGTGGTGGCCGTCCTTGTTGAAGACCACGGCCTTGTTTTGCTCGTTGCGCCCCATGAGTTGTTCGCGCGAGCGCTTGCTGAATCCCTCCACGAGCACGTCGAACACCTTGCCCACGTCCTGGGCATTGCGCTGTGCAGAAATCTCTGTCTGCAAGGCAATGAGTTGGTTCAGTCGGCGTATTTTCTCCTCTTCGGGCACATTGTCGGCCAGATGCTTGGCGGCGTAGGTGCCGGGGCGCTCAGAATATTTGAACATGAAAGCCGAGTCGAATCCCACTTCGCGCACCAGCGAGAGCGTCTGCTGGAAGTCTTCTTCCGTTTCGTCGCAGTAGCCCACGAAAATGTCTGTAGACAGTCCGCAGTCGGGAATGATGCGGCGGATGGCCTCCACCTTGGCCAGATAATCCTCGCGTGTGTATTTGCGGTTCATCAGTTTCAGGGTGTGGTTGCTGCCGCTCTGTGCCGGGAAGTGGATGTGCCGGCACAGGTTGGGCTCCTCGGCAATGGCGTGGAGAATGTCTTCGTCCATGTCTTCGGGGTTGCTGGTGGTGAATCTTACGCGCAACTGTGGCACCTCGCGGGCCACCTTGCGCAGCAGTTCGGCAAAACTCGTGCCGCCAGGCACGGGCTTTCCGGCCGGCGAGAGTCCGTAACTATTGACGTTCTGTCCCAGCAGCGTCACCTCTTTGAATCCCCGCTGCTGCAGGTCGCGCACCTCGCGCAGGATGCTTTCCACGTCGCGCGAGCGTTCCCTGCCCCTGGTATAGGGCACGATGCAATAGTGGCAGAAGTTGTTGCATCCGCGCATGATGCTCACAAAGCCGCCCACCTTGGCCGTGTGCAGTCGCTGTGGGATGATGTCGCGATAGGTTTCGGTGGTGGACAGTTCGATGTTGATGGCTTTCTGGCCCAGTTCGCACTGCGCGATGAGGTCGGGCAGCGACAGATAGGCATCGGGGCCGGCCACGAGGTCCACGTGATGGTTCTCCAGCAAGTCGTCTTTCACGCGCTCAGCCATGCATCCCAGCACGCCGATGATGAGCCTCCCCTTGCGCTTGCGCTGGGCGTTGAGTTCTTCCAGCCGGTGGTAAATCTTCTGTTCGGCATTGTCGCGAACGGAGCAGGTGTTCAGGAACACGGCATCGGCCTGCTGCACATCCTCGCACACCTCATAGCCTGCCATCTGCATCACCGATGCCACCACTTCCGAATCGGCCACGTTCATCTGACAACCGTATGTCTCTATATACAGTTTTTTCATTCGCTGCTTTTATTTGATTAGTTCCTTGGCCTCGTCGGTGAGATAGGGCATGATATCCTTATAACTCACCACGAATGCCGGCATGCCCACGGCATAGGCGGCAATCTCATACTGCTGATATACGAAGAGCACGCCTTCGGGCATGAGATAGGGGTCGAACTGCGGCAAGGGCAACTCGTCGATGCTGCCTTCAATGATGAGACAGTTTTTCAATTGCTCGTCGGTTGTGATTTTCTCGCCTCCCTCCACATCGAAGTAACTGCGCAGTCCGTTGATCATCAGTCTGTGGAACTCAGGCGTTTTGGTCTTCGTCAGCATGTTCCACCCCATCTTCTTGCCGTCGCTCTTGCGGAAAGTGCTGGCCGTGCCCAGGACGCCGCCGTGAGCACCGCCTCTGAATTCCTCGTATCGGGAACTCATGGTGAGATAGCGATCGGTCTCGGCAATCTTCGAGATAAAGAAGGCATAATAATAAGGTGGCACTTCCGGCATACCGTCGGCGAAAGACTCATCGCGCTCTTTTTTCATCTCGTCATATCCTTTTTGGGCGGCCATCAGCAAGAGAGAGTCTTTGTTGCCGTTCCATATCCTTTCAACGCGCAGTTCGCTGGCGATGTATTTGCGCAGGGAGTCCACGAGCACGGCTGGGCCGCTGACGGGATACTGCACGTTGATTTTCACCTCAGCGGTGGTGTCTTCCTTCTCATACGAGAGCGAATCAAACAAGAGTTGCTCGGTGCCTAAGTATGTCCGCATGCTCTGTTTCCAGTCGAACTGGTTGTCGGTATCCGTGAAATTGTCGATGCGCCATTCGCCGTTCTCCTCAACCATCGACAGGCGCACATGGGTGGTGGTGCCGCAGTTGTGCAGATTGAGCGTGGCCGAAATGGTGTCGCCCTCCTGGCTCTCCACCACGATGCTGTCGGCACTGACATTCTGGAAGTCCTGCCCCATCACCCAATGGTCGGCCTCGAAGAATCCCACGCCCTCGGTCTTTGCGTCTTTTTCAAGAATGGCGCTCACCGTTTCGTTCCAGTCCTTGGAGCAGTACAGGCTGTCGAGTTGGCTTGCCACCGTTGCCGGCGGATTGGCATTGTAACGGGCCGCCACATCATCATAAATGGCGCTCACCCTGTTTATCACACTCATTTCGTCTGCTTGAGCGGCATGCTTACAGCCTACAAGCACTGCCGCCATGCAACAGACGGCAGAAACCCATAACATTGCTATACTTTTTTTCATAATCTCATGATTTTAATGATGATTTCATAGTTCGCGTTGCTGCAAGCAGCACATAGAAAATGATGACTCCCGACACGAGGCCGGCAAGGGTGTCGATGACATAGTGGGCCATGATATAGACCGTGGAAACGCACAGACACACATAAAAGGGAAGCAGGCACCAGAACAGACGACGGCAACCCGTGCGCCACGACAGCAGCATCAGAATGGTGCTGATGCCCACATGACTGCTGGGAAAGGCCGCCGTGGGGCGCTCGCCGGCATCGTGAGCCGCCGCCACATGCTGATAGAAGAAACCGTCTTTCCACCCCGGACTGGACAGCCGCTCCATGGTGTGGTTGAAGTAATCGTGAATGTTCGGGAACACGCCCTGCGCTATATTCTCCAGTCCGGCCGCCCCGAAATAATACTGCGGACCCGTGACAGGCACCAGAATGAAGATGACATAGTAGATGAAAAAAGAGGTGAGCACGATGAACGTGACGCGCGAAAACTCCTGATAGCGGCGCAGGAAATAGAATGCCACCACCACCACAATCATCGGGAAATACGACGCATAGCCCATATCCATCAGTTCGCTGAAGAAGCGCCCGGGCAGCGCCTGCGAGAAAAGCAACGCCGGCTGACAGCCAAAGAGATGCTGTTCGCACGAGGCAAAGAGATGGTCGAGGTTGGGAAACATCCTGTTGATTTCGTAGGTATCGGGATACCACCACGACAGCAGCGCCAACTGAAGAACAGCCCGCGCAAAACGGGTGAAGCGGCACGGCAGCATGCGATAGACGGCATAGAGGGCAGCCGTGATGGCCACGATGCGCACACGGCCCCATATCATGGCTTCCGGATTCTGCACCTTAGTGAAGCAGAACAGGATAATCAGCAGTGTCAGCAGCAGATAGCCCACCATGGCCCATTCATAGGCAAAGAGCCCCTTGAACGGTTTCTTCTCTATCTGGAAAAGTTCTTTTAGTAATTTCACTTTTATTCTTTTAATCAAAAACGCCTACAGCCAGCCGTGCTCACGATACCACCCGACGGTGAGGCGCACCCCCTCGTCGAGCGTCACCTGCGGACAATAGCCCAGTTCGTCGCGGGCAGGCTGGATATCACAGCGCCAGTTGCGCTGCTTCAGTATATGATACTTATCGTTGTTCAGTGCCGTCACCTTGCCCGTGAGCCGTCCCACATACTCACCAACGAAGGTCACAGCGCGAAGCACCCACACAGGAGCCTTCACGCGCAAGCACCAGGGATTGCCCATCTCGCGGAGAATCAGATCGCTGAATGCGGCCGACTGGTATACCTCGCCATCGCTCAGGAAATATTTGCGGCCGCTCTGCCCGTGCTGCAATGCCAGAAACACCGCCTGCACCACATCGGTCACATAGACGAAAGTGATGTCCTGCCGCTTCCATCCCACCGCAAAATCGGTGTGCCCCTTGATGCTCTTCGCCATCATGAAATAGTCTTTCTCGCGCGGTCCGTACACGCCCGTGGGGCGGAGCACCACATAGGGGAAGACATCATGCTGGCCGTTGCCCCTCAAGCCGTCGAGAAAACGCTCGGCCATCAGTTTGCTCTCGCCGTAAGCCGTGTTGGGGCACGGCTCGTCGGTCTCGCGAATCTCCTCGTAGGGCTGCTGCTCGCGAATCGGCCCGAAGATGCTCAGGCTGCTGAGATAGACGAATTTCGCTATCGGCATCTTCAACTGCAGCAGCGCGCCCACCAGGTTTCGCGTCCCCTCGGTGTTGATGCGATAGAAATCTTCCGCATGCAGACACTTGGTGGCACCGGCGGCATGCACCACATAGTCGAAAGCCACCTCCCGCATCTGCCTCACCAAATCGTCCTGCGACGACAGGTTCAACTCGATTAGTCGAATGCGCTCATCCTGCAGATACTGGCGCGAACTGCTCTTTCTCACAGCAGCCCACACCTGCATATCCCGGCGCAGCGCCTCTTCAACGATAAAACTACCGATGAATCCGCTGGCTCCCGTTATCAAGATGCGCTTTCCGCTCAGTGGCTCCATATCCATCACTTTTCTCTTTTCGGTTGCAAAGTTACGGATAAGCGAGAGAAATACAAAATAAAATTCATTTTTTATTTTTATTTCAGAGCGAGAGTAACTTATTCAAAGTTACGGATAAGCGAGAGAAATACAAAATAAAATTCATTTTTTATTTCTCCATGTGCCCATCATGTCAGATTATTTTTGTACATTTGTCGACAAAATCAAAAAAATGAACAGATACATCCTTGTTATACTGGCATGCCTGACATGCCTGCCCATGGCACTCTCCGCCCAGGAAGAAGAAACCGTGCTGACCTTCGGCCTCGGAGCAACCGTTGAGAAAGAACTGCCCAAAGGGTTCGACGTGGCCTTCAGTTACGAAATGGAAATGAACAAACACCTCTCCCGGGCAGAACAATACGCGCTCGGCCTGCAGGGAGGCTACGCCCTGAAGCCATGGCTGCATGCCTCGGCCGGATATCAATATTTCCGCATGAGAACCGACGACGAGCAGTTGCCCGGCCTTACCTACTGGGAAGACCTGCACAAGACGTTTGCCGGCATCGAGGCCTCTGTTGATGTGAACCACTTCACTTTCACAGTAAACGAACAATACCAGTGGTTCACACCCACGGTGTTTCATCTGCTCGGCTCAGGACTTGCCGTCGAATACAGCATTCCCCGCACACCGCTCAGCATCGGCGCATCGGCAGACGTGCTCAACGATCTGCGCCAGTCGCTGCACTGCCTCCAGACCACCTACCGCGCAACGCTCAACTGCGACATAGACGAGCACCACGCCCTCACGCTCACCTATGTGTTCAACCGTCACAGTTTCCTGGACAGCAATCGCGGCCACATCGTCCAACTCGCCTACACCTTTAGTTTCTGACAGTCGCCCGCATCGCCATCCCCCGTTTCCATATTATTCCAGATTCCCCTCAATCCACTCGATGATGTTGGGAGCCGACGGGCGAGGGGCATCTAATGAGATGATGTTGCCCTTCTTGTCGAACATCATAAAGCGGGGGATGCCAGTTACGCCGTATTCCTTGCAGAGCATACAGTTGAACTCACCCTTGACGATATACTGCGGCCATGCGAGGTTCTCTTTCTTTACCATCGATTTCCATGCAGCCTGGTTCTTATCGAGTGAGATGCTGACAATCTGGATGCGTTTGTCGTTCTTGAAATGGTTGTACAGCTTCACCATGTTGGGTGTCTCTGCCTTGCACGGTCCACACCACGTTGCCCAGCAGTCGATATACAGGGCCTTGCCCCTCAGGTTGGCGAGCGTGAGCTTCTTACCGTTCTGGTCGTAGAAATCGAAGTTGACAGCCTTGGCACCGGGAACCATGTTCTTGTAATGGTCGTAGAGTGTCTGTATCTGCTCAGGAATCTCGCGGCCTGGTGTTACGTTGGAATAAGCGGCGTAGATATCGTTGATATTGGCAGGAGCCTGTTCAAAGAGGTTTGACACCTCATTGTCGGCCAATGCATTGATGATCTCCTTATTAGTATATAAGGTGTTCAGGTTGTTCAAGAGGGTGATCGACTTATCCTGTCCGTCGGGCACCAGGAACTTCTTATAGCCGCTGGCATACATCATCGCCTCATTTACGTTGTTGTCGCGATCGAGTGCCTCCATCCATGCCAGATAGCTGTCGTCGGCCTTGCTGCCGATCTCGGCGTACCAAGAGAGTCCGCCTTTCTCGACCTTCGTGTTGATATCCTCGCGCATGAACTTACGGAAGATGGGGTTGTTAATCTTGTTCAGCTTGGCGAACTGACGGTCGCGCAGCATCTCCATCTCCTGGCGCCATTGGGCAAACGTGAGGTTATCCGCCTTGCCGTAGTATTTCTCGAGCATCGGGTTCTGGATGGTTTGGTAATACTCCTCGTTGTTCACAAACTCATAGCAGTCTTTGTAGTCACCGGTGTAGTTCACCTTCGACTCGGTCTCTGCCGCATTCTTCTGGATGATATCCAGATCGATATTGGCTTTCATGCCGTTCTGCACATAGAACTTCACGCCACCCTTGGGGGCATCAACGATCAGGAAACGGGCATAGCCGTCCGGGGCATCAAGCTCCAGGCGGTAACTGCCGTCGGCACCCACTGTAACGGGCTGCAGATTCTCAGGATCCGCAATGTTCATCAGAAACACATGACTGTTCTGGTTCAGTCCTTTCACCTTACCGGTTATCACCGCTTTCTGTGCATTAACGGCCACAGCGCCAAGCAGCATCATGGCTGCCAAAAGAATCTTTTTCATTTATTATGTTTTAATTTGTTTTTATGGGTAACTTCATTATCTCACTTTGCCTTAACCGTGATGTTTGCCGGGGGCAGACAGACATTGTCATCGCAGCACTGATATTCCACCTCACAGGTGATGTCACTGCTGACCTTGCCACTGATCTTCTGGCGGAAGACGGCTGTGTCTTCGTAAATCGTAGTACCGTTCTTGCTCAACACTCTTGCTGCCGGCAACTCCAACGGTTCAACAGCCCTCACGCCCTCTGGCAAAACAATGTTCACCTTGGTGGGGATAAACGGATCTTCGTTGCTGACATGGCCATAGATATGGAAACCACGATAGATGGTAAATTTTACATAGACATACTGGTCACCATTGTCGGCATACTCACGCTCAGCGGTAACACTCACGGGGTTCTGGGGTGTCACTGTGCCCGTCTCGATATGGCGCACTTTCTTGCGGGCCAGCCAACCGGCATAGTCGTTGGCACCCGGCTCACGACTGTTCACCAGCCATACCCAGCCACCCGACTCGGTGAAGAAAAGTTTGTCTTTGTTGTCAACAAACCACTGGCGCCACGCCTTGGCCGTGGGGAAATCCTTCTGTGTATAGCGACTCAGGATGCGGCGTGCCTTCTCGGTATCCTTGCCCTGCTCCAACATGCTGATGGCTGTATCAAGCAGACGAATATCGTTATTGGGGATGCCGAGACTCTTCACATCCTCGTCCAACTCCAGGTGAAGCCTGCCATCACCACCATACAGATAATTCATATTCTCAGTGAAGAACTTCTTGTAGGCAGCGAAATCCATGCCGAACTTATCAAAGAACTCACCGGCATATTGCTTCACGAAGGTCTCATGACTGGGCGGCGGTGCCGGCTTGAAGTTGAGAAGATACTTCTCTGTCTCGGTCAGCGTCTCGCCCCTCGCCTGCTTCTGCTTGGCCACTTCTGCCTGCCGCTGCATCTCCTCCATGGCCTCATCGTTCATCTTGATAATCTCCTGATAGCCTTCCTCAGAAGCCATGTAGATGGCTGCCTTAGCATCAGCACGGGTGGCGATGGCCTCGTTGTATTTCCGAGCAATGATACCTTGTCCCCTGAACTTTGAGATATATACTACTGCGTTGGCAAACACCTGCTTGGCCTGTCCGGTCATGTCCATGGGCGAAGCGGAGAATCCCCAATGGAAATAGTTGCCATGACGACCAATGGCTACGGCGTGGATGGACTTTGAAGATACACCGCCACTGATGATCTCTGTCTCAGGTGAATCCTCATATCCCCAATGGCGTGACACCAATCCTGGTGAATAGTCGGGCGTGTCCTTATAGCCACGCGTCTGTACCTGCCACATCGGCATGGTCTCGGGCAGTCTTTCATCGTCTTCATACTGGAAATGAAAAGCATGCGAGGGCGTTGCCCGCCGCTCCACCTTCATCTTCACCTTGAAAGGACCGTTGAAGATGGGGTGATCTTTTTTCCAACTGTGGGCATAGTTCTCCAGACAGAGACAATACCAGTCGTTCTTGCTGCCGATACGGGTACCCAATCTGCTGCTCATCTCTCCTATGGTAATCATCGGACAGGAGAAATCCTCGGAAATGTATCCAGGCCGCAGGTAGATCTGTTTGGCTGGATCCTGAACACCAGGGGTAATGGGACGGGGTGTCCCGTCCATCACCGTCACGTCGTATCTCGACGACATCTCCTCGGTCCACTCGCTGGCATTCACAGCCGTAACCTCCGTGAAATACTGCTCCAGCATCTGTTTCCAGCTGGCTGTGCGCTGCCGTACCTGCTGCTGTCGGGTAGCCTCATCCACTTTCCCGTTGTCGTCGTAGCCCGTAGCGCCACCCACATACAGCACTCTCATAGGGATTCTCTTCTGTGCTAAGATGGGATAAGCCATCAGCAGTAGGAGGAACACAAATAAATATCGTCTTGTCTTCATCGTGTAATATTATCTTTCGTTTTGAACTAACAACGGATTCTGAGCCATCACGTTCAGAGGGATAGCCAACTGCCAGTGGGGATCGTCAACCGGCATCGTGTAAGTTTTGCCATAGACGGTGCGCTCCATCGGACGGGCTGTGGAAGGATCGGCATTCTGACGTTTATGGTCGATGAATGACATCTCGCTATAGATAATCTCACGGCGACGCTCCTTCAGAATCTCATCCAACAACGACTTGTTGTCACTGGCCTCAAACGGCTGATAGGTAGCAGCAGCATAACGGTGTTTGCGTACCTGTTCCAAAGCCTGCTTTGACTCGCTGACGTTTGGAGATGATTTCCTCAAGGCACTCTCTGCCTTCATCAGCCAAACCTCTGAGATATCTATACCAGAGTGATGCTTACGCGTCCAGATCATCGGCTCGGTAATACCCGACATCTCCAAAGCTCCCATAAAGGTGGTGTATCGCAGGTCGTTCTTTTTGTCAATGATGGCATTCATCTTGTCGGAGAACACGCATCCCAAAGTCTCTGAACAATAACGGGAATACAGTACCTCGGGGTTGGTCTGCACCGAATTGTCGTAACCAGCGATGCCATAAGCGGGTATGCCGGGCATATACATGGACAGCGTATTATAGTCGATCATCTCACTCCGCATAGAAAGCGACTTAGAGGCATCGGCATAAGCCTTATCATAGTCTTGCATCCACAGATAGACACGAGCACGTAATGCATAAGCAGTGGCCAAACCAGGGATATTGTTGAACTCAGGTACTTCCACCTTCATGATGCTGATAGCCTCGTTAAGATCGGCCAACATCTGGTCATAAACTTCCTGAACAGTAGCACGGGGATATTGATTGTTGATGTTCGACTCAATAACCAAAGGAACACTCAAATCGGTAGCAGCGCTGCCGGCTTTATACTGTTTACCATAAAGGTTGGTCAGCAGGAAGTAGTTCATAGCACGGTGCACCAGAGCTTGTCCTTTCACCTCGTCTCTCTTGAACGATTTGCCCTCTTTGGCATCGGTAATATGGTCGAGCACATAGTTGCATATATAGTTCGACTTATACAAACCGTTCCAGTTTCGGTCGTCTTCAGACACTCCGTAGAGATAGTCGGCCCAGATAAGCTCATTCTGGATAAATGGCAGCGTCTGGAAGATGGTGTAATAAATGTTTGTGGGGTCTTGCGGAGCATTATAGTCGTCACTGTACACTTCAAAGAACATAATATTATAGCTTACCTCAGTGAAGCCGAACACATCGCCTGCTGTTGCCAACGATCCGTTGGCAAGCAACTCTCCAAGGTCATCGACTGTCTGTGGAATGGTATTGCCCTTCGGCACGATATCCACATAATCATCACAAGAGATGAGAATCGAACATATTGATATTTGGCAAAGGATAAAGAACAGCCCAACCAGTTGCCTTTTGATTATTTTGGTATTCATATTCTTCTTGTATTTATAATTGATCAATATTAGAATCCGATATTTAAAGTAAGGGTGTAATAGGTTGGGGTATCACCTAAATAGGTATAACTGGTATCATATCCCATCCGCTCCGGCTCCAGATTATCACTGTTAGCAGCCCAGAAGAAAGGATTTTCTACTGATAACTTCGCCTTGAGCATAGAGAGGAAGGAGTTCTTCAGTATAGGGGTGAAATCGTAGGAAAGGGCTATTGACTTCAGTCTAATGATATCTGCTTTCTCAATCTTCCAATCGATATTCTCACCGACTACAATACCTACACCGCCGTTGGCGCCATAAGTGGAACGAGGTATCATCGTGTTTGCCTCATCACCCGGTTTACGCCAGCGCTGGTCGTAATCCTTATAAGCTCGTGAGCTGAGGTAGATGTTCGAGAATGAAGGCATGTGCATGAGGTGTCCGAACTTATAAGAGAACATCAGGTCGAGAGTGAGATTCTTATAGCTCACGCTGTTGATCCATGCTCCGAAGAACTTCGGGGAGCGACGGCCCATGAAGAGGTAATCCTCTTCGGTAAAGGCATTGGCAGCTGGTGCGCCCACCACCTCGCCAGCAGCATTGACCACCTGGATGTTACCCTCATTGTCAAGCGGGGCACTCTTAAAGGCAAACACATAGTCAACAGGTTTTCCGCAGATAGGATCGCCGGAAGACAGTGATAAAGCAGAGATAGAACTATTGCTCACATCGGTCACTTTGTTGTAGTTGTACGACCAGTTGAGTGTTGAGCTCCACATCCAGTCGCGTGTCTTTACAGGCACTACATTCAGGCTTGCGTCTAAACCTCTGTTTACCAGCGATGCGGCATTCTTCTTTATTGAAGCCCATCCTGAGGTGGGATCCATGAGTGACATACCCAATGCGTCCTTTGTACGACGGTTGTAGAACTCCGCTGAGAGGTTCAGACGATTCTGGAACATATTCAAGTCGAAACCGATGTTATAGGTATATACCTTTTCCCAACCTAACTCCGGGTTCTCAGGATTCTGTATCAAGAGTGCCTTCTGGCCTGTGAACATGTCTCTTGCATTGGCAGCAATCAGATAGGGAGAGGTGGTCTTATCAACGTTTCCACTCAATCCGTATGACATCTTCAGTGCTAAGCGGTCAACATTCGGCATGTGGAAGAATGCCTCCTTGGAGATTTCCCAACGTCCACCTAACGACCAAGTCGGCTGATCACGATATTGACTGCTACGTCCATAGAGGTTTGTCTTATCCATACGTACGCTGGCAAATACCGTATAACGATCCAGGTAAGTGCCACTTGCCGTAGCGAAAGTAGAGAAGTAACGGTCTTCCTTGTCTGTCTGTCCAGGTTGATAGTTAAGCGTCTGGTATCTTGCTGCAGGGGAATAACCGATGACGCCATTTCCTGTTAGCAATTCCATATTCATATTTGTACTGTAGGTCATACCTTGCGGATCGAAACCGTAGAAGGTATCACGCTCAGTACGGGTATGAATAGCAAACATCTCCATACCTGCTAATGCACTGACATCCCACTTGTCATTATGGAAAGCATAATTCAGGACATTTCTCCAGGTGTAACTCATACTGTTGGCATGGTTGATATCCTTGATGCCTCCTTCTTCCAGATAATTGGTCATCATGCCGGTAGCTGCATCGAGATTGGTGAATCTGTTATACATGTCGCGCACATAATAACTCTCCTGATCATAATAAACATCCTGCTTGGAGTGATCGATGATATACATACCACTGGTAGTAAACTTGAAACCGTATGGCAACTGCACGTCCAATGCTAAATTGGCTGCCACATTATAACTGTCGGTTACATTATCTACCAAATCACGATCCTGCAGACGGTTGTAGTTCCAGTCTTGGAAGCCCTGTGCATAAAGATTGTCTTTCAACAACTGGTTAACACCACGATACTCATTAACGTAATTGCCTTGCTCATCATAGAAATGAACATAAGGTTTGACATTCAGCGGACTACTTGTGAACATATTCTTGCGAGCATAGTTGGCACGGAAGCCTGTGGTGAGTTTGAAGTACTTACCAAAGTCGTATGTACTGTTCAACTGTGCATTTACCTTATTCTGCTTGTTGCCTTTCAGATCGCCCAACGTATTCTCGAAGTTAACCGAGAGATAGTTGGTGGTATTCTGTGAACCGGCAGAGATGGTGATATTGTGTGTCTGGAACAATGAGTTACGATAGAAATACTTCTCAATGTCCTTGGCATTATCGTAGGATGCCAGACGAGCATAGGCAGCGTCACGGCCGGCAGCATCGAGCATGCCGTTGAGGTAGCGGTATTCAATCATACCTGCCTCTGTCATATTGTCGATACTCTCTTCGGTGATACTTTGAATGGTGGGCATGTTGGTATAGTACTCACGCTCCCACTCCACCTGCTGGGCAGAGTTCAGATAGCCCAAGGATGACACATCAAACTTAGAGCCTACCTTCACACTACCATTATAGTTTACCTTTGCTTTCTTATTGTGCTGTCCGTGCTTTGTATTGATCACGATGACACCATTGGCGGCACGTACACCCCATATAGAGGCAGAGGCAGCATCTTTCAAGACTGAAATCTGCTCGATGTCGTTAGGGTTGATATTAAAAGTGCCATACTCCATGGGGAATCCGTCAACGACGATGAGCGGCTTGGTCTCAGCATAGATGGTTGCCTGTCCACGCACCAAGATATTACCGTCGCCATCCACTGACAGACCGGGAACGATACCTTCAAGATTGTCGGATACATCACCAGAGACGATAGTCTTCAACTGCTCGGGCTTCAACACCTCGAAAGAACCGGTAGCACGACCGCTCTCTATCTGCTGGTAACCGGTGACGAGGACCTCATCGAGCATCACATCGGGATGCATGGTGATCTCACGGGTGATATCGGAGGTACCGCGGGGGATGGTGGCATAGACGGTTTCCATGCCCACGTAACTGAATTTCAGCGTGGTGGGCTCCACGGGAATTCTGAAGGTGTAGAAGCCGTCGGCATCGGTCACCGTGCACACGCGGCTCTCACCGATACACACGGGCACACCTACCAACAGTTCACCATCGTTGTCACGCACATGACCGCGGATGGTACGCTCGCGACCGCTGAGTTTCTGGCGGCTGATGGTAACGATGTTGCTCTTGATGGAGTATTCGCAGCCTATCATCCTGACAATCTGCTCCACGGCCTCGCGGGCAGGTACCTTGGTCAGTCTGATGGTGATGCGCGGCCACTCTTTGGCCAGGTCGGCACTGTAGAAGAAGTTCAAGCCCGACTGGCGCTGCACGTCCTTAAGGACGTTGGTCACGGGAGCCGACTTGAAGTTGATGGTTACAGGTGTGTCGGCAGGCATGGCTGCTTTCACGGTTACTGAGGCAAACAATAACATGAGTGTCAGTAACAGGAGTTGTCTGATTCTTCTCATCTGGGTAGTTTTTTAATTGTGTTATAGATTGTTGTCGTTATGGTTCGATGATGAGTCTGTCGGGGGCGAAGGTTATCTTCAGACCTGTGATTGTCTCAATGGCTTCCATCGTGGGGCGGATGTCCTCGTAGCGGTCGAAATTGCCGGAATATCGCTGCTGCTTGATTTCATCAGTCGTAAATTCCACTTCGCGGCCATACCAGCGGGCAATGACTTGCATGATGCGCTCCAGCGGCCATTCCTCGAAGAAGAACTTGCCTTCGTTCCAGGCTACATACGGGGCGGTGTCGACCTGTGTGACGGATGGCTGATTGTCGGTGAGGGTGAGTTGCTGTCCGGGCTTCAGCATGATTTCCCTTCCGCCCGTGGGGGTAACTGATACGGAGCCTTTGACAAGGACTACGGACGTGGAATGGCTGGTGTTCACATTAAACTCGGTGCCGTATACCTTCACATCCCCATTCGTGGTGTGAACGATAAACGGACGACTCTTGTCTTTTGCCACCATGAAATAAGCCTCTCCATCGAGAATCACGTTACGATCGCCCCTGCCAAACTCTTCGGGATAGATCAGGCGCGTATTATAATTAAGGTGTACCAGCGTGCCGTCGTCGAGTGTGAGCCAGAACTCTTTGTCGTGGCGGGTAGTGATGCGGCGGGCGGAAAGCAACTGCTCCTTGGTGAGGGATGAAGGGTGAGGGATGAAGGATGAAGGGTTAGGATTGAGGGTTGAGGGTTGGTTCGTGAGTGAGGAGGATTCCTTTCCTGCGTTGCCCTTGGACTTAATACCTTCGTCTTTCCACCATTCTCCATCGGTCTCTATCACGGCATCGGCCATGCCGCTCTGTATGCTCTGCTGCATGGCCAGTTGCACAGACTGGGATATCTCGGGCGGCGTGACACGGGTGTATTGCGCATACCAATAGCCGGCACCAGCCACGATAAGCACGAGCATGGCGGCGGCATAGCGCAGGCGATGCCTCATGGTGGCGGCACTCCTGATGCCTGCCTGCTGGCGTATTCTGCGCAAGGCCTCTTCGTCGTCGATGGCGCTGAATGTTTCGTATCTTTCGTTCAGTTCGTCGCCGCTGATATGAGCAAGAACCATCAGTTCTTTCTGCTCTCTGAAATCACTATTTTGCTCCATGGTTTTACTTTCCTTTTTGCATTAATACGCAAAAAAGAAAGACAGAGGGACATTTTTTTGAAAAAAATTACTTCATCATCATGATGAGAAGCAACAGCATCTCGGGGGTGAGGGTGTCGCGAAGCCTGCGTATGCCGCGCTGCCGCTGCTTTTTCACGCTTTCGGGCGTGATGTTCATTTCTGCGGCTATTTCTTCGCAACTCTTTCCCTTTACCGACAAAAGAAACACTTCGCGCTGCTTGGGGGGAAGGGTGTCTATCGAAAGGAGCAACTGCCGAATGAGTTCTTCGCGATAAGATTCATCATCGTCGTCGGACGACAGTCGATAGTCGAGTTGAAACGACTCTATGCGACTGCGCTCCACACGCTCATGGCGCAAATGGCTGATGCACGCATTGCGCACAGAATGATAGAGATAGGCCCTGAGCGAGCCCTGACTCTCAAACTCGTTGCGACGCTGCCACAGACGGATGAATGCGTCTTGCACCAGTTCTTCGGCCACGCCGACGCTGCCCACCATCTGATGGGCAAACGCCACAAGGGCCTTATAGAAATGTCTATAAAGCAACTGCAGCGACGATTCGTCCCATCGGTGCACCACATCCATGTCTATGTTTCCATGCTCCATATGCTGTGGTTTTGGCTGCAAATATAGCAAAAATTTTTAATACTCTCTTTTATTTGTAAAATAATATTCCCCATGACGTCCATCCGTCAACAGATGCTTTCATCAAAACGGGGCGGCACTCACGGCGCGCAGGATCTCGCTCAACTGCCGGGTGCTGCTGGCACCGACAATCGCCGAGGTTACTCCCTGCTGGGCGAGCACCCATGCCATCGCCATCTGAGCCAGGGTTTCGCCACGGCTCTGTGCCCGGCGGTTCCACTCGTTCAACTGCTGCAGCAGTTGGGGCGTGAGCACATCGGCACTCAGCGATGTGCGGGCGGCCATGCGGCTGTCGGCGGGAATGTCGGCCTCTGCGCCTGCCTCTGTGGGGCGGCAGTGCAGGTAGCGGCTGGTGAGCAGCCCTTGCGCCAGGGGCGAGAAACTGATGAATCCTATGCCGTGCTGGCGGCAATAGTCGAGCGTGCCCTCTTGTATGGGCTCGCGACTGAGCAGGTTGAGTTTGTCTTGAAAGATGAGTAGCGGCACGTCGCGCTGTCGCAGATAGTGGTGGGCATGCTGCAAGGCGCTGAGCGGCCACCGCGAAATGCCGATGTAAAGGGCTTTGCCCTGTCTGACGATGTCAACCAGCGCCTGCAGCGTTTCGTCGATGGGCGTTTCGGGATCGTAGCGGTGGCTGTAGAAAAGGTCCACATAATCCAAGTGCATGCGGCGGAGCGACTGGCAGATGCTGGCCATGAGATATTTGCGCGAGCCCCAATTGCCATAGGGACCGGGCCACATGTCGTAGCCGGCTTTGGTGGAGATGAACAGTTCGTCGCGATAGGGTCGGAACGTGTCGTCCATCAGCCGCCCCATGGTTTCCTCGGCACTGCCATAGACGGGGCCGTAGTTGTTGGCCAGGTCGAAGTGGGTTATACCGTGGTCGAAGGCATAGCGCGTGATTTCACGGCTGCGCTCATAGGGGTCAACGCTGCCGAAATTGTGCCAGAATCCGAGGCTTATCTTGGGGAGAAGGATGCCGCTCTGTCCGCAGCGGGCGTATTGCATGCCGGCGGTATAGCGGTCGGCGGCTGCTTGGTAGATATCGGGAATCATACGATGGTGAGGGATGAAGGAGTTCATAGTTCATGGTTCACAGTTCATAGTTTTGCAAGGATGAACTATGCATTATGAATTATGAACTATGTACTATGCATTATGCATTATGAATTATGAATTATGGACTATGAACTACGGACTCCTGGTCGCTGCGTATGAGTTGAAGCAGGCGCTCCACGGCATCGGCCTCGGGAATGTTCTTGGCAATGCACTGCTTGCCGCGATAGAGCGAAATCTTGCCGCGAGCGGCTCCCACATAGCCATAGTCGGCATCGGCCATCTC
>DGWC01000077.1:8970-22359 GCA_002395135.1 Prevotella sp. UBA4268 | reverse complement strand
GCCATCTCGCCGGGACCGTTCACAATGCAGCCCATGATGCCGATTTTCAGTCCGGCCATGCCCTGTGTGGCGGCCTTGATGCGGGCAATGGTGGCGCGCAGGTCGTAGAGTGTGCGGCCGCAGCCAGGACAGGAGATGTATTCGGTCTTGGTGAATTTGATGCGGGCGGCCTGTAGGATGTCATCAGCCAACTGCTGCAGTTGCGCGGCAGGAAATGCGTCGTTGCGGATGATGAGACGATGGGCGCGCTTGTCGATGAGCGGCGCACCGGCAGCCATGGCGGCCTTTAGTTGGAGCGAGGGCCAGTGGGTGTCGGCGATGGTCAGCGTCAGGGTGTCGTCGGCAATGCGCGCTTCGGCCTCTCGGCGCAACTGGGCGCATGCCTCGATGGAGTCAACCAGTTGGCGGGCAACGGGAATTTCGGCCTCGGGCTCTTCAGACAGCGACACGCGGATGGTATCGCCGATGCCCTCGGTGAGCAGGGCTCCGATGCCCACGGCGCTCTTGATGCGCCCGTCTTCGCCCTCGCCGGCCTCGGTAACGCCCAGATGGAGCGGATAGTGCATGTCTTCGCTGTCCATGGTTTTCACCAAAAGGCGCACCGACTGCACCATCACCACCGTGTTGGATGCCTTGATGCTGATCACCACATCGTTGAACTGCTGGCGGCGGCAGATGCGCAGAAACTCCATGCAACTCTCCACTATGCCCTCGGGGGTGTCGCCGTAGCGGCTCATGATGCGGTCGGAGAGGCTGCCGTGGTTCACACCGATGCGCACGGCTGTATGGTTAGCCTTGCAGATGTCGAGGAATGGCACAAACTGGCGCTCTATCTTCTTCAGTTCTTCGGCATATTCCTCGTCGGTATACTCCAGATGCTTGAACGTGCGACCGGGGTCTACATAGTTGCCGGGATTCACTCTCACCTTCTCACAGCAGCGGGCTGCCACGTCGGCCACCTTGGCATTGAAGTGCACATCGGCCACAAGGGGTGTGAGATAGCCTCTCTGGCGCAGACCGTCGCGAATGTTTTTCATGTTCTCGGCCTCGCGCGTTCCCTGAGTGGTGAGCCTCACATACTCGCCGCCAGCCTCGATAATGCGGATGGCCTGTTGGATACATGCCTCGGTATCCATCGTGTTAGTGGTGGTCATCGACTGGATGCGGATGGGGTTGTCGCCGCCCATGGGTGTGCTGCCCACATGTGTCACGGTGGTGAACCGCCGTTGATAGTCAGAAGGATTGCTCATTTTGTCAGTTGGTTTTAAATTCATACTCCACTTCTTTCAGTGCCTGGTTGGCCTTTTCTATCTTGGCTCCCAGACCTGATTTATAGGTTTCCATCTTACGGGCCATCTGCTCGTCGGCCAGCGCAATCATCTGGCAGGCCAGGATGGCGGCGTTCATGGCACCGTTGATGGCCACAGTGGCCACGGGAATGCCCGGCGGCATCTGCAGAATGCTATAGAGGGCATCCACGCCATCGAGCACGCTGCCCTTGATGGGGACACCGATGACGGGCAGTGAAGTGCTGGCAGCAATCACGCCTGGCAGTGCTGCCGCCATGCCGGCACCGGCAATAATCACCTTGATGCCACGCTGACGGGCTTGCTTGGCAAACTGCTCCACGGCATCGGGAGTGCGATGGGCTGAGAGGGCATTCACTTCGAAGGGCACCTTCATGTCGTTGAGAAACTGCATGGCCTTTTCCATAACGGGCAGATCGCTTGTGCTGCCCATGATGATACTTACTAACGGAGTCATATTCATTGTTGTTTTATATTTGTTTTCTTTTTATTATATAGTATGTGAAAAATCACTGAAGCAGGACTGAAAGAAACGGCAGATGCTAAAAACGCAGTATCGCTATATAGGCCAGAACGATGCCGAGAAGGAAACCGGCCACTACCTGCGACAATGTGTGCTGGCGCAAAATCATACGGCTGCTGCCCAGCAAACCGGCCAAGAGCAGCACCAGGCACACCCACCATACGGGGTTGAACATGAACATACTGGCAAAAGCCAGCAAGGCTCCCGCCACGCCGCCGATGGTGGCCGTGTGGGTGCTTATCTTCCAGAAAAGGTTTATGATGGCGCAAACCACCTGTATGAACAGTGCCGCCAGCAGTATGCTGCTCATGAAATGAGGGATGTGCAGACGGTTCATGATGAAATAGCACAGGTAATAGCAGATGATGGAGATGATGTATGGCACCATGCGCCGCTCTTTTCTGCCCAGTTCCAGCAGCGACCATCCCTGGTAATGCCTGTAAAGACGAATGAGCAATGTGGGCAGCAGCACCGTGCAGAGGTAGACAATGAGCAGCACCTGTATTTTGTATCCTAAAGGCAGCAGGCTGAGATAACTGAACACAAACAAGATAATCAGTCCCACTACAGGCAGGTAGAACGGATTAAAGATGGAACTGAGCACTTTGGCTGTGAGGATAATGTCTTTTTCTCTCATTGCTTTCTCATTCTTGCAGATGGTATTCCCAACTGTTCACGATATTTAGAAACGGTGCGCCGTGCGATGGGCATCCCGTGCTTTTTCATCTCTTTCGACAAGGCATCGTCGTTGAGCGGATGGCGCTTGTCTTCATGGTCGATAATCTCTTGCATCACTATTTTCAACTTGCGGTTCGACAGCGACTCTCCGCTTTCGTTCTTCACTCCTTCGCTGAAGAAATGGCGCAGGCGGAATGTTCCCCACCGTGTCTGGGCATATTTCACGTTGCACACCCTCGATACGGTGCTGATGTCAAGGCCTGTACGCTCGGCCACGTCTTTCAACACCATGGGTTGCAGGTCGCTTTCATCGCCTTCCTGGAAGAATTTCATTTGCAGGTCGATGATGGTCTTCATGGTGATGTAGAGTGTATGGCGGCGCTGCTTCACGGCTTCTATGTAGTTTTTGGCGCGGTCAACCTTTTCTTTGGCATATACCAGTGCCTCTTTCATCTGGCGGTTCATGCCCGTCTTGTTGCTCTGATATTCCTTCACCATGTCGTTGAATGTGGGCGAAACATACAAATCGGGCACCCTGCCCTTGTTGATATAGAAACTCACCGAGCCGTCGTCGTTGGTTTCCACTATGAAATCGGGAGTGATTTGCTGCACGTTGCGCCCTTCGGTCTCTCCCATGGAGGCACCGGGCTTGGGGTTCAGGCGCAGAATCTCTGTCTGCAGATGGCTCACCATGTCCTCGTCCACTTTCAGTTGCTGGGCTATTTTGTCCCAATGCCTGTTCATGAACTGATCGAAACACTCGCTAATCACCCTGTGCAGCAGGTTACGTATTTCCGAAGGCGGCCGCCTTTCAATCTGTATGAGCAGACATTCCTGGAGAGAACGAGCGCCGATGCCCGGCGGATCGAACCGCTGCAAGATGTGTAACACCTGCTCTATCTCCTCCTCTGAGGCATCCATGTTGTGATAGATGGCCAGTTCGTCGGAAATGGTATCGAGCGATTTGCGCAGCAGTCCGTCGTTGTCGAGCGAGCCAATCAAATATTCCAGGATATCTCTCTGGTGGTCGGTGATGCTCTCCTCGCCCATCTGCTCTTTCAGTTTGTCATAGAAAGAGGTGGGGTCGCCATAGGTGATTTCCTCATAATCGGCACCTCCCATGAAACGATTCATGACAGGCTCGGGCATTTCGTCATCGCTGCCCATGTTGTTCAGCATATCGTCGAGGGCCGCTTCCCTGTCTTCACGAGCCACCATGTCGGCCTCATCCTCGAGAATACTATCGTCTACCGACGACAAATCGTCACTCTGTGCGTCCATCGCTTCATAATCCGGATTATCAGGAGACAGCACTTCCAGGGCAGGATTATCATCGAGTTCTGTCCTTACGTTCTGCTCCAGTTCGGCCAGCGGCATCTCCAATAGTCTGATTTGCAGCATCTGCTGCTGCGTGAGCCGTTGTTGCTGAACCAGTTTCTGTTCCTGTGTCTGTACTTGTTTCATAGTCAATTATTGAAATACTCCCTCAACTGAGCGGCAAAGGCAGCCAGTTTTTCGGGATTATCATTGCCGTAGCGTTGCCATATCTGCTGACAGGGACCCAGCAGCGGGCTCAATATCATGGCCGAGCGGTTGAGATAAGGGTCGCACAACTGATAGATATCCATCACCTCCACTACCTCGTTTGCTTTCATTTTCAGCAGTTTTGCCATTTGCTGTATCTCAGGTGTACTGCTCACCATCGTGTTAGGAGTAAGGCGGAAATACAAGTCTAATATCATGATGAGCATCACGGGAGTCAGTTCGCTGCCCTCCATTACCGGCTTGAAATCCAATTCCCACGACTCAATGGTTTCCACTCCCTGATAGAAAACATCCGCGTTGTTGAATCCTTTCATCTGGCGAAGCATGCGCACACCCTTTGCCAGCCGCTTCGGATTATTTCCATAGCGCTCCCATAACTGTTGCAGGCGCGGCGTGTCCAGTTGCCTGAGTTTGAACATCTGCTCATAAAGGTATGTTGGCGGAATGTGCAGTTCAAGTGCCAAATCCACCATCTGGCGCGAATAGATGGGCTTCACTCCCTCGGGTTTCCTTAAATATAACTGCATCAACAGCAGCCAATATTCATCCGACCATAATGTATGCTTTGCCATAAACACATAAGTTTGCCACAAAGATACAACAATTCTCTGATTTTTCAATAGGTTTCAGCAAAAAAATATATGCATTGCCGTGGTTATTAGCCACAAAAAACAAATAAAAACAGCAGGATGCTTTGGTTATTTATCGATTTCTTCTTATTTTTGCACTATCAATCTGTTTAACAAAACTATCTCTATCATGAAAAAAATGTTCTTATCACTGTTCGTCGTTTGCATGAGCAGTTATGTATTCGCACAGAAAACAGAAAAGGAATGTGCCGACTATGAAACGCTCATCAGGCAGGAAATAAAAGACAATCCCTGCTTCTCAGCAAGCAACTATCTGGCCTACCCCACCCCAACGGCACCACTCACTGCGGCTCCCAAGGGATATAAACCTTTCTATATCAGTCATTACGGACGGCACGGTTCGCGCTATCTCATCGGTACTGAAGACTACGACAACACGGTGAGCATGCTTGCTGATGCAGAGAAAGCAGGCAAACTCACTGATTTGGGCAAGGATGTGCTCCGCCGCGTGAAGATGATTCGCGAGGAGTCGCGCAAACGTGAAGGCGAATTAACACAGTTGGGTGCCGAGCAGCATCAGCAGATTGCCGCCCGCATGTATGAGCGTTTCCCCGAAGTATTCAAGGGCGATGTATGCATAGATGCCAAGAGCACCATCGTTATCCGCTGTATTCTCTCCATGGAGAACGAATTGCACCAGTTGCTCATCAAGAATCCTAAACTGAGAATCACCCACGATGCCAGCGAACACGACATGTATTTCATGAACTTGCAGGATAAAGCACTCTATGACAAAAAGCGCAACCAGTATTCTCGCGTATTGAATCAGGAGTTCACACAGAGGCACGTGAACTATAACAGACTGCTCGGTTCACTCTTCAACGATGCTCATTATTTTAAATATGTAATCGACGGCAACCGTTTAGGCCACCTTTTATTTAAATTGGCCAGCAACTTGCAGAGCACGGAACTGCGCAAACAAATCACCCTGTACGACATTTTCACCAACGACGAATTATATGAACTGTGGAAACAGAGCAATGCCAACTGGTATCTGGGCTATGGCAACAGCAAATACAACGGTGGCACACAACCTTTCTCACAGCGCAATCTGCTGAGGAACATCATTCAGCAAGCCGACAGTTGCATCCAGTTGGAGAGACCAGGTGCCACCTTGCGCTTCGGCCATGAAACCATGGTGATGCCACTTACCTGTCTGCTGGGTCTGAACAACTTTGACCAGCAGGTGGATGATCTGGAACAACTCGTAGGACGTGGTTGGGTGAACTATAAAGTATTCCCTATGGGTGCCAACATCCAGTTTATTTTCTATCGCAAGCAATTGGGCGGCGATGTTATCTTCAAAGTGCTCCTCAACGAGAACGAAGCCACACTACCCCTCCCCTCAGACATGGCTCCCTATTATCGCTGGAACGACTTCAGGGAATACTATCTGAAAAAACTCAGCACCTACAAGGAATAATCCTATAGGGCCTATAAGACCTATAAGCCATATAGGCCCTATACGACTTATAACTCCCTTGAAAAAACTGTTGATAACCCTGTGGAAAACCTGCTCATAACTCTGTGGATAAACATTCAGATTTGCACATACAAAGAATGAAAAACAGAAAATGGGGGATATCTGCAGGGTTGTTTGCTGTTTTTTAATAAGTTTTCAACCATTTTTCATGGTAAAAAGATATAAACTTATTAATTTTGCACCGAAATCTATCTTTGTGGATAAATAACTTAACTCTCTAAAATAGAATAAGTAAGCATGAAATCATGGTGTGGAAAAGTAAATACCACAAGTTGATAACCAAATAACCAAATATTTCGACCGAAAGTTTTGCACTTTTCAACACACTATCATCATACTACTTTTCTCTTTTTAAAAAAGAAATAAACTAAAAAGATAATAATAAAATGGCAATGAACGAACTGTGGAAAAACAAAGGATTCATAGACGAACCCGTGGACGAAGGCACTGATCTGGCAACGGAAATACGCCGGTTGTGCAAGGAGAAAGATGCCGTGATTCTGGCTCACTACTATACACGTGGTGAGATTCAGCAGATAGCCGACTTCATTGGCGACTCTCTGGCCCTGGCACAGCAGGCTGCCAAGACCGATGCCAAGATCATTATGATGTGCGGTGTTCACTTCATGGCTGAGACATGCAAGATTCTTTGTCCTGACAAACTGGTGCTCTGCCCCGACCTCAATGCCGGTTGCTCGCTGGCCGACAGTTGCAAGGCTGACGACTTGAAGAAATATAAAGAGGAGCATCCGGGCTATCAGGTGGTGAGTTATGTGAACACCACCGCTGCCGTAAAGGCACATACCGATGTGGTGGTCACCAGCGGCAATGCCAAGAAGATTATAGACACGTTTCCGGAAGATGCCAAAATAATCTTCGGACCCGACTATAACCTGGGCAGTTATATCAATCAGGTGACAGGAAGGAATATGCTGCTGTGGAACGGAGGTTGCCATGTGCATGAGCGTTTCTCTGTAGATGAGATTGCAAAACTCAAAAAAGAGCATCCAGAAGCCGTTGTACTGGCTCATCCAGAGTGCAAAGGACCCGTATTAGCCATGGCTGATGTGGTGGGCTCTACGGCCGTTATTTTGAAGTATTGCGTGGAAAGCGACAAGAAAGAATTCATCATTGCCACCGAAGCAGGCATTCTGCACGAGATAGAGCGCCAGTGCAAGGACAAGGTGTTCTATCCCGTTCCGCCCGAAGTGAGCGAAGGCGGTGTGGGCTGTTCTTGCAATGAATGCGACTACATGAAGATGAACACGCTGCTGAAAATCTATAATGCACTGAAATATGAATGGCCCAGTGTGGATGTGCCGGAGGATATCCGCAAGGAAGCAGTGAAGCCTATCGAAAGAATGTTGCAGTTGAGTTAATGTATCAAAGCATTGACAGGATGTTTTCAAAGCATTGATTTGCAACCTTCACAGTATTGTTTTGGAGCACTGAAAGTAACACTATTGAAAAGTAAATCAATATAATTTGCCCGGTAAATTATATTGATTTACTTTTCAAATCATATTAATTTACTCTGCAAATTACATTAATTTACTGATGCGTTCCGCTCAAACGGCATAGCCATAGTGCCACTTTCGTGCCTCCATTTCTATGAAAAACAGATTTCTTTATTATCATTTTTGATAATGAATAAGTAATTATTCAAGTTTCTGAAGTAGTTAAAGCCAAATGTCTGGAGACGAAATATCAGCAAACCAAGTAATGGCTTCACTACTGACCGAAGGACGAGCGAAGCGATCACTACTTAACTTCTAAACTACAAAGAAGTTGAGCGAATGCGAAACTTGAATAATGATAAAAACACCAAGGAAGCCACATTATAATATGATATTGTGTGTCAGTTGACGATGGCAATCTTGCAAACGGTTCCCTTCTTTCCGTCTTGTGTGGCGGTGAGCACCATATAAACGCCGCTGGCAACGCGTTTGCCGTTGCGGTCGCATCCATCCCAGGTGAACGAACCTCCGCTGCTCCTGTCCTCTGTAACAAGGGTTCCATTGGCAGTGACAATCTTTACATCGGCATTATAAGTAAGGCCCACGATGGTAATGGGACCTGTATAGTCGGGACGCACAGGGTTTGGATAGGCATAGACATTGTCTTTGGTCATTTCCTCGGCAGAGTAGGTTACTTCGCTCTGGAAGGAACACAGTCCTTTACTGGTTGCAATGAACACTTCGCCGGTGAGATGGTTGATGTCGATGGCATGTATTTCGTCGGAAAGCAGGGGGCAATTGTCTGCAGTGAAGTGATATACCTGACTGATATTGTCGCTGGAAATAACGTAAATGCCGTTGCCGTTGGTGCCAAACCATTTGCGATTGGCCCCGTCGATGGCCATGCACGAGATGTCGACGTTGCTCAATAGGTAGTCGGCATAGTTGGTACCGTCGTTGCGCGGCACTTTCACCTGTGTGAAAACCGGACTGGAGGCTGTCACCTGTTCATATTCAAGCATAAAGGGACCTATGTCGGTGCCTATCCAGATGTTTCCTTCCTGGTCTTCTTTCACGCATCTCACGCCGAATACGAGTGGCAGATTGGTGCCGTCTTGATTGGTGAATGAAAGGAAAGAGATGATGTCGTCGGTCTGCATGTCGTATCTGAAGAGTGACGGGGTGAACCAGTTATTATTGCAAAACCAGAGGAACCCTCTGCTGTCTATCATCATGCTGGTGAGTTCGCCCAGGCTTTTGTTGCTGTAGCGCGGCGTTGAGGGATCGTTGAGAATCATTAGTTCGCTCTTGCACTTGGAGATGATGTCGCCGCCTGCAGGTTTCAGCAGAAGCGACTGCGTGGGTGCCTGGCTGTTGAGAAACCACAGATTTCCCTGCTGGTCGAATTTCACTCCGTAGATCATTTGATAAAGGTCGCTTTCGCCGTTGTATGACTCTATGAGAGAGTTATGGCGGCCGTAATAGTTGGTGAGTTGTGCGTTTTGAAACTCATAGAGGCCGCTCAGTCCTCCCACAAACACATGTTGGTGGTTGGCAGGATCAACGTCTAACGACAGCACATTGATATAAGGAACGCCTGTTTTCGTTTGTATGTTTTCGTCTTCATAGATGGTCCATTCGTTGTTGTTCATCGTCTGCACGGTGGCATGTATATTGTCGCCGCCGCACGAATAGAGCGTTCCGTAGAGGAATTTCAAGTGGTTGAACAGGTTATATTTGGGTCCTTCCGGGCATATATCGCTGGCGATAATGGTCTGTGTTCCGTCGTTAGCCTGAGTATAAGCCATCAGTTTTCCGTCTTTCTGGCTGCTCCAATAGCATTTATTGGTGGCATCGTAGACGTAGTTACGGGCAAATCCCTGACTGTAGTCTGTCTGAATCTGACTGTCGTTGTCGTATGAAACTTGGTCATCAGAGACGGTCCAGTTCTGCGGATCAATGAGATTGTCCTTGAGGTTGCCCTTATACTGGCCGTTGAAGGTCATGGCATAGAGGCATCCATTGCTCACGGTGCATTGTCTTACTTCGCGTCCCAGGTTGTAAGTTTCGCTGATTTCGGCATTCCTCATGTTCAGTTTTACGATGCCGAAGGTGGTGCACAGGTAACAATATTGTTCGTTGGAGTAGATATAGTTGATGTCCTTGTCTGAATTCATCTTCGCCTTGTAGTAGCCGGAGATGTTTATCACGTTGCCGTTGTTGTCGAGCAGGTCGATGTTATAGTTGGTGTAAACGATCAGGAGCCGCTTGGCGGTGTTCGACCATGCTATGTATTTGATTTCTGTATCGCTCAGCAAGTTCATCTTGCTGTAGGTGGTAATACTGTGGTCGTTGATGTTATAAGAGAAGAGATCGTTGCTGCTGAGCACATACACCATGTTGCCTGCAGGCTCAATGTCGGTGATGTCGTGGTAGGCTAAGTAGGCATTCCATTGTCCTACCTGTGCTGCCATTATGTGAAGTGCGCACATCCATCCTGCAAGAATATATATGATTCTCTTCATAACCGGTCTATGTTTGAATATGTAGGAAGTATAAAAGTTTGTATATATTAAACAGAAAAAGGCGCGGTTTATTGTGTATGAGCCAGTTTCTGATGGTTATTCCCACGCAGGGATAGGCGTTTTTCAGCAGTAGGCACAGGCCTTTGTGGCGGTCTATGAAGTCGAGCAGCGAGGAATAGCCCTTCAGTTCACGGCGGAACTGTGAGAGTGTGCGCAGTCCTTCCTCTGTTTTCTCCATGAAAGCAAGGTTGTCTTCAAACACTTCGAAACTCAGCGGGTTGTCTATATGTGTGATGTTGATGTGCTGCTGTTGCAGGTTTTTGCCCCATAGCACGTCTTCATAGCCGTAGTGAAGGAAACGCTCATCAAAGGGAAAGCGGTTGATGATGCTTTTTCTCACCATGAAATTACTGGTGTGGAAGTCATGGTATGGATTCTTTTTTCGTTCTTCTGGCAGATGGTTTTTCTCGTAGGCTCGTTCAAAAACATACCTCAGATTGCTACTGCTCCCCTGCCCTATCTGGTAGCCGCCGTAGATAACATCGCCCTCGGTAAGCAGATAGTCGGATATATAGGTATTGCGGCGCAGCATCATGTCGCCGTCGATGAACAGGAGCCACTCATAAATGGCTTGAGAAGCAAGGAAATTGCGAATGGCTGATCTTCCTATGTTCTGTTCTCGAACCACATAATGCACGTTGGGAAGTCGGGTGATGGGCTCGTTGCGTTGCACGTAACTGCGGTCTGTAGAGCCGTCGTCGGCCACCACAATCTCGTATTTCAGAAAGTCCATATCGGCACATTGCTGCTGCACGCTCTCCACCAGTTGGCGGCAACAACAGTTATAAGTGGGAATCAATATAGACACTTCTCTGATCATCTGCCTGTGGTTTGCTCTTATGTTTGCATGCCTGCCTTTAAGTATTCAGCCAGTTTTTTCACGGCACGTGCGCGGTGAGAGATGGCATTCTTGATGTCCATTCCCAACTCAGCAAACGTTTTTTCGTAGCCGTCGGGCTGGAAAATGGGATCATAGCCGAAACCCTCTGCCCCACTCTTCTCGCGTGTGATGCATCCATTGACGATTCCTTCGAAGAGCATGGTGTGGGCATCGTCGCCCTCAATCAGCGCTATCACCGTGCGGAAACGCGCCTTGCGGTGGTCTTCGTGTTCCAGTTTGCTGAGCAGTTTGTTCATATTGGCCTCGCTGTTGTGGTCTGTACCCTCTGCATAGCGGGCAGAGTGAACGCCCGGTTCGCCGTTGAGAGCCTCCACTTCCAGTCCGGTGTCATCGGCAAAGCATGCCAGATGGTAGTGGTTGTATACGTATTGTGCTTTCTGCAGGGCATTTCCCTCCAGCGTATAGGCTGTTTCAGGAATATCCACGTCGCATCCTATATCCTTCAGCGACATCACTTCGATGCTGTTGCCGAGGATATCCCGGATTTCTTCCAGTTTATGCTGGTTGTTGGTAGCAAAGACAATCTTCATATTACAGATGAGAATGGAGCGTTCTTAACTGCTCTTGTTATTTTAATTCCTTGTTGTTTACTTTCACTTTGATGGCATCGAATCCTTCGCCAAACACACCAATGACGGCACTCTGGCTGACGAAAGCCTGCGGATCGATCATCTTGATGATGCGGAAAATGGTGGTGCTCTCGTTCTTCTTGGCCAGGATACAGAGCACCTTTCTCTGCTGTCCCGTGTACCATCCGTGTCCGTCCAGGATGGTTACACCATGCTCCATCTGCATGCCGATGGCGTTGGCTATCTCCTGCCACTTCTTGGAGAAGATCATGAACTGCACACTGGAGCGCTGCCGGTTGTAGATATAGTCGAGCATATAGTTCTCGATAACCATCGTGCAGAAGCCGAATACCACCATATAGGCACGCTCCAGAAGGGTGCCGAACTGCGGGATGAACATACAACTGCCGATGATGATGAAGTCGAGAAACAGCAATACCGTGCCGAGGGAGAAATTATAATACTTGTTCACCGAGGCGGCAATGATATCGCTACCTCCCGTTGAGCCGTTGTTCAGGAATACAATTCCCAGCGATGTACCGGTCATCATACATCCGATGATAAGCGACATGAAGTTCTGTCCCTCGCCGAGAATCTTCACCATGTTGCCGTTTTCGTCAACGGGAGCAATTTCTTTCATCAGCCAAAGCAGGAAGGTGAGCATCAGAATGGCATAGATGGTTTTCATCAGGAATTTCCATCCCAATATCTTCAAGCCCATGATTAGCAGTGCGGCGTTCACCAGAAAATAGGTGTATGAGTTGGGAAAGTTCGTGGCGTAGTACACGATGGCAGAGATACCTGCCACACCGCCCGTCACGATTTCGTAGGGCATCAGGAAGAATGTGAATCCAAAAGAGTACAAGATA
Source organism: Prevotella sp. UBA4268 (assembly GCA_002395135.1). GTDB lineage: Bacteria > Bacteroidota > Bacteroidia > Bacteroidales > Bacteroidaceae > Prevotella. The sequence continues at coordinate 9,792 of DGWC01000077.1, read as the reverse complement.
AGGCCAAAGGTGATAAACAGATAGTCTTTAAACTCTGTCCACCAAATGGATTTAGATACGTTCATGGTCATCGTTCAATAAAGGTATTTAGCATTAAAAAGATAGTTAGAAAGATGGCAGGAATGTGGCAGTGAATTACTTCACCACCACATTTACCATGCGCTTGGGCACCACAATCACCTTGATGATTTGCTTGCCTTCTATGTATTTGGCTGCCTTCTCGTCGGCGAGCACGGTTTCTTGAATAGTCTTGTTGTCAGCATCGGCGGCAAACTCCATTTCGAAACGGGTCTTTCCGTTGAAGGCCACACCCAGTTTCACGGTGTTTTCCACCAGATAGTCTTCGTTCCAAGTGGGCCATTGTGCATCGCAGACAGAGCCTTCGCCGCCCAGCATCTCCCATAGTTCCTCGGCAATGTGCGGGGCAAACGGGGCAATGAGCACCACCAGCGTCTTCAATACTTCGCGGTTCTTGCATTTCTGCTGCTGCAATTCGTTCACGCAGATCATGAATGCTGAGATGCTGGTGTTGTAAGAGAACTGCGGAATGTCTTGCGACACCTTCTTGATGAGTTTGTGCAGACTCTTGAGATTGTCTGCCGTGGGCTCGCCTTCGTCAGAAATTTCTGCCTGGAACAGATTCCAGAACTTCTTCAGGAAGCGGTGGCAGCCGTCAATACCGTTGGTATCCCAGGGCTTGCTCTGCTCCACCGGACCGAGGAACATCTCGTAAAGGCGCAGCGTGTCGGCACCGTATTTCTCAACAATCATATCGGGATTCACCACGTTGAACATCGATTTCGACATCTTCTCGATGGCCCA
>DGWC01000077.1:8198-8918 GCA_002395135.1 Prevotella sp. UBA4268 | reverse complement strand
CGATGGCCCAGCCGCAGATATACTTGCCGTCTTCAGTCACAAACTCAGCGTCGTTGTATTCGGGGCGCCATGCTTTGAAGGCCTCAATGTCGAGAATATCGTTAGAGACAATGTTCACATCCACGTGGATAGGTGTCACGTCGGCGTAGTTATTCTTCAGGTTGAGGCTCACAAACACGGGATGTCCCTTCTCCTTGCTGGCCACATTGTCGCGGTATACGAAGTTGGAGCGGCCCTGAATCATACCTTGGTTCACCAGTTTCTGGAAAGGTTCTTCCTTGCAACTCACTCCGTAGTCGAAGAGGAACTTGTTCCAGAAGCGCGAATAGATGAGGTGTCCCGTGGCATGCTCGGTACCTCCCACGTAGAGATCCACGTTCTGCCAGTATTCATCAGCCTCTTTGCTGACCAGTGCCTGGGTGTTGTGCGGATCCATATAGCGCAGATAATAGGCGCTTGAGCCGGCAAAACCGGGCATGGTGCTCAGTTCCAATGGGAACACTGTCTTATTGTCGATGGCGCTGCAATCCACAACAGAACATGAAACGGTATCCCATGCCCAACGCTTGGCATTGCCCAATGGCGGCTGTCCGTCTTCTGTCGGCTTGTAATGGCTCACCTCCGGCAGTTCCAAGGGCAGACACTTCTCGGGAATCATGTAGGGCATGTTTTCCTTATAGTATACGGGGAACGGCTCGCCCCAATAGCGCTGGCGCGAGA
>DGWC01000077.1:7432-8145 GCA_002395135.1 Prevotella sp. UBA4268 | reverse complement strand
GGCGCGAGAAAATGGCATCGCGCAGACGGTAGTTCACCTTCACCCGTCCGAGTTTTTTCTCGGTAACATATTCCTTCGTCTTTTGAATGGCCTCCTTCACGGTGAGTCCGTTGAGCGAGAATTCGCCGTTTGAACTGTTCATCACGATGCCTTCCTTGGCATCGAAACTCTCCTCCGATACGTCGGCACCCTCAATCAGTGGGATGATGGGCAGGTTGAAATGGCGGGCGAAAGCATAGTCGCGCGAGTCGTGGGCAGGCACGGCCATGATGGCTCCGGTGCCATATCCGGCCAGCACATATTCGGCAATCCAGATGGGAATCTTCTCGCCAGTGAGTGGGTTGATGGCATACGAGCCGGAGAAAACACCCGTCACCTTGTGGTCCATCTGTCGTTCGCGCTCGGTGCGCTTCTTCACATAAGCCAGATATTCCTCCACTTCGGCTTTCTGTTCGGCCGTAGTGAGTTGTTCCACCAGTTCGCTTTCAGGAGCAAGCACCATGAACGTAACGCCGAAAATGGTGTCGGCGCGCGTGGTGAAGATGGTGAACTGCAGATCAGAGTCGGCCACGTGGAATAGCATCTCCGTACCTTCTGAACGGCCAATCCAGTTGCGCTGTGTTTCTTTCAGTGAGTCGGTCCAGTCTATCGTGTCCAGTCCGTCGAGTAGTCGCTGTGCATAGGCACTTACGCGCAGGCACCACTGGCGCATC
>DGWC01000077.1:6886-7372 GCA_002395135.1 Prevotella sp. UBA4268 | reverse complement strand
GCATCTTCTTCTGCACCACGGGGAAACCGCCGCGCACGCTCACACCGTCAACTACCTCATCGTTGGCCAGCACGGTGCCCAGTCCGGCACACCAGTTCACCATCGTTTCGCCCAGATAAGCAATGCGATAGTTCATCAGCATCTCCTGCTGCTTGCGCTCATCCCATCCGTTCCATTCGTCGGCGGTGAACTGCAGTTCTTCGCTTTGAGCCACATCGAGGGCCTCTGTTCCCTTTTCTGCAAAGTGAGCAATAAGTTGTTCAATGGGCTGAGCACTCTGACAGCGGTTGCAATAGAACGAGTTGAACATCTTCTGGAATGCCCACTGCGTCCACTTGTAGTAGATAGGCTCGCACGTGCGCACCTCGCGGTCCCAGTCGAAACAGAATCCTATCTTGTCCAACTGTTCGCGATAGCGCTTGATATTGGCCTCGGTGGTGATGGCAGGATGCTGTCCTGTCTGGATGGCATACTGCTCGGCGGGCA
>DGWC01000077.1:0-6836 GCA_002395135.1 Prevotella sp. UBA4268 | reverse complement strand
TCGGCGGGCAGTCCGTAGGCATCATAGCCCATGGGGTTGAGCACGTTAAAGCCCTGCTGACGCTTGAAACGCGCATAGATATCGCTGGCAATATAACCCAGCGGATGGCCCACATGCAGTCCCGCACCGCTGGGATAGGGGAACATGTTGAGCACATAAAACTTCTTTTTGCTGTTGTCTTCGGCCACTTGATAGGTTTTCTGTTCCACCCATCGCTGCTGCCATTTCTTCTCAATGTCTCTGAAATTGTAATCCATTGTTGTTCTATATCTTTATTTCGTTTTGTTCGCGTGCGTGCGTAAATCGGTTGCAAAGTTACATCAAAAATGCATAATCACAAAATAATTCATCATTTTTCAAAAGGACAGCATATCAGTTTGTAGCATACTGAACACTTTTTATGTAGTGTTTTCGAGCCACCAGAGCAATGATACGGGTCAGCAAGTTTATATAATTAATTCAAGTTTCGCATTCGCTCAACTTCTTTGTAGTTCATAGTTCATGGTTCATAGTTCATAGTTAAGTAGTCAGTAGTCGGTGTTAAGTAGTGAAGTAGTGAAGCCATTACTTGGTTTGCTGATATTTTGTCTCCAGACATTTGGCTTTAACTACTTAACTACTTCCTACTTAACTACTTCAGAAACTTGAATAATTAACTGAGCAAACTAATGCTATTTACTTGGCAATTTAACGTGAGTTCAGCGTAACAACACGCTGAAGTTTCGAAAAAAATGCGACAAAATCGTGTTGCCGGAATTCTTCAAAATAGGAATTGGTTTTTGAAAAATGGGGCTTTGGAAACGCAATAATGTAAGGATTCGTTACCGCTGGGCGCGTTTCGCCGCGCAAAACCTATGGTTTCATGTTTCAAAAGCATAGGTTTCACTGCCCAATAACTATGGTTTTGCACCTCAAAACCTATGTTCTTGCAACCCAAAACCTATGCTTTTGTCAGCAAGTATCTGGTTTCTACGCATAAGAATAATCGGTGTTTATTGTAATTATTTATTAATCAATAAATTACGGAACATGCTTCAAAACTCGCGTATTTCGTGCCCGATAGATCGTCTGTGAATAATATCGCCCGTATTTGAGCCCAAAAATCGGATTTTTCATGACAATTTACTTTTGCATACGAATGCTTTCCACCCTCCATTAGGTGTGGTTCAGGCGGGGAAAATGCTGGTTTCCACGTGCAATACATACCATCGGGCGGATGTTTTCTTCGTATCTCGCAATCAGAAAGGCTGGTGGAACGAGGCAAATGCTCGGCAATTTCCATAAAACTTCCAAATAAATTTTGCCCTTTCGGCTAAAAAACTTAACTTTGCAGTTTGATAACTTAAAACGCTGATGGCTACGAAAGAGAAGGAATTGACACCCATGATGAAGCAGTTTTTCTCGTTCAAGGAGAAATATCCCGACGCACTGCTGCTGTTCAGATGTGGTGATTTCTATGAAACTTACTGCGACGATGCCGTGGACGCAAGCCGCATTCTCGGTATTACCCTCACGCACCGCAACAATGGTGCAGGCGCGAAAGGGAAAGACGAGATGGCTGGTTTTCCGCATCATGCGCTGGATACCTATCTGCCCAAACTGATCAGGGCGGGTAGGAGAGTGGCCATCTGCGACCAACTGGAAGACCCGAAACTGACGAAGAAACTGGTGAAACGCGGCATCACAGAACTGGTGACGCCGGGCGTGGCCATGAGCGACAACGTGCTGAACTATAAGGAGAACAATTTTCTGGCATCGGTGCACTTCGGAAAAGGGGCTTGCGGCGTGGCGTTCCTTGACATTTCAACGGGCGAATTCCTCACCGGCGAGGGTACTTTCGACTATGTGGAGAAACTGCTGGGCAACTTTCAGCCCAAGGAAATACTCTTTAACCGCGACCATAGGCAGGATTTCGACCGCTATTTCGGCAGCCGCTATTTCACCTATGAGATGGACGACTGGGTGTTTACCGAGCAGGCGGCGCGACAAAAACTGCTGAAACACTTCGACGTGAAGAGTCTGAAAGGCTTCGGCGTGGAGCATCTGCGCAACGGAGTGATTGCCAGCGGAGCCATTCTGCAATACCTGGAGTTCACGCAGCATACGCAGATAGGACATATCACCACGCTTTCGCGCATTGAGGAAGACAAGTATGTAAGGTTGGACAAGTTCACCGTGCGCTCGCTGGAGTTGATTTATCCGATGCAGGAAGACGGCAAGTCGCTGCTCGATGTGATAGACAAGACGGTGTCGCCCATGGGGGCACGCATGCTGAAGCGGTGGATTGTGTTCCCGCTGAAAGACGAAAAGCCCATCAACGACCGTCTTGACGTGGTGGAATATTTCTTCCGCGAGCCCGCGTTCCGCGAGATTGTGGACGGGCAATTGCAGCAGATGGGCGACCTGGAGCGCATCATTTCAAAGGTGGCTGCGGGCAGGGTGTCGCCGCGAGAGGTGGTGGCGCTGAAGGTGGCGCTACGCGCTTTGCAACCCGTGAAAGAGGCCTGTCTGCTGACAGAGAACGCTGTGCTGCGCCGGATAGGGGAGCAAATGAACGCCTGCAAGGAACTGGTGGACCGCATTGCGGTGGAAATGAACGACGAGGCTCCGCAGTTGGTGAACAAGGGGGGCTTCATCCGTGAAGGCTACAACGCGGAACTGGACGAACTGCGGCAGATTGCTTACAGCGGAAAAGACTATCTGCTGAAGATTCAGGAGCGCGAAACCGAACTGACGGGCATCGCTTCGCTGAAGATTGGCTATAACAACGTGTTCGGCTATTATCTGGAAGTGAGGAACACGTATAAGGACAAGGTGCCGCAAGAGTGGGTGCGCAAGCAGACACTGGCGCAGGCCGAGCGCTATATCACGCAGGAACTGAAGGAGTATGAGGAGAAAATCCTGGGGGCAGAAGACAGGATTCTGTCGCTGGAGACACGCCTTTTCAACGAACTGGTGGCCGACATGCAGGAGTTTATCCCCGCCATTCAGGTGAATGCGAACCTCATTGCCCACCTGGATTGTCTGCTCAGTTTTGCCAAGGCTGCCGAGCAGAACGGCTATGTGAGACCAACCATCGACGGCAGTAACACGATTGACATAGGGCAGGGCAGGCACCCGGTGATTGAAACGCAGTTGCCGATAGGAGAGCAATATGTGCCTAACGATATAGAACTGGATGCCGACAAGCAGCAAATCATGATAATCACCGGTCCGAATATGGCCGGAAAATCGGCGCTGCTGCGCCAAACGGCATTGATTGTACTGATGGCGCAGATAGGCAGTTTCGTGCCGGCAGAACGCGCCAGAATAGGCTTGGTGGACAAAATATTCACCCGCGTGGGCGCTTCCGACAATATTTCGCTGGGCGAATCCACGTTTATGGTGGAAATGACGGAGGCGGCAAACATCCTGAACAATGTCACTCCGAAGTCGCTGGTGCTGTTTGATGAGTTGGGCAGGGGAACGTCTACCTACGACGGTATCTCTATTGCGTGGGCCATTGTGGAGTATCTTCACGAGCATCCCAAGGCTCAGGCGCGCACGCTTTTTGCCACTCACTACCATGAACTGAACGAGATGGAGAAGAATTTCGCGCGCATCAAGAACTATAATGTGAGCGTGAAAGAGGTGGACAACAAAGTGATCTTCATCCGAAAACTGGTGAGGGGCGGCTCTGAACATTCATTCGGTATCCATGTGGCGCAGATTGCGGGCATGCCGAAGAGCATCGTGAAAAGGGCCAATACTATCTTGAAACAGTTGGAACAAGACAACAGTGGGGTGGGGCAGGTTGGCAAACCGTCGGCAGAAGCGCTCAATCAGAGTCGCGACGGCATGCAACTGTCGTTCTTCCAGTTAGACGATCCGGTGCTCTGTCAGGTGCGCGACGAGATTCTGAACCTCGATATCAACAACCTGACTCCCGTGGAAGCGCTGAACAAACTGAACGAAATCAAGAAAATTGTGTCGGGGAAAGCCTGATGGTTGGGTCTTTCAATACAAGTGAATAGGGGCATACATGTTCGGTTCCGCCCATTCCACATCGTCGCGTAGGTTGATTTCCTCGGCTAACTGAAGCACCTCGCAGGAAGTTTTCAGTGCACAGTCGAAGGCTTCTGTTCCCCTGACATTTTCTCTGTTTGTGTCAAGTGTCAGCACATCGGCATATTTTTTAGCGATGGCATCAACGCTCTTGCCTTCCTTCATCTTGAGCAGGATGCGATTATCAATCTGCATAAACTCATTCTCATAAAGAAAACCGGTAGACGATTTATATGACGAAGAGACGTACAGATAAGGGCATGAAATATATTTGTTGCAGAGGATGACGGCCGAGTTCTTTGCGTAATTGTCATATTTTTGAATGACCACACCGTCTTTCTTGTCAACAATATAATTGAATGCCTTCTCGCCTTCATCGTTGTCCCACTTCACTATTAATGTATAGGGAGGCTCCTTCTGAGGTGTCAGTTCGATGAATTTGTTATCATACCAGTATCCTTGCCGTTGATTCAGATTGGGATCCTGGCGATAATAACTCACTTTATACGTGGGGTCATAAGTGTCTGTTGTTTCAGACTCGTCATCATTACTACAGCCCATGACCGCTGCTGCAACAATCATAAGGATGAAACGCAAGTATAGTTTTTTCATACCTTTCATGTTTTACTGCTATCAGTAAACAGGGCAAGGCGGAAAACCTTGCGCGAGAAAGCACTGATTTTGTGTTTCGTTAACGCTTTGCCTTTACCATACACCAGATGCCGATGATGATGAAAGGTATGCTGAGCAACTGTCCCATGTTGAAAAGCATGCCTTCTTCAAAGGCCTCTTGCACGTCTTTCGTGTATTCGATGAAGAAGCGGAAGGTGAAGATGTATGTCAGACAGAGTCCGAAGAAGAATCCGGAGCCTACTTGCGGGATGCTGCTGGCATTCTCTTTGCCGCTCTCTGCTGTCTGGCGGCTCTTCTTATACAGTCTCCACATGATGAAAAACAGGATGGCATAGGCAATGGCTTCATAGAGTTGGCCGGGATGGCGCGGCACCATGTCCACTCTCTCAAAGATGAAAGCCCAAGGCACGTCCGTGGGTTTGCCGATGATTTCAGAGTTCATCAGGTTGCCCAGGCGGATGAAACAGGCGGTGGTTCCCGTGGCAATGGCGATATTGTCGAGCACTGTCCAGATGTTGATCTTCGACCAGCGCACATAGAGTATCAGTGCAATAATCAGTCCTAATGTGCCTCCGTGGCTGGCCAGTCCTTCATAGCCGGTGAATTTCCATCCGCCGTCGGCCATGAAATGAATGGGCAGTAGCATCTCCACGATGTGCTTGCCTGATGAAAGGAAATAGTCGGGCTGATAGAACAGGCAGTGCCCTAAGCGTGCTCCGATGAGTATGCCGAGGAAGCAATAGATGAACAGCGGATCGAAGACATTCTCCACTTCCTTCTTGCCGTTCTTCTTAATGGTGCGCTCGGCAATGCCCTGCTCATAGAACAGATGGCGCACGATGAAGTAGGCGAGCGCCAGTCCGATGAGCCAACAGAGTGAATACCAGCGGAAAGGTCCGAACGTCAGCGAAGGGTTCCAGACAATGAAAAGAAGACCCCTCCCAGCCTCCCCTATAGGGGAGGAGCAATTTGTGAAAGCGGATAATAATATGTTCATATTATATGATGAATAATACTAAGCAGAAAAAGTAATAACTCCCTCCCTATAGGGAGGGTTGGGGTGGGTCTTTATACGTTAAAGCGGAAGTGCATGATATCACCGTCCTGAACCACATAGTCTTTGCCCTCGATGCCCATCTTTCCGGCTTCGCGCACGGCAGATTCTGAGCCATATTGGATATAGTCGTCGTATTTGATTACCTCGGCGCGGATGAATCCCTTCTCAAAGTCGGTGTGGATGACACCGGCACACTGCGGAGCCTTCCAGCCTTTGCGGTAGGTCCAGGCCTTTACTTCCATCTCTCCGGCGGTGATGAAGGTTTCCAGATTGAGCAGTGAATAGGCTTTCTTGATGAGGCGGTTCACGCCGCTCTCCTCCAGTCCTAACTCTTCGAGGAACATCTGCTTGTCTTCATAACTCTCCAGTTCGGCGATATCCTCCTCGGTCTTGGCGGCGATAACCATCGATTCGGCACCTTCTTCCTTGGCCAACTGCTCAATTTGACGGGTGAATTCGTTGCCCGACTTGGCATCCTGCTCAGCAACGTTGCACACATAGAGCACCGGCTTGGCCGTGAGCAGGAACAGATTGCGGGCGGCATCCTGCTCGTCCTTGCTTTCAAACTCCACAATGCGGGCGTTCTTGCCTTGTTCCAGCACCTCCTTATAGGCTTTCAGCACGGTGGCTTCCACCTTGGCGTCTTTGTTTCCGGCCGCTGCTGCCTTCTCGGTCTTGGCCAGTCGGCTCTCAATGGTTTCCAAGTCTTTCAACTGGAGTTCCGTGTCGATAATCTCTTTGTCGCGTATCGGGTTGATGGTTCCGTCAACATGGGTGATGTTGTCGTCCTCGAAACAGCGCAGAACATGGATGATAGCATCCGTCTCTCGGATGTTTCCGAGGAACTTATTGCCCAGTCCTTCGCCTTTGGAAGCACCTTTCACCAGTCCGGCAATGTCTACGATTTCGCAGGTTGCCGGCACAATCCGGCCAGGATGCACCAGTTCTGCCAGTTTGGTAAGCCGCTCATCGGGAACGGTAATCACGCCCACGTTGGGCTCAATTGTACAGAAGGGAAAATTGGCTGCCTGAGCCTTGGCGCTGCTCAGGCAGTTGAATAGCGTGGACTTGCCCACGTTGGGCAGTCCTACAATACCACATT
>DGWC01000026.1:45785-46683 GCA_002395135.1 Prevotella sp. UBA4268 | reverse complement strand
CGTATTGATTCATACTTTTTAAAATTGAAAATAATTAATGTATTTGCTTAAAAGCGGGTGCAAAGGTACTACTTTTCTTTGAACTATCGTGTTCGGTTTCAGTTTTTTGCGTAAACATTTAACAGTATTTAATATTTACTTTCGCTTTTATGAGAGTGAACATAGAGAACCACTCCGCAGATGACCAGCAGCAGGGCTGCAATGAGCAGGAGATTACTGGCTTGACTGACAACGAAAAACGATATGAGCAAAAGTATGGCACTGGCCAAGACCAATGCCATACCGATATGCCTAATGTGCTTTTTCAGAAATACACTCATTTGTGTATAGTGCTTGAAAAGTTCTTACTCAGTGAGTTTGGGGGCTTGATTACTCGAATTCAGGAGTGATCAGTTTATATCCCTTGCCGTGGATATTGATAATCTCAATCTGCGGATCGTCTTTCAGATGTTTGCGCAACTTGGTGATGTAAACATCCATGGAGCGGGCATTGAAGTAATTATCGTCTATCCAGATGGTTTTCAGAGCGAAATCGCGCTGCAAGATCTCATTGGCATGACTGCAAAGCAGTGCCAGCAACTCGTTCTCCTTGGTGGTGAGTTTGGTCTGTTTGTCGTCGATGCTGAGCAGTTGTTTCTGCGTATCGAACGTGAAACGGCCGATATGATAGAGGCTGCTTTCCTTGTTCTTCTTTCCGCGGACGCGACGAAGGATGGCTTCAATACGGAAAACGAGTTCTTCCATCGAGAAGGGCTTGGTGATATAGTCATCTGCACCGATTCTGAAACCTTCGAGGATGTCCTCTTTCAAGGTCTTGGCTGTGAGGAAGATAATAGGCATTTCAGCGTTAGCCTGACGGATGTCCTGTGCCAATGTGAAGCCGTCTTTCTTGGGCATC
>DGWC01000026.1:0-45717 GCA_002395135.1 Prevotella sp. UBA4268 | reverse complement strand
TCGAGCACGCAGATGTCAAACTTTGTCTTGAGGAATGCTTTGTATCCGGCTTCTCCGTCAACACATAATTCTGCATTATAGCCCTTGGCCTGCAGATACTCGCGAAGCAACATACCGAGATTCTCGTCATCTTCGCAAAGCAAAATCTTCAACTTGTCGTCCATTGTCTTTTCTATTTTAAATGTGAATACTATGTTTGTTCTCTTCTTTTTAACTGTTAATCACAGGGAGGCTGATGGTAAATGTTGTGCCTTTCCCTAATTCGCTCTCCACCTTGATGTCACCGTCGTGCGAGTCAACGATGCTCTTCACGTAGGCAAGACCCAGTCCGAAGCCCTTGGCATCGTGGCGGTTTCCGGTGTGAACGCGATAGAACTTGTCGAATATCTTCTTCAGGTTGTCCTTCTTGATGCCCAGTCCTGTGTCACGGATTGACAGATACAGACGTTCTGAATCGTTCCACGTCTTGAGATACACGTCGATGGGCTGGTCGGGTTTCCTGTATTTCACTGCATTGTCGAGCAGGTTGTTGATTACGTTCTGGAAGTGCACCTCGTCGACGAAGATGGTTGAGTCAACGGCACCGATATCTGTGTAGATCTTTCCGCCAGTGTGTTCCACGCGAAGAGTGAATGAATGCGCGATAGTTTCCACCATTTCGTTCAGGTCGAGTTCCTTTTTCTTGAATATAATCTTCTTTTTGTCGAACATGGACATCTGCAAAACCTTTTCAACCAGGAAGCGCAGGCGCTTGGATTCGTCGTTAATGACACCTCCGAGGTGTTTCATCATGGACGGACTCTTGTTGACGCTCTCATCGTTGAGCATCTGGGCTGCCAGTGAAATGCTGGCTATTGGAGTCTTCAGTTCATGAGTCATGTTGTTGATGAAGTCGTTCTTAATCTCGGTCAGACGCTTCTGTCGGAACACTAGCACCAGTGTGATGATGAAGGTGATGAGCAGCACGAGGGTGAAAACGATGGATGGAATCATGAAGCGCACACTGGAGAAGATGTAGTCGTTCATGTCCGGGAAGTGAATCTTTACCACGCCCATCTTGTTTTGCGGGTCATTGCGGAACAGCAACTTGCTGTAGGAATACTGCTCCCCCTTTTCCGTATAGTCAGGACACCGGTATACCTCCTGCCCGTCTTGTGTTGACACCGTGAAATGATATGGCAACTTGATGCCATTGTTCATCAGTTCGGTGTTAAGATCCTGGTCGAGCATCTTGAAATTGATGCGCTCTTTCAGGGGTTTATCAGAAGCGGTATAGAGAATGGTGTATATCACCTTGTCAAGAAGTGCCTTTTGATAAACATATCGGTTCTTGATAATCTCCTGCATGGTCTTGGTTGCCTCTGAAATAGAGTTCTTGTCGTTGCGCAGAATCATAGCCTTTGGCAGTGAAGCAGGACGAGTGGTGATGGTCTTCAGTTCGAATGAGGAATAGATTGTACCGTCTTTTCCTGTCACCGAATATTGGTGTGACTGCTGAAGTGTGCCGTCAATGCTCCCGCTTCTGGTGCCTACAGAGTCGAGAGTATAGGCACGGCGCTCAGCCTCGTTTACATCTTTTTCAAGGTAGCGCAGTGTTTCGTTGAGTTCAAGGTTCCTCGATGCCTGATAGAGGGCTTTGTTGACAGATTCGTCAAATTGCTCTTTCTTCATCTGAACCATTTCTTCAATGTAACTCAGTTGAAGTAGCAACAATGCGAGGAAACTAAATCCCATGATGATTGCAATTGCCCAAATCGTTCTTATCTTCATACTGCAAAGATAGTCTATATTATTGGATTGCGTGAGTAACTTGTTAATTTATTTCGTTAATTTTAATTCAATTAACAGAAAGAATTTGTTTTAATGCATAATTATTAACTATGCTACTTGTTTGTTTGACATAATAAAAGGGTGGGATTTGCACCCCACCCTGTCATCAATTGACTTAATAATCACATTAAGGTATATATGGAATTACACACAACTACCATCTCTTGTATGATGCCTTATGCCATGTGGCATGAACTGGATGATGTGAAGCCACCCTTCTTGAAGGATGATGAGGTCTGTTCAAATGAGTCCTCTGCATGCGCATGTATTTGTCATATTGATGGGCGGTAAGCACCATTGCCATCCTCCGGTTCTTTGCTACAGGCCTGTCAGCATACTTGAGATTGATATGATAAACTTCATGATACTGGCGGTCGGTGAGCCTGAGTTCGTAGGCCATCTTGTCTGTCATCATGCGTGCAAGAACTCTTGCTTCACGGTTTGTCATTGCGTTTGCCGAGACAACTATTGTCATCATTACAGCAATTATCAGATTCCTTTTCATAATCTTATCTTTTTAATGGGTTACACATATTGTTCTTTTTTCAATGGCAAAGATACGGCAAATCGCAGGCATATACAAAGGATTATTCCTAAATGGGGATAGGATTTTCCCTAAAGATGCGGGGAAAATCCTTCCGTGCCGGTGAACACGAAAAAAGGCGGACCCTATGTCCGCCCTTTTTAATAAAAGTATAATGATGTGTTTAATCCTCTTCTTTGGCCTCTGCTTCGTGCTCCTTGATAAGTTGATTCTGAATATCAGTGGGAACAAGTTCATAGGAAGCAAACTTGGTTGAGAATGAAGCGCGTCCGCCAGTAAGTGAACTCAGCGCGATGGAATAACTGGCAAGTTCTTTCAAAGGAATCTTGGCAGAGAGTTTCTGGTATCCAGCCTCGCTGTCCATACCCATAATCAGGGCACGGCGTCCTTGCAGATCGCTCATCACATCACCCATGTAGTCTGCCGGAACCAGTACTTCCAGGTCGTAAATAGGCTCCAGAATCTTTGGTCCTGCCTCACGGAATGCTGCGCTGAATGCGTTTCTGGCAGCAAGCATGAATGAAAGTTCGTTGGAGTCAACCGGGTGCATCTTACCGTCGTATACGATAACGCGGACGTCACGTGCATAAGAACCTGTCAATGGGCCCTGCTCCATGCGCTCCTGAACACCTTTCAGAATTGCCGGCATGAAACGTGCGTCGATGGCACCACCGACAACTGAGTTGATGAACACGAGTTTTCCACCCCATTCAAGGTCGATTTCCTGCTTGCCTTTGATGTTCATGCGATACTCCTGACCACCAAACTTATATACAACGGGATCGGGCATGCCTTCTGTATATGGCTCTACAATGAGGTGAACCTCACCAAACTGACCAGCACCACCTGACTGCTTCTTGTGGCGATAGTCGGCACGGGCAGCCTTTGTGATGGTTTCACGATAAGGAATCTTAGGCTCTGCATACTCAATCTGGATCTTCTCGTTGTTTTCCATGCGCCATTTCAGAGTGCGAAGGTGGAATTCTCCCTGACCATGGACGATGATCTGCTTAAGTTCCTTAGACTGTTCAACCACCCATGTCGGGTCTTCCTGACGCATCTTTGTCAGGGCAGACATCATCTTTTCTGTCTCGCTTTCGTTCACAGCCTTGACGGCACGGCTATACTTAGAGTTAGGATATACGATGAAGTCAAACTGGTTGTCGCAGTCTTTTCCGTTAAGCGTATTGCCGGTCTTCACATCCTTCAGTTTTACGGTGCAGCCGATATCGCCTGCATTCAGTTGGTCAACTGGCTGACGGTTGGCTCCTGCGCATACATATAATGATGCCATACGCTCTTTAGAGCCGCGGTCGATATTTGTCAAGTCATCACCAGTCTTGACGCATCCGCTCATTACCTTGAAATAGGATACCTCACCGATATGGGGCTCAACACCAGTCTTGAAGAAGTACAATGAAGTGGGGCCGTTTGTGTCGGGTGTGATTTCCTCACCGCGAGAATTGGCAATCTTAGGCATTTCGCTGACAAACGGAACAACGTTTCCGAGGAATTCCATCAGACGACGCACACCCATGCTGCGACCGCCGCATACACAGAATACCGGGAATATAGAACGTGTGATAAGACCCTTACGGATACCTTCACGCATTTCATCTTCTGTCAGGCTCTCTTCCATGAAGAACTTTTCCATCAAGCCTTCATCGTTTTCTGCTGCTGCTTCAACAAGTGCTGCATGCAGTTCCTGGGCCTTTTCCATTTCTTCAGCAGGAATATCTTCGATGATTGGAGCACCGCCTTCCGGCTTCCAACTGTATTTCTTCATGAGCAATACGTCGATAACGGCATTGAAACCGGAACCTGTTGCTATAGGATACTGCACAGGGACGCACTTCGGACCGTAGATTTCTTTCATCTGTGACATAATCACATCGAAATCACAGTTGTCACGGTCGAGTTGGTTTACTAAAAAGATAACAGGCTTCTTGAGTTTTTCGGTATAGCGGAAGATGTTTTGTGTTCCTACTTCTGGGCCATACTGTCCATTGATAAGTATCAATGCTTGGTCGGTAACATTGAGGGCTGTAATGGCTCCGCCAACGAAATCGTCAGATCCCGGGCAGTCAATGATGTTCAGTTTCTTGTTGTTCCACTCCACATTAAATACTGTAGAGAATACGCTGTAACCATACTCCTGCTCTACTGGGAAGTAGTCACTTACGGTGTTTTTTGCTTCAATTGTACCGCGGCGTTTGATCACACCACTTTCGAAAAGCATACTCTCGGCAAGTGTGGTCTTGCCGCTACCCGCACTGCCAAGCAAGGCAATGTTCTTGATCTCGTTTGTTTGATATACCTTCATATATTAATAAGGTTTTTAGTTAATAATTACATAATATGGCCACTAAATTACACATTTTTGGCAATATGACAAAAGAATTCACAAAAAACGTGCATTTTTTTTAAACTTATTAGTAATTTTGCCCTGGAAAAAACGAAAATGACGGGCCTTTATCTACATATTCCTTTCTGTAAGAGCCGCTGTATTTACTGTGGCTTTTATTCCACAACCATGGATGACATGAAGGAGTCTTACGTGGAAGCGCTTTGCAAGGAGATGCTGATGAGGAAATCAGACGACACCATCTCTACTGTCTATCTCGGAGGGGGCACACCTTCGCAACTTTCTCCTACGCAACTGCGCACTCTCTTATATAATATAAATAAGGTGTACCATATTTCTGATGATGCGGAAATCACCCTGGAATGCAACCCAGATGATATCACACCGTCTTATTCACAGTTGATCAATGAACTGCCAATCAACAGGGTAAGTATGGGGGCGCAGACTTTTAATGACGACAGACTGCGTTTTTTGCACCGCCGACATACGTCAAGTCAAATTAAAGAGGCTGTTTCTTTGCTCCGTGATGCCGGTATATCCAATATCAGCATCGATCTGATGTTTGGCTTCCCAGGAGAAACCATGGAAGAATGGCGGCATGACATCAGCGAAGCCCTGCATCTCAATGTTGAGCATATCTCAGCCTACGCATTGATGTATGAGCATGGAACTCCGCTGTACCGTATGATGGAGCAGCAGGAAAGAACACAAGGCAGCAGGTTAAAAAAGATTGACGAAGAAACAAACCTTGCCATGTATGAGGAACTGATGTGTGAACTTGAGGCGGCTGGCTATACTCATTATGAAATCAGCAATTTCGGTAGGATACGGTCGCGCCATAATTCTTCCTACTGGCAGCGCATTCCCTATATCGGATTAGGTGCGGCAGCCCATTCCTACAACTTAACATCGCGTTGGTGGAATGTTGCTGATGTGAAGAAATATATTGAACAGATTAATCAAGGTATGCTGCCCACGGAAGACACGGAAATACTTGACCGGGAAACACAATACAATGACATGGTGACGACTGCACTAAGAACACGTGAGGGCATATCGCTGTCATTATTGAAAGAACTGTTCGGAATGGAATATCATAATTACCTGTTAGAGAATGCGCAAAAGAATATCGCCCGCCATCTGTTGGAGATAACGGGCGACTATATTCATCTGACAAGGAAGGGATTGTTTATCAGCGACACGGTAATGAGTGACCTGATACACGTTTGATTATTCCCCTTCCACACCAATGAAATTCTTGAAACGATTCCAGACATTTACCGACTTGTAGTCTTCCAGAGCCTCTTTGGGTACGTATACCTTAGCCGTATTCATGGTCGATGCGTCAAATGCCTCTGCAAGAGATGCCACGCGCGTCATCTTGCAACGAATGGTTTGCAGGGAAGTACAACCATAGAATGACATGTCGCTGATGCTCCAGATAGAGCGAGGCAGCGTGATGCTCTTCAGGGATGTGTTTCCGCGGAAAGCACTGGGGTAGATTTCCACAACGCCACGAGGCACTTCATAACTCTCCAGTTTCTTTGCCTGGGGGCAGCGAATCAGTCTCTCCTTTTCGGCATTGAACAGGATTCCGTCCACAGAAACAAAGAACGGGCTGTTCTTCACTTTGATCTCTGCCAAGTTCGGGCATGAAGAGAAGGCATCGTTAGACACTGATTTCACGCTGCTGGGTATGGTTACGCTACGTATAGAGCCGCAGCCGTAGAAGAATAATGTAGACAAACGGTCGTCTTCCGTATAGGCGCTCTTTTGCTCTCCCAGTGGATAGTAACTCTCACCGCCCTTTACAATCTTGGCATCAGACAGGTCTAATTCTGCCAAAGATGCTTTGCCCATCTCGCGGAGCAACTTTACGTCGTTGCCATTTAATGGACCGGAAACTTTCAAACTTGTAACAGAACTGCGTTCTGCTGCGCTAATTTCATTTGCCAGTGTACCCGCGCTGCTGACACTGACAGTTTTCTGCTGTGCCCACACACAGGTCGCCATCAGCAGACATGCCATTGAAACAAATAACTTTTTCATTTCCATATAAACTTTAAACAAATGGTCTCTTTGTGAGTGCAAAGTTAGAAAAAATCATCAATATACAATAAAAAATCAGTCTTTTATGAAAATTTTACGGAATTATTTTACCTTTTTAAAGAATTTATTACTATATTTGCAGTCAATATATAATAAATACACGGTAAATACAATAATAATCTAATAATAACTAAAAATCAAACAAATCTATGTCAGCATTAGTATCTGTTATCCCTATTCTACTGCTTATCGTGTTGATGATGGGGTTTAAAGTGTCTGGTTACAGGAGTGCTATTATTACACTCATCGTTACTATCCTCTTGGCCTTGTTTGCAGCACCGGCAATGGGTATCATTCCTGAGAAGTTTGCCAATGCCTCCATTTTCGGCATCACCATCTGGTCGGTTGTGGAAGGCTTGCTTAAGGCCTGCTTCCCTATTATCCTTATCATTATCTGTGCCATTTACAGTTACAACATCCTTTGCGAGACAAAGGAAATCGAGACAATTAAAACGCAGTTTATTCAGATGACTTCTGATAAAGGTCTGCTCGTACTCCTTCTTACATGGGGACTTGGTGGTGTCCTCGAAGGTATGGCCGGATTCGGAACTGCTGTGGCCATCCCCGCCGCTATACTTATCGGTCTGGGATTCAAGCCCATGTTCTCGGCTGTTATCTGTTTGATTGCCAACACGGTTGCCGTAGGTTTTGGTGCAGTTGGCCTTCCTGCTACAACGCTTGCTAACCAAGTTGCAGCAGAAGGAGTTGCATCGCCCGAGATGTTGTGTGAGGTTGCCACTTTCATCATCATCCAGTTGGCGTTGATGTTCTACATCACCCCGTTCCTCATTCTGATGATGACCGACCGCAAGAAGATTGTGAAGAATATCAGTCTTGCGCTGTTCGTAGGTACATTCTCTATTATCGTGCAGTTCTGCTGTGCACATTTCATCGGTCCGGAGACTCCTGCCATCTTAGGTTCTGTTGCCGCCATCATTGCTATGTTGATATACAACAAGTTGTTTATCCGCGAAGAGGCTGCTGCCGATGAGGTGAAGGTTGAGAAGAAATCATTCGGATTGTCCAAGACGCTCAAGGCATGGAGTGTTTATGGATTGATTATTTTCTTCATCCTGATTTCCAGCAAGATCGTTCCTTCTATCAATGAATTGCTGAACAAAACATTGGTAACACAGTTCAGCCTGCCCGTTACAGGCAATGGATTTAAGTTTGGATGGCTCTCAAATGCAGGTCTGATGATTTTCCTCGGAGCAACAATCGGTGGTATGGTTCAGGGTATGAGTTTCGGCAAACTGATGAAACTGCTTGCCAAAACCACTATTAACCTCCAGAAAACAGCCGTTACCATCTGCTGTCTGGTTGCCATGGCCATGTTGATGAACAATACTGGTATGACCAACGATATTGCCAAGGGACTCGTTGCTCTTACAGGAACATTCTTCCCGTTCTTTGCTCCGCTCATCGGTTCTATTGGAACATTCGTTACAGGAAGTGCTACTAATGCCAATATCCTCTTCGGAAAACTGCAGGCTACGGCTGCAAGTGATCTTGGCTTAGTGAACCAATCCACATTCTTCGGAGTACCAGGTAACGAGACAAACTGGCTGGCTGCTGCCAACTGTGCTGGCTCTGAGGGTGGTAAACTGTTGTCTCCGCAGAGTATCGCTATTGCTACTGCCGCCTGCGACATGGAAGGCCAGGACGGCGATATCATGCGTAAGACCATGCCTTTCGCTATCTTCTGGATCTTGATGAACGGTCTGATGGTATTCCTCGGACTCCATGTGTTCTAATATTTTTTAAGAAGAGCGATTTGAATAAACAAACCTTTGAGAGGATGCATGTCAGAAGAGGCGTGCATCCTCTCTTTCTTGTTAGTGCAATCTCCTATCCTACCCCTCTTGTAAAGCGTTTGACCATCTTGCATTTTGCATCTTATAATGAGAATCACTCATCCTATTTGCGTACTAATTGTTAAATAAACGTAAAACGAATACATCATTGTTGTCATAAAGCATTGTATGTGATTAAAAATCAGTAACTTTGCAACCGTTTTTGCAAATAGTGGGAACGAGAATGTATCATTCAATATAAAGTCTAACTTTATTAGTTTATTATTTAATTAATTATTTATGTCTAACATTAAAAATGTACAGCCGTTAGAAGACTTCAATTGGGAAGAATTTGAGAATGGCAGTAACGTGGCAACTAGTAAGGAAGAACTTACTAAGGCCTACGATGAGACGCTGAACAAAGTAAGCGAGCATCAGGTTGTTGACGGTAAGGTGATTTCCGTTGACAAAAAAGAAGTAATCGTGAACATCGGTTACAAGAGCGATGGCATTATTCCCGCATCTGAGTTCCGTTACAACCCGGATTTGAAGGTGGGCGACATCGTGGAAGTTTATGTTGAGAATCAGGAAGACAAGAAAGGTCAGTTGCTGCTTTCTCACAAAAAGGCTCGTCTGAGCAAGAGTTGGGAGCGTGTGAATGCTGCTCTCGACAATGAAGAAGTGATTCAGGGTTACATCAAGTGCCGCACTAAGGGTGGTATGATTGTTGATGTATTCGGTATTGAAGCATTCCTTCCGGGTAGTCAGATTGACGTTCACCCAATCCGCGATTACGATGTATTCGTTGGAAAGACCATGGAATTCAAGGTGGTTAAGATCAACCAGGAGTTCCGTAACGTAGTTGTTTCTCACAAGGCTCTCATTGAGGCTGAGTTGGAGGCACAGAAGAAAGAAATCATTGGCAAACTGGAGAAAGGTCAGATTCTTGAAGGAACTGTCAAGAATATTACTTCATACGGCGTGTTTGTCGACCTTGGCGGTGTGGACGGACTCATCCACATTACAGACCTTTCATGGGGTCGCGTTAGCGATCCTCACGAAGTGGTTGCACTCGACCAGAAGATCAATGTTGTTATCCTCGATTTCGATGACGACAAAAAGCGCATTGCTCTCGGCTTGAAACAACTCACTCCGCATCCTTGGGATGCTCTTGATAGCAAGTTAACAGTTGGTGATCACGTGAAGGGTAAGGTAGTCGTGATTGCTGATTATGGTGCATTCGTAGAGATTGCTCCTGGTGTGGAAGGATTGATCCATGTTTCAGAAATGTCATGGAGCCAGCATTTGCGCAGCGCTCAGGAATTCATGAACGTTGGCGACGAAGTGGAGGCTGTTATCCTTACACTCGACCGCGATGAGCGTAAGATGTCACTCGGCATCAAGCAATTGAAGGAAGATCCATGGGAGACCATCGAGGTTAAATATCCTGTTGGAAGCAAGCACACTGCTAAAGTTCGCAACTTCACTAACTTCGGTATCTTCGTAGAACTTGAAGAAGGTGTTGACGGTCTTATCCATATCAGCGACCTTTCATGGACAAAGAAGGTGAAACATCCGTCTGAGTTCACTCAGGTTGGTGAGCAGATTGACGTTGTTGTACTTGAAATCGACAAAGAAAACCGTCGTCTCTCTCTTGGTCACAAGCAGTTGGAGGACAATCCTTGGGATACTTATGAAACTCTTTATACCCCAGGTAGCGTTCACACAGGCAAGATCACAGAGATTATGGACAAGGGTGCCGTCATTGCACTCAATGAAGGTGGCGAAGGCTTTGCTACTCCGAAACATCTCGTTAAGGAAGATGGCAGCCAGGCACAACTTGGTGAAGAACTCAGTTTCAAGGTAATCGAGTTCGTTAAGGACACAAAGCGTATCATTCTCTCTCACAGCCGCACATTCGAAGATGTGAAGGAAGAGCAGAAGAAGACCGCACGTGCAAAGCGCGCTCCGAAGAAGGAAGATGCTCCAGTAATCAATAATGTTGCTGCTGGAACCACTCTTGGTGACTTGGATGCACTTGCAGAACTGAAGGCAAAGATGGAGAAAGGCGAATAATTACAGACATATCCAACTTTATAATCCATTTAGAGGATGCACCCGAAAGTGCATCCTCTTTTTCTATCCATTCATCCTCTTCCCTGCTGCTTGTTGCGTGACTTCGATATGCAATTTATATTACCCCAGCATATCTTATGCTTATTTACAATGTTGTATGGTTCTTTTTGTGGGCGTTCTTGGGTATACTGATGGCACGAAATGTGATATAATCAGAATGAATCAGTAACTATTAGCAGTTTTCTTGATAATGATAAACATTTGATGAACAGGCGGTTGGTTGATATTCTCAGCAGAAAGATTCAAAGAAATGAATGAGAAAATTAGTAATGAAAAAAAGAAAGATAATATCAAATGTCTGATATTCTCTTTCTTGTTGTTTTGCCTTGTTTTGTGACTCCCGCGGGATTCAAACCCACAACCTTCTGATCCGTAGTCAGATGCTCTATTCAGTTGAGCTAGGGAGCCTTTGTTTTAAAAGCGATGCAAAGGTAATCAGTTTTTTTGTATCAGCCAAATTTTTCAGCAACTTTTTTGCAAAAAAAGTGTTTTATCGCTAATAATCGATGATTTTCTGTATGATTTCGGTGTTTGTTCGGATGAAAAACACGATTTATCATTATAATATATGCTGGAGTATCGCTGTGTTATTCAATGTTTTTTAGGTGAGGAAGCGTGATATGATACTTCACTGCCACAACGCGAACCATTACTACGGTGACGAAACTAACAAGCACGGTCATCTCTAAACCCAGTTTCAGCAGGTTGCAAATCTGATAAACCATGCCTCCGATAATGCAGGCTACGGCATAGATTTCTTTGCGAAAGATGAGTGGAACTTCATTGATGAGTACGTCGCGCATCACTCCTCCTGCTGCACCGGTTATGCATCCCATAATGATGGCCACCCAGTAAGGCTGTCCGAATCCTAATGTTTTCTGAATGCCTGCTATCGTGAACAGTGCCAGTCCCAGTGTGTCGAAGATAAACCAAGTGTTGTTTAGTCTGACAAGTTGCCTTTTGAAGATAATCACCACCATTAAAGCTACTCCCGTACATATTATATATATGGAATCTGTCATCCAAAATGGTGTTGTGCCGAGCATCAAATCACGCATTGTCCCCCCACCAATTGCAGTGGCAAGACCTACTACGTAGCCACCAAACCAGTCGAATTGCTTGGCTGCTGCCAGTCGAATGCCTGAAATGGCAAATGCCAATGTTCCTATAAACTCGATAATGTGCTGTATTGTATCTGTCTCAATGAATGACATTTTCTGGTTCTCCCTTGATAAATGCTTTGATGTTGTTGATTGCTATGCTCATGAGGCGAGTGCGTGCCTCGACGGTTGCCCATGCGATATGTGGGGTAATGAAGGCATTAGGCTGCTGTAACAATGGGCTTCCGTTGCGTGGCGGTTCTGCGCTCAGCACGTCGGCACCGTATGCGCTCATCTTTCCACATTGTAGTGCTTCTGCTACATCCTGCTCAACGATGAGTGGTCCACGTCCTGTGTTGATGAGTATGACCCCTTGCTTCATAATCTCTATCGTCTGCTTATTGATCATCCCTTTCGTTTTATCATTGAGCGGACAATGAAGCGTGACGATGTCGCAGCAGGAAAGCATCTGCTCAAAAGAAACGCTTTTTACATAATCCGGTAGTTGAGATGGCTTCTTGGATGTCACTGCCACAACATTCATTCCGAAAGCATGGGCTATTCGCCCCACCACGGCTCCAATGTTCCCATAGCCGTAAATTCCGATTTGCTTGCCTGCCAGTTCGTGCAGCGGCGTGTCCCAGTAAGTAAAGTCAAGACTGTTGTTCCATCTGCCGTTGCGATTCTGCTGAGCATAGTAGTCCACACGGTTTGTGATATTCAGGATATGCGCAAAAACAGTTTGTGCAACGCTGTCTGTGCTGTATGAAGGGATGTTGGTTACGACGATACCTCTTCTTTTCGCCTCTGCGATATCCACCACATTATAGCCTGTTGCTAACACACCTATGCATTTCAACTTGGGAAGCAAAGTCATATGTTCGGCAGAAACGACAACCTTGTTGGTTAAAATAATATCTGCTTCGGACGACCTTTCTACAACCAGTTCTACAGGTGTGCGTTCATATATGGTGGTTTTCCCGATGCTTTCAAGTATTTCCCATGACAAATCACCAGGGTTTGCACCATATCCATCTAATACTACTATTTGCAGTTCATTCATATACGCTGTTTCTTTCTTATTATCATCTATTCTTTGAATCTATTCCCCCAGCACTGTAACATTCGCTGATAGAGTTTTTCTTCAGAGGGAAAATGCTGGGCATGCCATAGTCTGCTGTCTTTTAATGCGTCAGGCATGAATTGTTGTTCTACGAAATTGCCGGGGTAATCATGTGCATACTTATATCCGTCGGAGTATCCGAGTTCTGCCATCAGTTGTGTCGGGGCATTGCGAAGATGTAAAGGCACGGGCAGATTGCCCGTTTTCTTAACCAATTCAAGTGCACTTGCTATTCCCATGTAAGCACTGTTGCTCTTTGGGCTGGTAGCCAGATAAACAGCACATTCGGCAAGTGGGATTCTTCCTTCAGGCCATCCGATTTTCATAACGGCGTCAAAGGCTGCATTGGCAAGCAATAATGCATTGGGATTGGCAAGTCCAATGTCCTCTGAAGCACTGATAACCATGCGGCGTGCTATAAATTGTGGGTCTTCACCACCTTCGATCATACGTGCCATCCAATATAATGCAGCATCAGGATCGCTACCGCGGATGCTTTTGATGAATGCAGAGATGATGTCGTAGTGCATTTCACCGTCCTTGTCATAAGCAAGCGGATTCTGTTGAAGCCTGTTTTCCACCAACTCGTCTGTGATTGTCACTTGGTTTGAGCCAGAAGATTCTACTACCAACTCAAGAATGTTGAGCAATTTGCGTGCATCTCCCCCACTATACCTGAGAATGGCGCCTGTTTCTTTCAGTTCAATGTGCATCTTTTTCAACTCCATATCATTGTGTATGGCGCGATCCAGGAGCAGGAGCAGGTCGTTTTTGTCTAACGATTTCAGCACATAAAGTTGGCAGCGAGACAGCAACGGGCGTATTACTTCGAATGAAGGATTCTCTGTAGTGGCACCAATCAGCGTTACAATGCCCTTTTCAACGGCTCCCAACAGGGAGTCTTGCTGTGATTTGCTGAAGCGATGGATTTCGTCAATAAATAGAATTGGGCTTGAATTATTGAAGAAACGGCCACCTTTGGCACGTTCAATCACATCACGAACATCCTTTACGCCGCTCGTTACGGCACTCAGGGTGTAGAAAGGTGTCTCTAACTTGTTTGCAATAATCTGTGCAAGCGTTGTTTTCCCTACACCGGGAGGTCCCCATAATATGAATGAACTAACCTTGCCTGCCTCTATCATTTTCCGAAGCACGGCACCTTCGCCCACCAAATGTTGCTGGCCGATATATTCGTCGAGTGAATGCGGGCGCATTCTTTCTGCTAATGGCTGTGACATATATTCTTTTGTGCAAATTTAAAAAATATATTGCACAAATACAAAAATTTCACAATAAAAAACTTGCAAATAGAATTTTATGTATTACTTTTGCAGGCGAAGAAACCAATTCGGGAGAAAACGATGAGAGTGGCACTCATTCAAACAGACATCCAATGGATGGATACAGAGCAAAACATGAAAAATGCGGAGCGCATGATTAATTCGTGCTCATATACCGACATGTTTATTCTTCCGGAAATGTGGAACACGGGATTCATTGCTTCTCATGATGGTTTGGTGCAAGATGCAGCAACGGAATGGATGAAAAAGATGTCCCGGCAGAAGAATGCGGCATTATGCGGCAGCCTCTCTGTGAAGTCGCCAGATGGGAAAAACTATAACCGGCAGTATTTCGTGAGGCCAGATATGGAGATAAGCGTCTACGACAAACGACATCTGTTCAGTTATGGCGGAGAAGATGCCTATTATCATGCTGGTGAAAGAAGAGTTGTAGCCGAATATCTCAGCGTGAGGTTCTTGTTGCTTACATGCTATGACCTGAGGTTTCCCGTATGGTCGCGCAATGCAAACGACTACGATGCCATCATCTGTGTGGCAAACTGGCCAGAAAGCAGACAGCATGTGTGGGACACGTTGCTGCGTGCAAGAGCCATCGAAAACCAGTGCTACGTTATCGGTTGCAACCGTGTCGGCAGCGATCCAAAGTGCACTTATATCGGTCATAGTGCCGTTATAGACAGTCGCGGGCGTACCGTGGCCGAGGCTGAAGGTGAATGTGAACAAATCATTTTTGCCGATTTAGACTTCGACAGCCAGAATCGCTTCCGCCAGAAATTCCCCGTTCTGGACGACCGCGATGCATTTAAGTTAGAACAATAATAAATTATAAGATATGAAAGATAATACAAACAAAACAGTTTCACTCAAGTCGCTAACCAAAGGTAATGTTTGGAACATACAGGAGAATGATATTTTCCGAATGTGGGAAGCAGCAGAGAAAGAGTCGGAATTGCAAGATAACATGAGGCATTATATTGATATCTTGCGCAGTGCTTTCGAGATAGAAGAAATCAAGGTAGACAAGCCTGAGGTAATAAAGAAATATGAAGATCGCGGATTCAAGGTTGGACAGATAAGAATTGACGAATCCACGAAAATCAAATGGGCTGTCAAGAAGCGCCCTATTGTACGTGTTACCGACCTTACCTATGAGAACATACGCTACATTAGTGCCGCCAAACTGATGGAAGTGATCGATCGCAATTTCGGTGGCGGATGGGATAGTCTCTCTCAAAGCATCCAAGACATTATACAAAGTGGCTTTGACATCAGCACAACGACACTTCCCAAGGACCGTCTGCACAATCCCGGCGGTATGTATGAAAAGAAAGTTGCAGATGGTTTCGAGGTGCTTGAAATCCCCAAAGGCACCTGGGTAGAGGCCATTTTTGCCAAGGTGAAACCCATTTCAGAAAAGCCCCGTATGAAATTCGACGTTGACGACAGTGCCGACGAAGGCTATGAAGACGATGAAAATGCACCGGAAATCGAAGATCACTACAATGATGCAGATGATGATGATGACTACGATGAAGACAAATTGACAGAGGAAAGTTATCGTACAACCATCGAAGAAGACCCAGATGCATTGAGTATCGATGCTGTTGAGGTGGCCGATGACGATGACTATTAAATATAAATAGAAAAAGGTGTCTCTATAAGATACCTTTTTTATTGTTAATTCATGCTGAAATAGTTGGTGATTTCGCAGGTTTTTCATATATTTGCAAAAAATATACTGATAATTTAAAGATAGGTATGGTCCATATTGTCCTGCAAGAGAAAACATGCAGGGATTTGAGTTTTTATCTGTCCATGGAAGAGTATGTCGCGCGTCATCTTGATGTTGCGGATGCATTCTTTATATGGCAGGTGAAGCCAAGTGTGATTTTCGGAAGGAACCAATTGATTGAAAACGAGGTTAATATTCCATACTGCGAAAAGCATCATGTTAAAATGTTCAGAAGAAAAAGTGGCGGCGGTTGCGTGTATGCTGACATGAGTAATATGATGCTTGCATATATCACTAAAAGCGATAGCGTGAACTTTACTTATCATAAATACACCACGATGGTGATTCATGCATTGAAACGCATTGGGATAAATGCCACAGCCAATGGTCGCAATGACATTCTGATTGACGGGAAGAAAGTAAGCGGTAATGCGTTTTATCACTTACCCGGCAGAAGCATCGTGCATGGAACCATGCTTTATGACACAGATATGCGCAACATGATTAGTTGCATAACACCAGATGATGAAAAATTAATCAGTAAAGGTGTGAAGAGTGTTCGCCAACGCATCACCTTGCTGAAGGATCATACTAACATGAGCCTTGAAGAAATTCGTGATTCCATCATCGATTTTATTTGTGACCAAGAATATGTTCTGACAAGTGAGGATGTCAGACAGATTGAGGAAATAGAGAAGGAGTACTTGTCTCCAGAGTTTATTTTCGGAAACAATCCCAGACATGCTGTCGTGAAGAAACAGCGAATCGAAGGTGTCGGCACGGTAGAAGTGAGGATGGAAATAAAGAATGATGTGATTAAAGACATTGATTTCAAAGGTGATTTTTTCCTAATTGGCGATCTGGGTGAGTTGTGTGCAGCCATTCGTGGCACACGTTATGACAGAGATTCCATATCCTCTGCCCTACCCGACAATCTGAACGAAATAATTAATAATCTAAATAAGAATGATTTACTAACTTTAATAATTGATTAAAAATGGAGAATAAAAAAACATGTCTCTATGACAAACACGTAGCCCTGGGAGCACTGATCTCCCCATTTGGCGGCTTTGACATGCCCATTCAGTATTCAAACATTATCGACGAGCACAATGCCGTGAGACAGCACTGTGGCGTTTTTGATGTGTCGCACATGGGTGAAGTGACCGTTAAAGGTAAGGATGCAGAGCGATATGTAAACCATATCTTTACCAATGACGTTACGAATGCTCCCAAAGGACAGATTTTCTATGGAATGATGTGCTATGAAAACGGTGGTACTGTTGATGACTTGTTGGTATACAAGATGGACGAACAAGACTTCTTCTTGGTAATCAACGCTGCAAATATCGACAAAGATTGGGCCTGGATTCAAAAGCAGGCAGATGGTTTTGATATCGAACTGAATAACTGTTCAGACTATTATGCTCAGTTGGCCGTGCAAGGTCCTGAAGCAGAAACGGTGGTTGAAGAAGTGCTTGGTCTGGCTTGCAAGGAATTGGTTTTCTATACAGCAAAGACCATTGACATTGACAATGAAACCATTATCATCAGCCGAACAGGATATACGGGTGAAGATGGATTTGAAATATATGGTTCGCAGACATTCATTTGCAATCAATGGGACAAACTGATGGCATGTGGGCGTTGCAAGCCTTGTGGCCTGGGATGTCGTGATACCCTTCGTTTCGAAGTGGGATTGCCTCTCTATGGAGATGAATTGAGCGATGACATCACTCCTGTAATGGCCGGACTAAGCATGTTCTGCAAACTCGACAAAGAGGAGTTTATTGGCAAGGACGCTTTGGCCAAACAGAAGGCTGAAGGTGCTAAGCAGCGTGTTATCGGTATAGAATTGAAAGACAAGGCAATACCTCGCCACGGCTATGCTGTTGTCGTGAATGGAGAGAAAGTTGGTGAAGTAACCACTGGATACAACTCTATTTCGACGGGTAAGAGCGTTTGCATGGCATTGGTAGATGCTGCTCATGCAAAACTCGGAACAGAAGTTGAGGTTCAGATTCGCAAGAGAACATTCCCAGGTGTGGTTGTCAAGAAGCGTTTCTACGAAAAACACTACAAGAAATAATTCGATTGCATTCATACGAAGAATATGATCATTATTCAAAAAGAAAAACAATAGTATTCATTATTAATAAAAACAAAATTCAACAATCATGGCAAAGTTTTTGGAAGGACTCTATTATTCAGAGAGTCACGAGTATGTTAAAGTAGACGGTGATTTCGGTTATGTAGGTATCACAGACTATGCTCAGAATGCGCTGGGTAATGTGGTGTATGTTGACATGCCTGACGTAGACGATGAGGTGACAGCAGGAGAAGAGTTCGGTGCTGTGGAAAGTGTGAAGGCAGCAAGCGATCTCAACAGTCCTGTTAGTGGAACTGTAGTTGAAGTAAACGAGGCACTCGAAGATCAGCCGGAACTTATCAACAGCGATGCATTTGAGAACTGGATTATCAAGGTTGAACTTTCTGACAAGAGCGAACTGGACAACCTGATGGATGCAAAGGCATACGAAGAGTTCTGTAATAATCATTAATCATCTGATATGAATTATAAGTTCTTTCCTCACACTGAAGAGGAATTACAGGAAATGTTAAAGGTGGCCGGTGTCAAGTCGCTTGACGACTTGTATGCCGACATACCTGATCATTTGCGATTCAAAGGGAACTATCAGATTCCCGAAGAGATGAGTGAGTTGGAAGTGCGTGAACTGTTCAACGAACTTGGTCTCATGAACGATGAACTCGTTTGTTTCGCAGGTGCTGGCGTTTACGACCATTATACACCGGCAGTGGTTCCGAATATCATAGAGCGCTCTGAGTTCTTGACCAGTTATACCCCCTATCAGGCAGAGATTTCTCAAGGCACACTCCATTATATATTTGAGTATCAGAGCATGATGGCCGAACTGACCGGCATGGATATCTCAAATGCCTCAATGTATGATGGTGCAACGGCAACGGCCGAGGCAATGATGATGGCCTACGCCGCAGGTAAGAAAGCGACGAAAGTGCTTGTCAGCGACACCGTAGATCCCAAGGTTCGCCGCGTGGTAGAGACTTATGCCAAATTCCACGGTGTGGAAATCGTTGGCATTAACCAGAAAGACGGTGTTACAGACAAGGAAGACATGCAGGCCAAACTGAATGAAGGCGGTGTCGCTGGTGTCATTGTCCAAATGCCGAATTATTACGGAGTGGTAGAAGACTATAGCGGATTTGCTGATGCCGCGCACGATGCCAAGGCCCTTTTCATTATGAACAGTGTTGCTGCAGACCTTGCTGTGCTGAAAACTCCAAAGGAATGGGGCGCTGATGTGGCTGTCGGTGATGGCCAGAGTTTAGGTATTCCCATGACATTTGGCGGTCCGTCGGTCGGCTATATGTGCTGCACCGAGAAACTGATTCGCAAAATGCCCGGTCGTATCGTAGGTATGACAATGGATAATCGCGGTCAGCGCGCCTTCGTGCTTACCTTGCAGGCACGCGAACAGCATATCAGACGTCAGAAGGCCACTTCAAATATCTGCTCAAATCAGAGTTTGATGGCTCTCTTCGTAACCATCTATATGTCGCTAATGGGCAAGGAAGGTCTGAAAGAAGCAGCCAACTTGTCTTATGCAGGTGCTCATTATCTGTGTGACAAACTGGTTGAAAGCGGCCATTTCAAGAAGACTTTCGACAAGCCTTTCCTCAATGAATTCTGTGTAACTTATGATGGAAATGTGGATGAACTGCAGGATCTGTGTCTTGGAAACGGCTATCTTGCCGGCGTAAAGATTGATGACCACACCATCATGTTTGCCGTTACAGAAAAGCGGAGCAAAGAGGAGATTGACGAATTGTTAGATGTCATTTTGAGTGTCAACGAAAAAGAAGAGGAGGAATAGCCATGAATAACAAACTTTATGGGAATCTGATTTTCGAATTATCACATGCAGGTCGTAAAGGTTATTCCCTGCCAAAGAATAGTTTTGGTGCTTACTGCCTGACAGAACTGCCCGAATCGCTGAGACGAGGCGAAGAAGCGGCGTTGCCAGAATGTGATGAAATGACCGTTGTTCGTCACTATACCAATCACAGCGCAAACAATTTCGGTGTCAACAATGGCTTCTATCCGTTGGGCAGTTGTACGATGAAGTACAATCCTGTCATCAACGAAGAGATTGCTGCAATGAAGGAATTCGCAGGATTGCATCCCTTGCAGCCCGCCGAGACATGCCAGGGCGCACTTGAGGTGTACTATGGCCTGCAGCAGTCGCTTGCTGCCTTAACAGGCTTGAAGGAGTTTACGCTGAATCCTTGTGCTGGTGCTCATGGCGAATTAACTGGTTTGATGGTGATTCGTGCATATCATGAGAGTCGCAACGACCATCAGCGCACCAAGGTGATCATTCCTGATTCTGCTCATGGAACCAATCCTGCATCGGCTGCTGTTTGTGGTCTTGATGTGGTGGAGGTCAAGAGCACGTCAGAAGGACTTGTGGAAGTGTCTGACCTGAAAGAACTTCTCGCTGTTCATGGAGCAGAGATTGCTGGCATGATGATGACTAATCCGAACACGTTGGGACTTTTTGAGAAGGAGATACCTGAGATAGCCAAACTCATCCACGAATGTGGTGGTTTGATGTATTATGATGGTGCCAATCTCAATCCTATGTTGGGTGCCAGTCGTCCTGGTGATATGGGATTCGATGTGATGCACATCAATCTTCACAAGACTTTCTCCACACCTCATGGCGGCGGTGGTCCTGGTTCTGGTCCGGTAGGTGTTCGTGAAGGACTTGAGCAGTTCCTCCCCACTCCACGCGTGGTGCTTGACGAGGAAGAAGATATGCTGAGAGTAGAGGTTGGTGACTACGAGAAATCATTAGGTAGTGTAGGCAACTTCTTCGGTAACTTTGGTGTTATCCTTCGTGCATACTCTTACATCCTTTCCTTGGGTAAGGAAAACATCAAGATGGTAGGTCCGCTTGCCACGTTGAATGCCAATTACATCAAGGAAAGCCTGAAAGACGATTACGAACTTCCCATTGACGGACTCTGCAAGCACGAATTCGTGTTCGACGGCCTGAAGGACAAGTCAACAGGTGTTACGACAATGGACGTGGCCAAGCGTCTGCTCGATTACGGCTATCATGCTCCAACCATCTATTTCCCGCTGCTTTTCCATGAGAGTCTCATGATTGAGCCTACCGAGAACGAGAGCAAGGAGACTATCGACGGCTTTATTGACGTGATGAAGAAAATCGCTAAGGAGGCCAGAGAGAATCCGGAAATCGTGAAGAGTGCACCGCACAACACGCCTATTGGACGCGTTGATGACGTGCTGGCAGCAAAGCATCCCGTCGTTACTTTTAAGCAATTGCAGAATGAAGAGTAATCTGATGATCATAGGTAGTGGTCCCGGTGGCTACCGTGCAGCAGAGTATGCTGCACGGAAAGGTCTCACCGTGACCATTATCGAAGAGAAGCATGCTGGCGGTACCTGCCTGAATTGCGGCTGTATTCCTACGAAAACACTTTGCAGAAATGCTGAAGTGGTCAATGAAATGACAGAAGCCGATGTCTACGGCATCCATCATGATGGCTTTTCTGTTGACTATGCGCGCGTCAAGGCACGCAAAGATGCTGTCGTAGATCAGTTGCGCACGGGAGTGGAAACCTTGATGAAGGCACCTGGCATTACTTTCGTGCAAGGCCGTGCTGTCTTCAAGGATGCGAAAACAGTAGTTGTTGGTGATGATGAGTATACATCCGACCATGTTATCATAGCAACAGGTTCACATGCCAAGATGCTTCCCATTGAGGGCATTCATCATCCCTGCGTAATGACATCCACAGAACTGCTTGATATTGAGTATGTTCCTCAAAAACTCTGTATCATTGGTGCAGGCGTGATTGGTATGGAAATGGCTGCTATATTCAACAGTTTCGGGTCTGAGGTTACCGTTATCGAATTCTTGAAAGAGTGCCTTCCTGTATTAGATTCTGATGTGGCCAAGCGCCTGCGTCAGGCTATTTCGAAGCGCGGTGTAAACTTCATCATGCAGTCGGGTGTGAAAAAGATTCTTCATTCCGATGATAACGGCGGCAAGTCGGTGGTTGTTTACGACCGAAAAGGCAAAGAAGAAGAGGTTGAAGCCGACATCGTGCTCGTGGCAACAGGTCGTGGAGCGAATGTAGAAGGCATCGGACTCGAGAATACAGGTGTGGAATTCTCACCAAGAGGTATTCCTGTGGACGACAATATGCAGACAAACGTTCCGGGTGTATATGCCATCGGCGATGTAAATGCCCGCTGCATGCTTGCTCATGCTGCAACATTCCAAGGCATTCATGCCGTTAATCACATCTTGAATATCTCTGACGATATTCGTCTCGATGTGATGCCGTCAGCCATTTTCACTTATCCCGAAGCAGCCAGTGTTGGATTGTCGGAAGACCAATGTAAGTCTCAAGGAATCGCATAC
Organism: Prevotella sp. UBA4268; assembly: GCA_002395135.1. Lineage (GTDB taxonomy): Bacteria > Bacteroidota > Bacteroidia > Bacteroidales > Bacteroidaceae > Prevotella. The sequence goes on along the minus strand of DGWC01000026.1, from coordinate 23,184 downwards.
GTGTGCAAGAAAGGCTATTTCCGTGCCAATGGCAAGGCATTAGCCATGAATGAAACCGACGGTTTGCTGAAACTGATTGCTGCCGAAGATGGTAGGATTCTCGGATGTCATGCTTATGGTGCCCATTCTGCTGACATGATTCAGGAGATTAGTTCCTTGATGTGCCGCAACACCACTGTGCAGCAACTGGCAGAAATGGTGCATATCCACCCCACCCTTGGTGAAATCCTCTCGGATACGGCCATGGTATTCTAATAAAAAAGAATCTGAGTTTTGGGCTTTTGAATGTTATTTAGGTTTTTGGTTTGACTTACCTAACCACCATTCTTCTATTAGCCAAAACTCAGATTCTTTTTATTTATCCTTTTTGATTACTGATGCTGTTCGCGCAGCAAGTCATTCACCGTCTTTACCGGATTAAATGTTGAGAGCGGAACTTCTACGAACACGGTGTTCCAATTGCTCATCGCACCGTTCCACAAACCAGGTAGTTCGAGCGCTTTCAGTTCTTTGCCGTTCTTGCTCTTGCTGCTGATGAAACCGGTTGACTTATCAACAAACTGCGGCAGATCGAAGTCCCGGCCTTCATAATCCTTCACGGCGCAAACCAGATCCACTGGATTGAAGTGTGTTCCCTCTGTAAACATCTTCATATATTCAGCATTGCTCTTGTCAATCTGGCTGCTTTCCAGAATCTGAAGCGAAATCGTGCCGTCTTGATTATAGGTGAGGAACGGGCCGCCACCAGGTTCGCCGACATTCTTCACTACTCCGCAGACACGCATAGGACGGTTCAACTTGGAGCGGAGATAGGCAATCAGGCTCTCGTCATTCAGTTCTCCAATGTGTGGATTCTTGCAGCAAAGTTCTTCTTCCACGAACTTGGTTATCTCTTCGAGTGCAGCGTGGTCGCAGTTTCCTGCATCAAGAGCACGCAGGTAGGCAAATGCCTTTTTCTGGAGAGACACAAGTACGCCGGCAATCACTTGCTTGTACTCCACGGTGTCGTCTTTCAAACGGTCTGGAACCACATTGTCGATGTTCTTGATGAATATCACATCGGCCTCAATGTCATTGAGATTCTGAATCAGGGCACCATGTCCGCCCGGGCGGAACAGCAGCGTTCCGTCTTCATTCCTGAATGGAGTGTTGTCGGGATTGGCTGCAATCGTGTCGGTACTCGGCTTTTGCTCCGAGAAAGAGATGTTGTAGTGAATACCATATTTGCGGGCAAGGGCATCTTTCTTCTCTGCCACCTTGTTCTCAAACATGGCCATGTGCTCGTGGCTCACGGTAAAATGAACATTGGCTTCTCCATTGCTCGACGCATAGAGCGCACCTTCAACAAGGTGTTCCTCCATCGGTGTGCGTGCGCCGTCAGCGTATTTATGGAAGAGGAGCATACCTTTGGGCAACTGTCCATAGTTCATTCCTTTGGCTTCAAGCATGTTTGCCACCACCGTTTTATACTGGCCGTCGGCAATGAGCACCTTCAGGCCTTTCCCTTCATTCTTTTTGCACGTGTCGTCGAGTGTCTCGTAGAATGCAAATTTCTCTATATGGTCAAAGAAAAACTTTTCAAAGTCTGTCGTTGGCACAGAATAGTCGGCATTCAGAAAGGCAAACATGTCCTTGAACATGCGAGAAGCGGCTCCACTGGCAGGAACGAACTTCACAATTTTCTTACCTTCTGCCTTGTAAGCATTCCATACATCCACAAAGTGGCGGCGCTCTGTCGCATCAGGAGCGATAATTCCGTTACCGATACCTGCTGCAGAGTCGAGTTTTAAGAATGGAAAACCAGTTTTAAACTCATCCAACTGAGTGTTAATCTGATTCTCTGTAATTCCTTTCAGAGTGATTTGTTCTAAATCTTGATTTGAAAACATAATGAAAGTAGTTTATATGATTATTTTTTGGTAGTACATTCATTCACCAGATAGACGATGCTCATGTATGGAATACCCGTGTTGGTCTGGAGACCAATCTCACATGTGCGGCTGTTGGAATAGCCTATTTCTATGTGGTGCTGTTCTATTTGCGGGCGCAATTTGCGCAATGCATACTTGTTCATCTCAGGATATGTGAATCCACGGTCGCCTGCAAAGCCGCAGCAACCTACGCCCTCGGGCAGGTAAACATTATTTGAGCAGAGACAAGCCAGTTCTATAAGTTTGTCAGAAACACCCATTTCGCGTGTCGAACATGTGATATGCAACGCAATATGGCGGTCAATCGGGTGGAAATCAAGCCTGTCTTTCAGGTAAACCATGATGAATTCAGCCGGTTCATACAGTTTCATGCGCTTGATAACTTTCTTCATGCGGTGCAAACAAGGACTCTGGTCGCACAAAACAGGATATTTGCCCTGCTCACTTGCTTCCCAAAGCGCTTCTTCAAGTTCTGCGCTCTTTCGGTCTGCTATGTCGAGCATGCCCTTGCTCTCCCAAATCTGACCGCAACACATCTTATCCATTCCCTTCGGGAATATCACTTCGTAGCCTGCTTTGTTGAGCAGTTGGCACGTATCGTCTACCAAGGAGTTCTTTACAGGTGCTCCCTTGGCCAGTCCCATGGTTTGGTTGATGCAACTTGGGAAATAAACCACCTTCAAATCTTCGGCATCGGCTTTCCCGATATGTGCTCCTGGCTTGGGTTGACTCTTCTTTTTGGGCATGGCAGTGGTCCATAATGGCAATCCCATCTTGTTCATTCCATTGCAAATGCCCGTCATTATGGACGATCCTAATACATTATGACCGAGATTAGCGACATCGAGAACAACGCGAAGGCCTGACTTTATGCCTGCCATGTGGTTGGCAGCAAACTCTCCCACCTTATATCCGGTTTTGTTGTTGTTCATATCAAACTGACGAATCAAGTGTGTCAGTTCGCCCGTGTTGATTTTCATTGGGCACGAAGTAGAACAAAGACCATCAGTGGCGCAGGTCTGGTCGCCATAATACTTATACTGCCGCTTCAAAGTGGCCACGCGTTCCGGGTTTGCTCCCGTGCTCTCCAGTTCACGAATCTCACGTTGCACGGCGATTCGCATACGGGAAGAGAGCGTCAGACCACACGACATGCAATTCACTTCACAGAATCCGCACTCAATACACTTGTTGGCACGTTTCACGGCCTCAATGGTTTCTTTGGCTGTAGACACACAGTCTTTCAGATAATGACCGCCATCAGGCACTTCGTTGAAGTTGAAATCGAGCACTGGCAGTGGTTTCAGACACTTGATGAAGCACTCCGGGTCGTCATTGAAAATCACTCCCTGATTGAGCAGACCGTCAGGATCGAAGATGGCTTTCAACTCTTTCATCACCTCGTATGCCTTGTCGCGCCATTCATATTTCACAAACGGAGCCATGTTGCGGCCGGTTCCGTGCTCGGCTTTCAGAGATCCGTCGTATTCTTCTACCACCAATCGGGCCACGTCGCGCATCATTTCTTCATAGCGCTTCACTTCACTCTCGCTCTTGAAACTCTGATTCAAGATGAAATGATAGTTGCCTTCAAAGGCGTGTCCGTAGATACAAGCGTCGGAATAGCCGTGGTCGGCGATGAGTTTCTGAAGTTTCACCGTGGCTTCTGGCAGGTCTTCAATATGGAAAGCAACGTCTTCAATGAGGCAAGAGGTGCCTACAGGACGCGTACCACCCACTGACGGGAATATGCCCGACCTGATTGCCCAGTATTTTCCATACACGGCCGGGTCTTCAGTAAACTCTGTCGGAATGTAAAGACTGAACTGTCCAAGACATTCTTTGATTTTTTCAATCTTCTCGAGCAACTGCTCGTGAGTGATGCCTTTGGTTTCTGTCAGGATAGCGGTAAGGTTGTGGTAGTCGCCAGGTTCCACACCGGCAATCTTTCCGGCATCAACGTCTTTCTTGTATTGCAGATATACAGGATCGTCAACAGAACTCAGCGATTTGTAATCAAGCATTTCGGCACTCTTCACCATCAGGTTTTCAGCACTCATCTTGAGGTCTTCGTCGCCCGACTTCAGTTTTTTCATGGCAACAACGGCCTCGCAACTCTCTTTCATGGTGAGGAAATATACCATGGCCGATGCTTTATACTTGTAGTCGTAAAGTGTTTTCATGGTCACTTCCGACAAGAATGCGAGCGTTCCCTCAGATCCCACCATACAGTGAGCCATGATGTCAAACGGATCATCATAGGCAAGCAGTGGCCGTATGTTGAGTCCGGTCACGTTTTTGATGCTGTATTTCAGGTTGATGCGGTCGGCTAATTCCTTGTCTGCACGCACGCGATCGCGCAATGCCTCAATTTTCTGGATGAATTCCGGATGTGATTGGCGGAAGGCAGCCTTGCTTTTTTCGCTTCCTGTGTCAACAATGGTACCGTCAGTGAGTATGATTCGTGCGCTTACCATCATACGGTCGCTGTTGGCATGTACGCCGCAGTTCATACCAGAGGCATTATTGCAAACGATTCCGCCTACCATTGCGCTGCCGATAGATGCTGGATCTGGCGGGAATACGCGTCCGAATGGCTTCAGAATCTCGTTCACGCGTGCGCCCACAATACCTGGTTGCAGGCGGATGGTGTCCTGGTTTTCGCCCAGTTCATATTTTTCCCAGTGTTTGCCAGCCACGATCAGCACCGATTCGCTCACGCTTTGGCCAGACAAAGATGTGCCTGCCGCACGGAAGGTGAAGGGCACCTTGAATTTCTTGCATGCCTTGACTATCTTGGATATTTGTTCCTCACCGTCGCTTCTTACTACAATTTTCGGTATCTGACGGTAAAAACTGGCGTCTGTCCCCCAGCCCAGAGTGCGCAATTCATCAGTATAAATACAGTTTTTTGCTACAAATTGCCTGATTTCACCTAGAAAATCCTGATAGGATTTGGGCAGACCGGCTTGTGGAGATTTGGTTGAAGTTGTCATGGTGTTAATAGATTGTAATGTGTATTATTATTAAATATAAGTCATGATCATTGCAGATATAGAAACTATCTGTTTCGCAAAATTAATAAAAACATTTGAATATCATCTCGAAATCGTCGTTTTTTTTGTCAAAAGATTGCAATTTTACAAAAAACAATCGTTTTTTGCAATGGAGTTATTGCAGTTTCTAACGATTATGCGTACTTTTGCAGGCAGATCATGTTGACGTTGGAACAGCCCATACATGCCTTTTTTGAGCAGATAGCCTGGTCTGGCATCATAAGGAAAAGTAATAAGACATAACAGTCTTAATAGGTCTTGTCGTCTTACGGCCGATATATAGATAAAGCAAATACGAGAATTAATAACCTAAAAACGATCATGTCAGTCATCAAAATAGAGTCTCTTCAGCATCCAGGCGTGCAGATGTTCAGTTCGTTGACAGAAGCACAGTTGCGTAACAAACTGGATCCTGCTCAGGGAATATTTATTGCGGAAAGTCCGAAAGTGATTCGTGTGGCGCTGCAGTCTGGTTTTCAGCCCGTGGCACTGCTATGCGAAGAGAAGCATATCACGGGCGATGCAGCGGACATCATCACCCGATGCGAGCAAATAAGAAAAGACACAGACGGTGAAGAGGCGGATTTCCCTGTGTATACAGGTACGCGGCAACTGCTTGAATCACTCACCGGCTATACCCTTACGCGCGGTGTGCTGTGCGCTATGCGCCGCCCCACTCTGCCGAAAGTTGCTGAATTATGTGCCGATGCCTGCCGCATGGTGGTCATCGACGGTGTTGTAGACACCACAAACATCGGTGCCATCTTTCGTTCTGCTGCCGCTTTGGGCATTGATGCTATCTTGCTGACACGCAATTCGTGTGATCCGCTGAACCGCCGAGCCGTTAGAGTGTCGATGGGATCGGTGTTTCTTGTGCCCTGGACATGGCTCGATCATCCCATTCCCTCGCTCCACGATTACGGTTTCCGCACGGCAGCCATGGCATTGACTGACAAATCTATTTCCGTTTCTGACGACAGACTCAAGCGTGAAGAACGTCTTGCCATTGTGATGGGTACAGAGGGTGACGGCCTGCCGCATGAAACCATTGCCGAAGCCGACTATGTGGTGAGGATTCCCATGTCGCATCAGGTGGACTCTTTGAATGTGGCAGCCGCTGCTGCCGTTGCTTTCTGGGAGTTACGCCAGCGATAAAATGGACGTTTTTGCCAGATGATAAAAGTGGCAACCATATATAATTAAAGGCACAACCATGACGGATGTGCCTTTAATTGTGCGGTTTATGGATTCGTCTTTTCGCCTAACAATTGTTTGATATGTGTGTCGAGGATATGGAATGCCGGCCCCACCATGTGGCCGTGGCCATGACCGCCCAGTTCATAGAGGTAGGTTTTCTGGTGTCCCGCCAATTTCATCATCCTGGCCAGATACTGGTTTTCGTCGTACCGGCCATAGAGTTCCAGTTCGCGGTCGCCACAGATAAGAACCAGCGGAGGGCAGTCGTTGCGCACCCAATAGATAGGTGCATACTCGTCGATAACGGCTCTGAGCGGACCTATACCGTTCATCTTCCTCACATTGTAATGTGTGACGGCTTGCCCGCTGAATGGCGCATAGAGCATCACATCGTCGGCATTCACGTCGTATTTGTTGAGCCACGACTTGTTCAAACAGAGCATCATTGACAGATATCCGCCGGCGGAATGACCGGTGACAACAATCTTTTTCACGCTCCCTCCATACTCTTCGATATGGCGGAACACCCATGCCACGGCCTCTGCAGCATCGTCAATCGTCTGGTCAACAGTGACTTTGGGCAGCAGTCGGTAGTTTACTGCAACCACCACCATGCCTTTTTCTTTCAATTGGTCAGGAATAGACTTGTTGCCACCTTCCAGTCCGCCGCCATGAAACCATACCACTACCGGGCAGTCGTGGCGTTTTCTGGAATGATAAACATCTAATTTCAGCCGTTCCATCGAATAGGCATCCTTCTTCGTGGTGTAACTTACGTTCTCCGTTGTTTCATATTCCTGTGCATTCATGCCCATGAAGAGCATCAATAGCATCATCAACAAGCAACACTTCTTCATAAACAATTGATGTTTGTTATTTTTCCATTATATGTTTTGCTTCCGTAATTAATCTGCAAGATGTGGGTCATCTTGATGCAAAGATACAAAAAATAAACCGAAAAACAATAATAAATGTACTCAACTGGTATCTGCTTAAAGAGTAAAACAACGTAAGTTAGATGAGAAACATAACGCACCGACGGCTCCCCGTGCAAAATGAACCTGGAGACACGTTGCCCTAAATTTCATTTTCTTCATCAAAACAGCATGCTGATGATTCGAAAAAATGCGACAAAATCATGTTACTGCTTTTCTTCGAAATAGAATTTATTGTTGGGCAAAATGAGCGATGAAATCGCAAAAACGTAAAGATTCGTTACCACGACGCACATTTCACCGTGCAAAACCTATGCTTTTACCCTTCAAAAACTATGGTTTTACTGCCCAAAAACTATGGTTTCGCACCTCAAAACCTATGTTTTTACAACCCAAAAGCATAGGTTTTGCCTGCAATCATCTGATTTCCTTGTTCAAGAAAAACTTATTTTTATTGTAATTGGTTATTAGCCAATAAGTTGCAGAAAATGCTCCAAATCTTGCGTATTTCGCGACTAATTGACCGTCAGTGATTAATATTGCCGATATGAGAGACTTAAATTCGGATTTTCCATGACAATTTCAGCCATAAGAGTTCTTGGTTTCGCAGATTTCATCGTATATAACTTGCCATTATTCCGCTCTGCCCGATGCTTTCATCGTAGATGATGGACCGCCTAAGAAACCGTGAGGCGCAGCATCTTCCTGGTGGATTCTGTCACCCGGAAACGATGGTCAGTGCGCTCTCCTACCAGCCAAATGATACGCCCTTTGGCATCGGCGACCACCAGTTGTTTGCGTTTGTCGAATACAGACATCTTTTTGTCGGTCAGGAAATCGCTCACCAGTTTGGGCGGACGTCCGTTTTCGGTTGCTGTTTTCATGCCAAATGGATGAAAGCGGTCGCCCTCTTGAACCGTGCGAATGGTGAGTGGAAACGCCACATCAGCAGCATCAATGGTCGCTATATTAAGTTGCTTGGAAATCTCCTTGCCGTTTTCTGATTCAATCAGTTCAATGCGGAACTTCTTTTCCGGTTTTCCTCCAAAGATATATGTGCCTGGTTCTGGTATGCGCATGCTCTTCTGGATATTGGAAATCGGTTCCACCAATAGCGCATTTCTGTCGATAAGCAGTTCGTGGCTGGGCGAAACGAAACAGCGGCCAGTATTGTCTGACGAAGCAGAGAGCATTTGCGCGATGGTCTCTATCTGCTCAGAAGAGAATGCGTATCTGCTTAAAATGCTATACATCGTATATTCTGGAGATGTTTGCCTGAGCAGTTGGTCCACGCTTATACGCACAGATTTCCCGGATTCATCGGTGTTTTCAATACACTGCTGAATGGCCTTGCCAACGGCTTCGTCGAACACCTTTGCAGCCTCTCTGAGCCTGTTGGCCGTCTTGAAAATGCTCTCGTCCACCGACGGATTGATCGTCCGCATGATTGGCAGGATGTCAAGGCGGATTCGGTTGCGCACATAACTGTTTTCCAGATTTGTGCTGTCAGTGACATACGGCTGCTGCTGGGCACTGAGGAAATCAAGAATATCGTTCTTCGAAACGGTCAGCATCGGGCGGATGATGTTGCAACTCAAGTTGTTGACTGTGATTTCACGTTTGGCATCAATGCCTGTCAGACCATGAATTCCCGTACCTCTTATCAGATTGATCATCAGAGTTTCCACCACGTCGTCTTTGTGGTGAGCCACGCAAACACCATCTGTATGGAGGTCGTTGTTGAGTTGACAGAAAAAGGAATACCGCAAATCCCTTGCCGCCATCTCAATGCTGATGCCGTGAGCCTGTGCATATTCCTTTGTATCAAAGTGAATGCGATGAAGGTTTACATTCATCCTATTGCACAAATCCACACAAAACTGCTCGTCGCAATCAGACTCTTCGCCACGAAGATGGAAGTTGCAATGTATTGCTTCAATAGAAAACCCCAACTCCTTTAATACCAATAGCATACAAACACTATCTGAACCACCGGACAAAGCCACCAAATAGCGGCCTTCCTGGTGCATCAAATCCAGGTTTCTCACGTATTCGCGAATGCTCGAAACCAGTCTCTTCTGTATGCTGAGATTTGTGTTCATGCTGGGATTATTCTACATACAGCACAAGTCCTTTTAGATATTCACCTTCGGGATGGTAGATATTGATGGGATGGTCGGCCGGTTGATGAAGTTGATGAAGAATTCTGACACGACGTCCGCTAATGGCGGCGGCGGTGAAAACGGCGTTTCTGAAATTGTCTTTCGTCACAACCTGCGAGCAACTGAACGTAAACATGATGCCGCCAGGCTTGATTCGCTCGAATGCTTTCACATTCAGGCGCGTATAACCCTTCAGAGCGTTGTGCAAGGCAGCACGATGTTTGGCAAAAGCAGGTGGGTCCAGAATAATCAAATCATATTTCCCGTCGGCAGCATCCAGATATTTGAAGGCGTCGTCGCAGAATGCTTGATGGCGCTTATCACCGGGGAAGTTCATTTCTACATTAGCATTGGTCAGTTCAATGGCCTTGGCACTGCTGTCAACGCTATGCACCAAGGCAGCGCCGCCACGCATGGCATAAAACGAAAAGCCACCTGTATAGCAGAACATGTTCAGCACGCTGCGGCCACGGGCATATTTTTCGAGAAGCGCGCGGTTCTCTCTTTGGTCGACAAAGAAGCCTGTCTTCTGCCCTTTCAGCCAGTCAACATGGAATTTCAGTCCGTTTTCGATGGCGATGTTGTCAGCGCTTTCGCCATGGATAAATCCGTTTTCCTGACTGAGATCGGCCTTGAAAGGCAGCGTTGTCTCGCTTTTATAATAGATGTTCTCAATGCGGCTGCCCATTACCTGCAGCAGCGCCTTGGAAATGATATGGCGGCAAACGTGCATACCTACGCTATGGGCCTGCAGAACGGCCGTTTTGCCGTAGCAGTCGATAACCAGTCCGGGCAGATGGTCGCCTTCGCCGTGAACGAGCCTGAATGTATTGTTGTCGGGATTGTCGGCCACGCCGATGCTGATGCGCATGTTGAGCGCCTCTTGCAGACGGGAAAGCCAGAAGTCGAAGTCGATTTCTATGTCTTCAAAAGACAGCACTCTCACGGCAATGCTGCCGATCTGATAGTGTCCTATGGCAATAAACTCCCCATTGCTGTTGATCACTCGCACGGTTTCTCCTTCAGCAATATCGCCTTCGGTATGCTGAATGGCACCAGAGAACACCCATGGATGAAAACGCTTCAGGCTTTCATCCTTCCCTTTTTTGAGATATATTTTCTTGTAATTCATCATTGACAATTTCCAGTTGATAGTTGTTCGTGGTTTTCAGAGACATCAGTTCTTCATAGATTTTCAGGCATGCCCAGGCATCGGTGGCAGCATATAGTTTCTGCTTGTCGCTTAAAACCTCGGCTTCCCAGTTGCTGAGTTGCTGTTTTTTGTTGATTTTCTGGCGGAAGAGATTGGCATAGAGTTTTTGCAGACTAAGGTCTTCAATGCCCAGTTCGCATACATGGTCTTGAATATCGATGAAATAGCCAGGCACGAACTCACACCTGCGGTGCAGGGCACTGATGTCGTCGTGCCACGACAATCCGATTTTCGGCACCGTTTTGTCTTCCAGCAGCCGGAGGATGTCAGGTGTTATGCCGGTATAGTTAAGTCTGAAGAGGAAACAGATGTCTTTTGTTGACACTTGGAGTAATGCCACCTGATGCGAAATGCCCTTTTGGAACGAAGGGCGCGTCTCTGTGTCAACCCCGAGAATGGGTTGTGAGAGCAGGAAATCTACCGCCTTGCGTGTCTCTCCCGGTGATATCACAACAATGATTCGCCCCTCGAAACTGACGATAGGTAATTGGTTGAGTTGTTTCTTGTCGAACTTGTTATAGAGTATTTTTTTCATTATATTGCAGTATCAAGGTGCAAAATTAGAAAAAAAATGCGATTTCATGGCGAAATCTGACAAATTTCAATTACTTTTGCAGATAAAATAAAATTAATAAGGTTCAAAATGGCAAAAAAGAAGCAAACTCGCCCGGCAAAATCATTTACTGAGGCCATCGGAATCAAGAACATTTTTCAGAACGATATATTCAATTTCATTTTCGGATTTGTGCTGTTGCTGGTATCTGTCTATACCATCATAGCCTTCATCTCCTATTTTTCCACAGGAGAAGCCGACCAGAGTCTTGTTCTGGATTTGCGGCCGAATGAATGGCTGAACAGCACGCGCGACTTCCAGAACAGTTGCGGCTCCATCGGCGCATTGCTGTCGAACTTTTTCATTGCGCGGTGTTTTGGTATCGCGGCATTCATCATTCCTGTGCTCTTGGCACTGGTCGGGCTGAGAATGATGCATGCTTATAACAACATCAACCTGCTGAAATGGTTCCTCTGTCTGGTAGTAGTGATGATATGGTGCTCAGTAACCTTTGCCAAGTTCCTCACTCCTATCATGGGCGATCAGGTGTTCAATCCCGGTGGCGACCATGGACTGTTCTGCTGTCAGTTTCTTGAAAATGTAATAGGAACGCCCGGACTGACTGCCGTCTTGGCGCTTGTGGCCATTCTCTTTCTCACCTATCTAAGCAGTGAGACGATTACCGTGATTCGCAAGATGCTGAATCCCATCGGCTATATCACGAACAAAGTGCAGTTTGTCATTACTAACGAGCATAAGAAAGACGAAGAGCAGGCGGAGGAAGTCATTAATCCGGTAGAAGATCCTACAACATTCGACGATCCAGAACCCCAGACGGTGGTCTTCGACGGCGAAGAAGTGGCTGCCACTGCTGCTGCAAATCAGAAGGCAGAGTCTGATGATAGCGATGCAGAGAATGAGCATCCTGAAGGAGAAAAATCGTCAAAAAGCGAGGCCGGCAACACGGAGATGGACATCGAACTCGCCGGTGAGGAAGAGAAAGCAAAAGGACACACCGTGGGAGGAGAGGTGGATCTCAGCACGCCGATTAATCATAAAGAGCCGTGGACGAAGTATAAATACCCTGCCCTGGATTTGCTTCAGAAATATGAAAGCGACAGCAAGCCTTTCATCGATATGGAAGAACAGACGGCCAACAAGAACCGTATTGTGGAAGTGCTCAACAGTTTCGGCGTGCAAATCAAGAGTATCAAAGCCACAGTGGGTCCAACGATTACGCTCTATGAGATACAGCCTGCTGAAGGAGTGCGCATTTCCAGAATCAAAAACCTGGAGAATGATATTGCACTGAGCCTTGCTGCGTTGGGAATACGTATTATCGCGCCCATCCCCGGCAAAGGAACGATTGGTATAGAAGTGCCGAACAAAAAGGCAAATATCGTGTCGATGGAATCGATACTTAACTCCAAGAAGTTCCAGGAAACAACGATGGAACTACCGATTGCATTGGGAAAGACCATCACCAACGAGGTGTACATGGTGGATTTGGCCAAGATTCCGCATCTGCTTGTTGCCGGTGCCACAGGACAAGGTAAGTCTGTGGGTCTGAATGCCATCATTACCTCATTGCTATACAAGAAGCATCCGAATGAATTGAAGATTATTCTCATTGACCCGAAGAAGGTGGAATTCAGCGTTTATGGCCCTATTGAGCCGCATTTCATGGCAAAAGTGGCAGGAGATGAGGATGATGCCATCATCACAGACGTGACAAAAGTGGTTAGAACACTGAACAGTCTTTGCAAACTGATGGATCATCGCTACGACATGCTGAAACTTGTGAAGGCACGAAATATCAAGGAATACAATCAAAAGTATCTGAACCATCAACTGGATCTGACCAAAGGGCACGAGTATATGCCCTATATCGTAGTGATTATCGATGAGTTCGGCGACCTGATTATGACTGCCGGCAAGGAGGTTGAATTGCCTATCGCGCGCATTGCACAACTTGCGCGTGCCGTGGGAATACACATGGTGATTGCGACACAGCGCCCGACCACAAACATTATTACAGGTACGATCAAGGCAAACTTCCCGGGACGTATGGCATTCAGGGTGAGTTCGATGATCGACTCACGTACCATTCTCGACCGTCCGGGTGCCAATCAGTTGATAGGACGTGGTGATATGCTGATTCTCGTGGGCAATGAACCGGAACGTGTGCAGTGTGCATTCGTTGATACTCCTGAGGTTGAACGCATCAATAAATACATTGCTTCACAGCCAGGACCACTCTCTCCATTGGAATTGCCAGAGCCGGCAACCGACGAAGGCGAAGGCCTGGGAGGCGGAAGTGCCATGGATACGAGTTCGCTGGATCCCCTTTTCGAAGAGGCTGCTGCCTCAATCGTTGTATCACAGCAAGGCTCAACGAGTATGATACAGCGCAAATTTGCCATCGGCTACAACCGCGCAGGAAGACTGATGGACCAGTTGGAGAAAGCGGGAATTGTGGGTGCTGCCCAGGGCAGCAGGCCGCGTGAAGTGTTAATTACTGATATCAACACGCTTGATACGCTGCTCGCTTCGTTAAGAAGATGAAAAACGAGTAAACCAGATATGGTTTCTGTTGTCATACAAACAATAAGAACAAAAAATGATTATGAAAATGAAAAAGATGATGATTCTCACAATAATGCTGATGCTTGCATTAGGCGTGAATGCACAGGATGCCGTGGAGGCACGTAAAATACTCGACAAGACCGCAGCAGAACTTAGTAAAAAAGGTGGTGCATCTGCCAGTTTTACCATGAGTGGAAAATACGGAAGTGCTTCGGGAACGATCAATATCAAGGGCAATAAGTTCTGCGCCTATACGGGACAGGCTATCATTTGGTATGACGGAAAGACGCAATGGACGTATAACAGGAATGCCGACGAGGTGAATATCAGCACTCCCACCAGTGCCCAGCAGCAGGCGATGAATCCATATACGTTTATCAATCTGTATAAGAACGGGTTCAACCTGAGCCGCAAGGTTATGGGTAGTGGCAATCAGGTGCATCTGGTGGCGCAGAACCAGAAGAACTCCATTCAGGAAATGTATATCAGCATTGACAAGAACTACCATCCCACACAGGTGAAAATGCGCACCAGCAAAGGATGGAGCACCATCAGCATTTCAAATTTCAAGTCGAAGAAGTTGAGCGATTCTGCTTTCAGGTTCAATGCAAAGGCATATCCCAATGCTGAGGTCATCGATTTAAGATAGGTTTTTCCCATGAACAGACTGCAACTTTTCAAGACGCTCAGACAGCATATTAAGATTAGCAAAAAGAGAAGTCTGGCTTACGAGTTGAACAAAACGGCAAAAGTGCTCATATATCTCATGAGTGGCTTTTTCATTATCTATATGCTGTTTATTGCCATTGCCATTTCGCTCGTCGCCAATAGTTCTTCAACGGAAACGCCCGCCGAGTTTCTCTTCGGCCTGCTGCCGTTTATGCTGGTTGCAGATTTCCTGTTCCGCTTCATGGGACAGCAGACACCGGCCCAGTTGGTTAAACCATATCTGCTTCTGCCCATACCTAAATATGCGTGTGTAGAGAACTTTATACTCAGCAGCATGGTGTCGGAGAATAACTTCCTGTGGATGTTTATCACGGTACCATACGCCATTATGTGTCTGGTTTTCAGTAGTGGACTGATGGCAGCCATTGGTTTTGTCATCGGTTTCCAACTCATTATCATTATCAACAGCCAGAACTATATGCTGTGGAGAACCTTGATTGTGAGGAGTATTTTCTGGTGGGTGGCACCGGTCATTATCTATTCCTTGCTTTTCTTGCCTTGGATTATCAAGAATTTTGACTCAATGTTCAGCCTATACGGCGCAATAGGAAGCGGAATGGCATCATGGAGCATCCTCACCTATGGTGGTACCTTGGCGCTGATAGCACTATTCTTTTTCATCAACAGGAGAATCCAATATCATTATACGATTGTAGACACGGCAAACGATAAGGATGCGAAACTTAAAACAGTGAGTGAGTTCAGCCAACTTGACCGATTCGGACAGGTGGGCGAATATATCAAACTTGAGATCAAGAGCATCATGCGCAACAAGAACATGCGCAACTCTTTTCTATACAGCACGATCTTTACAATATTCCTCAGTGCCATGATTTCGTATACCGATGTTTACGATGACTCGTTTTCAAGCAAGTTCTTCATCGTCTATGTTTTCATTATAAACGGTGGCATGCTCTTGGTGAAGGTAATGGGCGCAGAGGGTAACTATATTGACTGTTTGATGACTCATCGTGAGAACATCCTGCAATTGTTGCACGCTAAATACTATTTCTATACGGCACTGCTACTGCTGCCGTTCATCATCATGCTGCCCACGGTGTTCATGGAGAAATACAGCCTTTTGATGCTTTTTTCGATGATGGCATTTGCGGCTGGTCCCATATTTTGTACGTTTATGCAAATGGCTGTATGGAATAAGCAGACGATTCCGCTGAACAGCAAACTGGTAAGCAAAGGAAATGTAGAGACAAACTGGTTCGCTTTTGCTGCCGAAATGGCTGCCATGTTCCTGCCTGTGGTTTTTATCAGCCTACTGAGTCTGTTCTTCAGCGACACCATCACCTATACCGTGATGCTAATTATCGGTCTTGCGTTTATCATGACCAGAAACCTGTGGATGAGGAATATCTACAAACGGTTCATGGCTCGCAGATACGAGAATACGGAGAGTTTCCGTGCAACCCGCTAAAGTCGTATCGCTTGTTACATGTTTATGGCTTAGTGATTTCTGAAAAGTCCTTATCTGTGAGCACCGTTGCAGAACCCGTCTTATTGTGCTTGTTGGTGGTCTGGTCATCCTTCTGATGGTAATAATTACTGATATGGTGTTTTCATCAGAAGGGTGATATGGTATGCTCAAGGATTTGTATCTGCCTAAATGAGATGAAGTGTATAGGGATCGAAGACCCTCTTATTCAAAATGGCATCTATAAATAAAAAAGCAGTGCGCAAACAGATTCACGTTTGGATGATCTGTCTGCGCACCGCATTGATAATGGGTTGTTTGTAGACGTTTAGTTGTTCACTGTGCCGCCTACGATATCAAGCAGTTCGTTGGTAATAGCCTGCTGACGACTCTTGTTGTATTGCAAATTGAGGTCGCGAAGCAACTCGTCAGCATTGTCTGTTGCTGTCTGCATAGCCACCATACGTGCTGCGTGCTCACTGGCAACACTGTCAAGCAATGCTGTGTAAAGCATCAAATGAGCCAGTTTAGGAATCAACTTGCCAAGTACATCTACCATTGAAGGCTCTACAATGAAATTGTCGTTCAACGGTTTTGCTGCAACTTGCTCACGCGATTCTTGCTGACGGTCGCGTTGCTTGAGATATTCCACTGCTTCACGCGTGGCCACATTGCTTGTGAGATCACGCTCCTTGTCGGCAGCCAATTCACTTTCAATGTCAATCGGGAGGAATGTCTTTCGAGTAAGAATCTGAGAACCTGCGCTCTTAAAATGATGATATATCATTTCAACGCGGTCAATCTCACCATTCGAAAACTTCTCACCCAATTCCATGGCGATATCAATACAGTCCTGCACGTTGGGCTTATCGGCCAATGCAGTGAAATCACCTGCGGATTTCAATCCCAACTTCGTCACTTTTTCTGCAACCTTGCGACCAATAGGATAAATCACTATATGGTCTTTGCCAAGATGCTCGTATTCTGCAACGGCTTGCTGCATCATCTTGATTACATTGGCATTGAAGCCACCGCATAGCGACGAATTACTGGCATAGACAATGAACGCAACGTTGTGAACGGGACGTTCGATGCTATAGACAGTCTGAGCCTCTGCCTCGGAAGCAATGAATGTCTTGAGGATATGCTCAAGCATGCTTTCATAAGGAAGCATGTTTTCTATCGCCACTTGTGCATGGTGTAACTTCGAAGATGCCACCATTTTCATGGCACTTGTAATCTTGCGAGTGCTGTTGACGCTGGCAATACGACCTTTTATCTCTTTTAGTGACGGCATAGGCTATTACTTTTTATACTGTCCAGCAATATCTGCCATGACGGCCTCAATGGCTTTCGTCACGTCGTCGGCTATCTTTCCACTGCCAAGAGTCTCAATGATTTCTGGATGTGTGGAACGCAGTTTGTCGAGGAAACTGTCTTGACACTCTCGTACTTTCTCTACAGGAACATCGTGCATCAGACCATGTACGCCGCAATACAGTATTGCTATCTGCTCGCCAACGGGCATCGGGCTGTATTGAGGCTGTATGAGCAACTGATTATTCTTGCGTCCGCGGTCAAGAGTCATGGCGGTTACGGCATCCATATCGCTTGAGAATTTGGAGAATGCCTCCAGTTCGCGATACTGAGCCTGGTCGATTTTCAGCGTTCCTGCTACCTTCTTCATTGACTTGATCTGTGCAGAACCTCCCACACGAGATACAGAAATACCCACGTTGATGGCAGGACGGAATCCTTGATTGAAGAGGTCTGACTCCAGATAAATCTGTCCGTCGGTAATCGAAATCACGTTTGTCGGAATATAAGCAGACACGTCTCCTGCCTGGGTTTCAATGATAGGAAGTGCTGTTAATGAGCCACCGCCCTTCACGTGTCCTTTCATACAAGCGGGAAGGTCGTTCATCTGCTCTGCCACTTCTTGCTGTTCATTAATCTTTGCTGCACGCTCAAGCAAGCGAGAATGCAGGTAGAACACGTCACCAGGATAGGCTTCGCGGCCAGAAGGACGACGAAGAATCAATGACACCTCTCGATATGCAACGGCCTGCTTTGACAAATCGTCGTATACGACAAGTGCTGGATAGCCGCGATCGCGGAAATATTCACCGATGGCAGCACCAGCGAAAGGTGCATAATACTGCATGGCTGCAGGATCGGCGGCAGTGGCTGCCACGACAATAGTATATGGCATGGCACCATGTTCTTTCAAGGTAGCCACGAGAGCAGCAACTGTTGATGCTTTCTGACCAATTGCCACGTATATGCAATATACTGGTTTGCCTGCTTCGTAGAAACTCTTCTGGTTGATAATTGTATCTACAGCAATGGCTGTCTTTCCTGTCTGACGGTCGCCGATAATCAACTCACGCTGTCCGCGACCGATAGGAATCATTGAATCTACTGCTTTCAGACCGGTTTGAAGCGGCTCTTTCACTGGCTGGCGATAGATAACACCTGGAGCCTTACGGTCCAAAGGCATCTCAAATGCACCAGTTAAGTCAATGTCACCCTTACCGTCGATTGCCTGCCCTAACGGATTGATGACGCGTCCGAGCATATTATCGTTCACGCGGATAGATGCAATTCGCTTGGTTCTCTTAACCACCTGACCTTCTTTAATGCCGGATGTCGGACCTAAAAGCACACAGCCAACGTTGTCTTCCTCAAGGTTCATCACGATAGCCATCGTTCCGTTCTCGAATTCAAGCAATTCATTGGCTTCAGCATTACGGAGACCATATATACGGGCAACACCGTCGCTAACGGTGAGCACCGTTCCTATTTCGTCGTAATTCTCCTGATTACTGATACCTTTCAGTTGCTGAATGAGCACTTCAGATACTTCGCTTGGCTTTATTTTATCTGACATTGTTCAATTCTTTATTTTATGTAAGAATTAATATAAATAATCCTTTATTTCTTTAGTGTGTTGAGTATGGAATGGAGTTTGTTTTTTACACTCGCATCCATACGATATGTATCGTATTCAAGGATGAATCCTCCGATGATGTCGGGATTCACCTCTGTCTCAAACTCCACGTTCCCATTAGTTCTGCTCTCCACCATCTGCCGCATCCTTTGCTCTGTCGCAGGTGATACTGCTGTGGCGGTGATGAGTCGTCCACGGATGACGTTCTTCTGTTGCCTGTATAGTGTTATATATGAATTGGCCATGAATTGCATTATACTCTCCCGGTCTTCTTTCAAGACAAGACTGATAAAGCGCTCGGTCACTTCTGTACGATTCTCACCGCAAGCCGTGCATAGAAGTTGCTTTTTCGTGTCTTTGGCGAGCATAGGATTGTCTATCGTAAACCTCAGTTGAGGTACGCGGACGTAACTTTCTGCTAGACTCAGCATGTCATTATACACTGCCGACTCAAGTTTTAGTTCTGAAGCGCTTTTTAAAAGAGCCCTCGCATAACGTACCGATATTACTCCTATATCCATAGCCTAATCAATTTGTTGAGGTCACATCATCCAGCAATCTGTCGATCATCTTCATTTGCTCAGCATCAGTAGATAGTTTCTCGCGAAGAACTATCTCGGCAATTTGAACAGAGAGTTCGGCCACTTGTGCCCGTATGTCGCGGATGGCCTGTTGTTTCTCACCTTCTATTTCGGCTTTTGCCTCAGATAGCAGGCGAGCACCCTCGCTCTTTGCCTTCTCCTGAGCCTTCTGAACGATGGCTTCACGCGTTTCGGCGGCCTCCTTCAATATCTGCGCCTGCTTTTCGCGGGCCTCTTGAAGGATAGCCTCTCCCTCTTGCTTGATGTTCTCTAAGCGTTCTGACGCTTCGTGGGCTTTTTTCAGGCTCTCGTCTATGTAGTTTTTCCTGTCTTCAACCATTTTTGTGATGGCAGGAAAGCCAAATTTCGCGAGCACGAACAGTACCACTAAGAAGGCCAAAAGCATCCAGAACAGCAGTCCAATATCTGGCGTGAGGATTGATGGCAATTTTGTGAAATCCATTAGCAATAGAATTGCTTTCGTCGATTATTATTAAATAAGGAACGCACAAGCAGCGATAGCAAAAAGTGCGCAACCCTCTACGAATGCAGATGTCAGAATCATCTGTGAGAAAATCTTACCTGATGCCTCCGGCTGACGGGCAATAGCATCTACGGCGCTACCACCAATGCGACCTATACCAATACCTGCACCAATAGTTGCAATACCTGCACCAATGCCGCAACCCAGCTTTGCCAGGCCATCAGCGGCTAATAATGTTGATAAAATCATAATTTTAAATGTTTTATTGTTAATAATTAATTCCTTTAAATCCTATTTGATGAATCTTTAAATATTCAATATTAAATGCTTTTTCAGTTTTCTCTTTGATTATTCTTCATGATGCTCTTGGTGGGCAAGTCCGATGAAAACCGCACTCAACATGGTGAACACGTAAGCCTGCACAAAAGCAACCAGTAATTCCAGACAGTTCATGAAGAGGAGCATAACGATACTGAAAGCATTAAGTCCAAGACCATAGCCTACTCCCATTGACCAACCAAGGAAGATTACACACGTGAAACTGAGAATCACGGCATGACCTGCCATCATATTGGCAAAGAGACGGATCATCAATGCGAAAGGTTTCGTAAAGACTCCGAATAGTTCAATGGCAGGCATAATGGGAATAGCCTTCAGGAAGATTGGTACGTTGGGCCAAAAAATATCTTTCCAATATTCTTTATTGCCAAAGAGATTAATGGCCAAGAATGTACATAAAGCCAAGAAGAACGTGATGTTAATGTTGCCTGTTACATTAGATCCGCCAGGGAAAACAGGCACCAGACCAATGAGATTGGTGACTAAGATGAAGAAAAATACCGTCAGCAAGAAAGGTGCATATGGTTTGTAATACTTCTCTCCTATTGACTCTTTGATTACGTCATCATTAATCATCATTACCAACATCTCAACAGCACCGATGAAACCTTTAGGGGCTTCACTCTTCTCATCGTGTTTCTTGTACCATTGTGCGCAACAGAGAAAGACGACGATAAGTATGGCTACGACAATCCAAATCTGCAACACGTTTCTTGTTATACTTAAGTCAATGGGGCGTTTGACGGTTCCATCAGGCATCTTCTCATAGATCTTTCCGTGTGCCTCTTCATTGAAGAAGAAACCTTGGGGCAGTGAATGTGGTGAACAGAAATACCATTTCCCCGTGTTACTACTTCTGATAATGACAGGCAGCGGAATGCTCAAATGCTTACCCTTATAGGAAGCAATATGCCATTCATAAGAGTCACCTAAATGCTCCAACACCACTTCCGGGATGTTCAATTTCTCCCCTTCCGCTTCTTGTGCACATAGTTGACTTGGCATAAATGCGACCATCAACAAAAGGAATATATACTTTACTTGTTTCATTGATATTCTTAATTTCCAATGCGTTACAAACGATTTGACACTTTCGAAAAGAAAAGCGAGTGATGAACCAGCGACATGATGTAAAAGCAGACGAACACGATAAAGAATGGTAACATTTCTTGTCTGCCAGCAATCAGGTAGTAAATGAACAACACAAGCAATGATAAAAGCAGCCGGAACCCTGACGCACCTGTATAAAAGGTGGCTAAACTGTCGGGCGACTTCTTCGCTACACGTTTCCAAATGAGAGCATCAGCCGTTTCAATTGCCAGAATGAACAATGCACTGACTATCAGTGGGACTATCAGTCCGTATTTGTTACAAACTTGGGCAACAAGCAATCCTATCAGGAATAAACCTGAAGTAAGCAGAATTCCCTGCCGAATATAACGCTTGCTCAATTTGTTGACGTCTGCCATAATCTTATTAAATGTCATTCAAATATGCTGGGTCGTGAGGTGTCTTCCTACTCAATGATTCTGGTGTTTACAGTTCCACACAGAGACTCACGTTGTTCTTCTGAACCTCAATGAAACCGCCACTGATACTCATCTCTGTCCTTTCGCCATCGGGTGTTTGTCTCTCCACGATACCTTTTTCCAGAGATGAAATGATGGGTGCATGGTTTACCAGCACCTCGAAGCGTCCCATTGTTCCAGGAACAGTGACACTGATGACTTCACCTTCGAACTCAACCCTTTCCGGGGAAACGATTTTCAGTTTTAGCATAATCGTTCTTTTAAAGTGTTGTCTATGCAATGATAATTATCCTCGAGCAGCCTCCATCAGTTTCTTTCCCTTCTCGATGGCATCTTCAATGGTGCCCACGTTGAGGAAAGCCTGTTCTGGAAGGTCGTCCACCTCGCCATCAAGGATCATGTTGAAGCCTTTGATCGTGTCTTCAATGCTTACCATCACACCCTTTACACCAGTAAACTGTTCGGCTACGGTAAATGGTTGTGAAAGGAAGCGCTGCACACGGCGAGCACGATTCACTGTGAGTTTGTCCTCATCAGAAAGTTCATCCATACCAAGGATGGCGATAATATCCTGCAATTCATTGTAACGCTGAAGTATCTGCTTAACGCGCTGAGCACAATCATAGTGATCTTTGCCAACAATCAGCGGATCAAGAATACGGGATGTACTGCCTAACGGATCCACGGCAGGATAAATTCCAAGTTCTGTGATCTTACGGCTAAGAACGGTCGTAGCATCCAAATGCGTGAATGTCGTAGCGGGTGCCGGGTCGGTCAAGTCGTCTGCAGGCACGTAAACAGCCTGTACAGATGTGATAGATCCGTGCCTTGTAGATGTGATTCGTTCCTGCATAGCACCCATTTCCGATGCCAATGTCGGCTGATAACCCACTGCAGAAGGCATACGTCCTAACAATGCAGATACTTCCGAGCCTGCTTGAGTGAATCGGAAAATGTTGTCGATGAAGAAAAGGATATCGGCAGCGCCTCCGTCGGTTCCACTGTTGTCGCGGAATGTCTCAGCAACAGTAAGACCAGAAAGGGCTACGGATGCGCGTGCACCTGGCGGTTCGTTCATCTGTCCATATACCAATGTGGCCTGGCTCTTCTTTAATTCCTCCGGATCTACTAATGAAAGATCCCATTTTCCTTCTTCCATGGCATCGCGGAACTTCTGTCCATAACGCACGACACCACTTTCAATCATTTCGCGAATCAGGTCGTTACCTTCACGTGTACGCTCTCCTACTCCGGCAAAAACAGAAAAACCGTTGTGTCCTTTTGCAATGTTGTTGATAAGTTCCATGATCAGCACGGTCTTACCCACACCTGCACCGCCGAAAAGGCCGATCTTTCCACCCTTCATATACGGCTCCAAGAGGTCGATCACCTTGATTCCAGTAGCAAGAACCTCTTTTGTCGTTGAGAGTTCTTCAAACTTCGGTGCCTCACGATGGATAGGATAAGCACCCTGCATGTCAAGTTGTTTCATACCGTCGATAGGCTGACCGAT
>DGWC01000049.1 GCA_002395135.1 Prevotella sp. UBA4268 | reverse complement strand
ATTTGGTCTGCAAAGTAAGCATTTTTTTTTGGATAAATCAAATTTAAACGCTTAATAATTTCCAAAGCCTTGGAATATCTGCCTTGTTTGATGTAAATTCGGGCTAAAGTCTCTGTGAAATAGCCTTCTTCTTCCTCTTTTTCGTCAGATTTGCCATTTTCGTCCAATTGTGGAAAAAATTCAGGATCGTCCTTTAATGTGAAACTGCCTCCTTCGTTGTTGATGAAATTGTCAATGAGGTTCTGTCCTTTCATGAGAGGCTGCTGATCATCCTGCTGTTCTTCATCCATACTGGTCTCGAGCAGGTATGACACATAGTCGACGGCAGCATCGGCAGGGGTCGGTTTTCTGGGTTTTGGCTCTCCCTCCTTTGTTTTCCCTTCCTCGGGCAGTGAGTTCAGGAATCTGTCGATCAGTGATATTGTTCTGTTGGCCGGTTGCTCCGGTTTGTTTGTCGGCAGTACGTTGGCGGTATTGTTTCGTAGCCGATAGTGTCCTGCTTCAATCAGGTTGAATATCACTTTGCTGTCGGTGATATAGATGGCAGCCTGTCTGAGTTCTTCATCGAATGACGTGTCATGGAGAAGATAGAGGTTTTGCAGCAGGAGGAGTCTTGCTGTCTGATAATACGGGTATTGGGCAAGGAGTGCGCGCAGGTCATATAGCGTTTCCTTGTCCATTGTTTCCGGATGTTGTATCAGATGCTCTAAATTCATTACCAATTTGCTACTGTCGCGTTGAATATCTGGTCTACGATGTCTTTTACCATCTGTGTTACCAATTCTTCCTGTACGGAATTAAGGCTTTGTGTCGTCTCGTATGATGCATTTGCCGTGAACTGCTTTTCAAAGTCTTCTGCGTGGTTCTTGTTGTTCGTGAACCTCACGTTGACGGTCATAGACAATTCTGTCATTGCCGAATGTCCCTCGGCAGTCACGGCTTTGTTGCGTTGCTGATACTGTGTTATCTCGCCTTCGAGAACCAGGTCACCGTTGCGTTTCACTTGTATGAGTTTCGTGTGGTTGCCATAGGCGTCTTTCAGTTGGTTGTTGAAGATACCCGCCATCGGTCCCCACACGTAATTGGATCGTATCGGAAAGTCTGCAATGGTGATGGTCTTGGTTTTGGAATAGTCAATGCTGGACCCGTTGAAAGAGTATTGTGGCACACATGCGATGAATGTGCATGCCAGGAAAAGGCCGATACAGCATGCGTAGGCAAGGCCGGTGAGGGTCTTGCTTTTGCACAGCGTATGTGATATTCTCTTGTTTCTTGCCATGATCATTGGTCTAATCCGAATTGTTTGATTCTTCTGTAAAGCGTGCGGTCAGAGATTCCCAGTTCTGCCGCTGCCTTTTTCCTGTTTCCTCCGTTCTTTTCAAGGGCTTTCACCACCATTTGCCTTCCGATGTTTTCAAGATTCAGCGATTCTGGTTCTGATATTTCTTCAGCAATGGCATCCACGGTGTTGTTGGTTGTTTCCAACTGCTGGTATGTGTTTTGTCCTGCATACTGTGTGTCTTGTTGTCTGATGATGGCTGGAACCTGTTTGCCAACCGGCTGTCCGATCATGCCGGCATTGTGCACCTCATCAAGTTGCTTGCGCAAACTGTTCATGTCTCTTCTCAGATCAGAAACATTCCCTCTTAACTCATATAGGATCTTATACAGAATTTCACGTTCACTCTCGTAACTGTGGCTGTCGCTCGTGCTGGAGATTGTTGCCAGCATCGTGCTTTCTATATCTTGCGGAATGAACTTGCGCAGCAGGTCACCGGTGATTTGCCGTTGTTCGCTGAGCACGGACATCTGTTCGGTGATGTTCTTCAACTGCCTTACGTTTCCGGGCCATTTATAGTGCAGCATCATTTCTCGCGCTTCTTCCGTGAGTGTGATTTTGGGCAGTTTATATTTCTCAGCCATTTGCATGGCAAAGAGTCTGAAGAGCAAGATGATATCTTCACCGCGGTCGCGCAGTGGCGGCATCTGAATGGGAATGGTATTCAGTCGGTAGTAAAGGTCTTCGCGGAACCTGCCTTCAGTGATAGCCTTTTGGATGTTCAGGTTGGTCGCAGCCACGATGCGAACATCCGTTTTCATTATCTTTTGCCCTCCCACGCGGATATACTCACCCGTCTCCAGCACGCGCAAGAGTCTTGCCTGTGTGGCCAATGGCAGTTCGCCCACCTCGTCGAGGAAGATGGTGCCTTTGTTGGCAACGCCGAAATAACCTTCGCTTTCACCGACAGCCCCCGTGAAAGATCCCTTTTCATGCCCGAAAAGTTCGCTGTCGATGGTTCCTTCAGGGATGGATCCGCAGTTAATCGCAAAGTATTTCTCGCGCCGGCGCGGTGAATTGTCGTGGATTACCCGGGGAATGATTTCCTTTCCGACACCGCTTTCTCCGACAATCAGCACAGAAAGATCTGTTGGCGCTACCTGTAAGGCAACGTCAAGTGCGCGATTCAAGTCAGGGTTGTTACCCACAATATTGTATCGCTGCTTGGTTCTCTGTAACTCTGATGTGTTCATTGGGCTGACAAAATTACATATTTTATTTGAAATAACTGCAATTCTGGCAGATTTTTTGCTTTTATTATCTGATTTTGCCCCTTTTCTGGTGGTTCATAAATGATTATCGTGTGTAGACAACAAGAACGGTAATGAATATGAACGGGCGAATAGGGGGAGGAGTTATTTCTTTTTCCTTTCAATTTTAATGAGCAGGAGCCCGATGGCTGTCCATATCAATTCACGTATTCTGACAATGAGCGCAACAAAAATGCCGGCACTGGCTGTCATTCCCAGTCCATTCACCGACATGATGAAGCCGCCTTCCCGGCCTCCCAGTTGCAGTGGCATGAAAAACAACATGTTGGCAAATAGTGACGTAAATGCTAATATCAGAATGCATTGGATATAGTTGGCACTGGGCATGATGACCAGCAGGATAAAGAAAATCTCCAAGGCTGAGGCAACCCTTACGCCTAATTCGATCAGCACGGCAGAGATAAACGTTTTGGGATTCTGGTTGTGAAGACTGGCAATCTGCTTGTCTATGGTGTCGAGTTGTGAACCATGTTTTTCAATAAAGCGCCTTGTCCATCTTTTCGCACCGGGGCAGTGCTTCATCAGATTCATCAGTCTGAGGGTGAGTCCTTTCCGGTATCCCTTGATGAAGAACCAGATGCCAGCGATGCAGAAGGCTGTTATCAATAATAGCAAGATGCCTAAATACAGGTGGACAGGCTGTGTGAGAACGAAAAGCCCCACAGCCAGCAGCCAGAAACAGAAATGGCTGAATATGTGGGTCATTACATAGAGAATCACCGATGAGGATGCGCGCTCTGTTCCAATCATCGGCGACAGTTCCATGATGCGATAAGGCTCTCCGCCCATCAGACCTCCCGGTGTGGCGTAATTCAGAGCAAATCCAGAGATGGTAACTTTGTAAAGCCACCAGAAAGATACCGCTGACGTTTTGTTTTTCTCGTCTTTCCCTTTAGGATTCTTGCTTTCTGGCGCTTGCACGTCTGCTGAGGCGGAGCCGGCTGACAGTGAAGAATCCTGGCTATTAATAATAATGTACCATGTCAGTGTGTTGAACACATAGAGTACAGCCCAGATGAAAACCACGGCGAAGAACCAGTATCCAGTATGCCTTAGACCTGTCCACACCTCATCATAATTCAGTTGGGTGAGCATTAAGATGAGGATGAGCAGTCCGAAGACAAAGAATCCGTTCTGATACTTTTTATTCATCCGTGAGAAAAACTTGTTTTATTGTTTGGGTATGGCAAATCTTACCTTCTCGCTGTCGTCACGTTTCTCGTGATAGAGTTTCTTCAGCGGGTTCCTCAAAGGCTCTTCGTAGTTTGCACGGTTGCGGCAGATGTCGATGGCCTGGTATACTGCATGTCGGAAAGAACTCTCGTCAACGGTTCCTTTTCCTGCCTGTTCGATAATGGCTCCATGGATAGTGGACGTGTGCACGAATGGAAGTCCTGTTGTATATGTAATGCCGTTTCCGTTGTCGAGGGTTTTGAAAGGTATCGTTCCCTGGTCGTGATACATGGCGATGATACCGTCAAAGGCATCATTCATGTTGTTGCCGAAGAAAGAATCGGCAGGATACGGGCCGAAAGCCTGAATGCCTTTTTCTTCCAGTTCGTTGATGGCGGGAACGAGGATGTCGCTCTCTTCCTTGCCGTTGCTGTTCTCCGGGTTCAGCGTCAATATGGCGATGCGAGGAGAAGAAACCCTGAAGTCGCGCTTAAGCGACTCATGGAAAAGTATGGTTTTGCTGACAATGGATTCTTTTGTGATGGCAGGAATGGCCTCTTTCACGGGAATTTGTGGTGTGAGGATGGCCACTCTCACGGACTCATTGACGAGAATGGTCATGGCGCTATCCTTGTTGCCTGTCAGTTGCTCGATATACTTTGTTTGCGATGAGGCCTCCATGCCGAGTGCCTGAAAGCCTTCGGCATCTACGGGAACAGTGACGAGCACGTCGAAACCGCCTTGCCCGTAGTCGGATATCGCCTTTTTGAGTGCTGTCGCAGCAGCCCGTGAAGAGTCGGTGGACACATTCCCGATTTCCACTTTCACCTCCTCGTCGAAAGTGGTGAGCAGGTTGATTCTTCCATCCCGTGCGTCTTCGGCCTTATTAATGATGGTGAAGTTTGCCTGGTTGTTGAGCACATTCCTGTGATAGGCAGCCACTTTGGGCGAACCATAGATGATGGGCGTGCACAGTTCCAGCATCACAGGGTCTGCAAACGTCTTGAATATCAGTTCATAACCTATGCCATTTGTGTCTCCGTGCGTGATAGCCACGCGAATCTTTCTATTTTCCATCGTCTTTCTCCTTATTAATAAATAATGTATATAGAGCGGCCTCCAGTTGCCGTATCTTGTTCCTCTTGTCTGATTCTGGCGCGTAGACAAACGCTTCTGCCACAATGGTGCGTCCGTTGGTCATGTCGTTTATGGCATGAGCCACGAAAGGACCGCCCATCATATCACCCTTCATCTCCCACAGTCCCCTAACAATCAGCATCGTGTCTTTGTCTTGTGCCTTTCGGAAAACAGTTTCGCTGCCCCTGGCCGTTGTCATCCACATGCCCTCGCGCTCTCCTGGTATGTTGGCGTGCATGATGCTGTCGCGCTTGCGTATGAATGTCTCTCCGTCGGCGATGCGGTCTTTAAAGGTGTAGATGCATATATTCTGCATGCCTGAGGCCGCGTTGTTCGACAGCCAGATGAAATCCTTGCCCCGCTTGCTGTGCGTTAGTTCCTTGGGAACCTGGATGTTCACTCCCAGCATCTGGCTGATAGCCGTTGTCTGCTCTTTGTTGAAATCCTTCCTCAGTTGCTGTGTGGCGTTGTTCATTTCAGCATTTTCAAGCAGTTCCAGCAGTCTCGCCCCGTCGGTCTCCATGTCGGTCCTGAGTCTTTCTGCCGATGGCGATGTGACCAGAATCAGCAGTTGCGGCTCGGCGTACGCATGGTCTTCATATTTTATTTGCGTTGAGGCAAACTGTGTGCTGTCGGTTTTAACGACCACGATGTTGCGCATCGTGCTTGTCTCGTCGTTCAGTTCCCGTGCAACAGTAACGTCGAATGATGGCTCTTGCTGGGGCAACCCTGCTACAGAGGTTTCCAATATCCCCTTGATGATACCCGCGGCAACCGTGTCATCAGAGATAACGACAGCCGAAAAGGGCCTTCCGTTGCTATGTCTGTGCATACCGGCATGCCGGTTGCAACTCATACACATGGCCACAAGCAGCACAATGCAGAGGTTTCTCATTGCTGTTGGGCCTTCTTTGCTGTTGACAACAGGCCGCAGGCCGCATAGATGTCCTGCCCGCGGCTGGCTCTTATGGTGCTGAACACACCATGCTGGGTGAGATAGTCGCGAAACTGTTCCATTTTGGCATCGTCAACCCCGTGCAGTGAGATGCCCGGAATCTGATGGAATCGTATCAGGTTGATGCGGCACTCAAGACCCTTCAGCAGGTTGATGATGGCCTTTGCATGAGCCAGTGAGTCGTTCACCCCTTTGAATACGATGTATTCGAATGACAGCCGCCGCTGGTGGGTGAAGTCGTAGTTGCGCAGCAATTCCACCACTTCCTCTATTCCCATGCCTCGTTCAGCAGGCATCAGTTCCGCTCTTTGTGCTGGAATGGGGCTGTGCATGCTGATGGCGACGTGGCAATTGCTCTCATCGAGGAAGCGTTTCAGTTTGTTTTTCACCCCAACACTGCTCACCGTGATGCGTTTCGGGCTCCATGCGTAGCCGTAATCTGCAGTTAGCACTTCGGTGGCGCGCATCACATGGTCGAGATTGTCCATGGGTTCGCCTTGTCCCATGAACACGATGTTCGTCAGTTGGTCACGTTCCGGCAGTGAGTAAATCTGGTTGAGGATGTCGGCAGTGGTGAGGTTTCCCTCAAATCCCTGCTTGCCCGTCTGACAAAACAGACAGTTCATTTTGCATCCCACCTGACAACTCACGCAGAGTGTGGCCCTGTCGCCGTCGGGAATGAACACCGTCTCTACATATCTCGTTGCAGATGTCTGGGCGGAAGGTGTTACGGTAGTGACGGGAAAGAGATATTTCTTGGTTCCGTCCATGGATTCCTGACAGTCTGCAGGAGGTCTGTTCCCGATGGTATAGGCCTCTTTCAGCCTGTCGCGGTTGGCTTTCGAGATGTTGGTCATGTCGTCGATGCTGTCAGCATGCTGGTTATAGAGCCACTTTGCCATCTGTCCGCCAGCGAAGGCAGGCATACCGATGCTCTTTGCCACCTCTTTCAGTTCGAAGAGAGTCATGCCCAACAGTTCAGTCTTTCCGTCTGTCATCTTTCTTCCTTCCTGATCTCTAAACCGTCACTATCGTAAGTTTATATACCTGTCCGTTCTGCTCTTAACTGTTATACTCCTGCCAACTCTTCACCTTGATGTCTTCCTCCTTCAGGTCGCAGAAAGCCTGGATGAAAGCCTTGGCCAGTCGTGTATTGGTCATAAGCGGTATGTTATGGTCGATGGCACCGCGGCGTATGCGGTAGCCGTTGGTCAGTTCTCGCTTGGTGTGGTTCTTCGGCACGTTGATGATGAGTTCAAATTTGTGGTCGGCAATCATGTCCATCACGTTGTTGCTGCCGTGCTCGTCGGGCCATGCCACTACCGTTGCCTCCACGCCGTTTTCATTGAAGAACTTGGCCGTTCCGCTTGTTGCATAGATGTCATAGCCGTTCTTGGCCAGTTCGCGCACAGGTTCCAGCAGGTCCACCTTGCCTTTCACGCCACCCGAAGATATCAGCACGCTCTTCTTGGGGATGCGATAGCCCGTGGCGATGAGCGCGTTGATGAGGGCTTCGTTGAGGTCGTCGCCCAGACAACCCACCTCGCCGGTTGAACTCATGTCCACTCCCAGGACGGGATCGGCATTCTGCAAACGGGCAAATGAGAACTGGCTGGCCTTCACGCCGATGCGGTCGATGTCGAATTCGCTCTTGTCGGGCTTTGAATAGGGGGCATCGAGCATAATCTTCGTGGCTGTTTCAATGAAGTTGCGCTTCAGAATCTTCGACACGAAGGGGAAGGAGCGGCTGGCGCGTAGGTTGCATTCGATGACGCGCACCTGTCGGTTCTTGGCCAGGAACTGGATGTTGAAAGGTCCGCTGATGTTCAGTTCCTTGGCAATCTTCCTGGATATTTTCTTGATTTGCCGGATGGTTGAGAAATAGATATGCTGTGCCGGGAACACCATGGTGGCATCACCCGAGTGGACACCAGCATATTCCACGTGCTCTGAAATGGCATATTCCACCACCTCGCCCTTGTCGGCCACGGCATCAAACTCAATCTCCTTGGTGTCTTGCATGAACTGGCTGACCACCACGGGGAACTCTTTCGACACCTCGGTGGCCATGTTCAGGAAGCGGTGAAGTTCCTCATCGTCGTAGCACACGTTCATGGCAGCGCCGGAAAGCACATACGACGGGCGCACCAGTACGGGATAGCCCACCTTGTTGACAAACTCTTTCACATCGTCGAAAGACGTGAGTGCGCGCCAGGCAGGCTGGTCAATGCCCAGTTTGTCGAGCATGGCCGAGAACTTGTCGCGGTTCTCCGCGCGGTCGATATCTACGGGCGACGTGCCCAAAACGGGAACACCCTGCCGGTGCAGTTTCATGGCAAGGTTGTTGGGAATCTGTCCGCCCACGCTGACGATGACGCCGCGGGGCTCTTCCAGATCGATGACATCGAGCACGCGCTCCAGCGAAAGTTCGTCGAAATAGAGACGGTCGCACATGTCATAGTCGGTAGAAACGGTCTCAGGATTATAGTTAATCATGATTGACTTGTAGCCCAGTTTGCGCGCCGTGTTAATAGCGTTCACCGAGCACCAGTCGAATTCCACGCTCGAACCGATGCGATAGGCTCCCGAACCGAGCACCACCACCGACTTTTCGTTCTTGTAATAGTCGATGTCGTGCTTGGCCACATACGTCTTTTCGCTCTCTTCTGCAAATGCGGGAGTATGCGTATATGTGAAATACAGATAGTTTGTCAGTTCCGGATGCTCGCTGGCCACCGTCGGAATGCGCTTCACGCTCGGCAGGATGCCTTTCTGTTTGCGGTAGCGGCGTACTTCGAGGTTCTGCTTCTCCATGTTTCCCTCGTGGGGTTTCAGCACGAAACGTGCAATCTGGAAGTCGGAGAATCCGGCGCGTTTCACCTCAAGCAGCAACTCGTCGGGCAGTTCTTCCAGCGAATTATAGACCAGCAGTTCGCGCTTCAGGTCAACAATATGCTTCAGACGCTCCAGGAACCACACGTCAATCTTGGTCAGTTCCTCGATGCGCTCCACGCTATAGCCCTCTTCCAACGCCTGTGCAATGGCGAAAATGCGCAGATCGGTGGGGTTTTCAAGTTCTTCGTCCAAGTTGTCGAACTTGGTATGGTCGTTGCCTACAAACCCGTGCATGCCTTGTCCAATCATGCGCAGGCCCTTCTGAATCATCTCTTCAAACGACCGGCCGATAGACATGATTTCGCCAACAGACTTCATCGACGAGCCAATCAGGCGGCTCACGCCGGCAAACTTGGTGAGATCCCAGCGCGGAATCTTACATATCATGTAGTCAAGGCTCGGTGCCACATAGGCAGAAGAGGTGGTTCCCATCTCGCCAATCTGGTCGAGCGTGTAGCCCAGTGCTATCTTGGCAGCCACGAAAGCCAGCGGATAGCCCGTTGCCTTGGATGCCAGTGCCGATGAGCGGCTCAGACGGGCGTTGATTTCAATGATTCGGTAGTCGTTGGTCACGGCATTGAAGGCAAACTGGATGTTGCATTCGCCCACGATGCCCAGGTGTTTCACGCAGCGGATAGTGATTTCCTGCAGCATCTTCACCTGCTCCTCGGTCAGCGAGCATGTCGGAGCCACCACGATACTCTCACCTGTGTGGATTCCTAATGGGTCGAAATTCTCCATGGAGGCCACGGTGAAGCACCGGTCGTTGGCATCGCGGATGCATTCGAACTCTATTTCCTTCCATCCTTTAAGGCTCTCCTCAACAAGGATCTGCGGTGCAAAGGTGAAAGCGCTCTCTGCCAACTCGATGAATTTCTCCTCGTTGGGGCAGATGCCCGATCCCAGTCCACCCAGTGCATAGGCAGAGCGAATCATAATGGGATAGCCAATTTCGCGTGCGGCCTTCAGTGCGTCGTCCATGTTCTCCACGGCGTGGCTCACTGGCACTTTCAAGTCCACCTCGCTTAGTTTCTTCACAAACAGGTCGCGGTCTTCAGTGTTCATAATGGCCTCTACCGATGTGCCGAGCACCTCCACGCCATATTCCTTGAGTATGCCTTTCTGGTAAAGTTCAGTTCCGCAGTTCAGTGCCGTCTGTCCGCCAAAGGCCAAGAGGATGCCGTCGGGGCGCTCCTTCTTGATGATTTCGGTGACGAAATGCGTGTTCACCGGTTGGAAATACACCTTGTCGGCAATTCCTTCGGATGTCTGAATGGTTGCAATGTTAGGGTTGACAAGCACAGATGAGATGCCTTCTTCACGTAGCGCTTTCAGTGCTTGTGAGCCGGAATAGTCGAACTCTCCGGCCTGTCCGATTTTCAAAGCGCCGGAACCTAATACCAGCACTTTACTCAACTTATTCTTCATGTTTATCCTGTTTGTAGATTGTATGTTCCAATTTATCCGTGCAAAGTTACGCATTTTTTTTTTATTATCATCATCTTATCCCCGATTTCATTCGCTTTTTCACATTTTTACTGCCTTCTTCGCCTATTGCGAACTCTACCGGGCATCTCGTCATGCCCACTCATTCTGCTCTGCAGCCCTTGTCTCGTTATCGCCTCTTTTGCTAACAAAAAGCATGTCGATAATATGGAAAAATCACGACAAAATGATGCCGCCACTTTTCTTTGAAATAGAAATTGTTTTTGGGCAAAACGGGTGTTGAAAATGCAAAAACGTAAAGATTCATTATCGTAATGCATCTTTCTCTGGACAAAACCTATGCTTTCACTCTTCAAAAACTATGTTTTTGTTGTACAAAACCTATGGTTTCGTGCCTTAAAACCTATGTTTTTGCAACCCAAAACCTATGTTTTTTACAGCAAACATTTGATTTCTTCGTTCAAGAAAAACGTGTTTTCGCTGCAATTGGTTATTAATCAATCAATTGCAAAAAGTGCCTCGTAATTCGCGTATTACGCACCCAATTGATAGTTCGTGCCCATCATCGCCCGTATGAGAGCCTTTAATTTGGATTTATTATGACAATTTTATGTGCAAACACCGCTCTGCCAACATAAACTATCGCTTTCCCGATTCGCTGGAGCGGAGACAGAAAATCGCTCAGAATATATTAGAGTACAAATGCCATGAGGGATTTTCGTACCCTTTTTTCTTTAATATCATGAATCATGCAACATTTGCACACATATTCTACAAAAGCACTAACCTATGGCAACGATAACGGTTCAGAACACAAAAATAACGGTTTGTCTTATATGGACAAAGATTATTGGAACCTTGGAATGATTCATAACCCCAATTATAAAGTGGTCGAATTTGACCACTTTATAATGCAGGCTGGTTTGCCAAACTTCGTCATGAGCGTGAGCGAATGGATTGAGAAAACCAATGCATTGGTATAATTGTCAAAAAAAGGCGATTTGTGGCACGTAGAGGAATATGTCTTATTGATTATCTTCTTGGATGATGTACTTGATTGATTCTCCATAGTCGTTTTCGTATGGCTCACTATCGATGCAGTACAAAACCAACAAGACTATCTTATAGATGATGATAAGCACGGAAAGCACAGTGTATTTGAGTAAAAATGCCCACATGATTTCGTCACCGTATCCATGAATGTTGTCGGCATTGAGGTAGGCCATTGTAATGTCGTAGATAAATAGGACTATAGCGATGGCTTGCAGAATAGCACTGCCTCCCCACCACCATCCGCTGCGCCCAGTGTCGTGCAGCCGACGGAATGTAAGGGGGATTGTGAGCAAACTCAGCACGAATCCTGCCAGCGGCGTGAGGGCTATGCTGACAAGATAGACAATAACCATTGTCCACCAATATTCAGATTGGCGAGAACGACCCTCAAATTTCAGGATATTGCTTGCCGCTTTGTTGACGGCTTCGGAAAAGCCGAGTGACGGCGTGGCTATTAAATGATCCATTTATAAATCGTCTTTTTCTATGTCCTTAATAATACCATCGTTGATTCTGTCCTTATAGCAGAGGGCTACGAAGCATGACATAGTGCTCTCATGCTCTATCCAGAGAATGATTTCGCCCTTATCGGTCTTGAAGCGAGTCTCGTACTTGCACATGTCCATCTCGACAGCATGTATACGCTCATTGTCATCCTCAATAAACTCTTCTTGGAACTTTTCTGTAACTTCAGAAGGCTGTCCATATTTCTCGGTCAGTAAGCCTTTCAGATTCTTGTAATCGCCATAAAGATATTCCCACGTATCTTGATCTGGAAATTCAACGGAAATCTGCGAAACCAAGTCCTTGTTATCGAGAGTGGAAACATAAATGACACATTCTTTGTATCCCGCGAATTCGCCCTGCAAAATCTCAACGCCGTCTTCATTGCCGAGGCTTTTGAAATTCTTGCGCTTCATCCTCGAAACAAACTCCTTGAGTTTTCCGTCGATGGGAACACCCTTAAACTTCAAGTGGTTGCTGTTTTCCATGGCAGCATCGTCATTCGGGTCGGTAACAACCTCTGTATCTTCAACATTGTCTTCGCTATTTTTCTCTTTGTTCGGGTTGAAGTTGATGCACCCAGACAGACAGAAGTAGAATAGCACTGCCACCAAATAATATTTCTTCATAATTCCTGTTTTTAAGTTGTCAGAACATGAGAGGCGCAGACATTCGCTATATGTCTCACGGTTTTCCATTAATCACTCCTAAATTTGGGAAATCTGCGTCTGCAATAATAGGAGTTTGCTCTTGTTTCTCTTGGTGGTGATTGTGAGACTATTGAGCAATATGTCTTGGATAACGTAACAAAAACGAAATCCGTGTGCAAAAATAGCAAATTTCTACGATATTTCAGTCAGAAAAGAAAGAAAAAAGCAAAAATGCATATTAACAACGAGAAAAAGGAATAGACTGTATGCCTGATTACCGGCTGTTTTGTATTCTTTTGAGATAATCTCAACTGCTCATGAAACCAAACGTTGGTTCCTCAGATCTCATTGAAATGCTTTTATTTATGTGCTAACAGCGTTAATCTTCCCAAATCGCTCGTCTTTCTCAGCAATATTTTGTACCTTTGCAGACAATTCCATCGGCTAAGATGATGGGGGATACTAACTATTGGTTTTATGAGAAGTAAGATTGATGCATTCCTATTTTGCCAGAGCCGTGAGGCAGGAGATGCCATGGCCGGGCAATTGGAGAATGATTCTGTGATAAGGAAAGTGTTTCGGTTACAGGGGAAGGTCACAGAACGCCTGATGCCGACACATATCTTGAATGAAATATCAGAAAAGACGGAGGCCGACTATGTTTTGCTGTGTCTGAAAGATGCGCCGGTGTCGTTTGGAGAAAGAGCCTTGCTGCGCATGCTCCGAGCAGCAACCGAGACAGGAGCCTCTATGGTCTATGGCGACCGCTACTCAGTGGAAGACGGAAAAATCGTGCGCCATCCCGTGATTGACTATCAGGAAGGAAGCGTGCGCGACGACTTTGACTTTGGCAGCGTGTGGCTTGTCAAGGGCCGTTTGCTGAAAGAATATGTTGAGCAAAGGGATGCGGCATCTGCTCCCGACTACCACTATGCTGCCCTCTATGACCTGCGCCTCTATCTGAGCAGGCAGGGATTGCTGTTCCATCTGAACGAGTTCTTGTATACAGAGGAGGAAAGCGATCTCAGGGCGAGCGGCGAAAAGCAGTTCGACTATGTGAATCCTGCCAATCGCGAGGTGCAGATTGAGATGGAGCGCGCCGTGACCAGCCATTTGCATGATATAGGTGCTTTCATCGATACCTCTTATTATACTGCCCCCGATTTCAATGAACAGCATTTCGGGATGGAAGCATCGGTGGTGATTCCTGTGTTTAACCGGGAGAAAACCATTGCCGATGCCGTGAACAGTGCGCTGGCACAGAAAACGAGATTCCCATATAATGTCATTGTGGTTGACAATCATTCCACCGACCAGACAGGTGAAATCCTGCAGGCCATGAGCACTGATTCGGACGGAAAACTGGTGGTGCTGACACCGGAGCGCTTCGACCTGGGAATCGGCGGCTGCTGGAACATGGCTGTCAACGATGCCAGATGCGGGCGGTTTGCCGTGCAACTCGACAGCGACGACCTTTATTCCTCTCCCGAAACGCTGCAACGCATTGTGGATGCTTTCTATAATCAGAAGGCCGCCATGGTGGTGGGCAGTTACCGCATGTGTGATTTTGACCTCAACACACTGCCGCCCGGACTGATTTCGCATGCCGAATGGACGGAAAACAACGGTATGAACAACGCATTGCGTATCAACGGACTGGGTGCTCCGCGTGCTTTCTTCACCCCGCTGCTCAGACAGATACAGTTCCCAAACACCAACTATGGTGAGGACTATGCGCTGGGACTGGCATTCAGCAGACGATACCGCATCGGGAGAATCTATGACGAACTGTATCTTTGCCGTCGCTGGGGCGGCAACAGCGATGCTGCTCTCAGCGTGGAAAAGGTGAATGCGAACAATTTGTATAAAGACCGTTTGCGCACGATGGAGATAATGGCGCGCAAAAAAATGGCTGGCGGCAAGAGTCGGGCAGACGAAGAAAGTGCGCTGACGCGCTTCTTTGACCGGCAGATGGAGGTGTGGAGCGATGCAAGAAACCACTATCGCGATTTGCAGCAAGTAATGACGAAAGACGTGGCTGTGGGGGAAATCACGCTGAAAGTGCAGTTCAATCCTGCCCGAATCGTGTCCACCGGTGCCAGCATCGACAAGAAAACGCTTGAGCAGCGGCCCTGTTTCCTCTGCGACGCGAACCGCCCCGACCGGCAGATATATGCAGACATCGACACGGACTACCGCCTGTTGGTGAATCCGTTCCCCATTCTTCCCATGCATTTCACGATTCCTTCGCGAAAGCATCAGCCGCAGAGCATCAGGGAACATTATGGGGAAATACACAAACTGTTGCTCAGATATCCCGACGTGATGGTGTTCTACAATGGCCCCAAGTGCGGTGCCAGTGCGCCAGACCACCTTCATTTCCAGGCTGCAACAAGCGGAATGGTGCCGCTGCAGACGGAATGGCAGCGGCTGGCACGCAATCTGTCGGAGGTCTATCGGCTGAACGAGGAAGAGTATATCGCATTCGTCAGCGACTATCCTGCACCGGCACTGCTCATCAAGAGCCGCACGGAGAAAGGGGAGGCTCATCTGTTCCGCAAAGTGTATAAGGCCTTGGAGACAGGCTGTGTCGGTGAGGAACCGATGATGAACATCGTGTCGTGGCGCAGCGGAGACGATTTCCTGACCGTGGTTTTCCTACGGAAGAAACACCGTCCTGACTGCTATTATGCTGATGGTAAGGAAGGATTGCTCGTCAGTCCGGGTGCCATCGACATGGCTGGACTTATCATTACGCCGCGTCAGGAGGATTTCGAACACATCACTCCCGCCCAGGTGACGGCGATTTTGCAAGAGGTGAGCCTTACGGAAGAGGAGGTGAACGGTGTGGTTGAGCGTATTAAGGGCAGTGGCGACGGTGCCGGCGCTTCCGCTTTTTCTTCTCTTTTTGACAAAGAACCCACGGTGGAAGTGGGCATTGTGAGTGCAGAGAGAATCTTGTTCTCGCTCAACAAGGCGTATGCAGCCAAGGGCGGAATGATCAGCGGAGAGCAAATCGTGGAGTTTTCAGAGGGCGGAATCTTGTGGAATGGTAGTCAATACCGCGAATTGAGATTTGTTCCGCAGGCCAAAGACGCCTCGTTCTCCATCAAAGATGTCACCATCGGCGTGAACTTCCATTGGGAGCGAAAAGAGACGCAGACATTTTCCGGGTCGCTCCGGCTGGTGGTGGAAGAAGGAAAAATATGCGCCATCAACGAATTGCCGGTGGAAAGTTATCTCACCAGTGTCATATCCAGCGAAATGAGTGCAACGTCGTCGCTGGAGTTCCTGAAGGCTCATGCCGTTATTTCGCGCAGTTGGCTCTTGGCCCAGATGGATAAGCGCAAGAACCAGAATGCAGGCGGCAACGGGTTCTTCTCGTTTATCAAGAAGGAAGATGAACTGATACGATGGTACGACCGCGACGACCATACGATTTTCGATGTGTGTGCCGACGACCATTGTCAGCGCTATCAGGGAATCACCAAGGCCAGCAATATCCACGTGGTGGATGCCGTCAAGGCCACGCGCGGACAGATATTGGTCTACGGGAATGAAATCTGCGACACCCGTTTCAGCAAGTGCTGCGGCGGGCAGACAGAGGAATTCCAGTATTGCTGGGAGGATTCTCCGAAACCATATCTTGTATCGGTGCGCGATGCTGCCACGCCCGACGGCGATCCGTTCTGCCATACCCATGACAAGCATATACTATCGCAGGTGCTCAATGATTACGATCAGGAGACATCCGATTTCTATCGTTGGCAGGTGGAATATACGCAGGAGGAACTTTGCGAGCTCATTGAACGCAAGTTGAAGATGAAGTTCGGGAAGATTATCTCCTTAGAACCACTGGCACGCGGTAAGAGCGGACGGATATGGAAACTGAAGATAGTGGGAACGGAACGGCAGTTCACTATCGGTAAGGAACTGGAGATCCGCCGTGCGCTGAGTGAAACGCATCTCTATAGCAGTGCCTTCGAGGTGGAGTCAAGGGATTTCATTCTTGGCATACCGCAGAAGTTTGTACTGAAAGGTGCAGGATGGGGACATGGCGTAGGCTTGTGTCAGATCGGTGCTGCTGTGATGGGCGAGAAGGGCTATTCATACGACGAGATATTGCTGCACTATTATCAAGGTGCGGAGGTGAAGAAAATTTATAAATAGCAGAGTTGAAGAAAGCAGATGAATAATATGGAGAAGAAACGTTCAGCGTGGTCATGGGTTCCCACGCTCTATTTTGCAGAGGGACTCCCTTATGTAGCGGTGATGACCATTGCGGTAATCATGTACAAGAAACTGGGCATCTCCAATACAGATATCGCCCTCTATACCGGGTGGCTTTATCTGCCATGGGTGATCAAACCGTTCTGGAGCCCGTTTGTGGACCTGGTGAAAACCAAGAGGTGGTGGACGGTCACCATGCAGATACTCATAGCCGTTGCCTTTGCCTGCATTGCCTTTGCGCTGCCGACATCGCTGTTTTTCAAGTTGACCTTGGCGGCTTTTTGGCTCGTTGCCTTTACTTCTGCAACCCATGACATTGCAGCCGACGGCTTTTATATGCACGGGCTTTCCGACCACGAGCAGTCTTTGTTCGTGGGAATACGCAGCACGTTCTATCGCATTGCCACCGTGGCTGGCCAAGGACTGCTGGTTATCATAGCCGGTCATCTGGAAGAATCCTCGGGCAGCATTCCGTTTGCATGGACGGTGGTGTTTGCCATTCTCTCGGCATTCTTCCTTCTCATGGGCGTTTATCACGGTTGGGTGCTTCCCAAACCTGCTTCTGACCACCCTATAGAGAACGTAACGGCGGCCAATATCATCGGTGAGTTCTTTGAGACATTCAAGTCGTTCTTTAAAAAAGAGCATGCGCTCGTAGCCATTCTTTTCATGTTGCTGTATCGTTTGCCTGAAGCACAGTTGGTGAAACTTATCACGCCGTTCATGCTCGACCCTATTGACAAGGGCGGACTGGGACTGACAACGGAGCAGGTAGGCTTTGTTTATGGCACAGTGGGCATCATCGGACTGACCATCGGTGGCATTCTTGGCGGCATCGCTGCCTCAAAGGGCGGACTGAAGAAATGGCTCTGGCCCATGGTATGTGCCATCACGCTGCCCGACTTGGTGTATGTCTATCTGAGTTACGTGCAGCCAGACAGTTTGTGGGCGGTGAATGTGTGCGTGTTTATCGAGCAGTTCGGCTATGGTTTCGGCTTCACGGCTTATATGCTTTATCTCATTTATTTCTCTGAAGGTGAGCACAAAACCTCTCATTATGCCATCTGTACGGGATTCATGGCATTGGGCATGATGTTGCCGGGAATGGTTGCCGGATGGTTACAAGAGACACTTGGCTACCGTCATTTCTTCGTGTGGACGATTATTTGCTGTCTGGCCACATTTGTTGTGTGCATGTTTATCAAGATTGATCCGGAATTCGGGAAAAAGAAATAATCACATGGTGAGACGAGAACGCTATGCAAATCCTATTCGGTGGCTTCCTTCTTTGTATTTCACAAAGGGGATGTCGCAGGTGGTTGTCATGACGTTGTCGGTGATTCTCTTCAAACAGTTGGGGCTTGAAAACTCGGAAATCACCTTTTATGTGGCTTGGCTCTACGTGCCATGGGTGATAAAACCTTTGTGGAAACCCTTTGTTGACCGCTTGCACAACTGCCGATGGTGGCTGATGTTGACAGAATTGCTTCTCGGTGCAGGCATCGGCGGCATGGCTT
This sequence comes from Prevotella sp. UBA4268, assembly GCA_002395135.1. Taxonomy (GTDB): domain Bacteria; phylum Bacteroidota; class Bacteroidia; order Bacteroidales; family Bacteroidaceae; genus Prevotella. The sequence goes on along the minus strand of DGWC01000049.1, from coordinate 11,910 downwards.
TTACCATACCAGCAGAATCATGGCTGCAAGGATCGCTGTTCCTTTTGTGGCTTGTCGCTTTCTCCAGCGCTGTCCATAACGAGGCCCTGGGCACATTATACCGGAGGGCATCGGCAGAACGGGGCGATGCCGGCAATGATGTTGTGATGCAACGGCGGCAACTCGTCAGGACGATTTCCGAGAAACTGGCCAAGGTGGTGGGACAGGGAGTGCTTGTGATGCTTGCAGGAAACATTCAGGTGCTCTATCGCAACAGCATTCGCTATTCGTGGAGCCTGGTGTTTTATATTGTTGCCGGACTACTGCTGGCTGCTTTCCTTTATCATCTCTATGCGCTCCCTAACGACAAAAACATCCAAAGACAGCGGGTGGGGTTGAGGCAGGTATGGGATGAATGTGTAATCAGTTGGAATTCTTTTGTTTCCAAACCGCTTGCCACAACCATACTCCTCTTTCTTGTGTTCTTCCGTCTTCCCGAAGCGCTTCTCGGGAAAATGAGCATACTTTTCCTGCTCGACAGCATGCATAATGGCGGACTTGGCTTGTCGCCGCAGGAGTACGGACTGGTGATGGGTACCGTAGCCGTCATCGGACTTACCATAGGAAATGTATTTGGAACCCGGGTGCTGCATCGCGACGGACTGCGCCGCTGGATGTGGTGGATGGCATGCGCAATGACATTGCCCGATGTGGGGTATGTCGTCTTGAGTTATCTGCAGCCAGAGAACCTGGCTTTCATCAGTCTGTGGCTGTTCGTGGAGCAGATGGGCTACGGCGTCGGCTTTGCCTTCTACCTGTCAATGCTCAACAAGGTGAGCCAGCCCTCGGTGAATGATTCCCACCGTACGCTTGCCAAAGCCATCATGGCATTTTCCATGATGATACCCACAATGCTGGCAGGAATCTTGCAGTCGCTCATTGGATATCATCTGTTTTTCATAATAGTGCTTCTGTTGTGTTTGGTCACCTTTGTCGTGACAGCCCTTTCAAACAGATTATTCCGATAAATTCAACTGAAAGTTTGGAGATGTCAATTTGATAGTTTATCTTTGCATTCAAATTCAAGGTTTTTCAAATGTCATACAAGTAAAATGACTTATACAATTGAAAAAATAACAACATTAATCGGGGCGCGTCGATATGGAAATCAGGAAGCAGCCATCAGATGGTTGCTTACCGACAGCAGGTCTTTGTGTTTTCCCGAAGAAACGCTTTTCTTTGCCCTGAAGACAAACAGAAACGACGGACACAAGTATATTGGCGACTTGTATCGTCGGGGAGTGCATAATTTTGTTGTCGAGACACTGCCTGATCATGCAGAAGTGGTCTACCCCTTGGCCAATTTCCTGAAAGTGGTGAAGCCGTTGGAGGCTTTGCAAAGGCTGGCAGAGCGCCATCGTGACGAATTCAACATACCCATTGTGGGCATCACTGGCAGCAATGGCAAGACAATCGTGAAGGAGTGGCTCTATCAGTTGCTGTCGGGAGTGGGACTTTCGCGAGATGCTGAATGCAAACAACAGACAGAACCGCTGTCGGTGACGCGGTCGCCCAAGAGTTTTAATTCACAGATCGGTGTGCCATTGTCAGTATGGCTGCTCAATGAGAATACGCGGGTGGGACTGTTTGAGGCCGGTATCAGCGAACCCGGTGAGATGCTTGCGCTGCGCGATATCATTCAGCCCACGATAGGCGTGTTCAATTCTCTGGGAAGTGCTCATCAGGAGAACTTCCGCTCAATGGATGAGAAATGCACTGAGAAACTGCAGTTGTTCCATGACACTTCAGCCGTTGTCTACTGTTCGGATGACGCCGTCGTGAGCCGGTGCATGCGAAGAAGCGGCTATCAAGGTGAAAAACTCACTTGGTCAAGAGAGAACAGAGACGCGGTCTTCTATCTGGAGCGTACAGAGACGTCCTCCCTTTCCACGAAGGTCTATTATATATATAAAGGTATTAAGGGCAGTTATGTGATTCCGTTCATCGATGAGGCTTCGGTTGACAATTCGGTTACATGTGCCGTCACGGCATTGCAACTGGGCATTACCATGGAAGAACTGGCAGAACGGATGCCTGTTCTTGAGGCCGTTGCCATGCGACTGGAAGTGAAAGAGGGACAGCGTGGCTGCACGTTGATTAATGATTCATATAATTCGGATGTGAATTCACTCAGCATAGCAGTCGATTTCATGAACCGAAGAGAGGAAGTGAGCGGCGGAAACGCAGAAAACGGCGAGTCGGCAAAGAGACAACGCACGACACTTGTATTGAGCGACATCGACCAAAGCGGCGAAACGACAGAATCGTTGTATAACAAAGTGATACAACTGCTGGAGGGCCGGAGAGTGGATAAGTTCATCGGCATTGGCAATGAAATATCCGAATACCTGTCTTCTCATGCGAACCGACTGGGCTCTATTGAGATACATGCATTCAAAACGACAGATGAATTCCTCGTGTCGTCAGCATTCCGTGAACTTCGCAATGAGATTATCCTGTTGAAAGGAGCACGCCGGTTCGAGTTTGAGCGGATTACGGAACAGTTGGAAAAGAAGGTACACGAGACCATTCTTGAGGTAAACCTCAACGCGCTTGTAGAAAACTTGAACTATTACAGGTCGTTTTTGAAGCGTGAGACGAAAATGGTTTGCATGATCAAGGCCGACGGATATGGTGCCGGAGCCGTTGAAATAGCCAAGACCCTACAAGATCATCGCGTGGATTATCTTGCCGTGGCGGTGGCAGACGAGGGTGTCACCTTGCGAAAGGCAGGTGTCACCAGCAATATCATGATTATGAATCCTGAGATGACCGCGTTCAAAACCATGTTTGATTATGACCTTGAACCGGAGATCTATTCATTCCGCTTGCTTGATGCACTGATAAAGGCTGCCCGGAAAGAAGGTATCACGGGGTGGCCTGTACATATCAAGTTGGATACAGGCATGCACCGGCTGGGATTCAATCCACAAACAGATCTGGATGATTTGATTGACCGGCTCAAACATCAGCAGGCAGTTATTCCGAAATCCGTCTTTTCACATTTCGTGGGAAGTGATTCTGACGACTTTGACCAGTTCTCTGCTCACCAGTTCGAGTTGTTCGATGCTGGAAGCAAAAAACTGCAAGCCGCATTCGGACATACTATATTACGCCACATGGACAATTCTGCGGGCATTGAGCATTTCCCGGAGAGGCAGATGGATATGTGTAGGCTGGGAATAGGTCTTTACGGAGTGAATCCGCGTGATAATCAAATACTGCATACCGTGTCTACACTCAAGACCACCATCCTGCAACTGCGCCACGTGCCTGCTGATGAGACCGTTGGCTATAGCAGAAAGGGCCGTCTCACGCGCGATAGTGTCATCGCTGCCATTCCAATCGGCTATGCAGACGGTCTGAATCGACATCTGGGATGCGGCCGATGCTATTGTCTCGTTAATGGCGAGAAAGCACCTTATGTGGGGAATATATGTATGGATGTGGCCTTGATAGATGTCACCGACATCGCGTGCAAAGAGGGCGATACGGTGGAAATCTTCGGCGAACACTTGCCGGTGACAGTCCTTTCAGATTGTTTGGGCACGATTCCCTATGAAGTGCTGACAGGTATCAGTAATCGAGTGAAGAGGGTGTATTATCAGGACTGATATGAAAAATCTTTCTGATTCTATGTCTGCTTTCATTTTTTTTTATTATTTTTGCAACATATTTTTCGAAACTCAAAACAAATTAAAATTTATAGACAATGAGCTCAGTACAAACTACTAAAATGACCAACTATCGTTGGGTGATTTGTGCCATGTTGTTTTTGGCTACAACAGTGAATTACATGGACAGACAAGTCCTTTCTCTTACTTATCCCGGTGACGGAGGTATCCAACAAGAATTTGGTTGGAGTGATGACAACTATGGAACTATTACGGCAATATTCTCTATTGTCTATGCACTTTGTATGCTTTTTGCCGGTAAGTTCGTTGACTGGATGGGCACACGTAAAGGATATCTTTGGGCTATCTTCGTTTGGAGCACAGGTGCCGTTTTGCATGCTTTCTGTGGAATTGCAACAAGTGGAATAGTAACGGGCGACTGGCTGGTTGGATTTGAAAGTGCTAAAGAAGGACTTAGGGCATTCCAAAACTCAGGCGCTGCCGATGCAGGACTGACAATAGCAACAGTCAGTGTATGGCTGTTCCTTGGTGCTAGATGTGTGCTCGCACTTGGTGAAGCTGGAAACTTCCCTGCTGCTATTAAGGTGACAGCAGAGTATTTCCCCAAGAAAGACCGTGCTTATGCAACTGCCATCTTCAACAGTGGTGCATCTGTGGGTGCTTTGATTGCTCCCTTTACCATTCCTGTGCTTGCTAAACTGTTTGGATGGGAAATGGCATTTATTGTCATCGGTGCATTAGGATATGTATGGATGCTGTTCTGGATTCTTCTTTACAAGAAACCCAACCAGAACCCGAAGGTTAATACCGCTGAACTCACATATATCAATCAGGATGTTGAAACAGACCAAGATCCGAAAGATGCAAACGACGAAGGCCCACAAATCAGTTTTGCAAAATGCTTCACTTACCGTCAGACTTGGTCGTTCATTGTGGGTAAATTCATGACCGACGGCGTATGGTGGTTCTTCCTATTCTGGACTCCTGCCTATCTGAAATCTCAGTTTAATATCAACCCGACCGATACAGAGGGAATGGTGCTTATTTTTGTACTTTATCTCATCACAATGTTGAGCATTCTTGGTGGTAAACTGCCAACCTTCTTCATCAATCGTGGCATGAATCCTTATGCAGGACGTATGCGCGCTATGTTGATTTTCGCGTTCTTCCCGCTGCTCGGTTTGTTCGCACAGCCTTTAGGTGGTATATTCAACACACCATGGTTCCCCATCATATTGATTGGTATCTTGGGCGCTGCTCACCAAAGCTGGTCAGCAAACATCTTCTCTACTGTTGGCGACATGTTCCCAAAATCGACCATCGCAACTATTACTGGTATTGGTGGTATGGCCGGTGGTGTGGGCTCTTTCCTTATCAACAAGGGTGCTGGCGCTCTTTTCACCTATGCAGAGCAACAAGGTTCAGCCTTTACTTTTATGGGCTTTGAAGGAAAACCGGCAGGATACATGATTATTTTCTGTATCTGTGCTGTTGCTTATCTCATTGGATGGGTGATTATGAAGATACTTGTTCCGAAATACAAACCAATTATCGCTGAATAATTAAGGAATAAACAGTTTTACTGCGCAACAAGAATTGTATCACTGAAATTGCAATTCTTGTTGCGTTTTTATTTATGTAATAGCATCCTCGATACAATTTAAATATATATTTTCGTTAATATATTTTAAAACAATATAGGGTGATGTACCCTTTTTTATAGTTTCTGCGTATTATTAATAGAAACAAGGATGATAGTTGTGATAACTCTTATACTGGTTGAACTTAACTATAATGAATAATTATATTATAGTATTATAATATTACTCTCTCTTAAATAATGATGAAACACTGAAAGGACTCCGTCGTGAGACGAGGTCCTTTCAACTTTTATATGATTTGTTGTGTGTTTGCTGTAATTAAACACTACCGAGCTGGTTAAAACACTCTTCCACAACTGTAATTGAACGGAGTATTCACACGAAAACCATTTCTATCGCGCCATTATCAATGGGATGAACAGTGTATTTGTCCGTATTCTTTGGATTTAAATGCTGGGGTGATTACAAATTTTTGTTAATTCTTAAGTTTGAATTGTGCCTTTTTCCTCTTTTGTGTTTTTTTTTTGTTACTTTTGTATTCTGATTACGTTTGTAACCAACTTAACAGGAATTATTGCTTGGCTGATACAGATTTAGACATATTGAAAATTAACGAGAGAGATGAGGGGGCATGGAAGGTTCTCTTCCATTGTTTCTATTCTGCCTTGTGCAGCTTTGCCGAGAATTATGTTGATAATAGTTACGAGGCGGAGGATATCGTGCAAGAGACTTTTTTGAAAATCTGGCATAAGCAAGTCATGTTCAACGATACCCGTCACCTTACATATTATCTGTATCGTGCTGTTTATAAGAACTGTCTTTCCATTCATCGTTCAAAAAAGAACATCGTCAACTTCCACTCGTCGGCTGCAGATCATGATATCATCGAGAAACAGGGGTGGACGGATGAAGATTTTGCCGTATCCATCCGCGAGGAGATGTATCGCCGACTGTGGACTGGTATCCAACAATTGAGCGAACGACGCAAGATGGTCATCATGAAGACCATCGAGGGCAAGTCGATAAAGGAAATCGCGGAAGATTTGAATATCTCCATCAGCACTGTTAAGAACACCAAGGCAAAAGCAATCGATGAACTGCGAAACCACGTTAACACCTCTCCTCTTTGGATGCTTCTGTAAAGGGAATTTTTCTCAAACATCTTTTTTATTTCTTTGAATAGTACTTTTCTGGATTATTGCATTATATGGATGTAAAAACCTAAAGGAGAAGTGTTATTATGATTACTGACCAAGATAGATTTGAGAAAGTCATTGAGGACATCGTCGCTGATCGTGTAAATGAGCATGACGACAGACATATTAGGGAGCTTTACGAGGAATATCAGCATGGAGACGCCGCCACTCATCTGAAAAGACTTGAAAGCTATGATCCTGACCAAGCATATGATTCGTTCATCAACACTATCAAGACACGACTGCGTGCCAAGAAACATCGCAAGATGGCCATCACTTATTCTTTGTTGGCTGCCGCCGTTATAACCGCCATCTTCGTCTTTGTGAACATATCACGACAGGATGTTGAGGACAAGGGTGTAATGGCTGTAAATAAGGAGGGGCAGACTATGGAGCAGTCTGCTGCTGAGGCTACACAACCAAAGAAAATACCTTTTTATTCATCCTTAGAACCCAAACTACAACTGCCCAATGGAAAGGTGGTCGTGCTGTCAGAAGGTGGAACGGCACTTGGAGATGCAAGTATCATTACCAAGGGGAATACCATCTCCGTGAAAGGCGGACATGAGGAAGAACTTGTCAAACTGAGCATACCTCGCGGACGGCAGTATGACTTGATTCTGAGTGACGGCACCCATGTGTGGCTCAACGCAGAGACAACCTTATCTTTCCCGCTCTCGTTTAATGGTGACAGACAGGTATCTGTAACAGGTCAAGCCTTCTTTGATGTGGCACATACGGGTAATGCCTTCATGGTACATTGCTCTCATGGCATGGTCAAGGTGATGGGCACTACCTTTGACGTGCGAGACTATGCCGGTGAGACAACCAGTGTCACACTCGTTTCGGGAAGTGTCACCTATACAACCAACAACGAGACAACAGTGTTGCATCCCGGTGAACAGGTTGTGCAGGAACCAGGAGCTACCTCCACCGTGGTACAACAGGTTGACACTCATCGCTTCACGGCATGGAAGGATGGCATCATCTATTTTAATGATGAGCGACTTGAAGATGTATTGAGCGACATAGAGCGTATGTATGATGTACGTATAGTGTATTCTGACGACTATCTTCGAGATATGTCGTTCACGGGCGAATGCTCGCGGTTTAAGAATGTGGAGGAATTCATGAAACTGCTCCAGATGACGGGTCTGATAGAATATAAGATAAATGGAAAAACGATAACACTATCCTATTAACATATTAACATTAACCTATGAAAAGAAAACTATGTTTCTTGTTACTTATGCTATTGCCGATACTGGCAATGGCTCAGCAACAACGTTTTAGCGAAACATTCACTAATGAGAAATTGGAGAATGTTCTTCAAACAATCAAGAAGAAAACAGGAGTGAAATTTGTTTACAATTCCCCTGTGGTAAAAAACGCAAGTCGTGTAACCGCCACTTCAAACGATGAGACCGTCAAGGCGTTCCTCGACCGTATCTTACCGAAACTGAAGTTGGAAGCCTCTTGGCAAGATGATGTATGTGTGATCAGATCACCGCAAAAAGGGAAACTCATCCATGTCTATGGCGTCGTGACAGATTTCAACAACGACCCACTACCTGGTGTCTCTGTTCGTGGACGTGACAGTAAGATACATACCATTACAGATGCGGAAGGTAAGTACAATATCACTGCTACCGAACAGGAAGTAATCACTTTTAACTTTATCGGTATGAAAGAGCGCATCGTTGTATGCGATCGTGCCAATATCGATGTGAAGATGCAAGAAGACATCGAATATGTGGATGACGTGGTGGTTATCGGTTACCAGGATATCGACCGCTCCAAGTTGACCTCCTCGGTGACATCACTTAAAATGTCGGAGATACAGAACCCCGGTCTGACCACCATCGATAAGATGCTCGAAGGTCATGTGCCAGGTATGATCTACATGCAGAACTCCGGTCAGGTAGGTGCCACACCAAAGATCAGGATTCGTGGTACTTCAACTCTCGTGGGAAATAGAGAGCCCGTATGGGTGCTCGACGGTATCGTGCTCAACGACCCGGTGCCCGTTGATCCCAACAACCTCAACGACCCCGACTTCGTTAACCTGCTTGGTAATGCGATCTCTGGTCTTAATCCTAATGATATCGATGAGATCAACGTGCTGAAAGACGCCTCCGCCACCGCCCTATATGGTGCCAAGGCCGGTAATGGCGTGATCGTCATCACCACCAAGAAGGGTAAGGTTGGTGCTCCCTCTGTGACCTACAACGGTACGATGACCTATACCCGTCGTCCGCGCTATTCCGACCGTGATGTGTATATGATGACATCAGCCGAGCGTCTGGATGTGTCGAAAGAGCTCATCGAGCGCGGTATGTATTATAATAATGTGACACAGTGGTCGGGCTACGAGCAGGCGCTGCAGGATTACTATTCAGGAAAGATCGATTTCGATGAGTATCACCGACTCACCAACTACTACAGCGAACTGAATACCGACTGGTTTAAGTTGCTCACCAAGGATGTGATATCCCACAACCACACCGCCTCTATCTCCGGCGGTTCTCCCACTATGCGCTACTATGCCTCACTCGGTTACGGTGATGAGGGTGGTGTCATCAAAGGCGAGAGCAACAAACGATATAACGCTACGGTCAACCTGAATGCCAACTACAAGAAGGTATCCGTCAATTTCCAGTTGTTGGGTAACTACCAGAAGCATGATTATCTGGCATCAGGTATTAACGTGATGGACTATGCTTATAATATGGCCCGTACCATGCCGGCATACGGTACCGATGGCGAACTGTTCTATTATCCCATCAACAACTCTTTCGGCAATATCTACAACTACAATATCCTGCATGAGTTAGATAACTCAGGCAACCAGCAGCTTACGAATAATCTCAACCTGCGTACACAGTTGCGTTACAACCTGCTGCAGTGCCTGAATCTCGACGGTATCTTCTCATACAGTATCTCCAACACCACACAGGAAGAGTATTATACAGGCGATACGAAATATGTCTTCGACCTTCGTGCTGACCGTTCATTACGCTCTGACCTCTGTCCGCTCGGTGGTCAGTTGAAACGCGAGGAGACACGTAATAACAACTGGATGGCCCGTCTGCAGGCTAACTTCATGAAGAATTTCGGTGCTAACAACCAGCACCTTCTCACCGCCAGTGCCGGTATCGAGGCCACATCAACCGAGTATAAGGGATTTGCCATCACCCGTCGTGGCTACTTCCGCGAATATGGTGGTTACTTCGACTACGTACCGACAGACTACGCCATGTATTACCAGCAATTTATGGCATCTGATGAGGGTAAGGGTAAGCGCACCCGCAACTTGCAGAATGAGTTGGCATATTACGGTACTGTCGGTTACGGTTTCCGTGACACCTATATCTTCAATGTACATATGCGTGCTGAGCGAAGCAACCTCTTCGGTACACGTGCCAACGATGAGTTCTCTCCGATCTGGTCTGTCTCCGGACGTTGGAACATGAAGAAGGATATCCTCCGTAAGGTTGACTGGGTAACGGATGTGGCGCTGCGCGCCTCTTGGGGTTATCAGGGAAATATGATTCCTGGTCAGACATCACAGATGATCATCCGACAGAGCACCCTGACGGATTATATCTTCAACCAGCCCTACGCTACGATTACCAACTATCCCAATCCTAATCTTAAATGGGAGAAGACCTCGTCATCAAATGTAGGTCTCGACTTCGCCCTCTTTAATAATAAAGTACGCGGTACCATTTCTTACTTCTACAAACACACCCGGGATGCTTTCCTGACAAAGAAGATCTCTGAAATCAACGGTATCACACAGTATGTGGTCAATGCCGGTACCTTGAACAACCAGGGTGTGGAGCTGTCGTTCTCCTTCACTCCGATCGATCAGGCAAATATCGGTGGTAACAAGCGCGGTTTTGTATGGCGTATCGATCCACAGATCGGTGAGGTGATCAACAAGGTGGTGAACCGTGCCATCAACAACAAGACGAACGTGCTGCGTGATGAGTTGACGTATAACGACTTCCTGAATGGTAACCTTGACGTGGCTGGAAAGCCTGTCGGTACCTTCTACAGTTATAAGTTTAAGGAATTGAATCATGAGACAGGTGCTCCCGTCTTCTACGGTACTGAAGAGGAGAAGAAAGAAGAATACCAGGCAGAGTATGCTAACCTCACCCGTGAGGAAGTCTTCCTGAAGGTGATGGAAGAGTCGGGTTGTCGTGAGCCTTATATCCAGGGTGGTATCTCCAACTATTTCGGATATGGCAACTGGGGTCTGTCTTTCAATGTGACCTACTCATTGGGTAATAAGATTCGTCTGTCGAAGATCACCTCCGGTTATGCTACCAATGTGGCATATCCGCAACAGAACCTGCGCAAGGAGTTTGTCAACCGTTGGCGCCGTCCAGGTGATGAGGCTTATACCAATATCCCCGGACTCTCTACTGAGGCTACTACAAACTATTCTATGTGGTGGAACAACTATCCCGCTACTGCCTACTCGTTTGCCGGTACGATCTATGATATGTACGACAACTCCGACCTGCGTGTCGTATCAGGTAACTACCTGAAGTTGCAGACACTCTCCCTGAGATATAATGTGGACGAGAAAATAACCAAGCTCCTGGGTGTTCAGGCAGCATATATCAACCTCGTCGGAACAAACCTCTTCACACTCTGTAGCTCAAAGCTCAAGGGACAAGATCCTTCACAGAGTGGTTCTGCTCCTGCACTGAATCTTTCTGTACGTCCGTCGTATAGCCTGAATATCAGTCTCACATTCTAATCGTCATACTTTAAAAGCATAAATACAATGAATACAATATATAGTTCTGTTAGAAAATTGATGTGTTCTGCACTGGCTGTCATGGGAGTTGCACTCATCTCCTCATGTGGGGATTTCCTGGAAGAGTACTCTACCGACCAGCGCTATTGTGAGGACGCACAAGACTTGGAGGATCTTATGATTGGTGAGGCATTCCTTCCCACCAATAACCTGAGCACTTACTCTCCCGGATCACTCTCTCCGGAGAATATGAATACCTACAATATGGCCTATATCCACGTGCTGGATGATGATGCCGACATGCTCATGCTCAACAATTATGTACAGACATCAAGCACCTGTTCTCCTATTCATGTGCTCGGAGCCATGTACCGTTGGGCAGCTGATCCAAATATGGATGACCTGAATAAGAAATGGACCGATGGCTCATGGGCAAATATCTATAAGCGCATTGGTGCAATCAATGCCATTATCTTCCAGTCAGAAAAGCTCCAACCCAAGCATGAGGCCGACGAGATCTTGATGAGACATGTTGCTGGAGAGGCTCATTTCCTGCGTGCTTTCTATTACCTGCAATTGGCGAATGTGTATGGTCTGCCGTATTCCAAGGCAACGGCCAACACCGATCTCTGCGTGCCGTTGAAGATCAGTGAGACGATAGAAGA
>DGWC01000073.1:3942-4105 GCA_002395135.1 Prevotella sp. UBA4268 | reverse complement strand
GGTTCAATGCCGTCGTTCGCGGCGATGTGGCCTATATTAAAATAGGTGACCGGACGAACGTACAAGATGGTGCCTGTCTGCATACCACCTACAAGATCGGGCCTTTGAACATCGGTTCCGACGTGACCATCGGCCATAATGCCACCGTGCATGCCTGCACCAT
>DGWC01000073.1:0-3887 GCA_002395135.1 Prevotella sp. UBA4268 | reverse complement strand
CCTGCACCATCCACGACCACGCCCTTATCGGCATGGGTGCCACACTGCTCGACAACTGTGAGATTGGCGAAGGAGCCATCGTGGCTGCCGGGGCTTTGGTTGTCGGAGGCACCAAGGTGGGCGCCGGTGAAATCTGGGGCGGCGTACCTGCCAAGTTTATCAAGAAAGTACGTCCGGGACAGACCGACAACGCTGCCCACTACGTGGCTTACATGGACTGGTATCGCGAGCGCGAAGAATAGAATCCCTCCACTGCACGAACACCTCCTGATACCTCATGAAAGATTATCCCCACCCGCTCATATCCGCCATTCCGATTATAGTACTTATCGGACTGCTCATCACGGTAATTTCCCTCTTCGGCAGCGATTCGCTCACAGGTGGAAGTCAGGTGGCACTCCTTTTAGGCACGGCTGTCTGTGTGACCATCTCCATGACGGTCTATCACATCAGCTGGCACACCTTCGAAAAGCAGATCATTAAAACCATCGGCAACGTGTCTATCACGCTTGTCATTCTGCTGGCCGTAGGCATGGTGTCGGGTTCGTGGATGATCAGCGGCGTGGTTCCCACCTTAATATATTATGGGGTGCAGATTATGTCGCCACAGTTCTTTCTCGTCAGCGCCTGTATTATCTGCGCGTTGGTTTCGGTGCTCTCCGGCAGTTCGTGGACAACGATTGCCACCATTGGCGTGGCACTTTTAGGCATCAGCCATGCACTCGGCATTTCCGAGGCTTGGGCTGCAGGTGCCATTATCTCCGGAGCCTACTTTGGCGATAAGATGTCACCGCTGAGCGACACGACCATCCTGGCCTCATCGGCCACAGGTGTAGAACTGTTTACGCACATCCGCTACATGGTCTATACCACCGTCCCGTCATTCGCCATTGCGCTCATCATCTTTTTCATTTCAGGATTAGGCAACGACGGCAGTTCCAGCCTGGAAGTAAGCCATTACACCGAAGGACTTTCCCGCACCTTCAACATCTCCCTTTGGACCCTGCTCGTACCCGTGCTGACAGCCCTGCTCATTGCCCGTCGCATGTCGTCGCTCATCGTACTCTTCCTTTCGGCGATGGTGGCCGGCATCGTCGCATTGGTGTTGCAGCCCCATATCCTTTGCCAGATAGCAGGAACAGAAGGCATAAATGCCGCTTCGCTGATTCGCGGACTTGCCCTGACCTTCTACGGGGCCACTAACATCGAGACGGGTGAAGCCTCACTCAACGAACTGATTTCGACCGGTGGAATGGCAGGGATGCTCAACACCATCTGGCTGATTATCTGTGCCATGTGTTTCGGAGCTGTCATGGTGGCCAGCGGAATGATCCAGAGCATCACGCGCGTTATCATCAGTTTTGTACACAGCCGCTTGAGTCTGGTGGCAAGTACCGTCTTTACTGGCCTATTCTTCAACATCTCCACCGGTGACCAGTTTATTTCCATCGTACTCACCGGCGACATGTACAAGGAGACCTATCAAAAAAAGGGTTATGAACTGCGGTTGCTCAGCCGTACCTGTGAGGATGCGGCCACCGTCACCTCCGTACTCATTCCATGGAACACTTGCGGCATGACGCAGTCCACCATCCTTGGTGTCGCCACCCTCACCTATCTCCCCTACTGTTTCTTCAACCTCATCAGTCCCTTGATGGCCATCTTCATGGCCGCCATCGGCTGGAAAATCCGGAAAGTAACTCCCAATACCGCATCAGATTAATACTTCCGAGCATAGTTATTTCTATCGGGCATCATAAGAATGCCACAGGTAACTTAGCGTGTTATCCGTGGAGAAAGAGACGTCCGAAAGTTCAATAAAGAAACCCTTGGGGTTCACTCCAGATCTTCCTTCCTTCCCAACATATTCAGGGAGATGTGTAGGTTAACGGCGGCACAGCCCAGAGCAGCCAGGGCAATCCAAAGAACGAAAAGGTCCTTGGATACTCTATCTTCACTTTTTGCTTGCCCGTGGCGACAGACTGCTGTATTTTTCATAGCCGCCAGTATCGGCAGGATAGATAATGGTATCGATAAAAAACAAATGCCCCTCTTCGTCCACCAATACATTACCATCTACGGCATCAAAAATGTCGTGCCGCCCGTTGGAATAATACTCACCATTATCCTCTGGGTGGAAACCAAGCCGGATAAATTCATCGTGTATTTCCTCTTTTGTTGCCAGACGGGCCTCAACAATAAAAGGCTGTACCAGTACCGCACAAATTTGTTCATCACGATTTTCTGCAAAACCTATCATTTGGTATGGACATGCATCAAAGTACATGTTATGTGCTTTGATACGCTCAAAAAAAGAGGTTAAGTTATCGTCTGAATAACGAAAATCATTCAGTTTGATGATTTCATTTTGGTTTGTCGATAAATAGACCTCGTTCTCCGACCCACGGTCGAAGAAATCGCCAAATTGGCTATGGTCATCAAACCAACAGCCTTGCTCTTGTGCCCATTTCTTGAGTCTTACCAGTTGGACTGATTTGCAAGCCGTTGTTCCCGCAAGAGCCTCAATCTCCTCAAGGACTCGCTGCGCGAAAGTGGATGCGCTTTCCAATATGCCACTTTCTGCCTCATTTCGGCATTCACTTTCTTGTGATAATCGTTCAGTATGATTTCCATCCATTGGTACTTTTAACGTTTCCGATGCAAATATAATGGTTTTTTCTTGAACCTCCAAAATTTCTTGCATTTATTCTTTCAGTTCATCCCTCGCAACGGTTTTTGCGATTTATTCCATCAGATTAATTCGAAGAAAAAGATTTGCAGGTTAGGGGAATTTGTAGTACCTTTGTTGCCGAAACATCAAGAGCAGTCATCCTATGAGATGGACTCGCCAACCGAGCTAAGTCAAAAAGCATACAGCCACGGTGGTCAGTACGATGTGGAAGTAAACAAATTTACAAACTTCAAAAAATCAAAGTTATGCTTAACAACATCAATGACATTTATTACATTAAGTTTGCCCTGCAGTTCACGGACAAACAAATCCCCGAGTTAGTAACCCTGTTCAACACGCAAACGCAGAGTCGCGCATGGTCCTCCATGCGAGCCTATCATGACCAAGCCCTTATCGATGAGTTCCTACGTCGCGGCATCGATGCTTCTGCCGTCTATGACGGTAAAACCATTTCTTTTGCCCATCCCGTCAGATACGACACCAATGACAATAAATTAGTCGTCATCGGCTAAACGCCCCTTTTATATCGTGACTCCACCCTTACCGTCTGCTCTTGGTAAGGGTGGAGTCTCTTTTATTTCATTGGCTTAATCATCGACTCGATGAACTGGATTTACTTTACCTCCCTTCGGGAACAGCGACCGATGGTTCTTCGTCAGTCAATTCTTTCTGAAGACTGATTGTGAACAGGTTCCTGTGTTCACAAGAAAATATCAAAAGCCCACTCTGCGAGCAATTTACAAGCCTTGCAAATGATGTTTTTTGGGCGGAAGATTGCTATTGTGGAAAAGAATGTTTATCTTTGCATCCATGAATACTAAAGACCAAAAACTATCATATACGTTTTATGGTTTAGGACCAGACTTCATTACTTGGTTCTATCCCGTGGATACTTCCCCCATCGACAGGGAGATACTTGACCCTGAGGGACAGATAGGTTTAGAGTATTATGAAGATATACCTGGGGCGGTAGAACACTTGAATCCATTCGATAGCAGATGGTTCATGCAAAAAGGAAATGAAGAAGTATTAGCCATTCTTCGTGAGGACTTGGTATTCTTATCCACAGTATTCAGCATGAATGGTGCCAATTCACTACTTGCCCAACTTGTTAATTCTGTAGAAGAAAGACTATTCCAATATAAACTTGGTGCAGAAGGTGGTAATCCAGAATGCATGGTAGGTTTTGGACAAA
>DGWC01000013.1:135169-146600 GCA_002395135.1 Prevotella sp. UBA4268 | reverse complement strand
GAGCAGGGTAAGATTCTTCCCCGTCGTATCACCGGAACATCTTTGAAGTATCAGCGTCGTGTTGCTCAGGCTGTAAAGCGTGCACGCCAGATTGCACTGCTTCCTTTCGTTACTGACATGATGAAATAATTTAAGGAGGATTGCATTATGGAATTAATACTGAAAGAAGACATCATCGGCTTGGGATACAAGAACGATATAGTGAACGTAAAGTCTGGTTATGGCCGCAACTATCTCATTCCTCAGGGAAAAGCAGTGATTGCATCTGAGTCTGCCAAGAAGGTTTTGGCAGAGAATCTGCGCCAGCAGGAGCACAAACTTGCTGCTCTGAAGGCTGCTGCAGAGGAGCGCGCCAAGGTTCTTGAGGGTGTTTCTCTTGAGATTGCCGCCAAGGTTTCAGCAACAGGTGTTACTTACGGTAGCGTAGGTGCAGCCCAAGTTGCTCAGGCTCTGAAGGAAAAAGGCATTGAAATCGACAGAAAGATCATCACAATGCGTGATGCCAAGGCTGTTGGTGAATACGAAGCCACTGTTCACTTCTATAAAGGAGTTGAGGTTAAATTGCCCGTCATCGTGGTAGCAGAGAATGCTCCTGTAGAGGAAAAGCCTGCAGAAGAGCCCGTTGCCACAGTTGAAGAGCCCGTTGTTGAGGAAGAAATCGTCAACGAGGAAGAGGCTCCCGCAGCAGAATAAGTATACTTTGCGCTGTAAAGCACAATTCATAGGTCCCGTCTATTTCCATGTAGACGGGATCTTTTTTATAATAAAGCATCGTTTATTTGACGGATTACCTGTTCGATGATGAGCAGATACTGATTTGAAAAATAAGCAAATCCATTCTATGTTCACGCCATCCAGCAGCATGCTGATGATTGGAAAAAACACGACAAAACCATGTTGCCCATTTTCTTCAAAATAGAAATGGATGTTGAACAAAATGGTTGTTGAAAACGCAAAAACGTAAAGAGTCTTTACCGTCAAACACTTTTCGCCATGCAAAACCTATGCTTTTGCTCTTCAAAAACTATGGTTTTACTGCCTAAAAACTATGGTTTCGCACCTCAAAACCTATGCTTTTGCGACCCAAAACCTATGTTTTTATCAGCAATTGTCTGATTTCTTTGTTCAAAGCAAATCCGTTTTCATAGTAATCAATTATTAATCAACAAGTTACAGAAAGTGCTCAAAAACTCTCGCATTTCGCGGCCAAATGATTGTACGTGACCAGCATCGCGCGTATGAGAGCCCTAAATTCAGATTTTCCAAGACAATTTCATGCACAAGAATCGCTCGGTTCCTGTGGTCATACTTTGTAGGATGTGCTGCAGTAATCACTCGGTTCCGCCGATTTCTCGTATATGACTAGCTACCAAAGAAACCGTCTGCGAACAATCGCCATACATCATATTCATGCTAACAACCTGTCATACCCTTACGCTGCCTGTTGTTATCAGCGAATCAGACCAATAAAACAGATACGGCAGAAACCGCTTATGAAGTCTGATTCTGCTGAAAAAAGAAAGAAATAGGACATTTCCTTTGCTATTTTGCTCGCTTCTTTGTACCTTTGCAGCGCATTAACAATAAAGGTTTATAAAACAACAGAATGATGAAAGCATTTGTATTTCCCGGACAGGGAGCACAGTTTGTGGGTATGGGCAAAGACCTCTATGACAATAATCCACAGGCAAAAGAATTGTTTGAAAAAGCAAATGAGATTCTTGGATATAGAATCACAGATATAATGTTCGAAGGAACGGACGAAGATTTGCGTCAGACCAAGGTGACACAGCCAGCCGTTTTCCTGCATAGCGTTATTTCCGCCATCTGCATGGGTGAGGATTTCTGCCCCGAAATGACAGCCGGCCACTCTCTTGGTGAGTTCTCTGCCTTGGTGGCAGCAGGCGCCTTGAGTTTCGAAGACGGTCTGAAACTGGTGTATGCGCGCGCCATGGCCATGCAGAAAGCATGCGAAGCCGCTCCATCCACGATGGCCGCCATCATCGGACTGGCCGACGAGAAGGTGGAAGAGATATGTGCTGAGGTGAATCGTGAGGGAAATGTAGTGGTTCCTGCCAACTATAACAATCCCGGCCAGTTGGTTATCAGCGGCAATATCGAGGCTATTGGCGAGGCATGCGAAAAGTTAAAGGCAGCAGGAGCCAAGCGTGCGCTGCCATTGAAGGTGGGCGGTGCCTTCCATTCTCCGCTGATGCAGCCTGCCAAAGATGAATTACAGGCAGCCATAGAGCGCACCGAGTTCAGCACACCTAAGTGTCCGGTCTATCAGAACGTAGATGCGCTGCCGCATACCGACCCTTCGGAAATCAAGGCAAACCTGATTGCGCAACTCACGAGTAGCGTGCGCTGGACGCAGATTGTGCAGAACATGATTGCCGACGGTGCCAACGACTTCACCGAATGCGGTCCCGGCAAGGCCTTGCAGGGCATGATTGTAAAGATCAACCGCGAAGTGACCGTCCACGGTATAGCATAACTTATTACTCGTAGGGATAGATGATGTTTCATCTATCCCTACTTTGTATATATACAAACTACATCAACTATGAAACAAGAGAAGATAATCGTCTATCAGATATTCACCAGATTATTCGGCAACAAAAAACAGACAAATCAAGAAAACGGCACACTTGAAGAAAACGGCTGTGCAAAGATGAACGACATAGATGAGCAGAGGCTAAGGCTCATCAAGGAGATGGGCATCACGCATGTATGGTATACCGGCATCATACGCCATGCCACGCAGACCGACTACTCGCGTTTCGGCATCCCCACCCAGCACAGCGACGTGGTGAAAGGCAAGGCCGGCTCTCCCTATGCCATCACGGATTATTATGATGTGGACCCTGACCTGGCAGAAAACGTAGACTGCCGAATGGCAGAATTTGAGGCATTGGTTGAACGTACGCACAAGGCTGGGCTGAAAGTGATTATCGACTTCGTGCCAAACCACGTTGCCAGAGAATACAAAAGTATCTGCAAGCCCGCTGAAGTGGCCGACCTGGGCGAGTGCGACGATGCAAACATGCACTTTTCTGTGAAAAACAACTTCTATTATTGCTGGGGGCAGCCGCTCAATCTGGAAGATATCACCTCCGGACAGTCCTATCATGAGATGCCCGCACGTGCCACCGGCAACGACCAGTTTTCCAGTCGCCCCACACGCAATGACTGGTATGAGACAGTGAAACTTAACTATGGCATCGACTATTGCGATGCCGGCGGCAGGAGCAACCATTTTAATCCGATTCCCGACACATGGGGCAAGATGACCGACATACTGCTCTTCTGGGCCAAGAAGGGAGTGGACGGATTCCGTTGCGACATGGCCGAGATGGTACCCACGGCCTTCTGGGCATGGGCCACCGACAAGGTGAAGTTCTGCTATCCCGAAAAAATATTCATCGGCGAAGTATATAATCCGGCAGAATACCGCAACTATCTGCATGCAGGATTCGACTATCTTTACGACAAAGTAGGCATGTACGACTGCGTTCGCGACGTTATCTGCGGCCATCGTCCTGCGCACGACATCACCAGCCAATGGCAATCCACTGATGATATCCGCGACCACATGCTCTATTTCCTGGAGAATCACGACGAACAGCGCATAGCGAGCGATTTCTTTGCTGGCGATGCCAGACGCGGATTTCCCGGTCATCTGGTCAGTCTGCTTCTGCAGAAGAACCCTTATATGCTCTATGCAGGTCAGGAATTTGGCGAAAAGGGCATGGACAAGGAGGGATTCAGCGGAAGAGACGGACGCACCACCATCTTCGATTACTGGTGTGTGGACACCATCCGACGTGGCTATTTCGACCGAAGGAGACTGAAAAAAGAAGAACGCCAACTGATGGCCGACTATCAGAAAACCATGCTGATGGCCAACAGCGAGAAGGCTGTTCGTGAGGGGGAAATGTATGATTTGATGTATGCCAACCCGCAGATGGGCAATCGCCAATATGCTTTCCTCCGCAAAGCAGACAACGAACTGCTGCTGGTGGTGGCTAATTTCTCTGACAAAATGGAAACGGTCAGCCTTCAGATTCCCCGCCATGCCTTCGACTTCATGTGCATACCTGATGCAGAGGCTGATGCCACCGACCTGCTGACAGGCAGCGAAACGCGCCTGCCACTGCATGCCGACCAGACGTTTTCATTAGACGTTCCTGCATACGGTGGCAGGGTTTACAAAATGATTCTGGAAAAGTGAAAGAATAAAAGCGTTTTCCTTTCTCATCTCATACGTTTTTCGTAACTTTGCAAACAAGACAACTTATATCACAATAACGATGGACGAGTATATACTGAACGACCACAACAAGGAAGAATTTCCTCCGGCACACACGGCAGAGCATCTACTTAACCAGTTGATGGTAAGGATGTTTGGCTGTGAACGCTCAAGAAATGCTCACATAGAGCGCAAAAAGAGCAAAATCAGTTATACGCTGGAGCGCAAGCCCGACCGCAAAGTGGAAAAGGAAATAGAGCGGCAGATGAATGCATTGATAGCAGAAGACATGCCCGTAACGTTCCAGTTTGTAACCCGCGCAGAACTCGACGGCGTCATCATGGATGCCGAGGAGGGGTCGCCCGATGCCCAGTTGTCGCTGGAAAGGCTGCCCGACGATGCTTCGGAAACCATCCGCCTGGTGCGCATCGGCGACTATGATGTATGTCCGTGCATCGGCAAACATGTGCGTTCCACGGCTCAAATAGGACGTTTCGAAATGCTCGGCACGAACTGGGACGAGGAAAAGCGGAGTTTCCGCATTCGGTTTAAAATCGTGCTGTGATGAAGACGAAAGCCAGTGCCTGATAGTTGCTATCAGGCTTTTTTTGTTTTCAAATTCTCAGAAAACACCATAAAAACAAGAAAAATGTGTATCTTTGTAGCGATTATATAATAACATAACCTATGCGAAAGTCTATTCTCATCTTCATTTCCAGCATGATCTGCGCATGTTCATTTGCACAAATGCCCGAGCGAAACACCGCCAATGTGAGCAAATACAAAGATATTTGCCGCCAAAACATATATAAGGAGATGCGCGGCATGTATCGCAAAGCCGGCGGATCGCTGAAATATCCGTTTCTCGCACCAGGCAGCAGCCAGTATCTCGATATCCTTTGGGATTGGGATTCATGGCTCAGCAATGTTGCCTTGCGACAGATACTGACCGACAAAGGCAGCGAGGCCGACAAGCGGGAGGCCGTTGCCTATGAGCAGGGATGCGTGCTCAACTCGCTCAACTATGGCGGTATGGACGGCTGGATTCCGTTCTGGATTGAGAGAAACCAGCCTTCACGCGAGGAAATGCTGAAGAAAATCAATCCCTGGAAAACAAATATGCACAAGCCAACCCTGGCACAGCATGCTGCATTCATCGTTCAGCAGAATGGGGGAGATGCTGAGTGGCTGCGCGAAGACTTCTATAAGTTGCAGAGTTTCGAAGGAAAATATCTGAATTATCATCGTCACAAAGCCACAGGACTGCTTTATTGGGAGAATGATGTGGCCATTGGCGTGGACAACGACCCAAGCACTTTCTATCGGCCTGCTGAGAGTTCGGGCTCCATTTTCTTGAATGCCCTGATGTATAAGGAACTGCTGGCAATGGTTTTTCTGGCAGACAAGTTGCAGATGCCTGAGATTTCGGCTTTCTATCAGAAAGAGGCCGACCGCCTGAAAAACAGTATTATGACGCATTGCTGGGATCCGCGCGACAGATTCTACTATAGTGTTGACTTCAATCTGCTACCTGTGGAGAAGCCTGAAACCGAAGGAATAGGAGAGGGGGATTTCTTTTATCACACCGGACAGCCACGGTCATACGACTGCCTGATTATGCGTTTCAGCGTGTGGAGCGGGTTCATGGCCATGTGGGCAGGCATCGCAAGCGAGGAACAGGCTCGCGAAATGGTGGAGCGCCACTACAAGAATGCTGAGGAATTTAATTGTCCGGCAGGTGTTCGCTCGCTCTCACCGATGGAAAAGATGTACGACCTGAGAGCCAGCGGCAACCCTTCGTCGTGGCAAGGACCGGTGTGGATTAATGTCAACTATCTGGTTTTCCGCGCACTGCTTAACTATGGCTACCGCGAAGAAGCACGCGAACTGGCCGAGAAAACGGTGCTCCTGCTTGGCCGCGACTTTGAACGTTTCGGCGCACTCCACGAATACTATCTGCCAGAAAATGGCGAACCTGTGCTCAACAAAGGCTTCCAGAACTGGAATTTCTTGGTTTTGAACATGATAGACTGGCTCGACGGCAAAACAGTGGTGAAGGAATTCTGACCTTCAGCCTATTCTTCAATGCCGCATCAACAAGCCCGTCATCATGCCGTTATCTGATTGCCGGTATACAACTGATAGTATTTCCCCTTCATGGCAAGCAGTTGTTCGTGGTTGCCGCGCTCGATAATACGTCCGTGATCCATCACCATGATCCAGTCGGCATTGCGAATTGTGCTCAGCCGATGGGCTATCACGAAGGTGGTTCTGCCTTGCATCAGAGAGTCCATGCCCTGTTGTACAAGTTGTTCTGTGCGCGTATCAATGCTCGAAGTGGCCTCATCGAGAATCAAAGCGGGCGGATTGGCAACGGCAGCACGCGCTATGGCAATCAACTGACGCTCTCCCTGCGACAGATTTCCACCATCGCCCGACAGCATTGTCATATAGCCATCGGGCAGACGGGTAATAAAGTCATCGGCATGTACCAGTTTTGCTGCTTCAATACATTCCTCGTCGGAAGCATCGAGGCGCCCATAGCGGATGTTTTCCATCACGGTGCCAGTGAAAAGATGCGTTTCTTGAAGCACCATACCCAATGATCGGCGCAGTTCTTGCCTACCTATGCTGTTAATATTGATGCCATCATACAGGATTTTACCATCCTGAATGTCATAAAACCTGTTGATAAGATTCGTAATGGTGGTCTTTCCGGCTCCCGTTCCACCCACAAGCGCAATTTTCTGACCTGCATCTGTATCCATTTCTATATCAAACAGCACCTGTCGTCCTAACACTTCCTGGCCGTCGTCCTGCAATACGGGATAACTGAAATCAACACCGAAGAAGTCTACTTCGCCACGCTGACGCACCAGTTTTGGCAGTTGCGTTTCGCCCAAAGCCGCCTTTTCATTGATTTTCCATGCCCATACGCCGGTATGGTCGGTCGTTTCCGTGAGTGTTCCGTCTGCATTTTCGCGCGCATTCACCAACGTGACGGGTGATTGTTCTTCTGTTTCTGGCTGGGCGTCGAGCACATCAAACACACGCATAGCACCAGCCACGGCGTTGATGATGGAGTTTATCTGGTTGGAAACCTCTGAAACCGGCCTTGTGAAATTCTTGATCAGCGTGAGGAAACTCACCACGGTGCCCACGGTGAGGGCTGAGAAGACTGGCGAAAGCCCAGCAGCGAATGTGGTGATGGGCGATGAAAGGGGAGTGCCTGTTGCGGTGTATCGCAAGGCAAGCATCGCTCCGAAGATGGCAGTCATCACATAAATCAGGTTAGACAGATTGCCGTTCACGGGCATAACGATGTTTGCCACACGATTGGCATTGTATGTGCTCGACCGGAGCAACTCGTTCAATTCGCGAAAACGCCCAATCGACTCGTCTTCATGGCAGAAAATCTTCACCACTTTCTGTCCCGTCAGGATTTCTTCTACATAGCCGTTCATGTTTCCCAGATTGCTTTGCTGGGCATAGAAATACTTGGAGGAACGCCGTCCCAACTTCCTGGTGGTATAGATCATCACAAACGACATGATCACAGTGAGGATGGTGAGCGGCATGCTCAGCACAATCATACTCGTCAGTGTCAGCGTAATGGTGACGAGCGATGAGAAAAGATTCGGCATGGAACTAATCATCTGCCGGAGCGTATCTATGTCGTTGGTGTAGATCGACATCGTATTTCCATGGGCATGGGTGTCGAAATACTTGATAGGCAGTTTCTGCATGTGGCTGAACACGTCTATGCGCAATCGCTTCAGCGTGCCTTGGCTTACGTTTATCATTAGCCGGCTATGGGCATACGAGCAGATGGCACCGACGAAAAGCACGGCAGCCAGTTTCATGAGTGCATGTGCAAGCGGAGTGAAATCGGGATGCTCAGCCTGTGTGAGCGGGAGAATATAGTCGTCTATCAGTGTACGGGTGAACAGGGTAGAGGTAAGAGTTGTCACAGAAGTGATGACAATGCACACCAAAACAGCCATCAACGACCATTTGTAATTAACTGCCACGTATTTCAGCAGTCGCATAATCAATTTGGTGCCGCCCTTTGGCATTTTGGCAATCCCCATATTGCGCCCTCCGCCATGTCGGCCGCCCGGTCCCATATTCATTCTTGGTTGAGCCATATCTTTTATCTCATTTTTAATTCTTAATCATTCACTGCATATCGTCCAAACACCATTCTATTTGGGCTCGCCATCAAAATCACCGCTGTCTTTGGTCTGAATCTGATAGATTTCCTGATAAATAGAATTGTTTTTCAGAAGGTTCTCATGTGTATCGAAGCCTGTTATGCGTCCGCTTTGCATGACAACAATACGGTCGGCATGCTGCACACTCTGTATTCTCTGGGCAATAATCAGTTTGGTGACATCAGGCATTTCTTCACGGAATGCACGCTGAATCTTGGCATCTGTTTCGGTATCGCAAGCGCTGGTAGAGTCGTCGAGAATCAAAACCTTGGGTTTCTTCAGCAGCGCGCGCGCTATGCATAGGCGTTGTTTCTGTCCGCCAGACAGATTACTGCCGTTCTGCTCAATATAGGTATTATAACCGTCGGGCATCTGATTGATAAATTCGTCAGCACATGCCAGTCTGCAGGCTTCCATACACTCATCGAGCGTAGCATCTTCTTTGCCCCATCGCAGGTTGTCGAGTACGGTTCCCGAAAACAGAGTGTTGTTTTGCAACACCATTGACACCTCATTGCGCAAAGTGGTAAGGTCATATTGCCTCACGTCAACGCCTCCCACCTTCACAGAACCATCGCTCACATCATACAAACGACTGACAAGCGTGGCGAGAGAAGATTTTCCACATCCCGTTCCACCTATGACTCCTATTGTCTCACCGCTCTTGATGTGCAAATCAACATCACATATGGCATACACTTTCCCACTTTCCTGGCCCAGAGTATTCTGGCTCTTGTTGCCATAACTGAAACTGACATGTGAGAAATCTATGCTTCCGTCTTTTACTTCCTTAACAGCGTCTCTCTCAGGATTCTTGATATCGGCTTTTTCATCAATGATTTCCACCACGCGTTTAGCGCTTGCTGCACTCATTGTTAGGTTTACAAAGATCATGGAAAGCATCATCAGCGACGAAAGAATGCTCATAACGTAGGTAAACAAAGACGTGAGTTGACCCGTGGTAAGTTCACCAATGACAATGAATTGCGCGCCGAACCATGACAATGAAATAATGCAGCCGTATACAACCAGCATCATGATGGGATGGTTGAGTGCCTGCAGGCTTTCTGTTTTGACAAACAATCTATATAATGCATTGGCTGCCTTGCTGAATTTCTTGTTTTCAAAGTCTTCGCGAACAAAGGCCTTGACCACACGAATGGCAGAAATATTCTCTTGAACAGAGCCGTTCAGGTCGTCATATCGCTGGAATACCTGCGCAAAAAGTTTCACAGTACGCGATATGATCAGATACAACGCCGTGCCAAGTATGATTAACGCGACCACAAAGATGGTGCTCATCTTCAGATTAATGAACACGCACATGAAAACGCTGAATATCAGATTCAGCGGAGCACGTACCGAAATGCGCATGAGCATCTGGAATGCCTGCTGAAGGCTCTGCACATCGGTCGTCATTCGGGTAATCAATCCGGCACTGGAATACTTGTCGATGTTAGAGAAAGAGAAGGTCTGAATGTTCTCATACATCGCATTGCGCAAATTATATGCAAATCCAGAAGAAGCATAGGCAGAAAAACGCCCCGACAAAATGCCGAACATCATACTGAAAAACGCCATCACCAACATCAAACCGCCATATAAATAGACTTTATTTATATCGCCAGCCAATATGCCACGGTCTATAATCCACGAAGTTACATAAGGAATCAACACACCCATCACCACTTCGAGCGCGGTAAACACTGGCGTTAAGATAGCAGCAGTTCTGAACTGCCCGACTTGTTGAATAAGCTTTTTTATCAAAGTGTCTGTTATTTAGTAAATCTGATGCAAAGTTACGCTTTTTTTTCACAAATCAGATTTCTTTTCAATCTATCTTTTGGCATTTTGATGTTTTTTATTATATTTGCAAAAAACTAACTCATTAAAGAACTACCACTATGATGAAGGACAAAAAACTGACAAATGGCAGGCTGATGCCACAACCGGGATTCGGCACATTTCTGACTCCCGACGGGGAAATATGTGTAAATTCGGTGCGTACCGCCATAGAGAAAGGATACAAGCATGTGGACACGGCTGCGGTCTACGGCAATGAAAAAAGCGTAGGAGAGGGAATCCGTGAAAGCGGGAAACAACGTGAAGAGATTTTCCTGACTAGCAAACTATGGAATACGGAGAGAGGTTACGACACCACGCTGCGAGCATTCGAAAAAACAATCAGTGATCTGGGAACCGACTATCTTGACCTGTATCTTATTCATTGGCCTGCCAACCGAAAACAGTTTGGCGACAAGGCAGACCAGTTGAACATAGACACTTGGCGCGCTTTTGAAAGATTGTATGAAGAAGGATGCATAAAAAGTATCGGAGTGAGCAACTTCATGCCCCATCATCTTGAACCGCTCTTGGAAGTGGCAAATGTGATGCCGATGGTAGATCAGATTGAGTATCATCCTGGTTTCATGCAGCCAGAGACAGTCAATTATTGTCAGCAGAAAGGCATTGTGGTACAGGCTTGGAGCCCACTCGGGCGCGGCAGCATCCTGTTTGATGAGTTGCTCACCGGACTTGCAGAGAAATACGGCCACACCGTGGCACAAACCGTTATCCGCTGGGTGATGCAACACGATATTGTTCCATTGGTAAAGAGCGTCACACCATCGAGAATAGAGGAGAATCTGCAGGTGTTTGATTTCCAAATCAGCGAGGAAGACATGGCCCTCATCGACAAGATGAGCAGTAGTCGGGTAGGAAGCGATCCCGACGAAGCCACCTTCTGATTGTATGGAACGTGCTAAATAAAAGAACTAAAAAAACAAAAAAGGGAAGCATTTTTCAATGTCTTCCCTTTTTCTGTAGTGGATAGGGGAATCGAACCCCTATGCCAAGATTGAGAATCTTGTATCCTAACCATTAGATGAATCCACCATAAGTACAGGCTTTTTCTTTCGAACCTCAGCGGAAGCTGGGGGATTCGAACCCCCGGTACGGTTACCCG
>DGWC01000013.1:88409-135099 GCA_002395135.1 Prevotella sp. UBA4268 | reverse complement strand
GCAGTTTAGCAAACTGCTGGTTTCAGCCACTCACCCAAACTTCCATACCGGGATGCCTAATCAGCTCATTTTTAATTCGAGTGCAAAGGTAATGCTTTTATTTGAATGTACCAAATATTTTCCAATTTATTTTTTCAAAAGATGAACTTAAGAGGTATTTGGCTGACTTTTACCTTGTGAAAACACTGCGAAAACATGCTGAACGGCTCCACAACAGTACTCTATTCTACGATTTTCGTCATTTTAAAGAGCGCTATTTTCTTGTTCGTATTTACTTCCGCGTCAATGCGGTATTTGTTGATACCATTCAGCGATGCATCATTGCTCACTACTTCTTGATTGGCAGAGAATGACACGATATACTCATATTGGTCCTCACCGGCCTCTCTTTTTTTGATGTTATAATTGCCGGGAAGTTTCCAAGTCATTTCTGTTACACCTTCTTTATATAGTTTATTCATCATTTCAACCACATCAGACTTGGTTGCATTCTCCTTATTCAAGAGTGTCAGCGTCTCTGCAACCGTTGCTTTCAGATTATCCTCGTTACGGGAGTTGATGCTTATGAAGAAATTGTGAAACAGGTCGCTGATGAATGATTTCTCTTCTGGAGAAACGGTCTGTGCTTTAATTTTCTTGATAAACTCGTCTGCTTCGTCGCGGTGGTCGCCGTCGGGATGTTCAGTAATATACGCTGTATAGGCCTCTTCTGTGTCAAGACTGCTTGTCTGTGCCCAGTCGATGGAGTCTATTTTATGCATGGCCAGCGCCTTATGCTCAGAATTTGGATAGTTTTTCAAGTATTCCTGAAGGACAGACTTTGAATTGCTTACCAAGGCATTTGTCCATTCCTGATTGCCCAGTTTAATCATTTTCAATTTAGCCTGTATGGTATCGCGGTGTGCTTGCGTAGCATCTTTATAGGTATCAAGGAATCCTTGCAAGACAAGCGGATCGTTACTGTTCACGGCAAAATTGAATTCTTCGTTCTCCTTCTTCTGCTGTGCTTCATTATACATATAGAAACATGCTCCGAAGATGACGAGGGCGATGAGGAAAGAGATGAAGAATGCGGTCTTTGATGTCTTTTTCGGCTGTTTCGTTTCTTCTTTTGTCACTGCCAGTTTCGGTGCTGCTTCAGTTTTTTTGTTACGTATTTCACCTGATGCTTTCGCTTCTGCACGATTGTTTTCCTTCGGTTCGGCAGGGGACACTGATGATGCTACAGGAGCAGCGACTGGTTCTTCCTGCTTAACAGAATCTTTCACGGCCGCGTAATCACCAGGTGCTGGACAATGGCAATGAGGACATAGTTCTTCGTCTTTCAGAAAAACTTCTCCACATTCACTGCATTTAATGATATTTCCTGCAATCTCTACGCCACAATTAGGACAAATGGGTGCCCTGTCACTTATCTGATGCCCACATTCCGGACATTTAATTATTGCCATATCTGATGTTCGTTAGTTACTCTTTTATTATTATATATAATGTGTATGTGACCCTTCGGTTATGCACGATCTGCATTTCGAGACACTATCGATGACGGAAACGTATCTCGCGCATGCTATGCCGCCCCATGAACCGGCTTTTATCAACATAAGTGTTGATACCATTAATCCGGCCTTTCGCCGTATACTGCCAAATGAGATAGTCGCGATCATCGGCGAGTACAGGCGGTTCCGTGGAATACATGGCCACCATGAGCGGGTAGTCGTCAATCTTTCTCTGTAGGTATTTGTTGTAGAAATTCCGTCCTGTATATACAAGCGGTTTCTGCTTGTAGGCTTCTTCCACCAGTTTTAGGAAGGTGAAAAGCGAATCGCAGAACACATCTACCGCCAAACCACCTGTAGATTCGACATCAATCATGGGAATCAAGTCCTGATCACCAGGCCTACATTGTGTTTTGAAATTCTCCAATTGCTTGCGGAGTTCTGATTTGGGGCGGAAGAAATGATAACTTCCCACTTTCAGCCCGTAACGATGCGCCAACTCAATATTCTTTTCGTATGTGTCGTCAATTCTGTCTCCGCCTTCTGTTGCCTTCAGGTAAACATACGCCATCTTGCTGTTTTCACCAACCGTTTCCCAGAAAACGCTCCCTTGGTAATGGCTCAAGTCAATGCCATGTATATGTGCACAAGTATCTTCGCACTGAACATAACTCTCTTGAGCATGCACAATGGTGGTAAAGGCTATTATATTGATAACAATAGATAGTACTTTTTTCATATTACATGCAAAGTTATGTCAAAAAGAGCGGAATGCAAAATAAATTATATTTCTTTAATTATTCTTCTATCTCGGACAAACTCTTTGCGAAATTTGCCAGGAAATTGCTGGTGGTTTCAAGTGGATTATAGCGTATGTATCGCATGCTTCGCCTCAGATTTCTACGAAACACCTTGCTGTTGTTTTCCACCATTCCATTGGTTCTCATACGAAAATGCCAGTTTTCTGCAGTGTCTGTAGCCGTGTTATTGAGCGACCGCTGCGTAATGGTTGGTGCAGCCGCGTCTTCTTTCAGCATATAAGGGATTTCATTGGGATCGAAATGAAAGAAAGATGTCAATATACTGCCGTGCAGACTTGCCATTTTCAGCAGCCCCAGTTTTCTGAGAGACGATTCCAACGATACGAAATCAACGTGGTTTCCCTTATCGCGAAGAAACCTTCCAAGTTCCACGATTCCTCTGAGATATACTCCCCGGTTAAGGGTCTGATTGGCATTTCGGATAATCAGAAAGAGCAGTTCCATGGTTTCTGGGGTGATATCCGGATTGTTGCTCTCTTCCTTTATAATTCTCTTCAGCCTATAGTTGAAAAAGAAATTCATCATTCTTGGCTGCTCATCATAGCGAGGCAGCGGGGGAAGCACGCATTCCTCATTCGCACTTCCGTTTTTCAGCACATCTTCAAACACCTGATAACCAAAGTCAAGATTAGGATCGGTCTTGTGACGAAGCAGCCCTATGCGCACATAATCTGTAACTCCGTGGGCTTCCGCTATCTGCAACAGTCGTTTCCATTTGAAAGCAGACATCGGTTCCACCAATTCTTCTTCATTAAAAACACCTGACCTTAACAACCGGAATAGGTTGTTGTTGATTATATTGTTTATCATCGACTGTATCTTCTTGGATATTTAAACACAATGGAAAGCAATGCCGCTATGCCGAGCAACATAGGATAATACAAGAAAGGGATAATCTCCACGGGACTGATGCTGGCCAAACCGGCAGCCATCAACAACTGCGCACCGTATGGGATAACGCCTTGCATACAGCAGGAAAACGTATCAAGTATGCTGGCGCACTTGCGATTATCCACGCCAAACTTGTCGCCAATCTGCTTGGCTATTCCACCAACCGTGAGGATGGCGACAGTATTGTTGGCCGTGCAGATATCCGTCACACAGACAAGAGCGGCAATAGAGAATTCTGCGCCCCGCTTGCTACTGATTCTTGCTGATAGTTTCTGGATGACGAAATCTATTCCCCCATTCAGGCGGACAATCTCGAGCAGGCCACCTGCCATCATCGTAATAATAATCAATTCACCCATGCCTATGATGCCTTGCCCCATTGAACCAAACCAACCATACAGATCGTATGTGCCGTTATATATACCAATGATGCCCGTCAGGAAGATTCCCAACGTGAGCACGGCCATTACGTTCATGCCAAAAACTGCCGACACGAGGACGGCAAGATAGGGTATGACCTTGATATACTCTACATGGGGAATGTCGGTAGGTGAATGAACATTTGCTCCTAAGAACAAATAGGCTATCAATATCAGCAAGGCTGCAGGCATGACAATAAACGAATTAACCCTGAATTTATCGCTCATTTTGCATCCCTGCGTACTTGTTGCAACGATGGTAGTATCAGAAATAAAAGACAGATTATCACCGAAAAAAGAGCCGCCCACAACAATGCCGGTCATCATGGGAAGACTTGTTCCTGTGGAATCTGCTATTCCGGCAGCAATAGGTGTAAGTGCGACAATGGTTCCGACACTGGTTCCTATGGAAAGAGATATAAAGCAGGCTGCCAAGAACAAACCGGCGAGCAACATATTGCCAGGCAACAAACTTAATGTGAGGTTCACCGTGGAATCAATACATCCCATTGCCTTGGCTGAATTGGCAAAGGCACCAGCCATCACAAATATCCACAGCATAATCATCATGTTGCCTGTGCCAGCCCCTTTGCTATACACCTCAATTCTCTTTTGCAAAGAATGACTACCTGTAGTCGCAATGGCGAAGATACTTGCCAGCATAAAAGCAACAGTTATCGGCACCTTATAAAAGTCACGTGCTATGATTGATGTGACAAGATAAAGCGCGATAAAAACCAATAATGGCGATAGGGCGAGTAATCCTTTCCGATTGGTCATACAGATTTAATATGTATATAAACGACATACGGTTGGCTTTTTAAGGCTGTCGGAAGAACAAACCTAAAGGAGAACCGCATGCCGTTTGTTTATAATATTTTATATATCAAAGTGTTACACCATTTTTGAAAATAGAAATCTCACGATATCCATTCTCCTCATTCTTGGCTTTTTCACCATTGGCCACAGCAATGATTTTGTCGATAAACTTATCAAGAACTTCTTTCATGGGCTTTCCTTCAACAAGTTCTCCTGCATTAAAGTCAATCCAGTTGGGCTTGTTCTTATACAGATTGCTGTTCGTGGAAATCTTCATAGTTGGAATGAATGTACCGAATGGAGTGCCTCGGCCGGTGGTGAAGAGTACAATCTGACAACCTGACGATGCCAAAGCAGTGCTGGCCACCAAATCATTGCCGGGAGCAGAAAGCAGGTTCAAGCCTTTTACTTGTAAGCGATCGCCATAACCGAGAACACCACTGACAGGAGCACGACCGCACTTCTGCGTGCATCCCAAGGCTTTGTCTTCGAGGGTTGAGATACCTCCAGCCTTGTTTCCTGGTGACGGGTTCTCTCCAACAGGTTCGCCGTGACTAAGGAAATACTCCTTGAAATCATTGATAAGTTTTACTGTCTGATCAAACAGGGCAGGGGTTTCACAACGGTTCATCAATATAGTCTCGGCACCAAACATCTCTGGAACCTCTGTCAGAATACTGGTTCCACCCTGTGCCACAAGGAAATCAGAGAATTCTCCAACAAGAGGATTGGCTGTGATACCACTGAATCCATCACTACCGCCACACTTCAATCCAACGCGCAACTCACTCAACGGACATGGCTGGCGACGGTCGGTCTTGGCAATCTGGTAGAGTTCGCGCAACATGCGCATGCCTTCTTCCACCTCGTCACCCTCAACACGTTGCGTGACGAGCAACTTGATACGCTCTTTGTCATAGTCTCCGAGCATGGCCATGAAGTCTTCGGGCTGGTTATTCTCACAACCCAAGGAAAGAACCAACACTGCGCCTGCATTAGGATGTAGCACGATATCCCGCAACACTTTGCGAGTATTCTCATGGTCTTCGCTCAATTGAGAACAGCCGTAGTTATGATGCCATGCATGAACGGCATCGATTCCTTCGAGCCCAGTTTCTTTTTCCAACTGAGAAGCCAAACGTTCTGCAATTCCGTTTACACAGCCAACGGTCGGAACAATCCACACTTCGTTGCGAATACCCACCTCTCCATTCTTTCTCACATAGCCATTGAATGTTCGATTATCCTTGGGAATGCTGAGTTTTTCATCTACAGGATGGTATTCATACGATAGTTTTCCAGAAAGATTTGTCTTCAAGTTGTTCTCGTTTACCCACTGTCCAGCCTTCAAATCTTCACGGGCATGGCCAATGGGATATCCATATTTAATAATGTCTGTCCCAGCGGGAGTGTCACTAATCAAAACTTTATGCCCCATCGGGGTGTCTTGCAAGAGAGTAACTTGCTTGTTGTCAATATCAATAATCTCGCCTTTGCTCATCTGACGAAGACAAACAACCACTGTATCAGCAGGGTTGATTTTAATAAATGCTGATTGTTTCATAGATTCTGTTTTTATATAATATATTGTTTAGTCAAATTATCATGTACTGTTTAATCGGAAAATCCTGTATTGTCTATTCAAAATAAAAGTACTGTTTAATCGAAATAAAGAGCACGCTATAGTCGATACGAAATACTTCTACAACTGCCTTCTTCGATAGAAATTCACATTCTCTTTTGTGAGCAGTTCTATGGGCATATAGTTCACGGGGTCTACCTTCTGCTTCAAGACAATTGCTTTGAACAAAGTATCTACACAATTGTATCCCTGCATGAATGCATGCTGTGCTATCAGGAACGATATGGAACCCTGTTTCAAGCAGAATGCATTCTTGCCAACCATGTCGTAGCCCATAATCTGAACATCACGTCTGTTCGTTCTTAATAGGAAATCTCCAACAATATGTGCTTTCGAACACATTGTAATACAATGGTGTACATCTGGATTCTTCTCAAAAAACGCCTCGAGTTGTTCATCATAGAAGGCTTTCTCCTTGTCAAGCGGCATATCCAGTTCTACGATATTGATGTGGGGGAAATGCTCCTTCATGTAATGCCGGAAACCAACTTCACGGTTGTCTTGCTGCTTACTTGCCACCTTCCCGTTCTTTGTCAGTTTCATCAACATGATGTTCTTCTCTTCATGAGCAATCAGCATCAGCATTTTTGCTGCAAAATAGCCGCTGCTGAGAGAGTCCTGTCCATAAAAAGAAAGAGGATGCAAATCCGGCAAATAGGAGTCTAATAATATAAAAGGAATGTTCAGTTCATGCAGTTGATCGGTGTATTTCTTAGTGATATCCAAATCACTTGGCACGACAACCACACCGTTGGTACCAGAAGAGATGATATTTTCGAAGACTTCCTCAAACTCCTTTTTGTTGAATCGCTCATAATAGCCCATCTTCACATCTATGTGAAAGTCTCTTCTGACATCGCAGGCCTCCATTGCTCCTTCCTCTATTTCTTCCCAATAAGCCTCGCTCTCATGCTTTGGTATCAAAACATGAAATGTGTAAGACTTGTTATATGCCAGAGCACTGGCATACATATTGGGACGATAGTTAATCTCTTTTAACACGCGTTCAACCTTTTCGCGCGCAGACTTAGATACATTTGGACGATTATGGAGTATTCTGTCTACTGTTCCCACAGAAACGCCCGACTTCTCTGCAATATCCTTGATTCTTACTTTTGGTGCCATTGAAATGAAAAAAATGTTGTTTGCATTGTGTTCGCGAGCACAGATGCAGTTAATTTCGATGCAAAAATAGTAATAAAAGTTGAATTGTGTGAATACACAGCAACTTTTTTTATCAAAAATGCATTATTTATATTTTTTATTTGTAAATTTGCACCAGAATGAGAGCATATGTGCTCGCAAACAGAAACAAACGAATTAATCTATAAACAAAAATTTAAGAAAAGCAATTATGGCTAAAATCGTAACATTAGGAGAAATCATGCTCCGTCTGTCACCGCAAGGTAACGACCGTTTCATCCAAAGTGAGTCATTCCGCATTATTCCCGGCGGAGGAGAGGCCAATGTGGCTGTTAGTGTAGCCAACTATGGCCACGATGCATATTTCGTATCAAAACTGCCAAAGCATGAAATCGGTCAGATTGCAGTAAATGCATTGCGCCGCTATGGTGTGAATACGCAGTTTATTGCTCGCGGCGGCGACCGCGTAGGATTGTATTACGCAGAAACAGGCGCAAGTATGCGTCCTTCAAAGGTTATCTATGACCGTGCCCACAGTTCAATTGCAGAAGCCGATCCCAGCGATTTCGACTTTGATGCAGTGATGGAAGGTGCACAATGGTTCCATTGGAGTGGCATCACACCTGCTATTTCTGACAAAGCAGCAGAACTTACCAAACTGGCATGCGAGGCAGCAAAGCGTCACGGCGTTACCGTTTCGGTGGATCTCAATTTCCGTAAAAAACTCTGGACTTCAGAGAAAGCCATTTCCATCATGCGCCCATTGATGAAATATGTTGACGTGTGCATTGGTAATGAAGAAGACGCAGAACTTTGCCTTGGTTTCAAACCCGATGCAGATGTGGAAGGCGGCAAAACCGATGCAAGTGGATATGAGAAGATATTCAGGCAGATGAAGGAGAAATTCGGATTCAAATATGTTGTTTCCACACTTCGCGAGAGTTTCTCTGCCACATTCAACGGCTGGAAGGCTCTTATCTATAACGGTGAAGAGTTCTATCAGAGCAAGCGTTATGAGATTAATCCCATTATCGACCGCGTTGGTGGCGGCGATTCTTTCTCAGGCGGTTTGATTCATGGTCTGCTGACAAAAGCCACACAGGGAGAGGCTCTTGAGTTTGCCGTTGCTGCTTCTGCACTGAAGCATACCATCAATGGAGACTTCAACTTGGTGTCTGTCGATGAGGTTGAAAGCCTCGCAGGTGGCAATGCTAATGGACGCGTTCAGCGTTAAAACCCCATCAATTAAATAACGATTACAATCGAAAAAGAATAGAAATGGCAAAGTTCGATAAAATTAATGTATTGAAAAAGATCGGTGATACCGGAATGGTTCCTGTTTTCTATCACAAGGATCTTGAAGTTTGCAAGAATGTGGTTAAGGCTTGCTACGAAGGCGGTGTACGCGCTTTCGAGTTCACCAACCGCGGTGATTTTGCACATGAAATATTTGGCGAGTTGGTGAAATGGGCCGACAAGGAATGTCCGGAACTCGCTTTGGGCATTGGTTCTGTAGTTGATGCACCCACAGCATCACTGTATATCCAGTTAGGTGCAAACTTCGTGGTAGGCCCGCTGTTCAATCCAGACATAGCCCCCGTATGCAACCGTCGTCTGATTCCCTATTGCCCTGGATGCATGACCGTATCAGAGATTGGCAAGGCACAGGAACTTGGCTGCGACCTTACCAAGGTATTCCCCGGCGATGTTGTAGGTCCTAACATGGTAAAAGGCCTTAAAGCCCCAATGCCATGGTCGAAAATCATGGTAACCGGCGGTGTTGCTCCTGAAGAGGAAAACCTGAAAGGCTGGTTCAAAGCAGGGGTATTCTGCGTGGGAATGGGCTCCAAGTTATTCCCGAAAGACAAGGTTGCCGCAGGCGACTGGAAATATGTTACAGACAAATGTATTGAAGCATTAGGCTATGTGGCTAAGGCCAGAGCATAATCACAACAGTAAATAGTGGAAGGACGAAAGGAATATGGTAGATGCATAAGTGAAAAGAGCAAAAGGAAAGGTCTTTGCCATTCCCTTCTTTCTCTCTTCATTTATCTGCCTGTCCTTTCGTCTTTTCTTTTATATACGTCATGTACGTCATCGCATAAGGAGAAAGCAGACTCTTATAACGCCCTTGCTTATGCGTATCATTACAGAAACATTGACTCAACAAAGTTATATGCGCTAAAGGCTCTTGAGATTTCCGACGGGTACAATGAGGGGAAAGCCGAAGCCTTGAATAATCTCGCCTTTGTAAATATTGTCAAAATGAATTACACAGAAGCATCGCTTCTGCTTGACAGTATATACAAGATTACAGACAATCAGGTGGAATTGCTCATTGCTGATATACAGCAAATGCGCCTGTGCCAGCGCGGATCACGCAACAAGGATTTCTATGAATATCATGAAAGGGCCATCCGTTCATTAAGCAGAATAGAAGAAGAGCGCGACATGCTGGATGAGCATCTCAGGAAACGGCTTATTTATGCAGAAAGCGAATTTGGCATTGTCAAGTCCACCTATTATTATTATGTAGGCCTTGAGCAGCAATCACGTGATGCGTTGGCTGCCATCGACATAGATGAAATAGAGAAAGACTCAGCACAGTATCTGAACTATTTATACCAGATTGGTGCTGGCGGCATCATCAATGAAGGTACAAGAAGCGACATCAATCAGAAAGAATGGGAATACC
The DNA here is from genome assembly GCA_002395135.1 of Prevotella sp. UBA4268. Classification (GTDB taxonomy): domain Bacteria; phylum Bacteroidota; class Bacteroidia; order Bacteroidales; family Bacteroidaceae; genus Prevotella. The sequence continues at coordinate 125,173 of DGWC01000013.1, read as the reverse complement.
TGTTGAGGTGCTATATAGATGCAAGACATTGCGGTCAGGTTTTCTGGGAGGCCAATGCGCTGCAAGCCATGAGTGAGCATCTGTTCGTGGAAGAAGAACGGAAAAAAATCCTTGAAAACAACAAAATGACGATGCCTGCGATCAACCCAGACAACATGCCAGACTCATTGCTTGCCGGTTATCTGGCACAAGAATCACTTGAACTGTTTGTAGAGTATGGCGATGTCTACCAGATTGCAGGAGCATACCGCACATTGGCACAGTGCTACTGGACGTTGAAAGACTATTCTTCGTCTATTTTCTGCCTTGAGAATGCGCTTAAAGACGATGCCATATTCCAGGCTCCCGACCTTGTTGCCAGTATCAGGGAGCGGTTATCGCTGACATATTCTGCCATGGACAACAAGCAGCAAAGTGATTTCAACAGGAATATCTACCTCGACATGCAGGATATGACACGCCAAGACCGGCAATTGGAAGCGCGCGCCACTCAACTCTATCACAATTCCATGCAGTTGAACATCATGATTGCCGCTGTGGTATTCATGATCGTTGTCGTGGTGCTGCTGTTGTATATATTCGACTATTTGCGTCGAAAGAAAGACCAGAAAGAATCATTATTGTCCCTGATGGACCCGCTGCATAAATGGAAAAAGGATAATGAACTATTCATCAACAAGTTAAATGAAAGGCAAGAAGAAATAGACGAACACTATTCCATTAGCAAGATTCATTATCAGGACAACAAAAGACGGTATCTTGAAAACCGCGCCAAAGTGTTTCTTGTCAACAGTGTGATGCCATTCATAGACAGGATTATCCATGAGGTGAACCACCTCAAAACAAAGCAAGAAACCAACGAAATCGTATCCGAAAGGCTCACCTATCTCTCAGAACTCACCGATAAGATAAACGAATACAACAATGTCCTTACTCAGTGGATTCAACTGCAGCAGGGGCAACTGAATCTGCACATAGAGAGTTTCAAGATTCAGGAACTCTTCGACATCGTGGCAAAGAGCAGAATGTCTTTCCTGCTGAAAGATATTGACCTTCAGGTTGAACCGTCCCAAGACGTTGTCAAGGCAGACAAGATTATGACACTGTTCATGATTAACACCATTGCCGAGAATGCAAGAAAGTTCACAAATGCAGGAGGAAGTGTTCATATCAGCAGTTCTGCCACTGAACAATATGTAGAAATATCGGTCAAAGACACCGGTAAGGGACTGAGCGAAGAGCAACTGCGAGGGATATTTGAGCATAAAATATACAACGGACATGGCTTCGGACTGATGAATTGCAAAGGCATTATTGACAAATACCTGAAAATGAGTCAGTTTTTCAATGTATGCAGCATCGGTGCCGAGAGCAAGATAGGCGAGGGTAGCAGGTTCTTTTTCCGGCTTCCACACGGTGTTGTGCATTGCCTCCTTGTATTGTTTACATGCATGTTGCCCTATCATATTCATGCGCAGAACCATGATATCGCGAAGGCCATCAACTATGCCGACTCGGTATATATATGTAACATCAATGCACAATATCAGCGCGCCATCAACTATGCCGACAGTTCTATCCATTATTTCAACAGGCATTATCTGCGAGAACACCCTGACAGCAAGTTATTGATGACAAAATATGACAACGGGCTGCCCATGCCGGCTGAAATACGATGGTATCATGACAGCATCAAAATCAACTATGATGCCATTCTGACCATGCGCAACGAATGCGCAGTGGCAGCACTTGCCATCCATGACTGGCAACTCTATCGGTATAACAATGATGTTTACACACAGTTATACAAAGAAAAATCTGCCGACAACTCTCTCGAGGAGTATGTCAGCGACATGAAACGCGTTGAGAACAACAAGACCATAGCCATCGTATTGCTCATCATCCTGCTATTCGTGATTCTGTTTGCTTATTATTTTCTATACTACCGCCACCAACTTTACTATAGGTTCTGCGTTGAGCAGATAGGCGAAATCAACCGCATGCTGTTGAGCGACATCTCTGATGAAGAAAAACTATCAAGGCTAAAAGGGCTGATGACAACAGGTATTTCCCGATGGCCCGACGACCTTTTCAGTATTGTAAACCGCATAAAGTCAGCCCTTGAGGAGAGCGTGGATCTGAGAAAGAACCAGTATTTGAGCATAGAACTGGCTGAAGACAACCTCCACCGTGCTGAATATGAGAATCAGAAACTGTATATTTGCAACAATGTGCTCGACAACTGCCTTAGCACGCTCAAGCACGAAACGATGTATTATCCGTCAAGAATTCACCAATTGGTGGAGGAAGACAAGCCCAACATCGACGCAATAGACGAAGTCGTTTCTTATTACAAGGAACTTTATACCATTCTGTCCACACAAGCCATGCGCCAGTTAGAGAGCATCAAGATGGAATGCAAGCCGGTAAATATATTCGGCACGCAGGTGCTGGGCGACAAGTTGCTTTTCGACTATATGTTTTCGCTTATCAAAAAGCAGTCTGGCGGCCAAGAACTGAACGTGGAGACGATCATCAAGGATTCACAATATGCCGTCTTTACCATCTGTCTGCCCAAACAGACAGACACCGATTTGTTCACACCCAAGATCCAGAACATACCTTTCATGCTTTGCAGGCAAATAGTTCGCGACACCAGCGAGGCCACCAACATGAGAGGATGCGGCATTGTGGCAGAACCGGATTCACACGAAGGAACCAACCTCCACATCACGCTTGCTCTGTCGAAACAACTATCATCATCCCGTAAATAACGAACAAAAGAATATGGAACCATTTAAAGTAATCATTGTAGAAGACGTTCCTTTGGAACTAAAGGGAACGGAAGGCATTTTCAGAAATGAAATACCCGAGGCGCAAATCATTGGAACCGCTGAAAACGAAACCGCTTATTGGCGGCTGATCAAACAGGACAAGCCCGATTTGGTGCTGCTCGACCTGGGACTTGGTGGATCTACCACTGTAGGCGTTGAGATTTGCAGGCATACCAAAGAATCTTATCCCAATGTAAAGGTGCTCATTTTCACCGGCGAGATACTGAACGAGAAACTATGGGTTGACGTTCTGGATGCCGGTTGCGACGGCATTTGCCTGAAAAGCGGCGAACTGCTCACCCGTGGCGACGTGGCAAGCGTGATGAGCGGAAAGAAAATGGTGTTCAACCAGCCCATTCTGGCCAAGATCATCGAGCGTTTCAAGTATTCAGTCAACTCGCAACTCATGCGCCAGGAGGCACTTATCAACTATGAGATCGACGAATACGACGAGCGTTTCCTGCGCCATCTGGCACTCGGATATACAAAAGAGCAAATCACAAACCTGCGTGGAATGCCATTCGGTGTGAAGAGTCTTGAGAAGAGACAGAATGAACTCATCAACAAACTGTTCTCCGACGGCAAAGGTGGAGTGGGAGTTAATGCCACCCGACTGGTGGTGAAAGCCCTGGAACTGAGGATTCTCGACATCGACAATCTGCGTCCCGACGAAGAATAACCATATTTTGAACGAAGGTTTTTATAATACAGCAATGAAGAAGTCGGATAAAGGATATGCCTACTGTGCACTGACACTGGTGATATTACAAGTGGCCTTGATACTTGTATCGTGGATTATCACAGCAGTCAATCAGGGTATAGCGATGCGTTCACTATTAAGCAGTGAAGGCATTCGCTGGTTTTTTGGCGAATTCGTGTCTAATCTGGCTTCTCCATTGCTTGTGTGGATTCTTCTTGTTGCAATAGCATACGGTTCGTTCCGCTCAAGCGGTTTGATGTCGGTATTCACAAATGACAGCGATACCTACAGGCAGAATTTCCGCCACAGGTTCGCATTCAAGATAGTAATTGTGGAAATCATTCTCTATGTATGTGTGATTCTTGCGCTCACCAGCATACCTCACGCCGTGTTGCTTAGCAGCACTGGCCATTTGTTTCCCAGCAGTTTCAGTGCGAGCCTTGTTCCCATCGTCTCATTTTGCGTAGTATTGGCATCCATCACCTATGGATGGCTGAGCGGAACACTGTCATCCATTGTCGATGTGTTCCATTCGCTCACCGTGGGCGTATCCTATCTGATGCCCTGGTGGCTCATCTATGTGCTGGGGGTTCAGTTATACTACTCCGTTTGTTTCGTGTTCCTGTTATAGCCAAGCACGAAACAAAGAGGGTATCTTCTTGGATATGATTCTCACTTGATGCCCCTTGCATTCAGTGCCCTGCTGTATTTCTCAGCATTCTTCAGGTGCTCATCGTAAGACTTTGCAAAATTATGAGTACCGCTGAAGTCTTCTTTTGCACACATATACAGATAATCATGGGCAACATGGTTGAGCACAGCATCAATGCCGTCGATAGTTGGAATGCGTATCGGTCCTGGAGGAAGACCCGTGTTACGATAGGTATTAAACGGGCTGTTCACAGAGAGCATGTTGTGATAGATGCGTTTCAGCGAGAAGTCTTTAAGCGCGAACTTGATGGTAGGGTCTGCCTGCAGGGGCATTCCGCTCTTCAGTCGGTTGTAATACATGCCGGCCACCATCGGTTTTTCTGCACTATTGGTTGTTTCTTCGTCAACAATACTTGCCAAAGTGATGGTTTTCACTTCGTCAAAACCCATGTCTGCTGCCTTTTGCAAACGGTCTTCATTCCAGAAACCGCTGCATTCCTTCTTCATCCGGTCAAGAAACTTGTCAAGACTGATATTCCAGTACATGTCATAAGTATTGGGAATGAACATGCAGGCGATGGTCAGCGTGTCATATCCGTACTTGCTGCACACGGTTTCATCAGAAAGGGCATGGTAAATCTGTGCACTGTCAATCATGAGTTTGCTGCCCACATAGCCTGCCAACTTATCCATTGTCCTGACACAAGGGATGGTAAGGCTGAGCGGTTCTTGCATTCCGTTCTTGATTCTGCGGAAAACGGCAAAGGCGCCATCGCTTGACTCTATGGCATATCGGCCAGAACGAACCGCTTCGGGATAGGAACTGTGGCGCACCAGCGTGAGAAATCCGCTCATTCCGTGGCTTGTTGCCATCGGCTTAATCTTGTATACCACGGAATCAACATTGTCATCGTCGTCGATATAGAGATACTGCGTGGTGTCTTTTGCTGAAAACGAACAGAAGAAATAATAATAAACTATTCCTGAGAACACCAATAGGCAGAACACGATGATTGCCTGATATAAACGTTTATTCTTCGTTGTCATATCTTTTTTTTGTCTTGTGGAAAACCACTCTTTGATTGAATTAGGCTGCAAAGATAACTCAACTTTCCGAACCTGACAAATTTTTCTTCATAAAATCGTCGCGCCTTCTTTACATACATCCCTCTGCTTCATCTTCAGAAAAACGCTATGCAGGCAGATTGTCCTCACAATTGCAGCCAATTATTTCCTGATTCAAAATATATTCGCTACCTTTGCAACGGTTATCCGACATGCTCCCCAAACGCGATGATACCGTATTTTCGGAGCATACAACAAACAGGACAAAACAGAATGAAAGAATACGACACATATATTTTCGACCTCGACGGCACCCTGCTCAACACGTTGAACGACCTGAAAACGAGCACCAACCATGCCATGCGCTATGCTGGATTGCCCGAACATTCTACGGAAGACGTAAGAAGATTTGTGGGCAACGGAGTGAAAAAACTCATAGAAAGAGCCGTTCCAGGCGGATGCTCGCACCCGCAATTCAACGAAATACTGGCAGAATTCAAGCGTCACTATTCACTGCATAGCATGGACACCACCCGGCCATATACAGGAATCGAAGAGATGCTTTCCGCTCTTAGCCACCAAGGAAAGCATCTGGCCGTGGTCAGCAATAAGTTCTACGATGCCACCCGCCAACTATGTCTTCATTTTTTCGGCCAGTCCATAAGCGTGGCAATAGGAGAGCGCGAGAGCATCCGGAAGAAACCGGCACCCGACACCGTGCTTGAAGCCTTCAGGCAATTAGGCGTAACGGCCGACAATGCTGTCTATGTGGGCGACAGCGAAGTAGATATTCAAACAGCGCGAAACTGCAACATTCCGTGCATCAGCGTGCTATGGGGTTTCCGCGACCGAGACTTCCTCTTGGCTAACGGTGCGGAAACACTCATTGAAAAGCCCGAAGACTTGCTCGCATGGTAGCACAGGCTACATCAGCGTATGTGCATCAAGATAATCCTGCACCACGTCTTTGTAACTCTCTGAAATAGGGATGTACTCCTCGCTAAACACGATTCGTGCCCTGTCAACGAGTTTCACCTTATTCATATGTACGATATAAGAGCGGTGTACGCGCAAAAACTCAGGGTGGGGAAGGAATTCATCAATTCTCTTCATGTTGATAAGCGACATCACCCCCTTCTTGTTGCCTTCCAGGTATATCTTCACGTAGTCCTTCAATCCCTCTATATACAGGATGTCGTCTAAGTGAATCTGCACCAATTTGTAGTCGCTCTTCACATAGATGAACCGGTCATTGGTGAAGAGATCCTGCTTCTTAGTGGTCATAATAACTGTTTCTACCTTTTGCACAGCATCCAAGAACATCTCATAACTGATAGGTTTCAGCATATAGTCGAACACATTGGCCTTGTAACCATCAACGGCATATTGGTCGAAAGCAGTGGTAATGATAATCTTGGTTTCTTTCGGTACGAGACGAGCCAGTTCCAGACCGTTCAGTTCCGGCATATGAATGTCAAGAAACAGTATGTCCACGGGGTTGTCTCTCAGTTCGCCCATGGCCGAAATGGCACTGTTATAAGCACCGCGAAGCGTCAGGTTTGCCGTTTTCTTCACATAACTGGCAAGCAAATCGGTAGCCAGCGGCTCATCATCAATTATTGCACAACTTAGTATCATAAATGGTTAATTTAGAATTATATATGTTTTTTTCCTTTATTAAATCTTGTTCCCAATGGTATTTGTTGGGATACAGAATATCCAAACGCTCTCTCAACTGCTTCAGACCGATGCCGTGTTCGCTGCCGTCTGAGTCTGTTTTCGGATAATTGCTGTTGCTCACCTCACATTCCATCTTATCTTCGTCGGCATGTATGTCTATGCCGATGTAACTGGGTTCTGTGGTGCTCACGCCATGCTTGAATGCATTCTCCACCAACGACATGAAAATCATGGGTGCCACATACACGCCCATCTGATCGGGAATGCTGACGTTCACTTCCACTTTTACGTTGTCAGCCAATCTGATTCGCATCAAATCCACATAGTTGCTGATAAACAAGACCTCCTCGCGCAGGTTGACTTTGTCCTTGTTGTTGCCATAAAGCATCTGCCGCAACAGCACCGCCAACGATGCCACGGCCTGCTGCGCCTCTCGCTTGTCAAACTCTATCAGGGCGTAAATGCCATTGAGCGTGTTCAGAAGAAAATGCGGATTGATCTGCGAACGCAGGCTTTTCAGTTCGGCATCTTTCCTTTGCAACTCGGCCAGATTCCTTGCTTTCTCTGCATGATACCAGCGAATGGACATGTGGAGGAGGATTGCCATGATGATGGTTATCATCAATGGAGAGATATTGTGCAGAATGGCGGAGTCTGCGCCTACACTTACCGGCCTTCTAAAGAAAAGGTCTGGATAGGCATTATGAAAACCGACGAACAGCAAATGACGCCCGTAGGCAAGCAAAAACAACAAGGGGATGTTGATGATCGAGAACAGGAAAGACTTCTTTTTCATCAGATACATAGGAACCAAGAACAGATAGTTTAAATAAAACATCACGTACATGTTCATGGGCAGCACACACCACATGATGATATAGCGTGCATCCATCTGCTCATGCTTGGGCATAACAAATATGTGCGGAATGAAAACTATCATCCAGCATAGAACGTGAAAGAGATACTCAAACTTCTTGTACGATTCCAATCTCTTCATCTACAAATCCATAATATTTACATTTTAACACTGCAAAATTATGAATTAAAATCAATTTATAAAAAAAATTGGATATTTGTCACTAATTAATAGAAACAAATATCCAATTTGACGATTCTTATCGACAAATAAAACGCAAATTAACATTTAGAAACAAACTCGTATGTGCTTATTCTGCAGGATTACACTGCAATCGGTTCAACCGCGCAATATACTTGCCGAGAATGTCAAATTCAAGGTTCACCACGCTTCCCTCCTTTATGTCACAGAAGTTGGTATGCTCGAAGGTATAGGGAATAATGGCCACCTGGAACGTGTTTTCTGTAGGATTGCACACCGTCAAAGACACACCGTTCACCGTAACGCTGCCTTTGTCAACAGTGAAATAGCCCCTCAAAGCCATCTCCTTGTCATAGTCATAGCGGAAAGTAAAGTACGTGCTGCCGTTGGCATCTTCCATCTTGATGCACTCGGCCGTCATGTCCACATGTCCCTGAACGATATGTCCGTCAAGCCTGCCATTCATCAACATGGAGCGTTCAACATTCACTTTGTCGCCCACACGAAGCAGTCCCAGATTCGATCTTTCCAGTGTTTCCTTCATCGCCGTAACCGTGTAGGTTCCGTTTTCAATATTCACCACGGTGAGGCATACACCATTATGCGACACACTCTGATCGATTGACAATTCATCCACGAAAGAACACTTCATGGTAAAGTCAATATTATCCTTGTCACGGCTGATTGCTACGACCGTAGCAAATTCTTCAATAATACCAGAAAACATATAATTATAAGGGTGATTAATAAAAGAGAAGGTCGTACCGATGATGTGATGAAACTCCGAGCATGTAAGATTTGAGGACTCTCCGTCTTTGTAATCCACCGGTTTTACAACTTAGTCCTTACGGTTTTATGTGGCCCGCCATTAACAAGAGATGTCTTCTCGGTTTTCGTTATTATTTTGATGAGTATCCCGATCTAACCGATACGACCCGATTTCTTTTGCAAAGGTAGTATATTTTTAGGTATTTCCAAAATTATTTGGAAGAAAAAGAAAAAATAATTACCTTTGCGCCGTTACACATCATTTAATAAAAAGAATTGCTATGGAACTTCCTGATTTCATGAAATACTCCGACCGCTTCACCAAGAGCGACTTCGTTGAGAAAATATCAAGAATTGCAAAAAGGGCTGGCGCCAAACTGGTTTACGTGGCTCTGATTCTATATTATACCCTACAAAGCGACAAAGTGTCGGTCAAGGACAAGGCCATTATCATCGGTGCGCTGGGCTATCTGATCAGCCCGTTAGATGTGGTTCCCGATGCCATTCCTATTGTCGGACTGGGCGACGACCTGGCTGTGCTCGTTTATGTGCTACAGAAAGTGTGGGGCGACGTAAATGAAGAAGTAAAGCAGAAGGCTAAGGAGAAGTTGAAGAAATGGTTCGACGAAGACGAAATGGAAGAAATCGGCGACCTTTTCAATACCAATCCGTCATAAAAAGGGCCTGCTTAGCACATTTCACAAACCGTTTTTTTTGAAAGGCTCACTCATACTCTTGAAGAGCAATCCGAATGCTCTCCAAGAGCAATAACCGTGTTATTTGAATAACAAGCATCACTCGCTTCAAGAACATTTTTCTGGTTCTTTCACGTGAACTCATCACATGAACTCCATGTCAGGTGAGGCAATGAGTCGGCAAGATTGTCATGGAAAATCTGAAATGAACGCTCTCATAAGCGCGATGATGGTCACTGACGGTCGATGGGGCGCGAAATACGAGCGTTTTGAGCACTTACTGCAAATTACTGATTAACAATCAATTACACCGAAAACAGGTTTTTCTTGTACGAGGAAATCAGATATTTGCTGATAAAACCTATGCTTTGGGGTTGTAAAAACATAGGTTTTAAGGGGCGAAACCATATGTTTTGGGCAGTAAAACCATAGGTTTTGAAGGGTAAAAGCATAGGTTTTGCGAGTTGAAATGTGCTTTACGGTAGTGAATCTTTACATTTTCTTGTTTTCAACGCCCGTTTTTCGCAAAATCAATTTCTATTTTGAAGAAAACCGGCGACATGGTTTTGTCGCGTTTTTTCCAAACCTTCAGCATGCTGATAAACAAGGCATGTCACCATGTGCAAAACCAATTATCCTTGGCTTTAGCAGCATGGTGACATGAGAAACACGTATGCTTTATTAAATAATGTAATACCCGATTGTCTGGATTACTTAATGTTTGGCTCTTCCAAACCGAGACCTTTCTTCTTATCCACCACTTTCAACACCAGGCCCAGCAACAAGGCTGCAACACCTAAACTGGCAAGCATCACGAGCGGGGCAGTGTAGTCGTACTGTGTAGGATCGGTTACGCCGGGGTTCGTCTTATCAAGCACTTTGCCAATCAGCAGTGGGAACAGCCACAAGCCGATGTTCTGAATCCAGAAAATAAGTGCATAGGCAGATCCAATTATCTTTGCATCAACCAGTTTGGGAACACTTGGCCACAGAGATGCCGGTACAAGTGAGAAACTGGAGCCCAACACGAGAATGGTGAGATATGCAATGATAATGCCGCCGGCTGCGTTTCCCTTGAATGCAGGTAACACGAAGGCAAACGTAAGGTGACATCCGATGAGCAGAAGCGAACCCAGAACGAGCATGGATGCAGCCTTTCCCTTATGGTCAACGTAACTTCCAAGAATCGGAGTTATCAAAACGGCCAGCAATGGGAACACGGCAAAGATGGATTCTGCCGACTGACGCATGAAGCCCATATAGCAATAGGCTACCAAAGACACAATTGAAATGCCTAAAAGGAGATACTGACTGCCCTTCTTCTTCTGGAAATTGCTTGCAAAACCAGCCGCTGCCACAACCAGCATGATGATATACTGAACGATGGTGACAGAACTGCTTGCCCAGAATGAGTCTGCCGACGGCTCAGTAAGTGTCAAATTGCACTGAAGCATGTTAACGGCATACTTCTGGAACGGGAAAATGGCTGAGTAATAAAGTACGCACAAGAGGGCAACAAGCCAGAATCCGCTTGATGTGAGAATCTGTCCGAGGTCACTGATCTTAAACGGATCGTCTTTCTCCTCGGCTTCGCCGGTCTGGGCATCCAGTTTCTTGTCCATGAAGAAATAAACAATGAACATGATCAAGGCTATCATCAGCAATACCACACCAAACGCAACGGAACGGGAAACGCTGACAACACCACCCAATTTGGCAAAGAACGGCGAGAAAATCATACAGGTTGCCACGCCCAGACGGGCAAGAGCCATCTCAGAACCCATGGCAAGCGCCATCTCACGGCCCTTAAACCACTTCACGATACCACGACTTACGGTGATACCAGCCATCTCCACGCCGCAACCGAAGATCATAAATCCCACGGCAGCAAACTTGGCAGAGGCGGGCATTCCCTGATAGAACGGCGAAACACCCAGTTCGTCGAAGCCGGGAATATAGTTTAAATTGTTTGTAAACCATGTTTCCAGACCGCTTCCTGCGAAACTGTCGGTCACGGCATAGTATTTAATCAACGCACCTACCAGCATAACGGCACCTGAAAGCACTGCCGTGAAGCGCACACCCATCTTGTCGAGAATGATTCCGGCAAAGATCAGGAAGAAGACAAACACATTCAGGAAGGTCTCAGATCCCTGCATGGTGCCGAAGGCAGTAGAATCCCAGCCGCGCTCAGAGAGCATCAGGTCTTTAATAGGTGAGAGAATGTCCATAAAGATATATGAACAGAACATGGCAAGTGCCAAAAGCAAAAGTGCTGTCCACCGCATGGCGGCGGAATCTCTTAGTGTTTTTTGGATTTGTTGTGTCATTGTTATTCTATTTTTTTGTGATTCTTTAGTGATAAGTGATGCTTGCCTGCTGCTTATTTAAGCCAACGGTCGAGCCAGTTAAAGAATGTTCTCTGCCAGAGTATACCGTTCTGTGGCTTCAACACCCAGTGGTTCTCGTCGGGGAAGATGAGCAACTGTGCCTCAATACCCTTCATGCGGGCTGCATTGAATGCAGACATGCCCTGGGTGGCATTGATGCGATAGTCTTTTTCACCGTGTATACACAGGATGGGAGTGTCCCATTTGTCGATGAATTTGTGCGGACTGTTCTCGTAAGTCTTCTTGGCATTGGCTGTCTGATCCTTGTTCCAATAGGCATCATCATATTCCCAGTTGCTGAACCAGTTCTCTTCGGTCTCGGTATACATGCCTTCAAGATTGAACGCACCGTCGTGGGCGATGAAGCATTTGAAACGTTTGTCATGGTGTCCGGCAAGATAATACACCGAGAAACCGCCAAACGAAGCACCTACAGCACCGAGACGGTCCTTGTCAACATAAGGAAGATTGTTCGCTGCATCATCAATTGCGGCAAGATAATCGTCCATGCACTGTCCTGTCCAGTCGCCAGAGATTTCCTCACACCATTCTGATCCGAATCCAGGAAGTCCGTGGCGGTTGGGCGCAACTACGACATAGCCATGCGAAGCCATGATCATGAAGTTCCAACGATAACTCCAGAACTGGCTGACAGGGCTTTGCGGTCCGCCCTCACAGAAGAGCAGGGTGGGGTATTTCTTCGTTTCGTCGAAGTGAGGAGGAAGCACAACCCAGTAAAGCAGCATATTGCCGTCGGTTGTCTTCACCCATCTTTGTTCAACCTTTCCCTTTTCCAGTTGATCGAAAATGTGCTTGTTCTCTTCAGTGATTTGCTTCACGTCGGTTTTCTCCGGCTTTTTGAAGTTTGGAGTAATCACATACAAGTCGGCACTGGCCATGTAATCATGGCGTTCAGCCAGAATCTGCTTACCGTTGTTCATCATTTGAAGGCTACCGAAATCAGCGCAGTCGTTGGTGAGTTGTTTCAATTCGCCTTTCCAATTGACGGCATACATATTGATGGTGCCATGCCATACACCAATGAAATAAATCATGGCGTCTTTTGTGTCAGACCAGCAGAAATCGTCTACATCAGAATCAAACGACTCGGTGACATATTTCTTTTCGCCAGTAGCAAGGTTGTACACGCAGAGGCGGTTCCTGTCTGCCTCATATCCGTCACGTGCCATGCTCTTCCATGCCACATACTTTCCATCGGGCGAGAACTTGGGTTCCTGGTCATAGCCGGGATTGTTCTTCAGATTCTCCGGTCTGTTAACGGCCTGCGTGCGCAATGTCTTGGTTGCATCGTAGGGCGGCTCTTTATAATCGGCTGGTTTGCACAGGTTCTTGGTGGTTTTGTTTTCAACATCGTATAAATAGATGTCTGAATCAGTAGAGATGGAGTAGGCGCGGCCTGTCTTCTTACGGCAGGTATATGCAATGCACTTTGAATCAACGCTCCAGTCCAGTTGCTCAACACCGCCGAAAGGCTCCATCGGACATTCATAAGGCTCTCCGTCAAGGATGTCTACGCCGCCTTGAATGCCGTTTTCGGTTACTTCAGCCACGAAGGGATGCTGAATAGACTCCACGTAATGGTCCCAATGACGATACATCAGGTCGGTCACAAGGCGTCCACTGGCCTTCGGGAGATCCTTCGGATTCTCCTTGATAATTTCATGGAACGGCATCGACTTGATAATAATCACACGCTTTCTGTCAGGCGAAAACTTGTAGCCCTCAACAGCACCGTCGGTCTTTGACAGTTGGCGACGCATGGTTCCGTCGGCCTTCATCGACCATATCTCACCTTCAGAAATGAAAGCAATCGTATTGTTGTCAAGCCAACTGGCATCTGTCTCATTGTTTGCGCTTTTTGTGAGAAGAGTCTGGTTCGATCCGTCAGCGTTCATGATGTAAAGAACATGATGGCTCTTGTTATTCTTCACACTGTAATAGCCCACTTGATACACTATTTTGCTTCCGTCGGGAGCAGCCTGATAACCGCTGATACGTCCCATAGCCCACAGTGCTTCGGGAGTCATCAGGTCGCTATTCAACTTAATGTGGTTCTTCAGGATTGGCTTTGCCATATCTTGCTGTGCTTTGATGGTGCCGCTGAACAATAAAGCCAGCGATGCGGTTAAGATTAATTGTTTTTTCATATTGACGATTATTATTACCGGTTGTTCATTCTTTCATTTTTCTGGCGTTGCAATTCCTCAGCCTGCTTCTGCAATGCTTCAAGCCTTGATGCCAGTCCGCCCATCTTCTTGGGATTATTCTGGTTTTCCTTATAGCGTGCTTCCAAGATGGCGAGCAGTTTCTCATCGTTTGTCGTCTTGCGCAATGTCCACATGATGGCAGCACTGAAGAACAGCGACACGAAATAATAGAAATTCAATCCAGAAGAATAGTCGTTGAAGATGAAGAAGAACATCACCGGCATCAGGAACATCATCCACTGCATCATCTTCATCTGCTCGGCCTGCTGTCCAACCATCTGGTCTTTCTGCTGCCTCATCGTCATCACTGAATACAGAACGTTGGCCACGCAGAAGAGAATACACGTAAGCGAGAGGTGATCGCCAATGAGCCAGATGTTCTTTCCCCATTCCATAATCGGGTCATATGTGCTCAAGTCTTTCATCCAGAGGAAACTTTCGCCTCTCAACTGAATGGCATTGGGAACATAATTGAACATCGCAATCCAGATAGGCATCTGTATCAGCATGGGCAAACAGCCTGAAAGAGGAGACACACCATACTTGCTATACATGGCCATCATGGCTTGCTGCTTCTGCATTTGATCCTCGGGCTTGTCGAATTGCTTTGTTGCCTCATCGAGTTTCGGCTTTAAAACGCGCATCTTTGCTGACGACATGTAACTCTTCTTGACCAATGGGAAGGTAATGGCCTTGAGCAACAAGGTGATGAGAATCAGCACAATACCCATGTTCAAGCCAAACTTTGTGAGCCAGTCGAACACATACAGCGTGAACCATCTGTTGATAATTCTGATGAGAGGCCATCCTAAGTAAACCAGTCGTTCCAGTTGCAGGTCCTTGCCGAAACTGCTTTGCTTTTCAATGCGCTGAAGCAGACGGAAGTCGTTTGGACCAAAATAGAATTCCAGTTCTGTAGGTTTCGCACCGGTCGGGTCGAAAGCAGTCTTCAATTTAGCAGCATAATGCTTCAGATAATGAGTTTCCTTCTGCTGCGGGAGCGATGTCATCATTGCATTCTGTGCAAAATTGTCTTTGGCAATCATTACTGCAGAGAAATACTGATTCTTGAAAGCCACCCAGTCAATGGCCTTTTCAATGGCTTTGTCAGCATATTCCTTGGTCTCGTTCAGATAGTCAGTACCGCCGTCAACAAAATGATAGGTGAGGGCAGAACGCTGGTTTTCAAAGGTGAAACCTTTCTCCTGCTGTCTGCAACGTTCTGTCCACTCGATGTCCATCTCACGATAGTTTGGCGCAAACATGCCACTCATGCCCAGCGCTTGTATACTTGCGTGAAGCAGATACTCCTTTCCAAGCCGGTAACTGATGACAAGCGACTTGCCTTCGCCAGCCATTGCCGTGAAGGTAACCGTGGAATCGGTTTGCTCAGAAGGTGTAAAATAGAGGTCTTTCGTGATGATATTGATATCTTTTCCGGAGAGCATCATGTTGAGAAGTTGGTCTTTTTCGTCAAACAACGTCACATCCTTGTTGTCCTCACGGTCTTTGAAACTCTTCACAACCGCTTTGCTGACAGCCGCTCCTTTCGTGCTGAAAGTCAGTTCTACAGAAGAATTCTTCAAAACTACGTTCTCTACATTTCCACTCAATGCACTATGGAAAGCGGCCGTAGTATCATTAGCAGCAACTGCCAGTTTCTCTTGCTGCTTTTGCAGTGCATTCTGCTCTGCAAGTTTTGCCTTTTGCTCTGCTTTCTGTTTAGCCACGAGCGCGATAGAATCCTGCTTTCGCATGGCTTCCACCTCTTCTTTCGAAGGCTGCTGCCACCAACTGAAGCCGATGAGAACAGCAGCAATGAGAACAAATCCGATAATTGTATTCTTGTCCATTCGTTTATTTATTTCTTGTTTTCAATTGCTTTCTTAATAAAATCAAGGAATAGCGGATGTGGATTCAGCACAGTTGACTGATACTCAGGATGGAACTGTGTGCCTATATACCACTTCAAACTGGGTATCTCCACAATCTCCACCAGATCGCTTTCCGGATTGCGGCCCACACATGCCATTCCGTTGCGCTCATATTCCTGCAGATACTTGTTGTTGAACTCATAACGATGGCGATGACGCTCCTGTATGAATTCGTTCTTATAGATGTCAAACACCCTGGAATTCTGTTTCAGTACGCACTCATAAGCACCAAGACGCATCGTACCACCCATATTGGTGATGTTCTTCTGCTCTTCCATAATATCAATTACATTATGGTTGGTCTTCTCATCAATCTCCCGACTGTTGGCATCCGAGTAGCCCAACACATTGCGAGCAAACTCTATAACCATCATCTGCATACCGAGGCAAATGCCAAAAGTGGGGATGTCGTGGGTGCGTGAATAATGTGCAGCCGTGATTTTTCCCTCAATACCGCGCTGGCCAAACCCTGGACAAATCACGATGCCGTCTTGTCCGGCAAGCATTTCCCCTACGTTTTCCTCTGTAATCTTCTCAGAGTTGATGAACGTCAAGACGGTCTTGTGGTCATTATATGTACCTGCCTGTGAAAGACTTTCACGGATACTCTTGTAAGCATCCTGCAAATCGTACTTGCCTACAAGGCCGATATGCACTTCTTCCTTGGCATTCTTGCGCTTGTCAAGGAAATTTCTCCAAGGTCCAAGGGTGGGTTTCTCGCCAATTGTCATTCCAAATCTTTTCAGAATAGCCTCATCAAGGCCTTGATTCTGCATGTTCACAGGAACCTCGTAAATGCTTGGCAGGTCTTCGCTCTGCACAACACAGTCGAAATCTACATTACAGAAACGCGCCACTTTCCTCAAAATGTCATCGCCGAGATGCTTTTCTGTGCGAAGAACAAGTACGTCCGGCTGGATTCCAACGCTTTGCAGTTCTTTCACCGAGTGCTGAGTGGGCTTTGTTTTGAGTTCATCAGCAGCCTTCAGATATGGAACATAGGTAAGATGAACACACACGGCATTCTTGCCAAGTTCCCATTTCATCTGCCTGATAGCCTCCATGAACGGCGCGCTCTCTATGTCGCCGATTGTTCCGCCAATCTCCGTAATCACGAAATCATAATGATACTTCTGTCCAAGAAGTTTAACATTGCGCTTGATTTCATCGGTGATATGGGGCACCACCTGTATGGTCTTGCCAAGATAATCGCCTCGACGCTCTTTGTCGATAACTGCTTTGTAGATTCTTCCGGTGGTCAATGAATTCGCCTTGGTAGTCTTTATTCCTGTGAAACGCTCATAGTGGCCGAGGTCAAGATCGGTCTCCATGCCGTCAACCGTCACATAGCACTCGCCGTGCTCGTATGGATTCAAGGTTCCCGGGTCGATGTTGATGTACGGATCAAACTTTTGGATTGTAATATTGTAACCTCTTGCCTGCAAGAGTTTACCGATTGACGAAGATATAATGCCCTTACCCAACGACGACACCACACCTCCTGTCACGAAGATATACTTTGTTTCTTCCACGTTAATTTATTATTTTGTTTTTATTTATTACCTTATTATAACAAGGTGCAAAGGTAGCAAAATTCGCGGAGAGAACAAAATGAATTTGTTCTTTTTTATGTCTTCTTAGGGAATTACCTGCAGGAATCTCTGCAAAACCAGTCCGGATTCATCATCAGATGGCATATAATGGTTAGTTGAAAGTATGAATACTTATACTTAAACCGCCAGTTTTGCTGTCACCAATCTTACTAATCACAGAAAAATGTTAAGGGTTTGTTTTGATATAAAATGTTATTTTTGTACCTTTGTGGCCAAGAAGAACAATTTTATGTATTCAACAAACAGAAGGAATCATTCATTAAATTACATTTTAGATATGAGAAAAACATTAACATTTTTACTTATCCTGTTTGCTGTTTCGGCACAAGCGAAACGCGATTCAGTCAGTATTCGGCAGTATGAAGAAATGCTGCTTGCATACCATTCGAAGATTGACTCTTTGAAACAGGCTAATCATCAGCGGGCGTTGAACACGTATGATGCCTACAAGTTATTCTCTCCAGCCACTTTCTACCATTCTGTTGCTGCCCACAGCATGTCTTTAGACGAAAACATGCAAAACACTGAAAGCAGTGAAGTTGACAATGTATTGATGAATATTTACATGAACCATCCCGAGTTGGTTTCTACCTCAGAAAACAATCTTCGTGAAGCAAGCGTTGTCAAAGAAAGCATTATGGATCCGATCAAGCATAACGTAGAATTGGTTGAGAAGATTTCACCTGCACCGCAAGAAAGCGAAGAGGCAAAAGTGGATGTGGTGGTAACCAAACCTAATTTCTGGAAAATCAAGGGAGACTATTATCTTCAATTTTTACAAAATTATATCAGCGGCAACTGGTATAAAGGTGGTGAAAGCAACTATGCCATGCTTGCCAGCGCAACAATTGAAGCCAACTATGACAACAAGGAAAAACTGAAGTGGGACAACAAATTAGAGATGAAACTCGGCTTCCAGACATCTCGAGCAGACTCTATCCACAAACTGAAATCATCCGAAGACTTGCTGCGTCTGACCAGCAACCTTGGTTTGCAGGCATCAAAAAGATGGTACTACACCCTGAATGTACTTGCATATACACAGTTTATGCGCGGTTACAAGAGCAACAACATTATGACATTCAGTGATTTCATGTCTCCGTTCACATTGAATATCTCACTCGGTATGAAATACAACGTGGAATGGATGAACAAAAAACTCACCGGAAACATCCAATTGTCACCGTTCTCATATAACTTTAAATATGTAGACCGCCTTGGTCTGTCTAAGCGTAATGGTATTGACGAGGGCAAACATGTGATGAGCGACTTCGGTTCTATGTTTACAGCAGACCTCACATGGAAGTTCTCTGACAATATTTCGTGGAAAACGCGTCTATATGGATTCACATCATTCCGTCGTGCCGAGTTGGAGTGGGAGAATACTTTCACATTCAAATTCAACAAGTATATTTCCAGCAACATATTTATATACCCGCGATTTGACGACGCTGCCGTGAGAGACGAACATCACGCCTATTGGCAGTTCAAAGAATACGCATCGCTCGGATTCAGTTATTCGTTCTAACAATAAATAAGAGGATATGCCGCTTGACATATCCTCTTTTTATCATATCATAAGAACAATCGCGTTACTTTCCTTCTTCCATGTTGCCGACAATATAGATGCGAACCATTTCGGTCTTAGCGTTAGTTCTCACCGTAACAGTCTTTTTAAAATAGCCGGGGAACTTTCCCTTTCCATTGTATGTGACTGTTATCGTACCCTTCTTTCCTGGAGCGATAGGCTCTTTGGTATAAGAAGGAACGGTGCACCCACAACTTGCGACAGCCTGATTAATGACCAATGGTGCATCACCTACATTCGTAAAGGTGAACACACACTTCTGAACGGGTGCGCTCTCAGGGAATTTCCCAAGATCCTGTGTCAAAGCGTCAAACTTAATCTCTGCCTGTTTCTGGGCTGATGCAAAAGAACAGATTCCCACAAGCATCATTGTCATTATCAATAACTTTTTCATTTCATTTCGTTTTTTGGTTACATAAATTTGACGCAAAAGTAGCAAAATTAATTAATAAACGTCATAGATTTATCAAATATTAACTATTTTATGGCTAATGTTTTGTTCATCTGCCAAAAAATTACTACTTTTGCGCTAAATTTGCAAATTACAATCAATATGTACAGATCTAAAACATGTGGAGAATTACGTCTCCAAGACAGCGGTAATATTGTAACCATTGCCGGATGGGTTCAGAGAACAAGAAAAATGGGAGGCATGACATTCGTTGACGTGCGTGACAGATATGGTATCACACAGGTAGTCTTCAACGAATCTGTTGACCCCGACCTTTGTGCAAAAGCCAACAAACTCGGTAGAGAGTTCTGCGTACAAATAAAGGGAATTGTCAACGAGCGAGAAAGCAAGAACAGCAAGATGCCCACTGGCGACATCGAAATAGAAGCACAGGCGTTGAATATTCTGAGTGAAAGCATCACGCCGCCGTTTACCATAGAAGACAACACAGATGGCGGGGATGACATCCGAATGAAATACAGATATCTTGACTTAAGACGCAATGCGGTAAGAAAGAACCTGGAACTGCGCCACCGCATGACGATCCTAATCAGGAATTTCCTCGACTCAAAAGATTTCATTGAAGTGGAAACACCTATATTAATAGGTAGTACCCCAGAAGGCGCACGCGACTTTGTTGTGCCTTCAAGAATGAATCCAGGACAGTTTTATGCTCTTCCGCAGAGTCCACAAACACTGAAGCAGTTACTGATGGTAAGCGGATTCGACCGCTATTTCCAGATTGCCAAGTGTTTCCGAGATGAGGATCTGAGAGCAGACCGCCAACCAGAGTTCACTCAGATCGACTGCGAAATGTCGTTTGTTGAACAGGACGATGTCATCGATTTGTTTGAAGACATGGCTCGCCATATATTTAAAGAGGTGAGGGGAGTGGAACTTCCTGCCAAATTGCAACAAATGACATGGCATGAAGCCATGCGCCGATTTGGATCTGACAAACCTGATTTGCGCTTTGGCATGGAATTCGTTGAACTGATGGACGTACTGAAAGGTACGGGTACATTCAGCGTTTTCGACAATGCTGAATACATAGGAGGTATTTGTGTTCCTGGTTGTGCTGCATACACACGCAAACAACTCGACCAACTGACAGACTTCGTAAAGCGTCCGCAAGTAGGAGCCAAAGGTCTTGTTTACGTTAAGTTCAATGAAGACGGTACGGTGAAATCAAGCATTGATAAATTCTATACACCAGAAGTCTGGCAAACATTAAAAGAAAAGATGAACGCCAACGATGGAGACCTGGTTCTTATTCTCAGCGGAGACAACGCTAACAAGACACGCACACAACTCTGCACATTGAGACTGGAAATGGGCGACCGTTTAGGCCTTCGAGACAAAAATAAATTCGAATGTCTTTGGATTATCGATTTCCCACTCTTTGAATGGAGCGATGAAGAGCAACGACTGATGGCTACGCACCATCCTTTCACCATGCCGAACCCCGATGACATTCCTCTGCTCGACGAGCATCCAGAACAAGTAAGAGCGAAGGCATACGATTTCGTATGCAACGGAATTGAATTAGGAGGTGGTTCTCTGCGTATTCATGACGGGAAATTACAAGCAAAAATGTTTGACATTCTCGGTTTCACACCAGAGCGTGCCATGGCTCAGTTCGGATTTTTGATTAATGCTTTCAAATACGGAGCACCTCCCCATGCTGGATTAGCCTTCGGACTTGACAGATTTGTCAGCATAATGGCAGGCCTTGACAGTATACGTGACTGCATCGCATTCCCCAAAAACAACAGCGGAAGGGACGTTATGCTGGATGCACCAGGCGAACTCGACCCCAAACAACTTGACGAATTGCAACTCAAAGTTGACATACATCAAGAAAAAGAATAATTTACTGAAATTCTGCTAATTATCAAGAAATACATCCTGGATATTGCTTATCTTTGCATCGTTTTTAAGAAAAAGATTGAATTAATAGCAATCAGGATTTAAATATACAAAAAAATGGCAGAAAAGAAAGCAACAAAGGCTACAGCAACAAAGAAGGCTGTCGCTGAAAAGAAAGAGACTGTTAAGAAAGCCGCTGCTACAAAATCAACAAAGAAAAGCGCTCTTGTGATTGATGCAACAAATGCTGGCTACAAAGCAGGTGATGTTTATAACGCACTTTATGCAGCCGAGAAGGCTCTTAGCGTAGCAGAAATCGCAAAAGCAGCAAACATCAGCAACGAGGAAGTAATCCTTGGCGCAGGATGGTTGCTCAAAGAAGGAAAGATTAAGGATGCTGAAGGCAAGATTGTTTTAGCATAATTATCGACGCAAGAATAGAAGAGAGCCGGTTGTTTCATGCATACCGGCTCTTTTTATGATTTATAAATCAAAGGACTATTGGCCTACGACAACACCATATTGCAGATATTAAAAGAAGCAGGAGACGAAGGTCTGAGCGTTCAAAAAATAGCAAGACACGTGTATAATGCTTCCAACAACTTTTTCGAAACAATCAGTTTCGAGGAAGTTTACAGGTCTGTGCAGTATTTTCTCCTGAAAAACTCCAGATCATCTGATTCTCTTATAGAGAACTTTGGCCGACGCGGCATCTATCGGTTAAACAAGAATCCAGCAGAACTACAACAACTCTTCTTTCTTTTTGAAGATAACGAAGAAGAACCCCAAGTACCTTCCGTGGACCAGTCATTGTCTTTATTCTAAACAAAAAAGACAATAATTCCAGAAAAACCATTTATGTATCCATTTTATTTAGGGGAATTTTTATTTGAATCGTATTATATAAAGTAATAAAGATAAAAATACCTTATATAAATGAGTAAACAATATTTATTAGGATTCGATGTGGGCAGTTCTTCTGTCAAAGCCTCATTGGTTGACGTTGAAACTGGCGCATGTGTAGCATCTGCTTTCTATCCTGAGAAAGAGGCTCAAATTATTGCAGTAAAAACCGGATGGGCAGAGCAAGACCCACAGACATGGTGGGAATATGCAAAACTATCCTTGAAGAAAATCATGACTGATGCCAACGCATCGGGTGAAGACATCAAGGCAATTGGCATTTCCTATCAAATGCATGGTCTGGTATGTGTTGACAAGGATCAGCAAGTTCTCAGAAATTCCATTATATGGTGCGATTCCAGAGCCGTTCCCTATGGCGACAATGCATTCAACAGCATTGGTTCTGAAAAGTGTCTGAGCCATTTGCTCAACTCACCTGGTAATTTTACAGCAGCAAAACTTGCCTGGGTGAAAGAAAACGAACCAGAACTGTTTGAAAAGATAGACAAGATTATGCTTCCGGGCGACTATCTCGCCATGCGTCTGAGTGGAACAATTAACACCACGATCAGTGGTCTGTCAGAAGGCATGATGTGGGATTTCAAGGAAAAACGTCCAGCCAAATTCCTGCTTGATCATTTCGGTTTCGACGAAAGCATCATCGCTGATATCGTCCCGACATTCAGCGTACAAAGTGAGGTAAGTGCAGCAGCAGCGGCCGAACTTGGCCTTAAGGCTGGCACACCTATCTCATACCGCGGCGGCGACCAGCCCAACAATGCCCTTTCATTGAATGTTTTCAATCCCGGTGAAATTGCATCTACAGCCGGAACATCTGGTGTTGTATATGGCGTTCTTGGAGAAGTTAACTATGACAAGAAGAGCAGGGTGAACACCTTTGCACATGTTAATTATGCAGAAGACCTCACCCGATTAGGTGTTCTTTTGTGTATCAACGGCACTGGTATCCTGAATGCTTGGATTCGTCGTAACGTTGCTCCAGAAGGAATCTCATATGCAGATATGAACAACTTCATGGAAAACATCCCGATAGGAAGCGACGGTGTGACCATCATCCCATTCGGCAACGGTGCAGAGCGTGTACTTGAGAATCGCGAAGTGGGTTGTTCCATCAGCGGAATCAATTTCAACAAGCATTCAAAGGCTCACTTGATGCGTGCCGCACAAGAAGGTATTGTGTTCAGTTTCTGCTATGGCATGGAAATCATGCAGCAAATGGGAATGGACATCCAAAAGATTCATGCAGGCAAGGCAAATATGTTCCTCAGCGACATCTTCCGCAATACGCTTGCAGGCGTGAGCGGTGCCACCATCGAACTGTATGAGACAGACGGCAGTGTTGGTGCAGCCAAGGGTGCTGGAATGGGTTGTGGCATCTACAAAGACCATGTAGAGGCATTCTCAACTTTGAAGAAACTGGCAGTTATTGAGCCCGACGAGCATCTGCGCTCCGCATATCTCAACGCGTATGCAGTATGGAAGGAACGACTTGCAAAAATCTGAAATCATTAAAAGTAATCATATTATTAATCATTTTTAAATCAATAAGCAACTATGGCAAAAGAGTATTTTCCGTTTACTGGTAAAATTCCTTTCGAAGGAAAAGACAGCAAGAATGTAATGGCATTCCACTATTATGACCCGGAAAAGGTCGTTAAGGGAAAGAAAATGAAAGACTGGCTGAAATTTGCAATGGCATGGTGGCACACACTCGGCGGTGCAAGTGCAGACCAGTTCGGCGGTCAAACCCGCAGTTATGAGTGGGACAAGGCTGGTGATGCCGTACAACGTGCAAAGGACAAGATGGATGCCGGTTTCGAAATCATGGACAAACTGGGTATCGAATACTTCTGCTTCCACGATGTAGACCTTGTTGAAGAGGGTGAAACCATAGCAGAATATGAGGCTCGCATGAAAGCCATCACTGACTATGCTCAGGAGAAAATGAAGCAGTTCCCCAACATCAAGTTGCTCTGGGGTACAGCAAATGTGTTTGGCAACAAGCGTTATGCAAACGGTGCATCAACGAACCCCGACTTCGACGTTGTGGCACGCGCTATCGTACAGATTAAGAACGCCATCGACGCTACTATTAAATTAGGTGGTACAAACTATGTATTCTGGGGTGGACGTGAAGGATATATGAGCCTGCTGAACACAGATCAAAAGCGTGAGAAGGAGCATATGGCTACCATGCTCACCATGGCACGTGACTACGCTCGCGCAAAAGGTTTCAAGGGAACATTCCTGATTGAGCCGAAACCGATGGAGCCTTCAAAGCATCAGTATGATGTAGACACAGAAACCGTAATCGGATTCTTGCGTGCACATAATCTCGACAAGGACTTTAAAGTTAACATCGAGGTTAACCATGCAACACTTGCTGGTCATACTTTCGAGCACGAACTGGCTTGTGCTGTTGATGCTGGCATGCTGGGCTCTATCGATGCTAACCGCGGAGATGCACAGAACGGATGGGATACCGACCAGTTCCCCATCGATAACTATGAGTTGACACAGGCTATGATGGAGATTATCCGTAACGGTGGCCTTGGCAATGGCGGTACAAACTTCGATGCAAAGATTCGTCGTAACTCAACTGACCTCGAAGATTTGTTCATTGCTCACATTAGCGGAATGGATGCCATGGCACGTGCTCTCGAGAATGCGGCTGCCATTTTGGACGAAAGTGAACTTCCAGCCATGAAGAAAGAGCGTTATGCAAGTTTCGATTCTGGTATCGGCAAAGACTTCGAAGACGGCAAACTCACATTGGAGCAGGCCTATGAATATGGAAAGAAAGTGGAAGAACCCAAGCAGACTTCTGGCAAACAGGAGAAGTACGAAACCATCGTTGCCCTTTATGCCAAATAATTCACTTTGATATTTCCACATATTTAATAAGTAAGAGCCCGTCAGCATGGTGGCTGACGGGCTCTTTTTGTTTCTCCAACTGCTTTGCGACAATAATACATTCAAGATACGTGTACTGAGGTATAGATAGCATGGGGCAATAAAACCACATTTTGAAATCTCAAGCGAACATGAGACACATAATAATACCTCATGCCATAAAAATAAAACATGTATTTTTAAAATAAACTATTGGAGATTCGAGAAAAAATGATTACCTTTGCAAAAATGACATAAGACGAACCCATGCTGCAAGGGTTCTCGTCTCGTTTTGTATAACTATAATTGTATGCTTTTCAAGAAAACACTAAATATCAATTATTTATGGCTCAAATCAACAATCACGTCGTAATCATGGCTGGTGGCGTTGGCAGTCGTTTCTGGCCAATGAGCACAACAGAAAGGCCGAAGCAGTTTATCGACGTTCTTGGTATAGGAAGATCGTTACTGCAACTCACATACGACCGTTTCGAGGGTATTTGTATTCCAGAGAATGTATGGGTTGTAACAAACAAGAAATATGCCGGTATTGTGAAAGAACAACTGCCGCAGGTACCTACAGAGAATATTCTCTGCGAACCATGTAGGCGGAATACGGCTCCCTGTATTTGCTACGTCAGTTGGCGCATTAAGGCAAAAGACCCAAAAGCAAATATCGTGGTAACGCCAAGCGATCATATCGTCACAAACACGCCAGAATTCAGACGAGTAGTATCAACGTGCTTGCAGTTTACAGGCGAAACAGATGCTATCATAACACTCGGCATGAAACCAAACCGCCCCGAAACTGGCTACGGATATATTCAGGCTGATTTGAGTTCAAACAGTGCACGCAACAAGGAGATATTCAGAGTTGACAGTTTCCGCGAGAAACCAGACCTTTCAACGGCTCTTCAGTATATCCGCAACAAGAGTTATTATTGGAATGCCGGTATTTTCATCTGGAATGTAAATACAATTGTCAATGCATATCGTATCTACAGTCCTTCCATCAACAAGGTTTTCGAAAAACTGCTGCCTGTATATGGCACACCTAAAGAACAAGAAGAGATTGACAAATGGTTCCCCGAATGCGAGAACATTTCTGTAGACTATGCCATCATGGAGAAGGCAGAAGAGATATTCGTATGTCCTGCTGATTTCGGATGGAGCGATTTGGGGACTTGGGGATCACTGCTTGCACAGACAAAGCATGACCTATATGGCAACAGTATCATCGGCAACAACGTAAAACTATTCGATAGTCATAATTGTATTGTTCATACATTGGGACAGAAGAAGGTGGTTGTTCAAGGCTTGGACGGATATATCATTGCCGAAGAAGACGGCCGACTCTTGATTTGCAAACTATCAGAAGAACAGCGCATCAAGCAGTTTTCAGAAGAAGGGTAGTCAAGTATTATTGAATCATAAATTATTCTGAAGTCATCATTATGAAGAATGTTGCATTAATAACAGGAATTACAGGCCAGGACGGAAGTTATCTGGCAGAGTTTTTGATTGAGAAAGGTTATGAGGTGCATGGTCTTTTGCGAAGATCATCCTCTTTCAATACAGGCCGCATTGAACATCTATACCTGGATGAGTGGGTGCGTGATATGAAAAAGGCGCGACTTGTGAATCTTCACTGGGCCGATATGACTGATTCTTCATCGTTAATCAGGATTATCGGCGAAACGAAACCCACTGAAATTTACAACTTAGCCGCGCAAAGTCATGTGAAAGTAAGTTTCGACGTACCAGAATACACTGCTGATACCGATGCTGTTGGTGTGCTTAGATTGCTGGAAGCAGTACGTATCTGTGGCCTTGAGAAATCATGCAAGATCTATCAAGCCAGTACAAGCGAGTTATATGGTAAAGTGCAGGAGGTTCCGCAAAGTGAAACCACACCGTTCTATCCGCGCTCTCCCTACGCCGTAGCCAAACTCTATGGATTCTGGATTATGAAGAACTACCGTGAATCCTATCAGATGTTTTGCTGCAATGGCATTCTTTTCAATCATGAGAGTGAACGACGAGGAGAGAATTTCGTAACCAGAAAGATAACGCTGGCCGCAGCACGCATTGCACAAGGTATGCAAGACAAATTATATCTTGGTAATCTGAACTCACTGCGCGACTGGGGATATGCGAAAGACTACGTGGAATGTATGTGGCTGATTATGCAACAGCCCGAGCCCGACGATTTCGTAATCGCAACAGGAGAGTATCATACCGTAAGGGAATTTGCCACAATGGCTTTCCACCATGTAGGTATTGAACTGGAATGGAGGGGAGAAGGCGTTGAAGAAAAGGGTTATGACAAAAAAACAGGAATAGCCCTTGTAGAGGTAGATCCTAAGTATTTCCGTCCGGCCGAAGTAGACCAACTTTTAGGCAATCCGGCAAAAGCGAGAAGAGTGCTGGGGTGGAATCCTGGCAAGACATCTTTTGAAGAACTCGTTAGAATCATGGTTGACCATGACATGAGATTCGTGAAAAAACTATATTTAAAAGCACAGTTGCCAGAGTAAAGCATGTTGAACAAAGACGCTAAGATATATGTTGCCGGACATAACGGACTGGTTGGTTCGGCAATATGGAACAATCTGAAATCCAGAGGATATAATAATCTTGTAGGCAGAAGCCACAAAGAACTCGACTTACTTCATCCGATAAAAGTAAGAGAGTTCTTTGACGAAGAGCATCCAGATGCTGTTGTACTGGCGGCAGCACATGTGGGCGGAATCATGGCTAACCTAAAATATCGTGCTGACTTTATTTACGAGAACCTGCAAATACAGCAAAATGTAATAGGGGAGAGTTTCCGCCATCATGTAGAAAAACTACTCTTTCTCGGATCCACATGTATCTATCCACGAATGGCAGAGCAACCCATGAAAGAGACGGCCTTGCTTACAAGCGAACTGGAATATACAAACGAACCTTATGCCATTGCTAAGATTGCCGGTTTGAAAATGTGTGAAAGTTTCAGTTTACAATACGGATGCAACTATATCGCCGTCATGCCTACGAATCTTTATGGTCCCAACGATAATTTCCATCTTGAGAATAGTCATGTGTTGCCTGCCATGATTCGCAAGATTCATCTGGCAAAACACCTGAATGAAGACAACTGGGACGGAATTAGGGAAGACTTGAACCTGCGCCCTGTAAACGGTATCGACGGAAATCGCACACAAAAAGAAATACTTGATGTTTTATCAACCTACGGTATATGCCCAGACAGTGTAACCTTATGGGGCACCGGTAAGCCGATGCGAGAGTTTCTGTGGAGCGAAGAGATGGCTGATGCCAGTGTACATGTGCTTCTGAATGTAGATTTCAAAGACACCTACGATGATCATCAGCAAGAGATACGCAACTGCCATATCAATGTGGGGACGGGAAAGGAAGTGTCTATACATGACCTTGCGGTGATGGTCATCAACGAAATAGGATATAAAGGCATTCTGAAATGGGACAGCAGCAAACCAGACGGCACACCGCGGAAACTGACAGATGTGTCTAAACTACATCGTCTCGGATGGCATCACCGTATAGAAATCGACGAGGGGATACACAAACTGTATCAATGGTATTGCAAAGGAATATGCATCAACCACAAACCGATATAATTATGGTTACAGATACAAGTTTAAAACGTCATATTTAAACACGGCTATACCTTGAGTCTAACGAGAAAGATTGACGCAGTCTTGCAACTAAAAGAGCGTCATTTGCAATCTGACTGAGAAAGAATGCATGATTTCACATTAAATTATATAACGACTAATATAAAATAAAAACAAACTGAAAATGAAAACTTATCCTAAAATTGGTATTCGCCCAACGATTGACGGTCGTCAGGGAGGAGTACGTGAGAGTCTGGAAGAGAAAACCATGTTGCTGGCTAAAGCAGTGAAAGATTTAATTGAGAGCAACCTCCGCAATGGCGATGGTTCACCCGTGGAATGTGTCATTGCTGACACAACAATCGGACGCGTGGCTGAAAGTGCCGCCTGCGCAGAGAAATTCGAGCGCGAAGGAGTTGGCTCTTCAATTACTGTAACCTCATGTTGGTGCTATGGTTCTGAAACAATGGACATGAATCCATTCTATCCAAAAGCCGTTTGGGGATTCAATGGAACAGAGCGTCCAGGTGCTGTTTATCTGGCTGCAGTATTGGCAGCACATGCGCAAAAAGGACTTCCTGCATTCGGTATTTACGGACATGATGTGCAGGATTTGCAAGACAACACCATCCCCGAAGACGTTGCTGAGAAGATTTTGCGCTTTGCACGAGCAGCACAAGCAGTGGCAACCATGCGCGGAAAGTCATATTTGTCTTTAGGAAACACATGTATGGGTATCGCCGGAAGTATCGTTGACGCCGACTTCTTCCAAGACTATCTCGGTATGCGCACCGAATATGTCGACCTGGTTGAGATACTCCGTCGTGTAGACTTTGGCATTTACGACCATGAAGAGTATGAGCGCGCTATGGAATGGGTAAAGAAATATGCCATTCCACATGAAGGACACGATTACAATGAGGATCGCCCACTTTTCCCCGGCACACCAATGACTTCCTTCAACGGTAAAGGAAAAGGTAAAAACCGTGAAGAAAAAGACGCTGACTGGGAGTTTACCGTAAAGAACATGATGATTATCCGCGACCTGATGCATGGAAATCCCAAACTGCTTGAGATGGGATATAAAGAGGAGTCCAAAGGTCACAATGCCATTCTTGGTGGTGTTCAGGGACAGCGCCAGTGGACGGACTACAAGCCGAACTTTGATTTCCCAGAATCAATGTTGTGCACCAGTTTCGACTGGAATGGCATTCGTGAAGCAGACGTGCTCGCTACTGAAAACGACTCACTGAACGGTATATCCATGCTCTTTGGCCATTTGCTGACCAACAAGGGAGTCATGTTCTCTGACATCCGTACCTATTGGAGTCCAGAAGCCGTAAAGCGCGTAACCGGCAAAGATGTAGAAGGCTTAGGCAAGGGCGGTTTCATCCACTTGATTAACAGTGGTGCCACAACGCTTGACGCAACAGGAGCCATGACGGATGCCAATGGCAATCCTACAATGAAAGAGCATTGGAACATGACACAGGAAGATGTTGACGCATGTATGGATGCAACCAGTTGGATGCCGGCAGACCGCGACTACTTCCGCGGAGGCGGTTATTCTTCACATTTCCTATCTAAAGGAGGTATGCCAATGACCATGATGCGCGTGAATATCGTGAAAGGCCTTGGCCCCGTTCTTCAGTTGGCAGAAGGCTGGACCGTTGACCTTGATCCTGAAGTGAATGATATTCTCGACAAGCGTACCGATCCTACATGGCCCACCACATGGTTTGCCCCGCGCCTTGACCCCACAAAAGATGCCTTTAAGGATGTATATTCAGTAATGAATAACTGGGGAGCCAACCATGGTGCCATTGCCTATGGACACATTGGTGCAGATATCATCACTCTTTGTTCTATCCTTCGAATCCCCGTATGCATGCACAACATTGCCGACAAGGACATCTTCCGTCCGGCAGCATGGAATGCATTCGGCATGGACAAAGAAGGTGCCGACTATCGTGCCTGCACAAATTTCGGACCGATTTATAAATAATCGTATTGGTTGACACATGCAAAAAAAAGATTCATTAATCTCCAAGGACGGGGTGAGTTATCTCATCCCGTTCATCCTTGTTACCTTCTGTTTCGCGCTATGGGGATTTGCCAATGACATCACCAATCCTATGGTGAAGGCATTCTCTAAGATTTTCCGCATGAGTGTGAGCGAAGGAACACTGGTTCAGGTGGCTTTCTATGGCGGATATTTTGCCATGGCGTTTCCTGCTGCGATGTTTATTCGTAAGTTCTCCTACAAGGCCGGCGTGCTGATGGGACTCGGACTCTATGCCACAGGTGCTTTGTTGTTCTTCCCGGCCAAGGGTATCGGTGTCTATGGTTGCTTTCTCGTAGCCTATTTCATCATGACCTGTGGCCTGTCGTTCCTGGAAACGAGTTGCAATCCATACATTCTCTCCATGGGAAGCGAAGAAACAGCAACGAGACGTCTCAATATGGCTCAATGTTTCAATCCTTGCGGCTCCATCATCGGTATGTATGTGGCCATGAATTTCATACAGGCCAAACTGAATCCGATGAGCAGTGATGAGCGTGCATTATTAAATGACACTGAGTTTGATGCGCTCAAGAATTCCGACCTCTCTGTTCTCATCTCCCCATACCTGGCTATCGGTATTGTCATCGCTGTGATGTTCGTGATAATCCTGTTGACCAAGATGCCTAAGAATGGCGACCAGAACAAGGACATCAACTTCCTCCCCACATTAAAGCGTATATTCGGGCTGAAATACTATCGCGAAGGAGTGATTGCGCAGTTCTTCTATGTAGGTGCGCAGATTATGTGCTGGACATTCATCATTCAGTATGGAACCCGCATCTTCATGGCAGAAGGAATGGATGAACAGTCGGCAGAGGTGCTTTCACAGCGATTCAATATCTATGCCATGCTGTTCTTCATCTGCTCACGCTTCATCGCCACTTACCTGATGAAGTATCTTAGACCGGCTAAACTATTGGGTATTTTTGCCATCTTAGCCATGATATTCACGGCAGGAGTGATCTTCTTCCAGAATCGCTACGGAGTGTATTGTCTGGTGTGTGTCAGCGGCTGCATGTCGTTAATGTTCCCCACCATTTACGGTATAGCCCTAAACGGTCTTGGAGATGATGCAAAATTCGGTGCGGCAGGTCTCATCATGGCCATCCTTGGTGGTTCTGTTCTCCCTCCGTTACAAGCGGCCATTATCGACAAAGGCACTGTTCTTGGTTCTTATCCGGCCACTAATGCTTCATTCATTCTTCCATTCATCTGCTTTGTTGTGGTATGCGCCTACGGTTTTCGTATGCATCATGCCAAAGAACAGGTATAAGGAAAGCACATGTATGATGTTTTAATATAACACAAGAGAGCGACCTGCTTATATAGGTCGCTCTCTTGTGTTATGAGACTATTGCTGGGAAACAATTGCTTTCGTAAATACTTCCTGCTGTTGAAGAACGCTCGTCAATGGGTGGCTTTCCACCAATTAGTTTCTTGTTTTT
Source organism: Prevotella sp. UBA4268 (assembly GCA_002395135.1). Classification (GTDB taxonomy): domain Bacteria; phylum Bacteroidota; class Bacteroidia; order Bacteroidales; family Bacteroidaceae; genus Prevotella. The sequence goes on along the minus strand of DGWC01000013.1, from coordinate 92,686 downwards.
CGTGATACAATGACGGAGAACGAGTGGGGTCGGAAATCGTGATGCCACAGAAAGTATTGATTTTTTTGTGAACCTTGTTTGAATAATACTCATCCGACCATGCCTTATAAGGAATCAGTTTGTCCATGGCAGCCAGGAACTCATTGTAAAGAGCCTCATCGCTGTTCTTGCACAATGCTCTTACATAGTCGCTCATGTCAAAGAAAATGGTGTATCTGTAATTATCAGCCCACTGTATTTCATCCGGATTCAGACCGTTGTAGTCATACTTTTCATTGATGCGTTTCATCAGACTGACGACAGCATCCACCTGATCCAATTTAATGACAGCCAATGTTCCGTATGGAAATTTGTTATCTGGTGAATGATAATATGCGTCATACTTATTGCACACGCTCTGGTAGTCCCCATTAATCAAGTCTATACCTAACGTGCGATAGGGCAAACCGTCAACCGTTACTTCGGATGTAGACGCGATATAATAATCTGCCAGATTCCTCAAATCATACGCTATTTCTATATTCGACATGTAACAATCGTCAATAGTGAGCATCTTGACTCTTCCAAAAGTGCTCTTGATGGCTATGCAGAGTTCAGAAACGTTTGCCTGATAATCCTCTAAAGAAGCATGCCCAAAATACCTTGTTTCTACCTCATTGTTAACATTTGTCTCTATTTCACTGCTTCCTCGCGTTTCAACACTGCCTTCAGCAGAGGGGAAGACCTCCTCATCCATCAGAGCCTTTTTAGCAGATGACGGGCCCTTGCCAACAGGTAACCATCCCATACCGTGACACCCCATGATGATTGAATAGGACTTTGAGCCCTGCGAAGCCTGCTTCACATCATTGAAAAACGAGGCAATACCCGATGAAAGAGAATAATTCCAGCCATTCAGATTGGTATACCGCTTCAACGTGTCCTCTACGCATACACCGTCTTTGTATGCGATGTCAATCAAAACACCATTTGTGGCACTTTGCGCAATATATACCATGAGTTTCCTATTACCGATTCCCTTGTTCAACTCAACTGCCATTTTCATGGCACTGATATTGTTCAAGAAACTCTGATAAATATGATCATTCCCTTGCGACCATGGGAAATACATCATAATGGTCTCATCGGGAACAACCTTAACTTCTGGCTCATCAGCATGATCATGGCATGATGCCAAGACAAATATAGATGCCAAAGTGAATACTAGAATTCTTCTCATACAACGAATAACGCAATCTTTCTATATTACTTTTTTCTCAGTTCCGCAATTAATTCTTTCAGAGAGGCTATCTTTTCCTCAGAATCACTCTGCTTCTTTCGCTCCAAGGCAACGACGTTAGCAGGTGCATTAGCCACGAATTTCTCGTTTGACAGTTTTTTCATCACACCCATCAGGAATCCTTCAAGGTGCTTCAGTTGAGCCTCGGCCTTCTCTATTTCGGCTGCAACGTCAATCATATTGCCAAGCGGAACAGCAAATTCATCAGTTCCAATCATAAACGAACTCGAATCGGCAGTCTTCTCTGCCATCACCTGAATGCTCTTCAAATTAGCCATTTTCGCAATCACGGCATTATATGCTTCATATCTGTTAGCATTCACAGCAATTAATTCCAAAGACTCCTTCGGAGCGATATTCTTCTGATTGCGAATCATTCGAACACCAGAAACAATCTGCTTGACAAGTTCCATACGTTCACACAGTTCTTTTTCTTCCTGTGTAGCGGAGGGTATGCTCAGGCAATCACGCATGATGCTTTCTCCCTCCTGTCTATCATAAAGATGCTGCCAAAGTTCCTCTGTAATGAATGGCATGAACGGATGAAGCATCTTCAGAAGATTATTGAAGAACGAAAGTGTGGTTTCATATGTAGTGTTGTCAATGGGCTGCGGCTCACCGTTCACGTATGCAGGCTTCACCATTTCAAGATACCAACTGGAGAATTCGTCCCAGAAAAGTTTGTAAACCGCCATCAGGGCCTCAGAGATACGGTATTTGGAGAACAGGTCTTGTATCTCTTCGTTCACCATTTTCATTTTTGCCTCAAACCATTGAGTGGCAGTCTTGCATGCCTCTGGCTGCTCCATTTCTGCCGTTTTCCATCCCTTCACCAGACGGAACGCATTCCAAATCTTATTATTGAAGTTGCGCCCTTGCTCACAAAGTGCTTCGTCGAAGAGGATATCGTTACCAGCAGGAGCAGAGAGCATCATACCCATACGCACACCGTCGGCACCAAATTTCTCGATAAGTTCAATAGGATCGGGTGAATTGCCCAGCGATTTCGACATCTTCCGTCCAAGTTTATCACGCACAATACCAGTGAAATACACATTCTTGAATGGTATTTTGCCCATGTATTCCTCTCCGGCCATGATCATGCGGGCCACCCAGAAGAAGATAATGTCAGGTGCAGTCACCAAATCGCTGGTGGGGTAGTAGTAGTTGATTTCCTCGTTACCCGGATTATTGATGCCGTCAAAGAGCGAAATCGGCCAAAGCCACGATGAGAACCATGTGTCAAGTGCATCCTCATCTTGTCTTAAATCGCTCATCTGAAGGTTGTCATTGCCGCTTTTTTCACGTGCAAGAGCAAGTGCTTTCTCCGCATTTTCTGCAACCACAAATTCTTCTTCATCGTAATAATAGGCTGGTATGCGATGTCCCCACCACAGTTGGCGGCTAATACACCAGTCCTGAATGTTTTCCAGCCAGTTCTTGTAGGTATTCTTGTACTTGGTGGGATAGAATTTCAATTCACCGCTCATCACTGGCGGCAATGCGATATCTGCGAAATGCTGCATTTTGAGGAACCATTGCAACGAGAGCCGTGGCTCGATGGCAGTATCTGGGTTACGCTCTGAATATCCCACTTTATTGGTATAGTCCTCCACTTTCTCCATCAACGAGGCATTCTGCAGATCTTTCACAATTTGTTTGCGGCAATCAAACCTGTCCATGCCTACGTATAGCGGACTCTGTTCAGATATGGTTCCGTCGGGATTGAAGATATCTATGGTTTCCAAATGATGGGTTTTGCCCAGCATATAGTCGTTTGTATCGTGGGCAGGTGTCACTTTCAGACAGCCCGTACCAAACTCAATGTCCACATAACGGTCCTCAATCACGGGAATAACGCGCCCCACGAGAGGCACAATTACCTTTTTGCCTTTCAGCCACTGGTTTTTAGGATCTTTAGGATTCACACACATGGCTGTATCACCCATGATTGTCTCCGGACGAGTAGTGGCAACGACGGCATAGAAACCTTTTTCATCGCGATGGATGATGTTGCCTTCTTCTTCCAGTTGAGCCTGATTGTCGAGTTCCTTCAGTCCTTCTACATAATATTTCAGATGGAACAACTTGCTCTGCTCCTCTTTATAAATCACCTCTTCTGTAGAAAGAGCGGTGAGCGCCTTGGGATCCCAGTTCACCATACGCATGCCGCGATAGATGAGTCCTTTGTTATACAAGTCAACAAAGACCTTGATAACACTCTCAGAACGCTTCTCGTCCATCGTGAAAGCCGTGCGGTCCCAGTCGCAGGAGGCACCCAATCGGCGCAACTGTTTCAGGATAATGCCGCCGTGCTCATGAGTCCAATCCCACGCATGCTCAAGAAACTGCTCACGTGTAAGGTCGTGTTTCTTGATGCCTTCTGCTGCAAGTTTCTTCACTACCTTGGCTTCCGTGGCAATGGAAGCATGGTCGGTGCCAGGCACCCAGCATGCATTCTTTCCTTCCATGCGTGCTCTTCTCACAAGGATATCTTGTATCGTATTGTTGAGCATGTGGCCCATGTGCAACACGCCTGTTACGTTTGGTGGCGGGATAACGATTGTGTATGGTTCCCGTCCATCTGGTTTAGAACTGAACAATTTGTTGTCAACCCAATACTGATACCATTTCGACTCCACTTCGCGCGGATCATACTTACTTGCTAATTCCATCTTTTTTATATCGTATTATTATCGTGAAATTTCCGTATTGCTCTTTATACAAAAATAAATGCAAAGGTAAGGTTTTAAATCAAAATAAAAGAAAAATGATTCAATTATTAGGATTACTTAATAGTTTAGGAGCCATGAAACATCAAATGGCTTGAAAATGACACAAGCACCCAACTTTCACGAAACGACAGGCATGAACGCCTCCGATTGTTAACTAATTATAAAATTCAGAAAACTCAGTTCATAGTTCAAAGAAATATATTACCTTTGCACCGCATTTAGAAAATCATTCTTCTTGCCGATATGGCTCAGTTGGTAGAGCA
>DGWC01000013.1:2061-88318 GCA_002395135.1 Prevotella sp. UBA4268 | reverse complement strand
CGGGTTCGAGTCCCGGTATCGGCTCTAATAAGACGCTATTTGGCGTCTTCTCTTTTCAAAGGACAGTTTGCGGCAATAGCTCAGTTGGTAGAGCATTGGCTTCCCAAGCCGAGGGTCGCGGGTTCGAGTCCCGTTTGCCGCTCACTGAATACCCACTTTTTTTACCCCATTAGTTTTTCTTTCAGATACTTGCCCGTAATACTGTTTGGGCAATCTGCCACATATTCCGGCGTACCGGCACACACAATCATTCCGCCCTTGTCGCCTCCGTCGGGTCCCAAATCTATGATATGGTCGGCACATTTGATGATATCCATGTTGTGTTCAATAACCACCACGGTATGGCCGCGCTCAATCAACTGATCAAAAGCATGCAGCAGACGGCGGATGTCATGGAAATGAAGGCCCGTGGTGGGCTCGTCAAACACAAAGAGGGTAGGGGTGCTCTTCTCCTGACCGATATAATATGCCAGTTTCACACGCTGGTTTTCACCGCCCGACAAGGTGGAAGAACTCTGCCCTAATTTGATATATCCCAATCCAACCTCATCTAATGGTTTCAGACGTTCTACGATAACGGAACAAAGATTCTTCAGTTCCTTGACCTCACACATATCAAAAAACTCAATGGCCTCACTCACAGTCATTTCAAGAACATCGTTAATGTTCTTCCCGTTATACCTTACATCCAGGATGTCGTGCTTGAAACGCTGCCCGTGACATACTTCGCACTCAAGCACAAGGTCGGCCATGAACTGCATTTCCACCGTTTTCACACCGGCACCCTTACACTCATCGCAACGCCCGCCGTCGGCATTGAATGAAAAATATTGCGCAGAAAAGCCCATTTGCTTCGACAACGGCAGTTCGGAAAACAGTTGGCGCACCGCGTCATACGCCTTCACGTAGGTGGCAGGATTGCTTCGTGTGCTCTTTCCGATAGGATTCTGGTCCACCATTTCCACATGGGTGATTTGCTGCCAGTCACCATCCAGCGCGACATAATCGCCCGGAATGTCAGCCACTTCATTGAGATGACGTTTCAGGGCAGGGTAGAGGATGCCTTTCACCAGAGACGATTTGCCACTTCCCGACACCCCTGTCACCACCGTAAACACATTCAGGGGGAACTTCACGTCAATGCCCTTGAGATTGTTCATCCGGCACCCTTTCAGTTCAATAGCCATGTTCCAAGGACGCCTACTCTGTGGAACATCAATTGTTTCTGCACCCGTAAGGTATTTCACGGTATAACTCTGAGGATACTTTCTCACCAGTTCCAACTGGCTTTTATCTATCGAAGACGCATCACCCTGGAATACGATTTCGCCTCCCAGACGGCCTGCATCGGGACCAATATCTATCAGATAGTCAGCCGAGCGGATGATATCCTCGTCATGCTCCACAACTATTACCGTGTTTCCGATACTCTGCAGTTCTTTCAGCACGTGAATCAGCCGGAAAGTATCTCTGGAATGAAGCCCTATGCTTGGCTCATCCAGGATGTATAACGACCCTACGAGGCTTGATCCAAGTGAGGTGGTGAGATTGATTCGCTGACTTTCTCCACCCGACAAGGTGTTTGACGGTCTGTTTAACGTCAGATACGAAAGTCCCACATCCACAAGGAATTGCATCCTGCTCTTAATCTCCGTCATCAGACGTTTTGATATATTCTTTTCCTGTTCGTCAAGTTCAAGATTGTCAAACCATAGTTTCAATTTCCCAATAGGCATCTCAACAAGATTTGTAATGCTCATTCCACCAATCTTGACATACTCAGATTCTGGTTTCAAACGGGTTCCATGGCACACCGGACATGTGGTCTTGCCGCGATACCTGCTCATCATCACCCTGTATTGAATCTTATACTGATTCTCTTTAACCATCTGGAAAAAGGCGTCGATAGACACCTGCTTGTGGATATCCTTCGAATCTGAGGGCAGTCCATGCCACAACATGTCTTTCTGACGTGTGGTTAAATTGTAGTAAGGCTCAAAAATCGGGAAGTCATCTTTTGCTGCCCGACGGCAGAATTCGTCCTGCCATATTTTCATTTTGTCACCATGCCAGCACTGAACGCAGCCGTCGTAGACACTCAGAGAGGTGTTGGGAATCACCAGTTTCTCATCAATTCCGATAATCGAACCGAATCCTTCGCATTCGGGACATGCGCCCAGCGGAGAATTAAACGAGAACATATTATCGTTTGGCTCCTCGAACTTGATGCCGTCAGCCTCAAAACGAATTGAAAAATCATAACAAATCTTACTCGGCAGGAACATCAGTCTGCACTCTCCATTACCTTCGTAAAATGCTGTTTCTGAGGAATCTGATAGTCGGGACACCGTTTCTTGAGAGTCGTCAACCGACAAACGGTCAACCACCAGCCACACGGCGTGTTCATGCGCATGGGTTTCCGACTCTTCGATGGACTTCGCCATATCGTCAGAAAGGAAATCTTCAATCTTGACAAAATCGCCGTTGAAGAACAATCTTACATATCCTTGCTTATGATACATCTCCAATTGCTTCACCAGAGTGCGGCCTTCTGGCACATGAATAGGAGAGAGCAATGCAAATTTGGTGCCTTTGCCAAACTGATGAATACAGTTCACAAGATCCTCAGGTGAGTGTTTCTTCACCATTTGCCCGCTGATTGGCGAATATGTCTTGCCGATTCGCGCAAACAACAGCCTCAGATACTCATAGATTTCTGTGCTCGTGCCAACCGTTGACCTCGGATTGCGAGCAATAGTCTTCTGTTCAATCGCAATGGCAGGGGGAAGTCCCTTGATATAATCGCATTCCGGCTTGCTCATTCTGCCAAGAAACTGACGAGCATAACTCGAAAGAGACTCCACATAACGGCGCTGGCCTTCGGCGTATAACGTATCAAATGCAAGCGAAGATTTACCTGAGCCAGACACACCGGCTACCACGATGAAACGATTGCGCGGAATGTCCAGGCTGATATTCTTCAGGTTATTTACTCGTGCATTTTTTATTTTGATGTATTCGTTCATACCAATTCGTTAATATGTTCATATACAGGCTATAATGATTACAGTTTTAAGGAAAGGCGCTCATGCAAAACCGCGTGCACTTGAACCGACTGAAATCAAAGCCGTAAATTTGAAAATACAAAATTAATTCTTTTTCTTGAAATTCAAAAATTAATGCAGCAATTATTTTTAGAATTGATTTTAATCATGATATTTTTCATCAGTAATTTCTATGAAAAATAGATTAAAAAAGAATGAGATAATCGTTTGTATGGTTTAAAGAATAAAATTATGCTCTTTCATTTTCACGGCGAGGAGTAAGTGATCAACAGATTATGTTTTAGCATCTACAGGACGAGGAGTTAATGTTCATCAGATTTTACTTTGCTTCTTCGAGGAGAGGTGTTACTTTGACCATATTAATCATCTATAAATTTTCTATTTATCATAATGCTGATTATATTTAATTTTGCGCAATTAAATATTATAACGGTTACGGTTGCAATTGCATCATCATTGTAAAAGCAATCAGACAACGCTAAATATCTGAATAATGACATATCACGAATATTCGAAAAAACGCGACAAAACCATGTAACCGTTTTTCTTCAAAATAGAAATGGATATTTGAAAAAAATGAGCGTTGAAAATACAAAAATGTAAAGACGCATTACCAAAACGCACATTTCTCCGCGCAAAAACTATGCTTTTACACTTCAAAAACTATGGTTTTACTGCCTAAAAACTATGGTTTTGCACCTCAAAAACTATGTTTTTACAACCCAAAAACTATGCTTTTTTCAGCATACATCAGGTTTATCCGTTTTAGAGAAACCAGTTTTCGTCGTAATTAATTATTAATCAGAAAGTTGCAGGAAATGCTTCAAAAATCGCGCATTTCACGCCCAGTTTATCGTTTCTTACCAATATCGCCCGCAAGAGAGGCAGAAATTCGGATTTTCCATGACAATTTCAGGCACAAGAATATATCGTTACCATAGGTTTCTTTTTACGTATTTTACCGTTAAGTCGCACAATCTGTTGGTTTCATATGATATGGATCTGCCGCACAATCGCACAATTCCGTAGTTTCGCCTCGTATGACTTGCCGCACAAAAACGACAGTAATCCGTTCACCTTGCATTGATTTCACGTTTATAATATAATGTGAAAATGTTTCCACTTTTTTAATGCTATTTAACCATATTGGCAGTACAACGTATTGTTTTTTTTTGTAATTTTGCATCGATTTTCGATTATAATTGTATTATATTCCTGAATATCAGGTAATTAAAGGTGTTTTAGGGTTAAAGGATGAGACAACTAAAGATTCAAAAAAGTATTACGAACCGTTCCAGCGAGGCACTTGACAAGTATCTCGTTGAGATTGGTCGCGCCCCATTGATTTCAATTGACGAAGAGATTGAATTGGCTCAAAAAATTAGGAAAGGAGGTCCTGAAGGTGAACGAGCAAAGGATAAACTGGTGACAGCAAACTTAAGATTTGTTGTTTCAGTAGCAAAACAATACCAACACCAAGGACTTACACTGACAGACTTGATTGACGAAGGCAACATCGGACTGATAAAGGCCGCACAGAAATTCGATGAAACACGCGGTTTCAAATTCATCAGTTATGCCGTATGGTGGATTCGCCAGAGTATTCTGCAGGCTATTGCAGAGCAAAGCCGCATTGTGAGACTTCCACTGAACCAAGTGGGCAGTCTGAGCAAGATTAATCACGAGATCAATAGATTCGAACAAGAGAACCAGCGCCATCCAAGCGTATCTGAATTATCTGAGGCAACGAATCTCGACGAGGAGAAAATCGGCCAGAGTCTTGCTGCTGACGGACATCACGTAAGTATCGACGCCCCTTTCCAGGACGGCGAAGACAACTGCATGCTTGATGTAATGCCCAGCGGCGATGATAGCAGAACAGACCGCATGGTAGACCATGAAAGCATGGCACAGGAATTGAACACCGTTCTTTCGAAAGTGCTCAAGGAAAGGGAAATCACCATTATCCGCGAGTGTTTCGGCATTGGCTGCCACGAAAAAGGTCTGGAAGAGATTGGCGACCAGTTAGGACTGACACGCGAGCGTGTTCGCCAGATACGCGAAAAGAGCATTGCCAAACTTCGCGATAGCGGAAATGCAAAGATTCTGATGAAGTATCTGGGATAAAACATACAGTTTTTGAAGGTAATCAAAAAATTAATCCTCTAAAGCATGCACTTTAGAGGATTTTTTTGTAATTTTGCGTTCACATTGGCAATCAGAAAAACGATAACCATCATATTGCTATGCCTTATTGAATGCACATCAGGCATATACGCAATCAGCAAACGGGAATACAACGACAGTCTCGTGCTCAACCGCATGTTCGGTTACAAGGACTCACAGCATTTTGAAATCAGAGACTCCATCATCAACTCGTATACCCTGTTTACGGTTTCCACACAGAAAAAAAACAAACTGCTGTTCACGGTTCCCTCGATGTATGTACTGGCACGCAGAAGCAACACCGATTATGCCGGCGAACTGTATACGAAAATCACTTTAAACAGTAGCGACGAGATTCAGACTTTGAAACAAGTTGACGTTGGTACGGTGCCAAGACATAAGAACACATTGCCCACCGTGATGAACATGAGCATGCCCAACTTGTATAATGTTACTCTTTTCAGAGATCATATCCTATCTCCTTTCAATGCCAAGAATCAGATTCTATACCGTTATGGCATTTCATATCTTACCGACAACCGTGCCGAGGTAGTGTTCAGACCACGTAAATACAACACTCAGTTAGTGAGTGGAAAGGCCATAATCGACATTGAAACGGGCCGTATCATCAGTTTCGACTTCAACGGAGAATACGACATGATACGTTTCGACATGAATTCCACCATGGGTGAAGAAGGATTCAAGTCGCTGATACCCAAGAACCTCAACATCAACGCAACGTTTAAGTACCTCGGCAACGTAATAAAGAGTAATTACCACACTGAATTCGGCTTGCCCGTAACATTGCCAGACTCCATTGAAGGCAGTCATGAAATGGCATTAATGGACAGTTTGCGCCCCGCCCCTCTCCCACTCCACATCCAGAGATTGTATGACATACAGGATTCCATCAACCACAGCCGCGACACGCTTCCGCCAAGACATAAGAAAAAATCAATATGGAAAACCATTTTCTGGGATGCCATCGGAGACAATTTGGTGAACCGTATCAAAGGGAATTTCGGTAGCAATGACCAAGGCTACTTCCGCATTTCACCGATTCTGAACCCGCTATATTTCGGCTACAACCCCCAAAAGGGCTTCACCTATAAATCGAAACTGCGCGTGGCATATTCATTCTCTCCCGAAAAGGAAATCTATCTCAACGCTCGCCTGGGCTATACATTCAAGCAGAAGCAGTTTTATTTCCGTGTTCCAATCAGATATACCTACAACAAGAGCAGAAACGGTTACGTGGAGGTGAACATCGGAAACGGAAACCGCATTAAGAATTCCACGGTGAGAGACAGGCTGAAAGAAGAAGGACAGGACTCTGTCGTGTGGTCGTTGACGAATCTCGACTATTTCAAGGATATGTATACCAAGATAACGACCAATTATGACATATCCGACAAATGGAGCATAGGAGGCGGTATGACGTATCACAGGCGTTCAGCAGTGGACGGCAGTGTTTTCAAAAAGGCCGACATGCCCTCTACCTATTATTCACTTGCCCCAATGATTGAAACGCAGATACGACCGTGGGGATGGAAAGGTCCGATTTTCACCATCAACTACGAACAGGGAATCGGCGGAATTGGGCAGGCAAACATGGAGTATGGGCGCATTGAGGCTGATGCCATCTGGCTGCGCAAATTCAACCGGCTGCGCTCTTTGTCGATGAGACTGGGTGCCGGTGCTTATACAAACAAGGGAAAAGACTGCTATTTTCTGGATTATGAGAACTTCAGGGAAGACAACATGCCCGGTGGATGGAATGACGACTGGACGGGAGAATTCCAGATATTGAACAGAACATACTATAATTCATCCGACTATTACGTGCGCGCCAATGCCACATACGAGTCTCCGCTGATGCTGATGTCGCGCCTGCCAGTGGTGGGCAAGATTATGGAAATGGAGCGAATCTATGTCAGTTCGCTTCTGGCTCACGACCTGTATCCCTACACAGAATGGGGCTACGGTTTTACTAACAGGTTGTTTTCCTTCGGCCTGTTCATTGCCACCAAGAATGCGAATTACGATGGCATTGGCTTCAGAGTAGGATTTGAACTATTTAATGACTGGTGAAAAGAAACATTTATGATCAACAACATAACTGAAAAGCCGCAACTCACTGTCTATAAAGCAAGTGCAGGCAGTGGAAAAACGTTCCGACTGGCAACAGAGTATATCAAGTTGCTCATTGAAAACCCGCTGAAATACAAGAACATCCTCGCCGTGACTTTCACCAACAAAGCCACGGAAGAAATGAAATTGCGCATTCTCAGCCAACTGTACGGACTGTGGAAAGGTGCGAAATCATCGCAGACTTACATGAACGAAGTGACTTCGAGCCTGAAAATATCGCCAGCCGAAGTCTCAGAACGGGCCGGCATCGCCTTGAAAAACCTGATTCACAACTACAGTTACTTCCATGTAGAAACCATAGACAGTTTCTTTCAGACCATTTTACGCAACCTGGCGCACGAATTAGACCTGGCTGCCAACCTGCGAATTGAACTGAATGACAACCAGATAGAGGAACTGGCTGTGGACCAGATGATAGACAAACTTGACAAAAACGATATGATGTTGAAATGGATTATCGACTTCATTGAACAGAATATCGAGGATGACAAGAGTTGGAACGTAATAGGAAGCATCAAGAGATTCGGCAAGACCATTTTCAGGGATTACTATAAGTCGAACAGCGAAGAGTTGAAAAAAGTAATCGGACAAAAGGGGTTCTTCGCTAAATTCAGACAAGACCTTGTTCAGATCAAGGAGCAAGCCCAAAAGGAAATGTTGCTTTTCGCCGACCGGTTTGACCAGATCCTGGAACAGAACCAGTTGCAATACGATTCTTTTGCTGGCAAAGACAAAAGCATCGGCAGTTATTTCAAGAAACTCAAAGGCAATGATTTCAGCGACAAGAAATGCTTCAATGCCACTGTGGAGAAATGCTTATGCGACGCGGCAAAATGGACCACAAAGACAAGCAGCGACAAAGAAAAGATTATGCAACTGGCAGAAACGGTGCTGATGCCACTGCTACACGACGCTGAACAGGCCAGACCCGTCATGTGGAAGAACTACCTGACGGCAGAAATCACGCTCAGACATCTCAACGAACTACGCCTTCTCGGAAGCATTGAGCAGGAAGTGCGCGAGATGAACGAAGAAGCCAACCGGTTTCTGCTTAGCGACACCCAACAGTTCCTTCATGACCTGATAGACAAAAGCGACAGTCCTTTCATCTTTGAAAAGATAGGCACGGCGCTGGATCATATCATGATTGATGAATTTCAAGACACAAGCACCATCCAATGGAGGAATTTCCAAATACTGCTTGAGGAGACCATGAGCCACGCCACCTATTCAAAACATGCAGACATCACAAGAAATCTGATTGTGGGCGACGTGAAGCAAAGCATATACAGGTGGCGTAGCGGCGACTGGAAACTGCTGAACAACATCGACGGAGAGTTCGCGTCAACGGGGAAAACCATTGATGTGAGACCATTGAACTTCAACTATCGCTCATGCAAAAACATCGTTGACTTCAACAATGCGTTCTTCGAGCAGGCCAGAAGCATAGAATACGAGAATGAAAAAAGCATCAATCCGGCAGAGGCAGAAGAATTGAAGCAAGCCTATAACGACGTGGCACAATGTTCTCCCACAGGAAAAGAGCAGGCGGGCAAAGTGAGAATCACCCTGCTACCCAAGCAAGACTACGACGAAGCCACCCTGACGATGATAGCAGACACTGTTGACGAACTGCTGAATGCAGGTGCCAAGGAGAACGAAATAGCCATATTGGTCAGGACCAACAAGCATATTCCCAAAATCGCCGAGTATTTCCTGCAATATAGGAAAGATGTTTGCATCATCAGCGACGAAGCATTTCAACTCGACTTTTCACTGGCTGTGAGAAGCCTTATAAACGTATGCGAGATGCTGGTTCATCCCGATGACATGCTGGCACGTGCCAATGCTGAAAAGACATACACTTATATCAACGGCACCCCCCTACCCGATTTCACCGATACACAACGGATTGAGATGCAGAAGATGCCGCTCATCGATTTGATGGAGTATCTCTACAATTGGTATCATCTGGAAAAACTCGACAATCAAAGTGCTTACGTGTGCGCGTTTTACGACCACCTTTCAGCGTTCACCGATGAAAACGGAGCCGATCTCGAAGGGTTTCTGAAGATGTGGGAGGAGAGCATCCACAAGAAAACCATACACAGCAGCGACGTAAACGGCATAAGGCTGCTTAGTATACACAAATCAAAAGGCCTTGAATTCGACCATGTTATCATCCCATATTGCGATTGGTATCTTGAATTGCCTAACACGCTATGGTGCAAATCGCCCGACATACACCCATATAACCAACTGCCGCTCATCCCGGTAGACTATAGCGGAAAACTCATGGACACCTATTATGAAAAGGACTATATCCATGAACACCTGCAAAACTGCGTTGACAACCTCAATCTGCTATACGTGGCGTTTACACGCGCCATCAGGAATCTGTTTGTAATCGGGAAGAAAGACGGCAAGGGAAACAGAAGTGCTCTCATAAAAAATGTCTTGGAAAATCTTTCATTAGATAATGCCGACTATTTCTGTAGCGACGAAGAAGATGAAGAATCCCCCATTATTTACGAATATGGAACGCTTTCTATCAGGCAAACGGATAAAGAAAAGAACACCGAAGACAATATTTTCACCAGGAAGCCAGAAACCTTGAACTTGCAAATAGAGTCGTTTAAGAACCATGTGGAATTCCGCCAAAGCAACAAAAGCCGCGATTTCGTATCAGACACGGCAGACGATATGCCGATGGATGATGAGGAACGCCAACGACAGCAATATATAAAAATGGGCAATGTGCTGCACGGCGTGTTCTCGCAAATAAGGACTACCGACGACATTCCCATGATGCTAAAGCAGTTGGAGAACGATGGCATTCTCTATGATGAAGAAATCTCTCCGTCGAAAATCAGGAGTCTGCTGGAGAAACGCCTCTCCGATCCCCGCATACAAGAATGGTTTAGCGAGAAATGGAAACTGTTCAACGAATGCAGTATTGTGTTTCTCGACAGCAGTGGAAATGTGGTGGAACGTCGTCCGGACCGAGTCATGACAGACGGAAACCAGACCATTGTCGTTGATTTCAAGTTTGGCCGTCCCCGTGAAGAATACCACCAGCAAGTGCAAGAATATGTCAATCTACTCCAATCAATGGGGCATCACCATGTTAAAGGGTATCTATGGTATGTGTATAACAATAAGATTGAGGAGGTAAAGTAATGAAAAGTTTTCTTGAATATGTTGCGGCCGATTTACTTGAAAAATATGGTACCGACCTGTCGCATGTGGCTCTGGTGTTCCCCAACAAACGCGCATCCCTGTTCATGAACACACATCTTGCCAAATTGGCAAAGCAACCCGTGTGGACTCCGTCATATATTACCATCAGCGACTTTTTCCGTAAGCAATCATCATTGACGGTTGCCGACGACATGAAACTGGTTTGCGACTTGTATAAGAGTTATATAAAGTGTACGAGAAAGAATGAAACGCTCGACCATTTCTATAGTTGGGGGCAACTGCTGCTTTCTGATTTCGACGATATAGACAAGAACATGGCCGATGCCAGCCAGGTATTCTCAAATCTTAAACACATCCACGAACTCGACGATGTGTCGTATTTGTCGGAAGATCAGATCAACGTGCTCAAGAGATTCTTCAACAATTTCAGCGAAGAGCATAATTCTGAACTCAAAAAAAAGTTTCTTGAATTGTGGAGTCACCTGTTCGATATCTACAAAGACTATAAACAGAGACTTGAGGAGCAAGGTTTTGCCTACGAGGGAATGCTCTATCGGGAGATTGCAGAAAGAGAAAGACTGCAAACTGACCATGAATTGTATATATTTGTAGGCTTTAATCTGCTCCATCAAGTAGAAAAAAGAGTCTTCCAGATGATACATCAAGAAGGGAAAGCACGGTTTTATTGGGATTTTGACATCTCATACAAGAACGCAGACAGCGAGGCCGGAAGGTTTATCATACAGCATCTCGCCATGTTCCCTAATGAACTGGACATTCAACAAGATGAGATCTACAACAATTTCAATAAAGAAAAGCAAATAACATATATCAGCGCCACCACAGAAAACATACAGGCCAGATTTGTAAGCAAATGGTTGCGCGACCAAAACCGTTATCGCGGCGGCAAAGAAACTGCCGTCGTGATGTGCGACGAGCATCTGCTCCCCACCGTTATCCATTGTCTGCCTGATGAAGTAGAAAAAGTGAATATCACAACAGGCTACCCATTGCAAAGCACTCTGATAAGTTCTTTCGTCATGCAATGGTTTAACTATTGCATATATGGTGGAAAACGCACGTATAAACGCCTCATCCATCATCCTTATGCCTCACTGATTGCGGAAGAAATGCTTGCTGAGAACGTAAATGACATCATCTCGTCTGCTCTCACGCTCGTAAAGACAATTGCCGAGAAAACGAAAAACGACAACGACGGATTCCAACAGGAAGCCATATTCCGTATGTATACGCTGCTCAACAGGATGAACAACCTGATACAATCTGGTGATTTAACGGCTGATTCGTTCACTATCCAGAAACTTGTGCAGCAACATGTCAACACCATATCCATCCCATTCCATGGCGAACCTATTGAAGGCGTGCAGATAATGGGTGTACTTGAAACGAGAAACTTGGATTTCAAACACTTGTTGCTACTCTCTTGCAATGAGGGCAACATGCCTAAAGGCATCAACGACTCCAGTTTCATCCCCTATTCTATCAGAAAAGCGTTTGGACTGACAACCATCGACAACAAAGTAGCCGTATTTGCCTATTATTTCCACAGATTATTACAAAAGGCAGAAGACATCACCATACTCTATAACAATTCTACCGACGACGGACAAACTGGGGAAATGAGCCGATTCATGCTACAAATGATGGTGGAGGGGAAGCATTTGATTCGCAGAATGTCGCTAAATGCAGGACAGAAACAGATACCTATACGCCCGCACGCCATCAAAAAAACAGAAGAATCCATACAGATTCTCCACGAAATGGCCGACAAAGGCATCTATCCAACGTTCATCAACCGCTATCTGAGATGTCCCTTGCAGTTCTATTTCAACAATATTTCTGGAATCAAAGAACCCGATAACGACGATGAGGACCTGATTGACAACCGGGCATTTGGAAACATTTTCCATAAGGCATCCCAGATATTATACGATACGTTGACAGAACAGAGTCAATGTATCATGCCTGGCGATATTGAATATATAGAAAAGCACCCACACAAAATTGAGTGGGCCGTTGACGAAGCATTCCGTCAGGAAATGAAAATTGATGCCCCTGAAAACGGGCTTCACCTAATCAACCGCGAAGTAATCATACAATACATCAAACGATTGCTTGCCATTGATAAGGAATTGGCGCCATTCCAGGTATTAGGACTGGAGAAATTCGTGCAAGGGGAACTGGATATTCAGACATCAAGAGGCGTTGTGAATGTAAGAATCGGGGGAATTGTCGACCGTTTGGATATGGTTAAGGATTCCATCTGCCATGAAGAGACCATAAGAGTTGTTGACTATAAGACCGGCGGGAAGAAACAATCCACGAAAGTATACAGTGTAGAGGAGTTGTTTGAGAGGCCTATCAATCCCCAAAAGCATGCCGACTACTATATACAAACCATGCTCTACTCCCACCTGGTCAGTAAAGACGCGCGTCTCAACAGCCATCAGCAGCCCGTTTCTCCGGCCCTGCTTTTCATTCAGTACACCAATGAAGAACCTACACTCGTCATTGGAAAAGAGACAATAAAGGATATAAAAAAGTATGATGAAGAATTTATCAGTCTTCTGAAAAACGTCTTGGTAGAAATTTTCGAGCCTGAAACCGACTTCATTCCTACTGAAGACAGGAATATTTGCCAGACTTGCCATTATAAGCAACTGTGCGGACTGTAAACATATTGGGTAATGACAGTACAATATATTATAATAGGTATAGCCGTCGTGTTATCTGCAGCCTACGTTGCATATCGGGTTTTCAATGCAATTAGGCATGCGGGTGACCCGTGTTATGGATGTGCTGGTTGCGCACTGAAGGATATACAGCGAAAAAAGCACAAGAACAAGAAAGCAAAACCTAAGTGCTGGACATCTGAATAGCGTGTTTTCGAGATGACAAGACAAAAAACAACAGAAAAATTTGGTTATTCAAAAGAAATGTTATATCTTTGCATCCGCAAATCGCAATGGTGCCTTAACAAAGCGGTTATGTGACGGTCTGCAAAACCGTATAGAGCGGTTCGACTCCGCTAGGCACCTCACACCAATATTCGGAAACCCCTCATTATCAAGGGTTTCCGATTTTTGTTTATCACGCATTTTAAAGATTTGTAGCGCATTTGTAGCGCATTAAAAAAGCAGGGGCCTTATCCCCTGCTTATAAAAGCCACTCAAACACTGACATCTTATCAGTTTTCAACTCAGAATACTCATTGTTATTCTATCTTGCGAGATGCTTTTCGCTTCTTCTTTTTTGTTGTTTTTTGGAACCAATCTTCTAACGATGTTCTGGAAACACCTAATGCAACCAATCTCTCTAAATCATCATTCGCGTCTGCGAATTTTTTCAGTTTGATATACAAATCTGCCCTGTTAAGCAGATAATCGGTGTTTGTTGGGTCAAGAGAGATTGCCTTGCCATAATCATAGATGGCCAACTCATAAAGGTTTCTTTCTTTTTCGATGCCAGCCAAAGCAGCATGAGCCACCGCGCTGTCTGGATGTTGTTCGACAAGAATATGCATCTGATCCATTGCCTCTGTATAATGCTTGTCTTTCTGGTTGAGTAGCGCAAGTCCCAACCTGCCCTCAAAGTTTGAAGGAACAACCGAAAGAAGACTCTGGTAATCGAGCCTTGCAAAATGATAACGATGCAGTTTCTCGTTGACATAGGCCCTGAAGAACAACGCGGTGAGGTTCAACGGTTCATGATTAATGACATAATCATATTCGTCTTTGGCATATTCCCATTGCTCCAGTTGCATATTCAACGATGCTTTTTTCAACCGAAGACCGATAGACTCCGGGGAATATGACAGTCTTTGCATAACCATGGAAAGACTGTCACGGAGAGCCCGCCTGTCTTGTGCCACAATGATATTAGCAATCAACATCTGTAACACAACAAACAGTAATACTTTTCTAATGCTTTGGCACATATATTGAATTCTGCTTCAGTTCTGGTATTGTATCAGATAAGGCCTCATGTGGAAACGGCTAAGCATTCCGGATATAATCCACGATCCACTCACCCACTTCTTCTGTTCCATACGTCTTTCCGCCTTCCACCTGTATTTCAGGTGTCCTCACATTGGCGTCAAGACTTGCATTTACCGCATTTCTCACCATTTTTCCTTCTTCTACAAGATTGAAATGCTCCAAGAGCATGGCAGCAGAAAGTATCTGAGCGAGCGGATTTGCAAGATTCTTACCAGCGGCCTGAGGCCATGAACCATGAACAGGCTCAAACAACGGAGTGTGTTCGCCCAATGATGCCGATGGTTGCAAACCCATACTGCCCGTAATACAACTGGTTTCATCGGTAAGAATATCTCCGAATGTATTCTCCGTTACTATCACGTCGAAGAAACGAGGTTCGGTAAGCACTCGCATAGAGGCATTATCGATAAACATATAATCTGTTTTCACGTCCGGGTATTGTGGTTCCATTTCCTTGGCAATCTGTCGCCATAGACGCGAAGATGCCAGCACATTGGCCTTGTCAACAACGGTAAGGTGCTTGTTTCGCTTCATTGCCATCTCAAACGCCACTTTTAAAATGCGCTCAATTTCTGGGCGAGTATAGATATCGGTATCATAAGCCTTGTCGTTGTCCTGATACTTTTCGCCAAAATACATGCCACCTGTCAGTTCGCGAATCACCACGAAGTCGGTACCTTTCAATAGTTCGTCTTTCAGCGGGCTTTTGTGAAGCAGGCAGTCAAATGTAGCAACTGGGCGAATATTTGCAAACAATCCCAATTTCTTTCGCATGGCAAGCAAGCCCTGTTCAGGCCTTACCTTTGCCGTAGGATCGTTATCGTAGCGCAAGTCACCAACAGCCGCAAAAAGCACGGCATCGGCATTCATACACGTGCGGAAAGTGTCATCGGGAAAAGGATCTCCCACTTCATCAATGGCATGTGCTCCGCAGATAGCCTCTTCATAGACAAACTCATGGTTGTATTTTTCAGCAATGGCGTTCATCACGGCGACACCTTGATTCATAATTTCCGGTCCGATACCGTCACCGGGCAATACAGCAATTTTTAGTTTCATATATTCGTTGTTTTATAATTAATTGTTTCTTCAGTTCTGTGCTTCAAAGATATTCAGCATTTTAATGGTGGCTTTAATGGCAGCCTCGGTCTGATCTGCATCCAGTCCACGTGTTCTAATCACTTTGTCTCCATTATGCCAAGAGATCACGGTCTGTACCAAAGCATCTGTTCTTCCACCTGGCGGAATGCTCACCGCATAGTTGGCAAGCACGGGGAACGTACGCCCTAAATTGTCTTTGTATATTTTCCGGAGCGCTTTCACAAAGGCATCATACTGTCCGTCGCCAGTAGAATCTGCCTCATATTGCCTGCCGCCAATCTCCACTTTAATGCTGGCAAGCGGTTTCAGACCATAAGCAGTACTCACCATATAACTCACCAGTTTTATTTTCTCTTCTGGCACATCGTGTTTCAGCACATCACTCACGATGAAGGGCAGGTCTTCTTGGGTTACGATTTCCTTTCGGTCGCCTAATTCCGTAATGCGCCTGGTCACTCTCTGCGTCTGCTCCGGTGTTAGCACAAGGCCAAGTTCCTCAAGGTTTTTCGCAATATTCGCCCTTCCGCTGTTCTTTCCCAGTGCGTATTCACGCTTTCGGCCGAACCTCTCAGGTTTCAATGCATTATAATATAGTCCCGCTTTTGAGTCACCATCGGCATGCACACCAGCCACTTGAGTGAATACATTCTCACCTATTACAGGCTGATTAGGTGCCACGGCAATGCCGCTATACCCTTCAACCAGTCTGCTGATTTCGTTCAACCTGTCTTCATGGATGTTTGTCTTGGCATGAAACTGATCTTTCAAGATTACTTGCACACTGGATAACGACGCATTACCGCAACGCTCACCCAGCCCATTCACGGTTACATGAAGCCCTTTACACCCGCTTAATACGGCGGCGAGCGAATTACTGACAGCCAGATCATAGTCGTTGTGGGCATGGAAATCGAAATGAGCATCTGGATAGCGTTTCTGCATCTTTCGCATGTATTCTATCACCTGCAAAGGATTCAGGATTCCCAAGGTGTCGGGCAACATAATGCGGCGTATAGAAGTCTTTGTCAGCGCATCAAGCATCGCGTATATGTAATGGGGAGAATCTTTCATACCGTTGCTCCAGTCTTCCAGATAGAGATTTACTGTCATTCCCTTATCTTCCGCCATTTTCACACACTCCAAAATGTCTGCCACATGGTCGTCAACACTTTTGTGAAGTTGACCGCAACAATGCTTTTCACTACCTTTTGCCAGGAGATTCACCACCTTGCATCCCGTGTCAGCAATCCAATTGACAGATTTCCCGCCATCAACAAAGCCTAAGACCTCCACTCTGTTAAGCATTCCGTGTTGTTGCGCATATCTGCAAATCATGCTCACCGCATCTTTTTCACCTTCACTCACACGTGCCGATGCGACCTCAATGCGGTCAACATTCACATCACGCAGCAAAACTCTTGCAATCATCAGTTTTTCATGAGGCAAGAAACTCACTCCTGATGTCTGTTCCCCATCGCGCAGCGTGCAGTCCATTATTTCTATAAACGGCTGCAATCGCGTATACGAATTGATACTTTCACTTGTTCCCATGAAACTCACCTGTTGTTTTGCTCCCAGTATTCAATCAGTTCTTTATTCTGAATAAGATAGTCTATATCGTCAAGACCATTCATCAGGCAATGCTTTTTATATCCATTGATGTCGAATCTCTCTGTTCTACCTGATTCTTTGTTGGTTATGGTCTGTTCAGGAAGATTTACTTCAACCTCAGTTCCTGGGTTTTTCTCGATGCAGGAAAACAGTTCTGCAAGAAAGTCTTCGCTCACAACCACCGGAAGGACAAAGTTATTGAGTTCGTTGTTTTTGTGAATATCAGCAAAAAAACTACTCACTACAACCCGAAAACCATATCCGGCAATGGCCCATGCCGCATGCTCCCTGCTGGAACCGCAGCCAAAATTCTTTCCTGCCACCAAGATACATCCTTTGTAAGTGGCGTTGTTCAACACAAAACTGTCATTCAGCGTACCATCAGCACGGTAACGCCAGTCACGAAAAAGATTGTCCCCGAAAAAGCGTTCCTCACGTGTCGTTGCCTTTAGGAAGCGAGCCGGGATAATCTGGTCGGTGTCAACATTCTCTAATGGAAGAGGTACGCATGTACTTGTTATGATATTGAATTTCTGTTTCATTGTTTGTCTCTCCTTTCACATTTCATCTAAAACTCTCGGATCTGTAATCACACCCGTAACAGCAGCAGCGGCCGCAACAAGCGGAGATGCCAAAATGGTGCGCGCCCCAGGCCCTTGTCGTCCTTCAAAATTCCGATTACTGGTTGACACAGCATACTTTCCTGCGGGTATTTTGTCATCGTTCATGGCGAGGCATGCCGAACATCCCGGCTGGCGGATATCAAATCCGGCTTCTTTTAATACTACATCCAGCCCTTCTTCACGGATTTGACGCTCAACAGACCATGATCCTGGTACCAGCCATGCTACCACTCCGTCTGCTTTTTTGCGACCTTTCACCACAGAAGCGAATGCACGGAAGTCCTCAATACGGCCATTCGTGCAGGCACCAAGGAATACATAGTCTACCGGATGACCTAAAAGTCGTTGTCCGGCAGCAAATCCCATGTAGTCAAGAGCCTTCTTGAAACCAGCCTTACCTGTTTCCTCGATTTCGCTGAGATTGGGTATGCACTCTGAAATGCCAATTCCCATACCTGGGTTTGTACCGTATGTGATTCTGGGTTCTATGTCACGGGCATCGAACACCATTTCTTTATCGAAGACGGCATCATCATCACTCTTCAATGTCTTCCAATAGGCCACACACTTATCCCATTCTTCACCTTTCGGAGCATACTCACGTCCCTTCAGATAGGCAAAAGTTGTTTCATCAGGAGCCACAAAACCGCCACGTGCTCCCATCTCGATGGAAAGATTGCAAAGCGTGAGCCGCCCTTCCATGCTCATATTCCGCACAACGTCTCCAGCATATTCCACGAAATAACCGGTGGCACCGCTCGTTGACAATTGCGACATGAGATACAAGGCAACATCCTTGGCAGACACACACTTGCCCAATTTCCCATTGATGGTAATGCGCATCGACTTGGGCTTCTGCTGGAGGATGCACTGCGATGCCAGCACCATCTCCACTTCAGATGTACCGATGCCGAAAGCAACAGCCCCCATAGCGCCATGCGTGCTTGTATGGGAATCGCCGCAAACGATGGTCATACCTGGCAGCGAGAGACCTTTCTCAGGACCCACCACATGGATAATACCATTACTGGGATCCATCATACCATAATGCGTCAGTCCGAAATCCTCAGCATTTTTCTTCAAGGCATCCACCTGTTTCTTGGATATGGGATCGGCTATTGGCTTGTCTTGGTCATGAGTGGGAGTGTTATGGTCGGGCATACAGATAATCTGCTGCGGACGGAAACACTTCAACCCTCTTGCACGCATGCCGTCGAAAGCCTGCGGCGAAGTAACTTCATGGCAGTACAAGCGGTCGATATATAACTGCGTGGGGCCGTCGCTGATCATCTGCACCACATGCTTGTCCCAAATTTTGTCGAATAATGTATTCATCGGGTATTCTACATTAATAATTTGATAATACGTTAATAAGAAAAAAAACTAATTTCTGAACTTGTTGATACAATCGATATAGGCCTCAACTGATGCTGTAACGATGTCAGTGTTGGCACCAAAACCATAATAAACACTGCCATTGTATTCAACTTGCATGTGCACTTTTCCCATGTCATCAGAGCCTTTCGAGATGGCCTGGATAGTAAACTCCTTCAAAGTCATCTGCTTTTGGATGATTTTCTTTAACCCCTTGATGGCGGCATCTACCGGACCATTGCCCGTGGCAGCAGCCTCGAACTTCTGTCCACTGATATCCAAGCCAATACTTGCTACGCTCTTCACGCCCATACCCGTGGTCACTTGCAGGTAATCGAGGCGCACGGAATGGTTTTCTGACTGGTCAGCACCGGCCAAAGTCAGTATTTCATCATCGTTCACCTCTTTTTTCCGGTCGGCAAGTGCCAAGAATTTGTGATACAAGGCATCGAGTTTCTTCTCATTATCTATGTTCACGCCTAATACTTCAAGACGATATTTAAGCGCCGCCCTGCCACTGCGCGCCGTAAGAACGATGGAATTGTCGTCGAGACCTACATCTTTCGGATCAATAATCTCATAAGTCTGTACGTTTTTCAGCACGCCGTCTTGATGAATACCACTGGAATGCGCAAAGGCATTGCGCCCCACGATGGCTTTGTTTGGCTGAACGGGCATGTTCATCAATCCCGAAACCATTCTGCTCGTGGGATATATCTTGGTTGAATTGATATTCGTATCGATGTTCAAATGCTTGTGGCACTTGAGAATCATGGCTATTTCTTCGAGCGAAGTGTTACCAGCGCGCTCGCCAATACCATTGATTGTCACTTCCACCTGGCGCGCACCGTTCACCACACCACTAAAGGTGTTGGCCGTTGCCATACCCAAGTCGTTGTGACAATGGGTGGAAATAATGGCCTTTTCTATTCCGCTGACGTGCTCTACAAGGTATTTTATTTTCTCGCCATATTCAGAAGGCAGGCAATAGCCCGTCGTATCTGGGATGTTTACTACGGTTGCTCCAGCCTTTATCACGGCTTCTATCACCCGTGCAAGATATTCATTGTCAGTGCGACCGGCATCTTCGGCATAAAACTCCACGTCTTCCACAAACTTCTTCGCATATTTCACGGCAGCCACAGCCCGCTCTATGATTTCCTCACGGTTGGAATTGAACTTGTATTTGATATGCGGGTCACTCGTTCCGATACCGGTATGGATGCGTTTGCGCTTGGCATACTGAAGACTCTCCACAGCAACGTCGATGTCTTTCTCAACGGCACGGGTCAGCGCACATATTGTTGGCCATGTCACGGCCTTGGAAATTTCAATCACCGAGTTGAAGTCACCAGGACTGGATATAGGGAATCCTGCCTCAATAACATCCACGCCCAACTGTTCAAGTTGCTTAGCCACTTGGATTTTCTCAACCGTGTTCAACTGGCAACCAGGAACCTGCTCGCCGTCTCTCAGAGTCGTGTCGAAAATAAATAATCTTTCACTCATGTTGTTCTGTTTATTTAATCTTTTTACCTTATTATTCTCCTGGGAAGATTCCTGCCATAAAACAAAAAACCTTTCACACCGCGGAAGTGGAAAGGTTTGTTGTCATATTTTGTGCACTGCTACCTGCACACCTTAACACTTCCGCCCGCGCGATGCAGTCGGATAATATTAATAATGTATAGGCTTGCACTTGGCTGCTTCATTTTGATTGTTCGTTTAATGGTTTATATTCTTTTGCGCTGCAAAATTACATATTTATATTGAATTCAGCAAATAATTTGTAACTTTTTTCGCCCGTTCACTTACGATTTAGAGCAGAATCGGGACTATAATCCCTTCTTGATTTGTTCGGCAATCTGCCCCATTCCCTTGATGGTGGGATGACCATTTTTCTTGTCTATGTTCTCAAGTTGAATGTAGGAAACGCCGTAATGGTCGCATATCGTTTTAGTGCTGCTCACCAGTTCCTCGCGCAGTCCGTCATTGATAAGGAATACCAGTTCCACATTGGGATAGCGTTTCTGCATCTGACTCAGCAGGAACGCCAGAGCCGGACGGTATGAGAAGAAATCGTCTTGACGCAATTTTTCATACTTGAACTCACCCATCGGCGCCCCAGCCCAACTGTCGTTAGTTCCGCCAAATATGAAAATCAGGTCTGGATTGCCCAAATGATTCATCCGGCGTATAAATGAACGCTCGCTATAATCGTTGCCGGCATAACCATAATAGCCGATGGTAGATCCGCTCCACGAATTATTGATACACAATTTATAATCGTTCTCCTTGATAAAACGCCACCACCAGGTTTGCGTAACATCGTCCACATCGGTGTTGTCACGCGTTTCTTCGTAATACCACATTTCGTTGGTGGAGGGTGTTACAAATCCTTCAAATGTGGAATAACTGTCTCCGAGTATGGATACAGACTTTTTCACCTGTGCCGATGCTCCCATGGCTACCAGCACAATCAACATGAATAAACTCCTTGTCCTCATCTTTCTATATATATAAATAGGTGTATTTCCATCCATTAAAACGGAACCTGCCCACTGATTGGCTCTGGCGGAATGGGCGGAATGCCATCATTCAGTTTCGATCCCCTGAACTCTCCTTCCATTCCTTGTGCTGATGGTATTACAACATCTTCAGGATTTTGGAAACGAGTGAACTCTCCACGGAAATTAAGAAGCACATCTCCCGTGGCACCCTTACGGTGCTTGGCAATGATTATCTGTGCCATGCCACGCAAGTCATTACCATTATCATCCTGGAATATGCGATAATACTCAGGGCGATGCACAAACAGCACCATGTCGGCATCCTGCTCAATGGCTCCCGACTCACGCAAATCACTCAGTTGCGGGCGTTTTCCTTCAATGCCGTCACGGTTTTCCACCGTACGATTCAACTGCGACAGGGCCAGAATCGGGATATTCAGTTCCTTGGCGAGTGTTTTCAGCGAGCGGCTGATGGTGGAGACTTCTTCCTGTCTGCTACCAAAACGCGCGCCGTTTGCATTCATCAACTGCAAATAGTCTATCATAATGATTTTCACGCCCTTCTCTCTCACCAACCTTCGGGCTTTGGTTCGCAGTTCAAAGATGCTCATTCCCGGCGTGTCGTCTATGTAAATGGGAGCCCCTTGCAGACTACGGATGTTGCGGTCGAGCCGTTTCCATTCCTCATCATCTAACTGTCCGTTAAGTATTTTCTTTCCGGAAATCTCGCAAACATTTGATATCAATCGGTTTACCAACTGAACATTGTTCATTTCAAGAGAGAAGAATGCTGTGGGAACCTGATAATCTACAGCAATATTCTTGGCAAGCGACAGGGCAAATGCCGTCTTTCCCATGGCCGGACGACCAGCAATGATGACCAAGTCTGACGGTTGCCATCCGGCAGTCATATCGTCCAGTTTCGTGTAACCTGTGGCTATACCTGTCAAACCGCCGGTATTGGCTGCTGCCTTCTGCAATATATCAACGGCCTGCGTAAGAATCGGGTCAATCTGAAGATAGTCTTGCCGCATGTTTTTCTGGGACAATTCGAAGAGTTTTGCCTCTGCTTCCTGCATCAGTTCATCCACATCCACCCCTTCATCAAACGCTTTCCCTTCGATGACGCTGGCATACGTGATGAGTTGACGGGCCATATGCTTCTGCTTAAGTATGCGCGAGTGATACTCGATATGAGCAGACGAAACCACATGCGAACTAAGTTCGATGATATAAGCGGGACCTCCAACTTCTTCGAGCGTGGATTCACGTTTCAATTCCTCAATAACGGTCATGATATCCACAGGTTTCTCAGCAAGCGAAAGCGTTTGAATGGCATGATAAATTTTCTGGTTGCGCGGTTCATAGAAGGTTTCGGGAGTCAAAATCTCGCTTACAACGGAGAAAGCGTCCTTGTCAATCATCAATGCACCCAGCACCACGCGCTCTATATCTGTGGCTTGTGGCTGGAGATGGCCGTAACTGGGGTCTATCGGGGTATTGTTTCTTTTTCTTTCTGGCATGTGACAAATGTTTTTGGGATGCAAATTTAGATAAAAATATTGAGAATCTTCATCATTGGAATACAGATTTTACTTTTTTTCTTTAAATGCTTGGCAAAGGTACAACACTAAGAGCAGATAACCAAAATATGGAATGCCGTAACCTGTAAAAATCTATTAACAAAACCAGGCCATACTCTTAAAAAACGTAAACAATATATTTGTACCTCGCAAACAGTATCTATAGCCACGCCAAGTGTGCCCGTCCCGGTAATGCCGCGAATATGTGCCATTGTACCCAATCCGCCGCGGCTCCTTTTCCATACAAGGAGATAAGTATTGATTCACGAATGCTTAGTTAATGGAAAAGTAAATAATCAATTTTCATGAAAGAAAAATGACCATGTTTGCAACGCAACCTTTCATGATCTGCAAATAAGCAGACTGGATAGCATACCGTTTCATATGGAGTATTTGCGACCTGCAATGGGCAAGTTAGCGTTAATCTTCCCAAATTGCTTTTCAATGTCAGCAATTATTCGTAAATTTGCAAGCGTCGAACAAAACATGTTTACATGGAACTACATTTCACAGGCATTATCATTGCCATAAGCACATTTCTCATCATCGGACTATGCCATCCGCTGGTTATCAAACAAGAGTATTACACCGGAACACGCTACTGGTGGGTCTATCTGCTCATCGGCATCGTGTGCATCAGTTGTGCATTTCTGATTGAGAATGTTATTTTTTCATCCATTCTCGGTGTCACCGGAGCCTCATTCCTATGGGGTATCGGTGAACTGTTTTCGCAAAAAAAGCGCGTGCAAAAGGGTTGGTTCCCGATGAATCCCAAGCGGAAACATGAGTATGAAGGCATCAGCGAAGACGAAAGCCTGTGTCCCGTGTGCAAAAATGGCAAAAAACATCCTGCTAATTATAAAGAATCATGAAGACACTGCTGATACTTGTGGGAAAAACCACCAACAAGCACATCAGTGCATGCATAGACGACTATGTGGAGCGCATAAGTCATTACATGCCTTTTGAAATGACAACGTTGCCCGAATTGAAGAACACGAAGAGCCTTTCTGAGGAACAACAGAAAGAACAAGAGGGCGAAA
This sequence comes from Prevotella sp. UBA4268, assembly GCA_002395135.1. GTDB lineage: Bacteria > Bacteroidota > Bacteroidia > Bacteroidales > Bacteroidaceae > Prevotella. Next base: position 63,871 of record DGWC01000013.1, on the reverse strand, counting down.
TGATATTGAAACAGATTCAGGCAACCGACTCCGTGGTGCTCTTAGACGAGCGCGGGCAGGAGTTGCGCAGCGTGGAAATGGCCCGCTGGTTGCAGCGCAAGCAGGCTTCCGGACGGCGCGTGGTGTTTGTTATTGGTGGTCCATATGGCTTTTCCAGTGCCGTTTATAGTCGTGCCAACGAGCAGTTGTCGCTCTCCAAGATGACATTTTCACACCAGATGGTGCGCATGATCTTCACCGAACAACTCTATCGCGCATGTACTATCATCAAGGGCGAGCCTTATCATCACGAATAAGCCATGCCTATACATACAATTATAGTATTAGTTTATACTGACAATCTATCATCCTGAAAATGAGAAGACTATTTATAACCGCATTACTGCCATGCCTCTTCATGGCAATGCATGCGCAAAACGAAAAGCACTATACGGTGGTGGTGTCGCTCGACGGATGCCGATGGGACTATCCGCAGTGGTATGACACGCCATTTTTCGACTGGATGGCCAGTGAGGGAGTGGAAAGCGGGCTCATTCCATCATTCCCTTCAAAGACATTTCCCAATCACTATACCATTGCCACCGGCCTCTACCCCGACCACCACGGCATTATTGCAAACACATTCCGGTGCAGAGCCGATGGAAAACAGTTCTCTTTGGGCAACGCAGATACTAAATTCAATCCTCGTTTCTATGGAGGAGAGCCGATATGGATTACAGCACAGAAGCAGAACCTGCACACAGCGGTGTTCTACTGGCCCGGTTCCGACGTAAAGGTGAAGGGTATGTATCCCGACAGGTATTATCTTTATGACCAGAAACCACAACTGACGTTTGACGAGCGCATTGACGGCATCATTGAAGAACTGAGCAAACCCGACGATTCCAGGCCTTCGCTGATAATGGCCTATTTTGAACAACCCGACTTTTTCGGCCATCTCCACGGTCCGCAAAGCAAGAAGACACGACACGCCGTAACGGAGATGGACTCGCTGATGCATTGCCTTTATAACCGAATACTATGCCTGCCCATCGGCAAACAAGTGAATTTCATTGTGCTCTCCGACCACGGAATGACGCTGACAGAACCTATTCGGCAGGTTCCCGTGATGAAATATCTGAAAAAAGAATGGATCTTTTCAGTGGAAGGAGACGTTCCTTCGAATATCTATGTGAAAGAGAAATGCTGCGATTCTGTATATAATGCGCTGAAAAACGTGGATCACGTCAAAGTGTGGAAACGCGGTGACATTCCTGAATACCTGCACTACGGCTCCAATGAGAATGTAGGTGACATCGTGGTATTACCCGATTTGGGATGGCTGTTCACTGATTCGCCCGTCACTACTGGCGGTGTGCATGGCTACGACCATGAATATGGCGACATGCAAGCCATGTTCCGTGCCGTGGGACCTGACTTCAGGCACATCAAACGGCCGCATTTCCGCAATGTGAACATATATCCCCTACTCTGCCACCTGCTCAGAATCGCCCAGAGAGCCAACGACGGGAACCTTGAAGAAATAGGCGACGTACTGAAATAACGGCATGCTACGCTGGCAACGATACAAGAAAAAAGCGGCAAAACACAGGTACATGCAACGATACAAATGTGTCATACATATATAATAATGTGTATTGTATGAAAAAATGCATTCTTTTGGCATGGATAACAACAAAATTTCTTAATTTTGCAATCAGAACAGACAAATCATAAAATAGATATCATTATGGAAAGAACTTGGAGATGGTTTGGCAAGAACGACAAGATTACGCTTGCCATGCTCAAACAAATTGGAGTGGAAGGTATCGTAACCGCACTACACGACGTTCCTTTAGGAGAAGTGTGGACACGCGAGAAAATTCGTGACCTGCGCGAATACATTGAGAGTTATGGCATGAGATGGAGTGTGGTGGAGAGCCTGCCTGTGGTGGAAACCATTAAATACGGAGGTCCTGACAGAGACCACCAGATAGAGGTTTACAAGGAATCGCTTCGCAATCTCTCCGCAGAAGGCATCCATTGCATCTGCTACAACTTCATGCCCGTGCTTGACTGGGCTCGTACCGACTTGCTTCATGACAACCCCAACGGAGCCTCTAACCTCTATTTCAACTATGCGGAGTTTGCCTATTTCGACATATACATCCTCAAGCGCGAAGGTGCACGCGAGGAATGGGCTGCATTTAAGTTCCCACCGGAACTGGATTCTGCACAGAACAGAAACGTGCTTGAAGAGGCAGATGCACTTGCCAAGACGATGACACCAGAGAAAGATCATCAACTGGTAGAGAATATCGTGATTAAGACACAGGGGTTTGTGAGTGGAAACTTCAGTGAAAACGACGAGGCACCTATTCAGAAATTCCGCGAATTCCTCAATCTTTATAAAGGCATTGACAAGAATCAGTTGCGCGAAAATATGAAATACTTCCTCGAAGCCATCATGCCCACTTGCGAAGAGTATGATATGAATATGTGCGTACACCCCGATGACCCACCAATTGAGATTCTCGGCCTACCCCGAATCGTACGTACCGTTGACGATATACGATGGTTTTTGAATGCAGTTCCGAACAAACACAACGGTCTAACGTTCTGTGCGGGCTCATTAAGTGCCGGTGCCTACAACAATGTGGTAGAAATGGCACGCGAATTTGCACCTCGCACGCATTTCGTACATCTGCGCTCGTGCCACATTTTCCCCAATGGCGACTTCACAGAGGCCAGTCACTTGGGCGGTCGCGCAGATATTATAGAACTGGCACGTATCTTTGAGAAAGAGAATCCCGCCCTGCCAATGCGCGTTGATCATGGTATGACCATGCTGGGCGATGAAACCAAAGGATACAACGCAGGGTATTCGTTCCTGGGACGCATGTTCGCACTCGGTCAGGTGCAGGGAATTCTTGCCACTGTTGATCGTGAACTCGGCATTGAATACAAGCAACCCGGTTTCTTTGATTAAACTAACGACTTATTAAAGGTAGAAGAAAGTATGAAATTAACAGATATACTGAGCGGACAGTTCAATGCCGCAGAGTGGGAAGCCAAAGGTTATGCGCTTCCAAAGTTTGACATCAAGGCCGTGCGCGAGAAGACAGCCAAGCAACCCACATGGGTTCATTTCGGCGGAGGAAACATATTCCGCGCCTTTCCCGCTGCCATTCTCAACGACGCTCTCAACACCGGGCAGTATGACCGTGGCGTTATTGTGGCTGAAACATTCGACTTTGAGGTGGTTGACAAGGCCTACACACCCTATGAAAACCTGTCTCTACTCGTTTCATTGCAGTCTGACGGCAACATCGAGAAGAAGGTAATCGCATCAGTTACTGAGGCATTGAAGGCCGACTATCAGTTTGCCGACTGGCAACGGCTTGTGGAGATTTTCCGAAATCCAACACTTCAAATGATTTCTTTCACCATTACGGAGAAAGGCTACAGTTATAACGATGCCGACTTAACACGCGGACTTCGTCCCGTATTGGCCATGGGCAAAGTGTGCGCACTGCTTTACGAGCGTTGGCAGGCAGGTATGCTGCCGCTCACCGTGCAGTCGATGGACAACTGCTCACACAATGGCGACAAGGTGAAAGCCGGCGTTTTTGCTTATGCAGAGCGATGGGTGGCCGACGGACTTGTGCCGGCAGCCTTCCTCGACTACCTTAAAGACGAGCAGAAAGTCACATTCCCATGGTCGATGATTGACAAAATCACGCCACGCCCGCATGTGAAAGTAAAAGAAATGCTGGCTGCTGACGGTTTTGAGGACAACGAATACATTGAGACAGAGAAGCACACTTTCACGGCACCATTCGTAAATGCCGAGGAAGTGCAGTATCTTGTGATTGAAGACAACTATACCAACGGACGCCCACCTCTCAATCTGGGCGGTGCCTTATATACTTCCCGCGAGACAGTGGATAAGGTTGAGACGATGAAAGTGACCACTTGCCTGAACCCACTCCACACAGCCATGTCTATATATGGCTGCATGCTGGGCTATACGCTGATATCCGCAGAGATGGCAGACGAGGACTTGCGCCCCTTCGTGCAGAAATTGGGATATATAGAAGCCATGCCCGTTGTTGTAGATCCCGGTGTGCTGAACCCCTATGAGTTCATCGGAGCCGTGATTAACCGTCGTCTGCCCAACCCGTTCATGCCAGATGCACCGCAACGAATTGCTATGGACACATCTCAGAAACTACCTATTCGTTTTGGAGAGACCATCAAGAAGTATATTTCTCGTGGACTCGACATGTCGAATCTTATCCTTATACCACTCACGCTGGCAGGTTATGCCCGCTATCTTAAAGGCATCAAAGACGACGGAACGCCTTTCGAGCCGTCGCCCGACCCCATGCTTGCAGAGTTACAGGCAATTGTCGCTCCGCTTGAAATAGGAAAAGCCGATCAAGACTGGAATTGTCTGCGCAACCTTTTCAGCCGCAAGGATGTCTTTGGCGTAGACCTCTATGAGGCTGGTATCGGTGAGCAAATTGAAGGAATGGTGAAAGAACTCTATGCTGGCAATGGTGCTGTTCGCAAGACCCTGCACAAATACGTGTCGGCACGATAGGACTCCAGTTGCTGAAAAGAGTGTTTTCAACTAAAAAACAGGTCTGTTTCTTGTCAATCATATAGAAACAGACCTGTTTTTTGATTCATGCCGCCCCCTTGCTACTTTCTCAAAGCAAGGTTATAGTTATAGTATTTGTCATTGCCGGTAATGTCTTCAAGAACCTTAATAAATGGAGGAAACTTGACAGACTCCTTTGCGGCCACTCCCTTTGTCTCAAGAATCATCAGATTAGACACTGGTTCCAGATAATTGTCAAGTTCGAAATACTGGCCTTTCCATATGAAACTCTTGCGGAGTTTGCGAATTGGCTGTCGATAGGGATCAGCCTGTTGCAACAACGATTCATAGAGATTGTTGCTTACTTGGCGTTCTGTTTCAAGAATCTCATTGCTCTCGGTATGCTTCTTGGTAGTGTGCACATTCACATATTTCCCGTGCCATCCGCGCCTGCGCAACCTGATTTCGCATCCTGGCTCTGCCACCAGATAGGTTTGAGTGATTTCACTCTCTATGCAGTCAGGCACTTCTCCTGACAACTCAACAATATATTTGCGCTCTTCTTCAATCGGCTGAGGCAATCCGAGCACATGGGATATTTCCTTGATGACACGATTAAGTTTTTTATCAAAGTCATCGTGGTTGTTAATAACGCGCAGATGAGGATGCCCCGTCCATGCTTTGATTACCTTTTTATCCAGTTCTCGCGCAATGCGAAGTCCCTCTTCATTGACTTGTTCATAGCGAGTAGAATTAGTTGCAACGGTATAATACTGCTCTGCCCCATCTGCCGCCGACACGAGATGAAGCACAGCGTCATATCTACTACGCAATTCACTGGTATTCGTGTTTTCTTTGGCCGTGATTTCCTCCCACATCTCTGGTGTCATGTAAGCAGAAATATCCAATGTTCCCCTGTCGCATACGATGAGCGTTGGTTTCTTGCAAACTTCGGCCATCTGCATAAACGTGTCTTCGAGCACCAACTGTGTCTTTAAGATGGCTCTTTCTCCTTCGTAATACAAGTTCTTATTGGGTGTGAGATAATTCCAACCTGCAAGGCTATACAAAGTAGGTACTTCAGGAATGGTGAAAACCTTGTAGCCAAGGCTGGAGAAATGCTCAATGATTCTGACGAGTGCTGTTGTCTTCCCAGCGCATGGACCTCCCGTCAGAACAATCTTTTTGATATCTTTCATGATTAAAGTAATGAATTTGTAATTCCCGATTATTCTGAATCGCTTACAAAGGTAGCATAAAGTTTCGACCTTCGCAAACCTTTACGTTTATTTAACGCATGAGAATACCATATTATATATTTATTTTTTATACCTTTGCATGTAGAAACAAGAATCTATAAAAATACAACAAATCAAAATCATGAAAAAATTACAAGCGTTAAACAAGCAGACCGCGCCGAAGAGCGTGATGCCTGAGAGAATCATCCAGTTTGGTGAAGGAAACTTCCTTCGTGCATTCATCGACTGGATTGTTTGGAACATGGATGCAAAGACCAACTTCAACGGAAGCGTTGTGGTGGTTCAGCCTATAGAAAGAGGCATGGTTGACTGGCTCAATGGTCAGGATTGCCTGTATCATGTGAATCTGCAGGGACGACTGAACGGTGAGGCTGTGAACTCATTGGAGCGCATTGACGTGATCAGCCGTGCATTGAATCCCTATTCACAGAATGCTGCATTCATGGCATTGGCTGAGCAGCCGGAGATTCGTTTCGTGATTTCCAATACCACAGAGGCTGGCATTGCCTTCGACGATACATGTAAATTCACGGATGCTCCTGCTTCTTCTTATCCTGGAAAACTCGTTCAGTTGCTCTATCGCCGCTTCAAGACTTTCGACGGAGATCCGAAGAAAGGCCTGATTATCATGCCTTGCGAGTTGATTTTCCTGAACGGACATCACTTGAAAGAGTGCATCTATAAGTATATTGAGTTGTGGAAAGAAGACCTGGGTGCTGACTATGAGGCATTCAAAGAATGGTTCACCAAGTACAACTATGTATGCGCAACGCTCGTTGACCGCATTGTTCCTGGATTCCCACGAAAAGAGATTGCAGAGATTCAGGAAAAGATTGGTTACAAAGATAATCTCGTTGTACAGGCAGAGATTTTCCACCTCTGGGTAATCGAGAAGCCAGAAAACATGGAAATCGACGCACTTCGCGAGGAATTCCCTGCTGAGAAGGCCGGTCTGCATGTGCTGATTGCAGAAAGCGAGAAGCCATATCATGAGCGCAAGGTGACTCTGCTCAATGGCCCGCACACCGTACTCTCACCAGTTGCATATCTCAGCGGCGTGAATATCGTTCGCGATGCCTGCAACCATGAAGTAATCGGTAAGTATATCCATAAAGTTCAGTTTGAAGAACTCATGGAGACACTCAATCTGCCGATGGACGAACTGAAGCAGTTTGCCGGTGATGTGCTCGAGCGATTCAACAATCCATACGTGGATCATCAGGTAACAAGTATCATGCTGAACTCATTCCCGAAATTCCAGGCACGCGACCTGCCCGGCGTGAAGGTTTATCTGGAGCGCAAGGGCGAACTGCCTAAGGGTTTGGTGCTCGGACTTGCAGCCATCATTACTTATTATAAGGGTGGCAAGCGTGCCGACGGTGCAGAAATCGTTCCCAACGACGCTCAGGAAATCATGGATTTGCTGAAGAACCTCTGGGCAACAGGTGACACTCGCAAGGTGGCCGAAGGTGTTCTCGGAGCAACATTCATCTGGGGTGAACACGGAGATCTGAACACCATACCTGGTCTGACCGACATGGTTACCGGATTCCTCAATGATATCCAGACCAAGGGTATGCTGGAAACAGTGAAGAGCATTCTGTAAAAAACAAGGAGATTTCATGGGCTGTATGGTATTTGTCATACGCCCATGAAAACCTGCAATAACAATTTGACAACAAACAATCAGGCCGCCTGCACAAAGCAAGCGGCCTGATTGTTTATTGTCTTATATCCATTACTTACGATGCGTAGGAACAATGGCCAAATAGACAATGTCTTCTTGGGTGCGATTGTGCATGCTATGGTTGTGACCTTCAGGACAATAGTGCACCTGTCCAGCCTTCACCACCTCTTCCGTATCATCATATTTGAAGGTTGCTTCGCCACTGATGATATAGGCAATTTCGCTACTTCCGTCATGCGAGTGATGGCCAGAAGAGGCGCCCGGTTTAAGTGTACTGAACATGATTTTGTTGTTCTCGTCAATCAAGTCGCGCGAGTCAAGTTCGCCGACACCTCCCTTGAAATTAAACTTTTTCTCTTCGGGAATGTTGTTGAAATCTATTACCATAATGCTTTTCTTTATAAAGGATTGTTCGTTTGAAGATTAATTATGCTACAAAGATATTAAAAAAATCGGATACCGCCAAGCGATACCCGATTTTTATGATTCATTGACGCAAGAGAACTATTTATTTCACCTTGCCATTGCAGTTATAGACATACGCCTTCTTGTCGCTTGTTTCGTAAGTATTTTTGTACTTTGTAAGCAGACCGTAAATAACAACCTTGTCGCCAACGGCAAGTTGATCATCACCAGCAGCCCACTTGTTGTTGCCTAACCAATAAGCGTGGTATGCCTCGAAATCCTTCGAATAGTCGGTGTTGTATACGCCATCGTCTGAAATCCAGAATGTTCCGTTGCCGTAACCTGGCTCGAAAGCATTGATAATCTTTGAAACAACGCCCTTCACGAAGACATTCTCCTTGCCGCCGTTGTTGATATAGTTAATGGCACCAGCCACATCGAATGGCTTGCGATATGAACCTTCAATGTTCACCTTATCCATGCTGGTCTGTTCGTTCAACTTGATCAGATGGCTGCTCCTGTCAAATTCAAGTGTTCCATTATAATCCTTCAGGTTTCCTCTGACAACAACAACGTCACCTAACTGAATATCGTCAGCAGAAGCATATTGATCGCCATTGAATCCCAGTGAACTGTAAACCTGCAACTCATCGTTCTGTTCGCCATCCACAGAGATATAATAGGTAAGGCTGCTATACTTGGAATTGAAGGTGGGTTTGCGGCTTACGATACCTCTCACGCATACATCTGTTGCACCGGCTGCTGCGGCCTCTAATCCAGCCGTAACATTATACGGATCTTCCTCTGTTCCTGTTCCGGTAGGCGGATTGGAAACACCCTTCTGTGTAAATGAGTAGGTCATAACCGTGGATGAAGTACTTCCTTTCTTCGAATCGTATGACGTTGAAGAGAAGTCGATACTACCATTTCTCGTCTTTTCCGTATTCTCTGCTACAGAGAATCTAACAATGGCTGTGTCGCCAGGATTGGTCTCGAAAAGCGTTGGTATACCTGGTTTATAGGTAGTTCCCTCATATTTGATCCAGTCTTTGCAATCATCTGCAATGGCAGGATAGGTGCCGCTGCCTTTGTAAACCACAGTTACCTCGAGGTTTCCGCCTTCCTTGGTCATGATTTTGCTGCCTGAAAGAATCTTCAGAAGAGACTTCTCCACACTGACAACCGTAACATCAACAAGTTCCACAGTGCCGTTATAGGTTGTCTTTGGACCTTCTATGGTCACCACATCACCGACTTCGATGCCAAGACTAATCAGCGCGTCGTTCTTCAACTTACCGTCAGCGTCTGCCGTACCATAAATATAAATCTGACCTGTCTCATCTGCCAGATACCAGTTGCCATAAGGACTGAAATTGGCAATGGATGTTACAGTACCCTTTACACGGTATTGCTTGCCATCAGGACCGGCAATCACATCGGCACATGTTGCATCCGACGGTGCCGGAACGCCTTGCTGCACATTGATGTTCTGCGTGCGTCCAGCGCAAGCCAGATGCAGTTCGATGAGTTTTCCATACTCTCCAGCACCGGCAGAGAATGTAATCTTGCTCTGTCCGGCTGCCCCTGATGTGGGAGAAACAGTCAGCCACTCAGGAATTTCGCTTGTATCAATCGACCAATTATCACTTGCTGTAACAGTAATGTCAGTAGAACCGCCGTTCAAGTCAATTGTCACGAATGATGATGACAGGCGCACCTCATCGAGAAAGGTGGGATCGTTGTCATCCGAGCAGCCTACCAATACGGCAAGAACTGCCATTAAAGACGGAATTAAATATTTCAGTTTCATATTTGTCTGGACTTATAATTTAATTGAAAATATACTTTATACCGATAGAAGCGTACCAACACTGTCCGATGGAATGGTTGGCAACCCATGTCTTGTTGCTTGGATTAACTGCTTTCGGAGTAGAGAATACGGCATAACCGTCAGCATCGGCACCCTCGTATTTAAGGATACGACCCTCGTTCAGTGCAGGATTCATGTACTTGCTAACACCCCAACTTGAGTTGAAGAAATTAAGCACGTTCTTCATATCAAGACTCAGTTGCAGTCTATGGACAGTCTGTCCCAGATTAAGTTTGAAATCATGCTTGTAACTGAAGTCAATGCGGTGTACCCATGGGCTATACACACTGTATGCCTCGGCATATTCGCCCTGGTGATTCTTCAGATAACTGTCGTTGTGAACATATTCCATGAAACGGTTCTTGTCGTTTTCAGAAACGAAGCGGAACTTATTGCTCATCACCTCCTCATCGGTAGGCACATAGAGAGCGTCATAGTTGTAACCGTCACCGTTCATGTCGTTGGCTGTCATGTAAGAATAGTTGTAGCCGCCACGCCATGTCTCATAGATGAAACTATAGTGGTTGCCGCTCTTGTCGTGTATGGTTGCATTAGCCACGATACGATCAGGTGTCACATACTGTGAGTTGTGGAGTTTGATGTTATTAGGTCCTTCTGATGTGGGCACATAAGTAAATGCAGACTCAGCAGCCGAACCTGGCATACCCGTCACCTCCTTTGAAGCGGTATGTGTATAGGCAGCCATCAGTGAAATATTCTCTGTTGGCTGGGCTGTCAACATCAAGTTGGCCGACCATCCATAGCCGCGGCTTGTGTTTTCAAGAACAAATGCCTTGGTTCCAGTGCGGAAATCAGATGGATAGATGGGACGATTGTCTACGCCATTGAAGCGTGCGAAACCTCCGACACTTGGAATACTCCAGTCGGAAATACATACACCATTGATGGTCTTATTGAAGATACCTTCCAATGTTACAGAGAACGGGAAAGACACCGGGAACTGATAGTCAACTGCCAAAGAAGTCTTCCACACTTGCGGCATCTTGAAATCAGGATCAACAGCCGATATAGAAGAAGGAACTGTACCATCGTCAGGGTTAACCGTTGAGGGGAATCCCATCTCGAAGAGTTTGTTTTGCAGTGCGCTGATTGATGCCTTACCGTTGGCATCCACAACCAGTCCGCCCTTGAACTGAGTCATCACGTCGGTCATGTCGGCATACTTTTCCCTCACAGCAACAGGCAGGTTGGCATAACGAGTAGAAGGTCCGAGTTGTGCCTGATACTGCACCAGACCGCCATTGGTAGGCATGTTGGTGAAGAACACGAGCGGCAAACGACCAGAGAAGAGACCTGTTCCACCACGAACTTTCAATGTCTTGTCGCCAAGGACATCCCATGTGAATCCCACGCGCGGAGAGAGAGTAAGACTTGATGACGGCCATTTGCCGGTATCAATGTGACGCTCTCTACCATCGTTGTCGAAATATTGCAGTGCCAGAATAGCATTATTGGTCATCAGGTCGCTGTTGTTAAAGAACAATCCATCGAAGCGGATGCCATAATTAAGTTTAAAGCGAGTGTTGATATTCCAGTCATCCTGTGCATACAATCCTGCTTTGTTGAACTGAACGCGGGCAGCAGGCTTTGATTCACCGTCATAACCATAGGTGAGACAAACCACTTCTGGCGTGGCTCCGTTAATGAAATCGAGAAGGCTCTTATAACGATAATATCCCGTACCGTTACGCATGTACTGGTTGTCAGCCATCTGATGCTCAAATGTGAGTCCGCCAGTAATCTTGTGATTACCCAGATAATAGGTAAGGTCATCCTTCATGTTCCAGATGGTGTTGTGAACAGCATTGTTCCAAGTGAACAATTCATAGCCGAGAGCCATGTAGTTGGCAGTGTTTCCAGAACCGTCAAGGATATCAATAAACGGGAATTCCTCGGAATCAGAACTACGGATATCATCCAACTTTGAAAATGTGGCCAGGAACTGGTTCGACAGATTATCAGACAAACGGCTGTTCAGGTCGAGTGAGAAGGAGTGTACCAGGTTGTCCATGCCATACATAGAATTGGCAAACGACATAGAATACTGCGACATACGGCTGTATGCAGAACGGGTTCCACCATCCATAGAAGAGGCATTGGGCGAATTCCAATAATTATTCTTCGTATAATTGTAACGCAATGCCAGATGGTGCATGTTGTTGATGTTCCAGTCCAAGCGGGCAAGAATCTTATAGTTGTTCTCGTCAGCAGGGAAATTGGTGAAAGAGCCCGGATTGTAACCGTACTTCCCTTTTACATGCTCTGCCACCATCTGCATATCACCGATGGTAGTACGCGACAAATAGTTGTCGGCATCTGCCACACCGTCTTCTGTGGCTCTCCATCTGTTGACAACGGTTGGCGATTTCACCATTTCACCGTTTACAAAGAAAAACAGTTTATTCTTGATAATCGGACCGCCAAGTGTAAAACCATACGTTGTGGTCTGGCTCTTAGCACGTGCTCCGTTTATCTGCTCGCGGTCAACGGCATCACCCTGCATATTCTCATTCATATGATAAATGTATGCACTTCCACGGAATGTGTTGGTTCCCGACTTGGTAATGGCATTCACACCACCACCGATAAAGTTAGTTTCGCGCACATCGTAAGGCGAGATAACCACCTGCAACTCCTCGATGGCATCGATAGAAACAGGATTTCCACCACCAGGAAGGTTTGAACTCAAACCAAAGTTGTTATTGAAATTGGCACCGTCAATAGTAAAATTGGCAGTACGACCATCTGCACCGGCAAAACTCATGCCGTTTCCGCCATACGGAGAAAGACGCGTAACATCGGTAATGCTACGGTTTACGGTAGGCAGATTGGTGATTTGCGCATTGTTGATGTTCGTAGAAGCACCCGTTTTTTCAGCGGCAAACTTCGAAGCGCTACCTGTTACCACCACTTCAGCCAACTCGTTGGCATCCTCTGATATCTGCACGTTGAGGTTGGTTGTCTCACCCAACTGCAAAGTGATGTTCTTCAAGGTCTTTGTCTGGAATCCGATATACGATACCGACAATGAATAAGGTCCTCCGGTTCGCATACCCTGGATGTTAAAACGACCGTCGATGTTAGTTACTGCCGTGTAACGAGTGCCTGACGGCTCATGCACGGCTTGAATTGTAGCACCGATAACTTGCTCGTTGCTACCCGCAATCGTTACCTTTCCGCTCATGGCAGAGGTAATAATCTGCGCCATGGCTGTTGTCACCGAGAGCAACGCCATGAACATAAAAAACAAGACTCTTTTTCGCATAAATGATTTATAAATATTAGTAATGTTAGTTATTTGGCTGCAAAGGTACAAAAATTCTGAGTAAGAGAGAAAGAAAAACACAAATAGTTTCTTGGAAGATTTGTTTTCTGCAACAGAAAGAATTCTGCTCGACATCTATATAACACACAGAGAGAACAGATGTCCGGGAATAGCACTTTTGCAGAAAGAACAAACAAAAATTATCCCCCGATTCACATCGGGGGACAAACAACACAAACACAAAATAACACGTGCCATGAAGGCAACGCGTATATGAATAGATTATTGCACGCCGTCTTCGCGCAATTTCATCTGCCATTTCCATGCCGAGCGAAGCACATCATTGATATCGGCCTCGGCCTTCCAGCCAAGCACTTTGTTGGCTTTGTCAACATTTCCCCATACCTTTTCGATGTCACCCTCACGGCGCGGTGCATACTTCCAGTTCAGTTTCACACCAGTGGCCTTCTCAAATCCTTCAACCACTTCCAGTGTGCTCAACCCGCGTCCGGTACCAATATTGAATACTTCCACTGCATCGGTGCCGTCAATTTCCAGCACGCGCTCCATCGCCTTCACATGTGCCTTAGCCAGATCCACTACATAGATATAGTCACGAATGCAGGTACCGTCTTTCGTGTCGTAGTCGTTACCGAATATCTTGAGTTCTTTTCGGATGCCAATGGCTGTCTGGGTAACGAAAGGAATCAGATTCATCGGCACACCGTTGGGCAATTCACCGATCAAAGCCGATGGATGAGCGCCGATGGGATTGAAGTATCTGAGAATCACCGCCTTGATCGGCGCACCGCTATGAATATAGTCTTGAATGATTTCTTCGTTTATCTGCTTGGTATTTCCGTAAGGACTGAGCGCCTTCTGGATAGGTGCTTCCTCTGTAACAGGCAGATTTTCCTTGGATGGCTGACCATAGACGGTGCAACTCGACGAGAAAATAATGCCCTTGACATGATACTTGGGCATCAGTTCCAGCAAGTTAACAAGCGACGTGATGTTATTGCGGTAATACATCAACGGTTTCTCCACGCTCTCGCCTACTGCTTTACTTGCAGCAAAATGAATAATACCCTGAATATCAGTATATTTATTAAACACTTGCTCAAGCGCATTCATGTCGCAGCAGTCTACCTTTTCGAATGCTGGACGCACGCCGGTAATCTTTTCTATACCATCAACAACATCTGCCTTAGAGTTAGACAGATTATCGACGATCACCACGTTATAACCTGCTTGTTGCAACTCAACGGTAGTGTGGCTACCTATAAAGCCCGTTCCACCTGTAACCAAGATTGTTTGTTTCATCACTATTTTTTGTTTTGTCTGGCAAAGTTACGAAAAATAGATGAATGAACAAATGTTTTCAACAGATTTCTAAAAAAAAATTAAAGCATTACCCTTTTTTACAATGCGTTTACGCGGCTCCACATTTTATAATATGATACCAGAGTTCGGTGCAAGGATGACAAGAAACACGAAGAACTCACCGGTGAGGCTCCATGACCAACTGAACAGGAAGAAACGATGCCCCGGAAATCCCATTTTTCGCCAACAAACGGCATGCTGATTGATTCGAAAAAACGCGACAAAACCACGTTGCCGTTTTTCTTCAAAATAGAAGTGAATTTTGTAAAAAATGAGCGTTGAAAGCGCGGAAATGTAAAAAATCGTTACCACAACGCACATTTCGCCATGCAAAACCTATGCTTTTACCCTTCAAAAACTATGGTTTCACTGCCCAAAACCTATGGTTTTACCCTTTAAAACCTATGTTTTTGCAACCCAAAACTATGCTTTTTTCAGCAAACACCTGTTTTTTTCGTTCATGAAAAATCCGTTTTCGATGTAATTATCTGCTAATCAAAGCATTGAAGGAAGTGCCACAAAACGCGCATATTTCGCGCCCAATTGACCGTCAGTGAACAACATCGCCCGTATGAAAGCCCATAATTAGGATTTTCCATGACAATTTCAGGCGCAAGAATCGCCCAGTCTGCGGGGTTCATCGCAGTGCTTTTGTATTCGGAGATCAGCGCTCTCGTGCAACGATAAAAACCAAGAAAGCATCAAAATGAAATGGTAGAATCTGTAAATCACGTTAAAAATAAGGAGTAAAAGGCATAATGATGAAAAATATTCGTACCTTTGCGGCATTAACTTAACAATTAAGAAAAGTACCTTCAAAAACGAAGTAAAAAAAATGAAAAGAGACAACGAAATCTTCGAGTTGATTGAGAAAGAGCATCAGCGCCAACTGAAAGGAATGGAACTGATTGCCAGTGAGAACTTTGTTAGTGACCAAGTAATGGAAGCCATGGGCTCCTATCTCACCAACAAGTATGCTGAAGGATACCCTGGAAAACGCTATTACGGAGGCTGCCAAGTGGTTGACCAAGTGGAAACACTTGCCATTGAACGTGTGAAAAAACTCTTCGGAGCAGAATATGCCAACGTTCAACCTCACTCGGGTGCACAAGCCAACGCAGCCGTTTTGCTGGCTGTGCTGAAACCTGGCGACACTTTCATGGGAATGAATCTTGACCACGGCGGTCACCTCTCTCATGGTTCACGCGTGAATACAAGTGGTATTCTCTACAACCCCATTGGCTACAACCTGAATAAAGAAACAGGTAGGGTTGACTATGATGAGATGGAACGGCTTGCCATAGAGCACAAACCGAAACTGATTATCGGTGGTGGCAGCGCCTATAGCCGTGAATGGGACTATAAGAGAATGCGCGAGATTGCTGACAAAGTAGGCGCTTTGCTGATGGTCGACATGGCCCACCCTGCCGGACTTATTGCAGCAGGCCTGCTTGACAACCCAGTAAAATATGCCCACATCGTAACCTCTACCACCCACAAGACGCTTCGTGGCCCACGCGGCGGTATCATCCTGATGGGCAAAGACTTTGAGAATCCTTGGGGTCTGAAGACACCGAAGGGCGTGGTGAAGATGATGTCTACCATCCTGAACTCTGCGGTATTCCCTGGCCAGCAGGGCGGTCCGCTTGAGCATGTTATCGCTGCCAAGGCTGTTGCTTTTGGAGAAGCACTGCAGCCAGAGTTCAAAGAGTGGGCTATGCAAGTAAAGAAAAACGCAGCAGTGCTTGCTGACGAACTGATCAAGCGCGGCTTCCATATTGTGAGTGGCGGTACTGATAATCACTCGATGCTGGTTGACTTGCGTACAAAATATCCCGATCTGACGGGCAAGGTTGCTGAGAATGCATTAGTTGCTGCAGACATCACGGTGAACAAGAACATGGTTCCGTTTGACACGCGCAGCGCTTTCCAGACCAGCGGTCTGCGACTGGGAACACCTGCTATCACCACACGCGGTGCCAAGGAAGACCTGATGGTGCTGATTGCAGAACTGATTGAAACCGTGCTCAACGATCCCGAGAACGAAGAAGTCATAGCAAAAGTGCGCGCTCGTGTTAACGAGACCATGAAGGATTATCCGTTGTTCGCTTATTAATCATTCAGTCTTACAACCCTGATGCCAGGCATCGTGGGATGTTTATAAAGGTATTGTCGAAGAGTCATCGGCTCTTCGACAACTTTTTTGTGTATGCTTGATGCATTAAGCAGATGCAATCCGTCGTCATGCCATACGGCAATACCAATGTGCTGGGTATCAAGTCCTTTGATATTGGTGATAATCGCAAGAATGTCACCATTGTGAACAGCCTGTCTGAGCGACGTTGTGTTCTTGATTTCCTGCTTGGGAATATAGCGGAACTGCTTCCCGCAAATATCGTTTTCCATCAGGCGGATAGCCGGAATGTCTTCTGGATTCACGGTCAACATACGGTATTTTGACGGATTTTTCGACATATAGTCAACCATGATGGTCTGCAATCCGGTGAATGGCGGATTAGGAGACTGTATTTCATGGCAGAACCCCATCTCGGTGTTGTCGAGAATCC
This sequence comes from Prevotella sp. UBA4268, assembly GCA_002395135.1. GTDB lineage: Bacteria > Bacteroidota > Bacteroidia > Bacteroidales > Bacteroidaceae > Prevotella. Next base: position 46,829 of record DGWC01000013.1, on the reverse strand, counting down.
ATGAGGTGAAATAGTGAAGACGACGCGTATAGCAAGGAACATCGCCGTTTTGGTATCTTATTTTCTGAAGGATATGACAGAATGCCTCAAACGATTTCAGCCCGTTCTTCATACACAATGAAAGCGTAACGGCGTTTTCTGTAAACGTGGTGCAATCCATCTGTCTCAGGTTTACAATCAGCCGCTCTTTGTCGAATGGCTCCAACGTATGTCCTACATAAGGCACCCCCATGCCTTTAATGGCACGGCCGAAATGCACGACCCAGTCCCCTATTCCTCTGCCCTCTCCGGCATTGACACTGTATGCATCGTTCAACAAAGCCATTACTCTGATGCTGTCTTCTCGTTCATATTCAACGGTCTGTGACGATGCCGAAACGGCCAGCATCAACAGCAAGGATACCATAAGCGTTTTCATATCTTCACATTCTTTTTAATCTCTATTTTCAAAAACAAGTTCCGCCACCTAAAACATATCAGTGCCGCCTTTTTCTTGCGAAATTGAATCCCACATAAAAGTTAAGACTACCAAAGATGTTGTTCGTATAGAACTGAGTGGTCTTGTAATTATAACTGTGCAGGATGGCACTCATTCCGGCAAACCATTTGGTATTGTTCCAAACGGCACCTACGCGCAAGGTGCCGTCTAACTTGACATTCTCAAACGAGAAATCGCGCAATATCGTCACCTCGTCCTTGCGCAAAGCACCCGTAACGTGCTTATAGCCCAAAGCAAGAGACAGACTTGTACTCAACAGCCAGTTCTTGGCAAACACCCAGTTGTAGGCATATCCTCCGGAAACTGACATGTTGGAGTATTTAACATTATCGAACAACAAACCGCTGTCGAGCCTTGCCGTAGTATATTGGTTCAGACTTTCGTCAAGAGTACGTTCCAACAGATTGCCGTCAAGATTGATGCTATGGCGTGTATATCCAAATCCCGCCAATGTCGTTCCGCAACTTCTGCGTTGTACGGTACTCTGACTGAATGCGGCCGGATAGGAGAACCTCTTGTGGTTAAAGATATAGTATAAGTCTGCACCGACAATGCCTACATTCAGCCCGGAAAATGGTATATTAAGGTTTGTGATTTCACGCGAAGAGCCGTTAGGTCTGAAAGAGCGTATCTTGTAATCAGTACCTGTTTTGCGGTAATACAAGTCAATGCCCATCAAGTTACTATACAGGCTCACGTCAAACTCTTTTTTGTTGTGGTCGTTTGATATATGGCTCACGTCGAATGTGTACCCCAGGAAGATCCATCTCCAGCCGAAAAACGGTCCCACGCGATAGGTTGGCTTCGGTGCGAAAGAAATGGTCTGTCCATCCTTGCTACCGATACTGTACATCTCGTAAGTGTTTGTGTTCTGCAACATCAGCGCATAGTTGTAGTGCTGAGCCTCAATATAGTTTGTATCGGTCTCGTTAAAATCACGGAAATACTTGGTGAAGAAATCACCAATGCGGTGGAATACGTCTTTCTTACTGTGATGGGATGAAAGAGGATTGCTGCTGATGGTATCTGCTGGCGGCACATCATCGCCCTTCGGGTCATCATGTGCCATCGCTATCAATGGCATCAGCACCGCCCATATCGTTAACAACCACCTCGCAGCAATCATCGTTCTCACTTTATTGAATACATCCAGATTATCTTCTCATCTGTATTTTAGATCTTTCCAAGAATTCTATCCAGCACCCAGTTCACAGGCGTTGCGCTTACGCTGGTCGACGTGCAGACTCCCGTTCCTTGCAGAGATTCGGTCACACACCTGATAATTGGAAGTTGCACGTATGCAGGATTCTCCACGTGTATCTTCTGTTCGCCTTCGCTGGTCACAAGCACGATTGGCCCAAAACTGAACACGGAAAAACTTAGGATACCGCATTCTCCGATCAGTTCTATGCAATCCTCCTGCGCCGTCTCATGACCGACAAAGCACCATGACCCACTGCCCGGCAAACCGTTTTCAAACCGGAAACATGCGCTTACGCTGTCTTCTGCCTCATAAAGTCCTCCCACATTCGCGCAAATACCGCTGGCTTCGGTGATAACACCAAACATATCCTGCAGCAAATCCAGTTGATGTGGAGCGAGATCATAGAAATAGCCGCCGCCTGCAATTTGCGGCTGCAACCGCCAGGGCAGGTTTTCGCGCGTATAGCAGTCTGGGGTGCGCGGTGGAACAGACATCCTGATCTGTACATTCACCACCTTTCCTATCACTCCGCTGCTTACTATTTCCTTTACTCTTTGGAAATATGGCAGATAGCGACGATAATATGCCACATAACAAGGAATACCAGTCTCCTGGCTCACTCGGTTCACCCTGATACAGTCATCATAGCATGCCGCCAAGGGTTTCTCCACATATACCGGTTTGCCAGCCCTCATGGCCATAATCGCAAACGTTGCATGACTGTTCGGTGGTGTTGCCACGTAAACAGCATTCACGTCAGGGTCGTCAATCAGTTTTTGTGCATCCGTATACCATTTCGGCACATGATGACGCTCTGCATACGAGCGTGCACGGTTCTCGGTACGACTCATCACAGCAATGATTTTTGAACCCGGAACCTCATTGAAGGCAGGTCCCGATTTCTTCTCTGTGACATCACCACATCCTATAAATCCCCAATTGATTAGTTTCATACTTCAAGTCATTATCATTAACAAACAAAACAGGCGGTTCGCTCAATATTTGGTTTTATGTCACCTCACCGTTATGTGGAAACATCCTTGCTTCACCTCATACTTCACATAGCATCTCTGGCTCTTTCGCATATCGTTGAGAACCTCCGAAAGCACGAATTTCAACGAATCATTTCTTACGGCGCGCCGTTTTTCCTGAGGAGGTTCCACGGTTTTATATCTGTTGTAGCAGATGTCAAAAGTGGTTCCATACAGGTGGCATGAGTTCTCTGTGGCATTGCCATTGTAATTGCGCAGTTTCACAACATCGTCCTGCGTTCTGAGCACGCTGGTTACAATGAACTGATGAATAGGAATGCCCTTCAACTGCAAACTGTCATAAAAAGCCCTGCCCATATCACTCAGCAAGACTGCAGCACGTGGCACCAGATAGGGAATGCTTCGGTACATTTTGTCAACATGATAGTAAGGACTGACGGCCATATACACCAACTCTTTTTTCCTGGATTCGGCATCTTGCCTGTCTTTTACCGGCGAAACGCCCCATTTGCAGGCAGCCACAATCTGCACTTGCTGGCTATCGGGAAAGGCATCAGTATAGCGAGGAACACTGAAAATGCGATGTTTGACAGGTGTTCCGTCATTGTTAAAGAACCTGCTATGGCTGCTGTCCTCCACCTTAACGACATCCTCAACTTTTTCTGGAACAGCATTTACTACTTCTTGCTCGGGCTGCTGCTGCGACACTACATTCTCTTCAGCGTCGCGATTGCCATCAGCAATCATCGGAAAGACAATGCGTGTTATTGCAAGCAGTAATACAATCATACTGAATGCTGCTAAATATTGATTCTTGGTTATTTTCATCTCAATTTTTCGTTTTTTATGGCACAAAGGTATTAAAAAATACACGAATATCGAAATGATTTTGTAATTTTGCAGAAAAATTTAGGATTAAGTGACAGAAAAGCATGTTGTTTTAGAAGATATAGACCCTGTGGTATTCTATGGAGTCGGCAATTCTCATTTGCAGATGATCAAAGCCCTCTTCCCTAAATTACGCATTGTGGCAAGAGACAATGTACTTCGCGTGCTTGGAGATGAGGAGCAGATGAATGTCTTTTGCAAGCAAGTGGAAATGATGCGGCAGCATATAGTAAAATATAACCGCATCAATGACGAGGACATCCTTGATATCATGAACGGTGAAAAGACGAAAGATGATGCAGTGAAGGGTGTTGTGGTATACAGTGTTTCCGGGCGTCCTATCAAAAGCAGAAGCGAGAATCAGCAGAAACTGATAGATTGCTTTGAGAAAGATGATATGATTTTCGCTGTAGGACCTGCCGGTACGGGCAAGACATATCTAAGCATTGCACTCGCCGTGAAGGCTTTGAAAGAAAAGCAAGCCAAGAAAATCATCCTTAGCAGGCCCGCTGTTGAGGCCGGCGAGAAGTTGGGATTCCTTCCTGGCGATATGAAAGACAAGATAGACCCCTACCTGCAGCCGCTCTACGATGCATTAGAGGACATGATACCAGCGGTAAAACTGCAGGACATGATGGAAAAGCACGTCATACAAATAGCCCCTCTTGCATTTATGAGAGGCCGTACACTGAGCGATGCCGTGGTGATTCTCGACGAGGCTCAAAACACCACATCCGCACAAATACGCATGTTCCTGACTCGCATGGGATGGAATACAAAGATGATTGTCACGGGCGACATGACACAAGTGGACCTGCCACGGGAGACCAAGAGCGGTCTGCGCGAAGCCATGCAAATACTGAAAGGCATTGAGGGCATCTCGTTTGTAGAGTTGAACAAGAAAGACATTGTGAGGCACAAATTAGTGACACGCATTGTCAATGCATACGAAGAGTATGACAGGAACAACAAAAAGACAGTTTCTTGACAAGAATAGAATATTTCGTATATAATTAAAAACAATCACAATATGAAGGCATTAACAAGAACAGATTTTAATTTCGAAGGTCAGAAAAGCGTTTATCATGGCAAAGTACGTGACGTTTACAACATCAATGACGATTTGTTGGTAATGGTTGCCACTGACCGCATCTCGGCTTTCGATGTCGTGCTGCCTAAAGGAATTCCATTCAAAGGGCAGGTGCTCAATCAAATTGCAGCAAAATTTCTCGACAAAACGACGGATATTTGCCCGAACTGGAAACTTGCAACGCCTGATCCCATGGTTACCATTGGACTGAAATGTGAAGGTTTCCGGGTTGAAATGATCATCCGTTCCATACTTACCGGTTCGGCCTGGCGCGAGTATCAGAAAGGCTGTCGCGAACTGTGCGGTGTTAAATTGCCAGACGGCATGCGTGAGAATGAGCGATTCCCAGAGCCAATTATTACGCCAACGACCAAGGCCGACGAGGGACATGACATGAACATCTCTAAGGAAGAAATCATTGCCCAAGGCATTGTGAGCAAAGAAGACTATGAAATCATGGAGAAATACACACGTCAGATCTTTGCCCGCGGTCAGGAAATTGCAGCAAAACAGGGCTTGATTCTCGTTGACACAAAGTATGAATTTGGCAAGCGCGATGGTAAGGTATACCTCATCGACGAGATTCACACGCCCGATTCAAGCCGTTATTTCTATGCAGACGGATATGAAGAGAAGTTCAAGAACGGTGAACCACAGCGCCAGTTGTCAAAAGAATTTGTGCGCCAATGGCTCATCGAACACAATTTCATGAACGAACCGGGACAGGTAATGCCAGAAATTACTGACGAATATGCAGAGAGCGTGAGCGACAGATATATTGAACTCTACGAGCATATCGTAGGCGAAAAATTCAACAAAGTCGTTGACGAAGGTGACATCGCCAACCGCATAGAGAAAAATGTGTCATCTTATCTCGCATCACTAAAGTAGGAACTAAGGGTTTTCTAATGTATCAGCAGGAAAAAATCACACCTTATAATATATATGGTGAAGAAAAAGGGAAACAGGTGGAGCAAATGTTCGATCATATTGCTCCTACCTATGACTCTTTGAATCACCGTTTGTCTATGGATATAGACAAGGCTTGGCGACGAAAAGCCATCAGGCAGATTCTGCCCTTTGCTCCCCAAAAAGTGCTTGACATAGCAACCGGCACAGGCGATTTCGCCATTTTGGCAGCCAAGATGCTGAATCCAGAAAGTCTCCTGGGTGTGGACATCTCCGAAGGCATGATGAAAATAGGGCGTCAGAAAGTAGAACAGGAACATTTGCAAAGCATTATTTCGTTCAAAAAAGAAGACTGCCTTTCGTTGAGTTTCTGCGATAACATTTTTGATGCGGTGACAGCAGCATTTGGCATACGTAATTTCCAGGACCTGGACAAGGGGCTCAGTGAGATGTGCAGGGTGCTGAAACCTGGCGGACACCTAAGCGTTGTGGAACTGTCACAGCCCGTTTCGTTCCCAATGAAACAACTCTTTTGGATATACAGCCACACTCTCCTGCCCCTGTATGGCAAGATGATTTCTAAAGACAAACACGCATATAAATACTTGATCAATACCATTGAGGCTTTTCCGCAAGGTGAAGAGATGGTTGAGATTCTCAAGAAGGCCGGATTTCGTGATGCACGTTTCAAGCGTCTCACATTTGGCATCTGCACCATGTACTTAGCAACAAAATAAATAGACTGAAATGGACAAATACGGTTTGATTGGTTATCCATTAGGACATTCATTCTCTATTAGTTTCTTCAATGAGAAGTTTGAGAACGAAGGAATTGATGCTGAATACATCAATTTCGAGATACCCACGATTGAGGCATTGCTTGAGGTTCTTGCATCAAATCCGGAACTGAAAGGACTCAACGTTACCATTCCATACAAGCAGCGAGTGATGAGTTATCTTGATACCATTAGTCCTGAAGCCCGTGCTATTGGTGCTGTTAATGTCGTCAAAGTGGAGCATAAGGGTAACGATATCCGCCTGAAAGGATTTAACAGCGATGTGATCGGGTTTACCAAGAGCATAGAACCTCTTTTGGAACGCTTCCACAAAAAGGCCCTCATCCTTGGCACTGGCGGTGCCTCGAAAGCCATTGACTATGGACTCAAGTCATTAGGACTGGAAACCGTTTTCGTTAGCAGATATGAACGACCGGGCACCATCCAATATGAACGGATTACCCCAGAGATTGTCAAAGAATATAATGTAATCGTGAATTGCACCCCATGTGGCATGTTCCCTCATTCAGATGAATGTCCGAATCTTCCATACGAGGCGATGGATGACCATACGATTCTGTATGACTTGATCTATAATCCCGACGAGACTTTGTTCATGTACAAGGGAAGAAAACAAGGCGCTACGGTGAAAAACGGACTGGAAATGCTGCTCTTACAAGCGTTCTCCAGTTGGGAGTTCTGGAATGGAAAGGAGTAACTTATTTCATATTTAACATGAAGAATAACGGCTGTCTTCTCTATATATTGACGTTAGGAGTGCTCATCCTCGTATTTTTTCTTCCGTCAATAGTCTTTGAGTCCACCAATGGAAGCATTGGATTCGGTGGGCTGCTCGGTATATTGTATGGTCTTACAGCCGTTGTGTTTGCCGGATGGTATGTATATGCTCACAAAATGCAAAAGCCGTCTTTGTCGGAGCAAGACAACATGTATGCTCTTGAAATGCAGGCAAAGCAAATTGAGGACAAGCGACATGAAGCATCCAATAAAAATAGTGCAAGGAAAACAGAGTCTTCCGAAAAGAAGAAGCCTTCATTCTTGTTTGAAAAAAAATATCTGGGAGTTTTGTTCTGGGCTCTTCTTCTATGCACGGTTGTATCATGCGAGTATAGCATGGTAACAGAGTCTGAGGAAGAAGCAACAAATGTAACAATTTGGAATGCCGACAACATACCCATGCCACATATCACCGACGGACGACTGTACGTATCTAACCCCGACACGGTGCTCAGCCAGCAGACTGTTGACTCATTGAATACGATATTGAAAATAATGGATGATGAAGTGGGAATTGAGTCGGCAGTTATCGTTGTAAACCATATCGAGAATCAGGATGCATTCCGTATGGCTCAGGATGTGGGAAATAAATATGGTGTAGGAAAGAAAGAAACGGATAAGGGTCTTGTAATCGTTGTTGCATACCAAGACCGAAAGTATTTCATTGCGCCAGGCCGTGGATTGGAGAAACATCTCACAGATGCTGACTGCAGCAGACTGGCAAGAAATTATCTCACACCTTTCCTTAAAGTAGAGAATCCCGACGAAGCGCTAAAGTCATTGGTAAAAGCCACTTACGCATTAGCAGTTGAAAAGCGTAGGCTTGAAGAACCGTCGGCAGAAGATCTTGTACCGAAATATGAGTCAGAGGCTACGGCCGATCCGTTTACAATCAGCCTTGCCATCATCTTCCTGATTCTTTTCATATATTCCATCTTAAACAAGAAATATGGCTGGTTGGTATTGGCAGCCATGTCGGGCACTGGCTATACGGGCTATGGACGCTCTCGCATGGGTGGAGGATCTGGCACTTGGGGCGGAGGATTCGGTGGCGGATTCGGAGGAGGTTCCTTTGGTGGCGGCTACGGAGGCGGTAGTTTCGGTGGCGGCGGCGCTGGTGGCGGATGGTAATAATTATAATAAGTACTAATTAAAAAATAAAAAGATTATGAAAAAAGGTAGTATTGCAATTATCGCGATTGTTGCGATAGCAGTATTGTATGGTATCAGCGCATACAATGGAATGGTTAGTGATCAAGAATCTGCAACAACAGCATTGGCAAATGTGCAGTCTGCTTATCAGCGTCGTGCAGATTTAATTCCCAATCTTGTTGAAACAGTTAAGGGTTATGCAAAACATGAGGAAGAGACTTTTAAAGGTGTAGTAGAGGCGCGCGCAAAAGCAACTCAAATCACGCTTGACCCAACGAATCTTACTCCGGAGAAACTTCAGGAGTTCCAGAAAGCACAGGGCGAATTAGGTTCTGCATTAGGAAAGTTAATTGCTGTTCAGGAGAATTACCCAGAGTTGAAAGCCAATGAGAACTTCAAAGACCTTCAAGTGCAACTGGAAGGAACAGAGAACCGCATCAATGAGGCACGCAACAAGTATAACCAAGTGGTGCAAACGTATAACACAAGCATACGTTCTTTCCCCAAGAACCTGTTTGCAGGTATGTTTGGATTCGACAAAATGAACAAGTTTGAGGCCGAGGCCGGCGCTCAGAGTGCACCCAAAGTATCATTTGACTAATTAATCTGGTATCATTCACATAGAAACTGATGAACAATCGATATATGATGCGTGGCGTCAGTGCTGCAAAAGAGGATGTGCACAACGCCATCAAGAACATCGATAAAGGTATCTTTCCGCAGGCTTTCTGTAAAATAATACCAGATATCCTCGGTGGAGATCCGGAGTATTGTAATATCATGCATGCAGACGGGGCTGGAACAAAATCCAGCCTTGCCTACATTTATTGGAAGGAAACTGGAGATTTGTCTGTATGGAAAGGCATCGCACAGGATGCTATTGTTATGAATACGGATGATTTGCTGTGTGTGGGAGCAGTTGACAACATACTGGTAAGCAGCACAATCGGGCGCAACAAAATGCTTGTTCCCGGTGAAGTGATTTCTGCCATCATCGCTGGTACGGATGAGTTATTAGCAGAACTGCGTGACATGGGTATTGGCATCTACCCTACTGGAGGTGAAACAGCAGACGTTGGCGATTTGGTTCGCACCATCATCGTAGACAGCACGGTTACGTGCAGAATGAAGCGCAGCGATGTTATAAACAATGCCAACATACGTCCTGGAGATGTTATCGTGGGATTGAGTTCTACGGGAACGGCCTCTTATGAAAAAAGGTATAACGGCGGAATGGGTAGCAATGGCCTGACATCTGCACGACATGACATGTTTGCCAACTATCTCGCCAAAAAATATCCTGAGAGTTTCGACCATCAAGTACCACAAGATTTAATATACAGCGGGAAATACCATGTGACTGATGAAATAGAAGGCACACCCTTGAACGCTGGCCAATTGGTACTCTCCCCCACTCGCACCTATGCTCCTGTCATCAAGAAAATACTTGATGAATATCGGGCAGAGATACACGGCATGGTACATTGCACTGGTGGTGCACAGACAAAAGTGCTTCATTTTGTTAATGGCAACTGCAGAGTGGTGAAAGACAACATGTTCCCCGTTCCACCACTTTTCCGTGCTATTCACGAATGCTCAGGAACAGATTGGAAGGAAATGTATCAGGTTTTCAACATGGGTCACCGCATGGAAATATATGTACGCCCAGAATTGGCAGAGCAGATTATAGCCATATCGAAGTCGTTCAATATTGACGCACAGGTAATCGGACACATTGAAGAAGGTGAACGGTCGCTGACCATACTGAGTGAGTATGGCGAATTCAATTACTAATATCGCCATCATGTACATGCACTTCACGCATCATTACATGAAATGAATAAAAAACTGATATGATAGAAAACAACAGTATACTGCAAAAACTTGACGGACTGGAGGCACGCTACGAAGAGGTGACAACGCTGATTACCGACCCGAGCGTAATTGCCGACCAGCAACGTTTTGTGAAACTGACGAAAGAGTATAAGGATCTGGGCGATGTGATGGACGCTCGTAAGCGATACATCGCATGCCTGAACAGCATTCGCGAAGCAAAAGATATTATTGCCAATGAAGAAGATCCGGAAATGAAGGAAATGGCTCGCGAGGAACTGGCTCTTAATGAAGACCTTCAGCCAAAACTGGAAGAAGAAATCAAATTGGCACTGGTTCCGAAAGACCCGGAGGACGCTAAAAACGTGCAAATGGAAATCCGAGCCGGAACAGGTGGTGATGAGGCGGCCTTGTTTGCCGGTGATTTATTCCAGATGTACAAGAAGTTCTGCGACTCCAAAGGTTGGACTTTGTCTATAACCAGTGTAAGCGAGGGAGCCGTCGGCGGATACAAAGAGATAGATTTTGCTGTCAGCGGTACAGATGTTTATGGGACACTGAAATATGAAAGCGGTGTGCATCGAGTACAACGTGTTCCTGCAACCGAGACTCAAGGTCGAATGCATACCTCTGCTGCAACTGTTGCCGTATTGCCCGAGGCTGACAAATTCGAGGTGCATATCAACGAAGGAGAAATCAAATGGGACACCTTCCGCTCCAGCGGAGCCGGCGGCCAGAACGTTAACAAGGTTGAATCGGGTGTACGTTTACGCTATATGTGGAAGAATCCCAACACTGGTGAGACGGAAGAGATTCTAATAGAATGTACCGAAACGCGTGACCAGCCCAAGAACAAGGAACGCGCATTGTCACGCCTTTACACCTTCATATACGACAAAGAGCACCAGAAATACGTGGATGACATTGCTTCGAGACGCAAGACTCTGGTAAGCACTGGAGACCGCTCGGCCAAAATACGCACCTACAATTTCCCGCAAGGACGCGTAACAGATCACCGTATTGGATATACCACCCATGATCTCAACGGTTTTCTCGGTGGAAACATTCAAGACATGATTGATGCTCTGACCGTTGCCGAAAATGCAGAAAGACTGAAAGAATCAGAATTATAAGATTATCATTATTTACTTAAGACCAGGAACCATGACAAGACAAGAATTAATAGAACAGATTAAGCAAAAAAGGAGTTTCTTATGTGTAGGTCTTGACACAGACCCCAAGAAAATGCCTCAGTGTGTGTTTGATCTCTATGATCCCATCTTCGAGTTCAACAAGGCTATCATCGATGCCACGGCTCCGTATTGTGTGGCATATAAGCCCAACATGGCTTTTTACGAGGCTTATGGCATAAAAGGCATCAAGGCATTCATAAAGACCGTTAACTACCTAAAGGAGCAACACCCGCACCACTTCATCATTGCTGACGCAAAACGTGGTGACATCGGAAACACATCTGCTATGTATGCCCGGACTTTTTTCGATGAATATGACGTACATTCACTCACCGTTGCACCTTATATGGGTGAAGACAGCGTGAAACCGTTTCTCGAATATGAAGGCAAATGGGTCATCCTGCTGGCTCTGACCAGTAACAAAGGGTCTGCCGATTTTCAGTTTATCGAGGATAAAAATGGTGAGCGCCTGTTTGAGAAGGTCATTCTCAGAAGCCAGCAATGGGGAACTCCCGACAACATGATGTATGTGGTTGGAGCCACGCAAGGCAAATTGTTCGAAGATATACGCCGCGTTGCTCCCGATCATTTCCTACTGGTGCCCGGTATCGGTGCACAGGGCGGCAGTCTGGAAGAAGTATGCAAATACGGCATGAACAAAGACTGCGGACTGCTTGTTAATTCATCACGTGGCATCATCTATGCATGTAATGACGATCATTTCGCTGAGATAGCAGGAAACAAGGCGCGAGAATTGCAGCAGGAAATGTCAAAGCAACTGGATAGTTTTGGTATCTAATTGCCGATTGGTATAGTATATAAAAAGACATCTTGTTTTGCAAATCAAAACAAGATGTCTTGATATAACGAGATATTATGGAGGTATAACAACCATGGGTAGCCATGCAAAATGTACACCAAGGATGTTTGAAACAACAATGATTTTGGATAACGCTTATAAATAGGTATATGAACGATAGTAAAATAATCAATGATCCGGTTTTCGGGTTTATAAAAATCCCGCATGGTCTTCTATTGCAGATAGTTCAACACCCACTGATGCAGCGACTTACCCACATCAAACAATTGGGTATGGCATCTGTTGTTTATCCCGCTGCCCAGCATACCCGTTTCCAGCATTCCATAGGTTCCCTGCACCTGATGAGCGAAGCAATCACCTCGCTTTCACAAAAAGGAATCTTCATCTTTGATAGTGAAGCCGAGGCCGTTGAAGCCGCCATCCTGATGCACGACATAGGACATGGTCCATTCTCTCATGTGCTGGAAAACACATTGATCCACGGCATTTCTCACGAAGAGATATCGTTGTTAATGATGGAACAGATCAACCGGGAACTGAACGGGGCCTTGAATCTGGCACTGATGATATTCAAGGACGAATACAACAAAAGGTTTCTGCACCAACTCATCAGTAGTCAATTAGACATGGACCGATTGGATTATCTACGCAGAGACTCCTTCTTTACCGGCGTTCATGAAGGTAATATCGGCAGCGCACGTATTATCAAAATGCTTGACGTGGTAGACGACAAGTTGGTTGTGAACTCCAAAGGCATCTATAGCATAGAGAACTATCTCACATCCCGCAGGTTAATGTACTGGCAAGTGTATCTCCACAAGACCGTGGTTGCTTTCGAGAAAATGCTGGTTAATATCCTGCTCCGTGCAAAATATCTTTCACAAAACGGTGTTAGGCTGTTCGCCACACCCGCATTACGCTTTTTCCTGGAGAACGATGTTGACCAGACTTTCTTTAATGAGCATCCAGAAGCACTTAAATATTACGAATTGCTCGACGACAACGACATCTGGTGTTCTGTGAAAATATGGATGGAGCATGAAGACAAAATACTCTCCACATTAGCACAATCCATTATTCACCGTCACATATTCCGTGTAGAGGTGAACGATGCGCCATTCGATGATGAAAAGATAAACACTATTGCGTCTTCAATAGCCAATGCCCTGGGCATTCCACAAGAGGATGCTCATTACATGATGAGTGTCAATACTATTCAGAAAGACATGTATGATGTGAATGACGACCGCATCTCCATTTTATATAAAGATGGTACGATAAAAGATATTGCAGAATCTTCAGATATATTAAATATTAACCTATTATCTAAAAAAATACGCAAATATTACCTGTGTTATCATCGATTCTGATTTTTTTTCCGTAACTTTGCAAAACAAATTGATATAATATGGAAATTACAGCAAAACAAATTGCCGACTTCATTCAGGGAAGAGTTGAAGGCGATGAGAATGCAATTGTCAATACTTTTGCTAAAATAGAAGAGGGAAAGGCTGGAGCCATTTCGTTTCTCTCCAATCCCAAATATCTCCACTATATTTACGAAACAAAATCAAGCGTTGTGCTTATCAATGAAGACGTGGTGCTGGAAAAAAGCGTCAAGCCCACACTCATTCGAGTGAAGAACGCTTATGAGAGCGTGGCTAAACTGCTGCAGTTATATGAGAGCATGAAGCCAAAGAAAAAAGGTATCGACTCTCTTGCCTTTGTTTCTCCGTCTGCAAAAATCGGTGAAGACTGCTATATCGGGGCTTTTGCTTTCATTGGTGACAACGTGGAAATAGGAAATCACACTCAGATATATCCCCACACCGTTGTTGAAGATGGTGCAAAGATTGGCGATGACTGCCTGTTATATCCGAATGTATCGATATACCATGATTGTCGACTTGGCAATCGTGTAACCATTCACTCAGGAACAGTGATTGGTGCAGATGGATTCGGTTTTGCACCGAATGCAGATGGCTATGACAAGATCCCACAGATTGGCATTGTTGTCATAGAAGACGATGTGGAGATTGGAGCAAACACCTGCGTGGATCGCTCAACGATGGGCAGCACGATTGTACATAAAGGCGTGAAACTGGATAATCTCGTTCAAATAGCACACAATGTAGAAGTAGGCGAAAACACCGTTATGTCAGCACAAGTGGGCATTGCCGGCAGCACAAAAGTTGGTTCTTGGTGCATGTTTGGTGGACAGGCAGGTTTTGCAGGACACATCAAAGTAGGCGACAAAACATTTGTAGGCGCACAATGCGGTGTGAACAGTAGTCTGAAAGGCAATGAAACCGTTATAGGATCTCCTGCCATGGATGCGAAACAATTCTTCAAGTCATCGGTGCTATTTAAGAAACTCCCCGATATTTACAAACAACTCAACGATTTGCAGAAGCAAGTTGATGAACTAAAGCACCAACAACAATAATCAGAACAAATACAATTAATCAGATATGTTAAAGCAAAAAACGCTCAAAGGCAGCTTTTCATTGTTTGGAAAAGGCTTGCATACAGGTTTGAATCTCACTGTGACATTTAATCCTGCACCAGAAAACACTGGATATAAAATACAACGCATTGATTTAGACGGAGAGCCTATTATCGATGCGATAGCAGAGAATGTCGTTGACACACGGCGCGGAACGGTTTTAGGAAAAGGCGATTTCCGCGTTTCTACCGTTGAGCATGGTATGGCGGCACTGTATGCTTTGGGAATCGACAATTGCCTGATTCAAGTGAACGGCCCAGAATTCCCAATCCTTGACGGTTCAGCCGCCATGTATGTAAAAAAGATTCTTGAGATTGGCGTGTGTGAGCAGAATGCTCCGAAGGATTATTATGTAATCCGCCACAAGCACGAAATCATCGACGAGGAGACAGGTTCTTGTATAACGATTCTTCCAGATGAGGACTTCTCAATTACGGCCATGTGCTCATTCGAATCAAAATTCATCAACAGCCAGTTTGCAACACTCGATAAAATTGATGATTTTGCAGAGACCATTGCTCCTGCTCGAACTTTCGTTTTCGTGCGTGACATTGTGCCACTGCTTGATGCCAATTTAATCAAGGGAGGCGATCTTGACAATGCCATTGTCATCTATGAACGCGAGGTGACTCAAGAACAACTCGACCATCTTGCTGATGTGCTAAATGTTCCACACATGGATGCAACCAAGATTGGATACATACAGAACAAGCCCCTTATGTGGGAGAATGAGTGTACAAGGCACAAGTTGCTTGACATCATTGGAGACATGGCACTTATCGGAAAGCCCATCAAGGGACGCATCATTGCCACAAGACCGGGACATACGGTGAACAATAAGTTTGCAAGACTCATGAGGAAGGAGATTCGCAAACATGAGGTGCAGGTTCCGTTCTACGATCCTAACGAGCCGCCAGTGATGGACGTGAATCGCATTCGCGAACTTCTCCCCCACCGCTACCCATTCCAGTTGGTTGACAAAGTTATCTCTATTGGACCAAACAGCATTGTCGGTGTGAAGAATGTAACGAGCAACGAGCCCTTCTTCCAGGGTCACTTCCCGCAAGAACCCGTCATGCCAGGTGTGCTCCAGATAGAAGCAATGGCACAGTGTGGTGGACTCTTGGTACTCAACACGGTTGAGGAACCAGAGCGATGGAGTACATATTTCATGAAAATCACAGACGTGAAGTTCCGTCAAAAGGTAGTTCCTGGAGATACACTTATCTTCAAGGTTGAACTTCTTGCACCTCTACGCCACGGAGTATCATCCATGAAAGGCTATACTTTCGTTGGTGACACTATCGTTTCAGAAGCATCTTTTACTGCCCAAATCGTTAAAAACAAATAAATGAACACTATCAGCCCTTTAGCATTTGTGCATCCCGAGGCACAACTCGGTGACAATAATATCATTGGACCGTTCTGCTACATTGACAAGAACACCGTTATCGGTGACAATAATGTCATGCAAAATAGCGTCACCATTAACTATGGAGCCCGCATCGGCAACAACAACGAGTTCATGCCGGGTGCAAGCATCAGTACAAAGCCACAGGATTTGAAGTTCAAAGGCGAAGACACGATCTGCGAAATTGGTGACAACAACAGCATCCGCGAGAATGTTACCATATCAAGAGGTACTGCCTCGAAGGGAACAACCATCGTAGGCAACAATAATCTGTTAATGGAAAACATGCATATTGCCCACGACTGCGTGATAGGCAGCGGCTGCATTATTGGCAATTCCACGAAATTCGCAGGAGAAGTAGTAGTAGATGACAATGCCATCATTTCTGCCACAGTGCTTTTCCATCAGTTCATCCGTATCGGTGGCTATGTTATGATACAGGGAGGAAGCCGCACCAGCCAGGACATTCCTCCATATATTATTGCCGGAAAAGAGCCCATCCGCTATGCAGGAGTGAATATTATCGGTCTGCGCCGTCGCGGTTTCAGTAATGAAACCATCGATCAGATTCATAATGCATACAGGCTGTTGTATTCGAAAGGCATATTGGCAGAAGGTATCGAAGAAATCAAGAAAAACCTTCCGCTGACTCCAGAAATCAACTACATTATCAATTTTGTCCAAAGCAGCAAGCGAGGCATCATCCGATAAATGAAGAATCTTGTTGTTATACTCGGTCCCACTGGTATTGGCAAGACAGAATTAAGTCTCAGTGTGGCCGAGTATTTTCATATACCTATCATCAATGCCGATTCGCGGCAGATATATCGCGGCATGCCAATCGGTACTGCTGCCCCCACCAGCGAACAGCAGCAACGCGTGAAGCATTATATGGTCGAAATGCTCGACATGAATGAATACTATAATGCTTCCATGTATGAAGAGGATGTCATGCGGCTGCTCAACAAACTGTTTCTTGAATCCGATCTGGCTTTGATGGCGGGCGGAAGCATGATGTACATAGATGCTGTTTGCTACGGAATGGGAGATCTTCCGACTGTGAAAGATGACTTAAGAAACGAAATGAAGCGACGGTTCGCCGAAGAAGGCCTTGACAGTCTGTGCAAAGAACTGCAACAATTAGATCCGGAGTACTACGATATCGTTGACAAGCATAACTACAGGCGTGTGATTCATGCCCTTGAGATCATCCATACAACAGGCACAACATTCACAAGTCTTCGCACTGGTGAAAAGAAAAAAAGAGACTTCAACATCATAAAAATTGGTTTGAACAGAAACCGTGAAGTGTTGTATCAGAGAATCAACCAGAGAGTAGATAGCATGATTGAAGCCGGCTTGCTTGAAGAAGCACGCATTTTGTATCCAAACAGGCATCTAAACGCATTGAACACAGTGGGTTATAAAGAACTGTTCAACTATTTCGATGGCACATGGAGTCTTGATGAGGCCATCGAAAGAATAAAAGGAAACACCCGTAGGTATTGCAGGAAACAACTCACATGGTTTAAAAGGGACGACAGCATCAAATGGTTTGACCTTGACAGGGAGAATACTAAAGAAATCATAAAATATATCAGCGACTTGATTTAAGAAAGAGTTTTTTTATTATATTTGCATGATATTAAGTTTATAAAAAACAAAGCAAGATGTCTGAAAATAGTAATGGGTTCTTCCTCACCAGAATGTTTTCATGGTGCTGGAAAAGAATAAAAAGGTTCTGGCCTTGGTATAAATCTCTATATAGCAATCGGCGATGGTATACCAAATTATGTGTGGGCATACTCACATTCTTATTTCTTTTCATCGTTTACCTGTTCATGGTAGATGTTAATTTCTTAGGACTCTTCGGAAAATCGCCAGGTTATTTTTCCGGAATCAGAGATCCTCAGACGAGTCAGGCATCAGAATTATACAGCGCCGACAACGTGCTTATCGGCAAATATTTCAACGAGAACCGCACACCTGTAAAATATGAGGAGGTGAACCCCATGTTCTGGAAAGCGCTGATCGACACCGAAGATGAGCGTTTCTACAAGCATTGGGGCATAGATCCTGTGGGATTGTTCAGTGCAGCAAAAGATGCTTTGCTCCACCATGATGCGCGCGGTGCATCCACAATTACGCAACAGTTGGCCAAAAACATGTTCCGTGTAAGAACGCAATACTCAACCGGTCTACTCGGAAAAGTCCCCGGTCTGAAGATTCTGATTGTAAAAACAAAGGAGTGGATTATAGCCACGAAATTGGAAACTGTGTTTTCCAAAGAAGAAATACTCACCATGTATGCCAACACGGTGGATTTCGGTTCTAATGCTTTCGGTATAAAAACGGCATGCAAGACATATTTCAATACCACTCCTAAAGACATGACGACAGAACAGGCTGCCGTATTGGTTGGCATGCTAAAGGCAACCACATACTATAATCCAATTTCTCACCCGGAGAATAGTATCAAACGCCGTAACGTGGTATTGGATAACATGTTCAGACATCTTGATCTGACAGATTTAGAATATGATTCACTGAAACAAATACCCATAAAACTCAATTACAGCGTAGAAACCAATTACGACAGCAAGGCAAACTATTTCCGGGAGGCCATTGCCGATTATCTTGAAGACTGGTGTGCCGAGAATGGATACGACCTGTATAGCAGCGGACTAAAGATATATACAACGATAGACACGCGCATCCAGAAGTATGCCGAAGATGCAGCCATCCGCCAGATGAAGATAGTGCAGAACAACTTCAACAATCACTGGGGAAAAGAAGAGCCATGGCAGGATGAGAATCATCGCGTGATACCCAATTTCATCGAAGATATAGCCAAGCGCCTGCCTGTTTATAAAACGCTTTCGGCCAAATACGGCAACAATCAGGATAGCGTGATGGCCGCATTGAACAGACCACACAAAGTGAAACTATTTGATTATGAGAACGGAACGATTGAGCGCGAGATGTCTACACTCGACTCCATACGTTATATGGTCAGGTTTATGCATTGCGGTTTCGTGGCCATGGAACCTTCTAACGGACACATCAAGGCATGGGTTGGCGATATAGATTTCAACTCTTGGAAATATGACAAGGTAACCGCCATGCGACAGCCGGGTTCCACATTCAAGTTGTTCGTTTATACCGAGGCCATGAACCAAGGTCTAACACCATGTGACAAGCGTCGTGATGAATACTTCTCGATGGAAGTATATGATTCAAAGAAGAAAAAGACAGTCATGTGGACACCATCCAATGCCAACGGGCGATTCTCGGGTGATTCACTCCCCCTGAAGAGCGCGTTTGCAAAAAGCATAAATACCGTAGCCGTGCGCTTAGGACAGGAGATGGGCATCAAGAACATCATTGCCACAGCCTACGACATGGGCATTAAGAGCAAATTGGATGATGCACCGTCGCTTGCACTTGGGTCGAGCGATGTCAACCTGCTGGAAATGACCAATGCATATTGCTGCATTGCCGATGACGGAAAGCACGTGGAACCCGTGCTTGTCACCAAAATATTAGACCGGGACGGACGTGAAGTCTACATCGGACCTACAGAAGTAAAGCAGGTGATTCCATATAAGAGTGCCTTCTTGATGCAACAGATGCTCCTCGGCGGACTGCGTGAACCGGGAGGAACCTCACAAAGTCTGTGGGCATGGGTAGGAAACAAAGGTGCTTTGGATACTGATTTCGGTGGCAAGACCGGTACATCCAACAACCATTCCGATGCCTGGTTCATGTGTGTAAGCCCGAAACTGGTTTGCGGTGCATGGGTTGGAGGTGAATACAGATCGATTCATTTCCGCACAGGAGCACTCGGACAAGGCAGCAAGACAGCACTTCCCATTTGCGGATACTTCCTTGAATCACTCATGAATGATCCTGCCTTCAAGAAATACCACGGCCATTTCAAGAAACCGTCAGATGCAGACATTACGGCTGACCTGTATAACTGCTCGAGTTATTATGGACAAATAAGAGACACCATAGATGCCGACACGCTCACCATTGAAATGGATGATGAGATTCTGCTTGACGAAGATGGTAATCCAATTATCACAGAGGAACAAGAAGGCAATCCTGCAAACCAGGATCCGTCACAAAACAATACACAACAGCCGGCTCAGGTTCCGAAAGAGCAACCCGTTAAATTTGAAGACCTGTAACATTCGTGAACGATATAGAGCAGATTGACTTAGACAATAAAGAATTACAACAAGCGTTGCAGATTATTGAGTATACCCGTCGCTCCCTTTTCCTTACAGGAAAGGCAGGGACGGGTAAATCCACTTTCCTAAGATACATCTGCAAACATACGAAAAAGAAGCACGTGGTACTCGCTCCCACCGGGATTGCAGCCATCAATGTGGGTGGAAGCACACTGCATAGTTTCTTCAAACTGCCCTTCCACCCTCTCCTGCCCAACGACACCCGATTTAATGCACGCAATATCCGCGATACGTTGCGTTATAACGGTGAGAAAAGAAAAATCCTGCAAGAACTGGAACTCATTATTATTGACGAGATCAGTATGGTGAGAGCCGACATTCTCGACTTTATCGACAAAGTGCTGCGCATATACAACCGTAACATGCGCGAGCCGTTTGGCGGTAAGCAGTTGCTGCTTGTGGGAGATGTCTATCAGTTGGAACCCGTCTTCAAGGAAGAAGACCGCCAGTTCTTGTCTCCCTTCTATTCGAATGCGTTCTTCTTTGATGCCCATGTTTTCCGCGATTTCCAACTGGTTTGCGTAGAACTGAAAAAGGTATATAGGCAAAGAGACCCGCTGTTTCTGTCCATTCTCGATCACATCAGAATGAGCGAAGTGTCGCAACCCGATTTGCAGATGCTGAATTCCCGCGTAGGCAAACCTCTGAAAGAAGACAACAACCAGTTGGCCATTACGCTGTCATCACGCAGAGACCAGGTAGACTACATCAATGATAAGCATTTACAGGAACTTCCTGGAGAACCCACCTGTTTCAAAGGTATTATTAAGGGCGAATTCCCAGAGAGCAGCCTGCCGACCCAGATGGAACTGTACGTAAAGCCCGGTGCTCAGATTGTTTTTATCAAGAATGACATTGACAGAAGATGGGTGAACGGAACGCTCGGCATAGTTGAAGCCATCGACGAAGAACTTGGTGTCATCTACGTCATCACAGAAGACGGGAACGAGCATGAGGTGGAACAAGAGCACTGGAGCAATGTGAGATACTCCTTTAATGAAAAGGAACAGAAGATTGAAGAAGAGGAAATCGGGGTGTTCATCCAGTTTCCCATACGTCTGGCATGGGCCATGACCATTCACAAAAGTCAGGGACTGACCTTCCGCCAGGTAGTCATTGATTTCTCTGGAGGCATATTCGCCGGTGGACAGACTTATGTTGCCTTGTCTCGTTGCACATCGCTCAACGGAATGTCGCTCACCGAACCCATCCGCCGTGAGCATGTTTTCGTGAGACCGGAAGTAAAACAGTTTGCACGACAATACAACAACGACCACGTCATAGCCGCCGCTTTGTCTGAAAGCAAGGCCGACAAGGCTTACCACGATGCGGCCATGGCCTTTGATGCAGGTGACTTCGACCAGTTTCTCAAACAGTTTTTCGTTGCCATTCACAGCCGTTACGACATAGAGAAACCTGCTGCCAAGCGTCTCATCCGCAGAAAACTGAACACGATAAACTTACTCAGACAGGAAAAGGATATGCTGATTGCCGAACGCAAGCGCATGGATGAAATGCTGAAACGTCTGGCTGTAGAATACATCATGTTGGGAAAGGAATGCGAAAAAGAGCACATGACCGACGCTGCCATTGCCAACTACAACAAAGCCTTGCAATTATATCCCACGGCTCCCGAGGCTTTGCGCAGAATAAAAAAACTTCAGGCCAGCAAGAACTGACCTGAAAAAAACGCCATACCTACATGCTGCCGTTACGCAGGTATTATCTCACTCTTAACTGATCACCTATGCGAAGTTGGTAATCAGCACCTAAGTGGTTCATCTTATAAAGGCTCTTCAACTGGATGCCATAATACTGCGCAATGGTATACATACTCTCACCAGCCTTCACGCGATGCAGTCTTCCCTGATATGCCTTGTCGGCTCTCTTCTGTTTCTTTTTCAGCCAGATCACCTCATTCTCTGTCAGTTTGTCGTCCACATTACGCTCGTTGTATTTAGCAATCTTCTTTGCACTGATGCCAATTTCCTTACCTATCATCTTGAAAGTATCGCCACGACGTGCCTGAAGGAAATAATTCTTATTGTAGATATGTATGGGATGCAGCAGCGTACCGTCGGGCGTTGAAGTCCTCTTACCCGAATTGGAAGCCATAAACTTGTCATAACTCTTGGCATCGTCATACTGATAGAGTTTATATAGTTCAATAAGATTGATGAGACGCTGTGCATATGTAGGGTTCGTAGCATAGCCGCATTCTTTCAGTCCGCGCGCCCACCCTTTATAATCCTTAGATGACAATGAGAATAATTTTCTGTATCGCTGATTACCATAAAGGAATTTGCTATGATCCTCATAACTCTGCAAAACATTGTCGTATGCACGAAAACACTCTTGACTGGCATCATCATCAAAGTGAACGGTACGTCCCGTCCATCCGTGACATTTAATACCAAAGTGGTTATTTCCCTTAACAGCCAATTCACTCTTGCCCGCACCACTCTCAAAAAGTCCCTGCGCCAGTGTGATACTTGCAGGAATCTTGTAGCGCAACATCTCTTCAATGGCCAAGTCTTTATACTGGTCAATATAGGTTTGGAACGTTTCACTCCATCGCATCTGCTGCGCATGCAACGAGTATGCCGTCAGCAATGCCAGCAATGCTATGCTCAATCTCTTCATGAAATGCCTTTTTATTTTCGGCTGCAAAAATAACAAAATATCTTTAATTATCCAAGAAAACACATTACCTTATTACATACTGCATGCAGGCAACAAAGAAAAAACGCAACAAAATCATGTTGCCGGTTTTCATCAAAATAGAAATTGATTTTTGGAAAAATGGGCGCTGAAAATGCGGAAATGTAAAGTTTCGTTACCGCAGCACTCTTTTCTCCATGCAAAAACTATGGTTTTACCCTTCAAAAACTATGGTTTCACTGCCCAAAAACTATGCTTTTGCAACCCAAAAGCATAGGTTTTATCGGCAGGCATCTGATTTCTTCGTTCAAGGGAATCCTGTTTCCATCGTAATTACCTGTAAATCAACAGATTGTAGAAAGAGTCTCAAAACGCGTGTATTTCTCGCCCAGTGATTGTCTTGTGACAGATATCGCATGTATGAGCGCCTTTAATTCGGATTTTCCATGACAATTTCATGCACAAGAATCGCTTGTTTAACAGCCACAGTTATTTCACATTCGACGGAACACAAGCCAAGGAATGATTCCTTTCCATTTCGCGTGTGGATAGTCCGCTATATTACCGATGTCGTGGCGCTCGCCATCTGATGTCCTGTAATAGCCATAGTCATCACCGCCCGTGATATAGATGGCATCGATGAAACCATATTCACGTAGGGCATCGGCAAAATCCCACAAGGTCTCCTTATGACGCGTCGCGATATAATAGAGTGTGTTGTCCTTCCTGCCAATAGCACGTCGTTCCACCTTTCCATGCAAGAAGAAGCGGTGGGGAATCACTCCGTTGCTGACAAGAACGAACTGTCGGAAGAAGCATCCTCCATTCTCCACGCAATAGTCTTTCACTTTGTCGCTCCGTGAAATGCCAATCACCATCTGGTTGGCCACCATTCCCATATAACCGAGACGGCTGCAGTCGTTTTGCCGCTCTTTGCCATCAACAACGAGCGAACCGAGATATTGACCATCAGCCTGATGATCCGCTGAACGGCAGTAGAGGAAGACAGACGTGTCGGCTGTATCTGGCTCAAGAAACTCAATACTGGCACGAAGGCCGTGAATGGCATAGAAATCGAGTGCTACGCCAAGGATGCTGTCGCTCGAAAGAACAACTTCGGCCGACTCCTTTATTGGCTCTGTCTGCAACTTCTTGATGTTTTCACCAGGAGACGTGGAAACAGGGACACCTATGTTATAATAATAATCCCAGGCCTTATATGCAAAGAGGGCTGCTATCACCATCAGTGCCATGGCTAAAGCCTTTAACGCCCTACGAAGCCATTTCGCTCCACACGTTTTTGTATTTTCTGTTTCTATACGGGGGCTTTCGTCATCATCATTCTCTATGATGAACTCTGGAATCTCTGGCTCTCTATCGAGACTGTTGAGAATCTTACCTGTCTTATCGAAGAAATCACTACTCATGACGTTTCTCCTCCTTTCATGTTTTCAAGTTGTTCTTTCAGTTGCTTCAAGGCATCACGCGACACCTTAACCATATAGATGTCTCTTCCCATTGACACTTCTTCATTTCGGTCGGGACGATGGGTGTGAGGATTGTCGGCGCGCAATTCGCGAGTCAGATGCTTCCCACCAAAGGTAATGGTCTGATCGATGAGGTCTATAACCTGCACATACTGACGGTTGACGATAAGACTTCTACCCACACGGATAAACGTATCGGCACTTTTCAACAATTTGAAATTATCTTCAAAGTGATGCAACTGGAAGGTCATCTTACGACTACGCCCGTTGATGAGCACAAGGTCGCAATAGTTCCCGTCAGCCTTTACATAGACGATTTCGTCGACAGCCACACGCATCAGAAGTGTTGAAGTCTTGATTCTAAGCCACTCCATATGTCGTTTGTTTCTTGGTTTTTATTTGCAAAGATACGTCTTTTTTCTCAATCTACTGGTGCCTTCAGCATATTTAACAGCATTTAATCGCTCCATCCATCAATGACATAGATAGTATCACCATGTAATGAATGTTTACAGTTAATAAAAACAATAACAGCCTTTCAACTTTCAAAACTCCATAATAACAGTGGTTTCTTTTCATTGTTGATCAGTTCCCAAAGATAAGACATGCCACGCGATGATATAGTGACGCACCCTTGGCAGGATGGACTATGCAGAGGTATGTAGTCCATCCAACAGTGACTGTCAACCCACTTTGAACTATGAATCATCAGTCCACGTGCATAGGCAGTCTGATTGTCGAAATCCATACCCTTGAGACGGAAACTGCGCTTTAATATGGTTCCACGATCCTTTGTAACGAGGAATCGACCCAGAGAAGAGCAATTACTGCCTGGACGGTTGCTGAAACGAGGTTTCTTGTCGGTGCTGCCACCACCCGGCCCATGCATGACGTAGGTGGAGGCAACAATCCTCTGTATATGAAAATCCCAGACAAAGAGACGGAGCTTGCCAGAAGGAATGGTATAGTCAACAAACAACACATAATGCTCATTCATGTTGTGTCGGTGTGCAAAAGCCAAGGCACGATCAGCACGCTGCTCAATGGTCTTATAGTTTCGGCGGTCTGGTAACTCTGGCAACTGATAGTATTTCCAAGCCCACCATAATGCTGGTATGCCAACGACAACAGCAAGCAGAAGTACTGCCATCACACATCCGTACTTCTTTTGTCTTGCCGTCATCTCCTTTCATCCTTTACTGCTGAGAGTACCACTATACAAAGGCACACCAGCACAAGTTCTAAATATACCATACTCCAAACTCTTCTGTCTTTGCTGTCTATTTCACATAACTGTTCACCAGTTTCTTTAGCACACGCAGCACCTCGCCCACCGTAGCCTTACGATAGAGTTTCCCTTCCACTTTGTCAACGACCTCGAAATTAGTTGACCGGATTTTCTTCGCATCATTTACGTCATAGTCTTTCTCGTTGCAGGGTGAGTACACCTCACACAGATTACCCTGCTTCTTAAAGTAGAGCGTCAGTGTGCGTCCATCTGAAAACTGTGTTGTCTGCTTCACAATGATGTTCTGCGGCACCATATTCTTCACATCATTACCAGTTGTTGCACTGGCGGGCACTGATACCATCACGCTCATGAGCGCGAGAATCAAGCAAAGGAATAAATGTTTCATACTCTTGTAAAATGATTAAAAGTGGTCGTATATTCTTTTACTACATTGTTCACATAGTGTGGATTTGTTAGAGAAATATGCATGTCCCTTCGCATCTTTCATGATGCATTTCGGATTGTCATCAGGGCAATGCTGATATTCGAAACAGGTGTGAATGAACTCATGGGTGGCAACCTTCCACAAATATTTTTGGTTCTTTACGCGGTAAGAGGAAATCACACATGCTTTCTTGGGAATCAAACTCAGTCCTAAAACGCCCCAATCGGACTTGCCTTTGTAACTCACTGAGATGTCCTTGTGGGTCAGGGCTATAATGATGTGATTACGGTCTACATCACTGGCCAGTGAATTAATAATCTTGTCGGCTCGATAGCGGGTACCGGCGTTGTTCTTCAACTCAGATGAAAGCGGTTTGTTGGGGAGAACTTCATATTCAAGTCCGACTTCACCGATCAGCATCCCCAAGTGCTTTTCCAGTTCATTCTTCAGCAGTTGGGCTTCCTTCTGCGTGAAGTCTGCATAAGGTTGAAGGGATACCTTGACTAAAGGACAGGTGCAAAGAGTTTCAACAGGCTCTTCATCGCCCGTGGAACAATCCACTTGTGTTCCGTGCCATGAGAGGAATAATCCTGACAATATCACGGCAAGAAATATCGAACACATAATGAACAATAATACTTTTCTACTTCTTTTCATATCTTCATTTATAATGCGGCTTTTCCAACCATAGAATTCATTCTTGTGGTGAGAGTAATCTTTGGCGAAAGAGCAGGTTTTCTGCTCTTTGTGTTTGACAATAAGTATTCAAGGACAGGCAGCATTCGGTTGAGGTTTCCGTATCGTATCATGAAATTCCAGAACGGTTCAAACTTCTTCCAGCCGCCCATATAGAACAAATGTGCCAGTTGCTGTTTCAGATTGTCATGGCCAAAACTGGCTCGGAAAACATTGCTCCACGAATAGAACTCCTTATAAGCCCAGTCGTAGCCTTGCTTCAGTTCGTCGGCTGAAAGCCCCACGGTCTTATAGACCACCGTACGTGTGTCATATTTGCTCCAGTCGTATGATGTGATGCGACCGTCGCGTTCCATCTGCTGGAACAGACGTGTTCCAGGATAGGGCGTGAGAATATGGAAGGTAGCCGTAGTGATACTATGTTCGATGCCCCAATCCACTGTGCGACGAAATACATCTTTGTCATCGTGGTCAAGGCCGAACACGAAACTGCCGTTAATCATGATGCCCAGACTATGCAACCGCTCCACGGCTGCCACATAGTCCTTGGATAGGTTTTGCAACTTATTGCTTGAACGGAGATTCTCTGGGGAAAATGTCTCAAAGCCAAGGAACACACTACGAAGCCCGGCTTCAGCGGCTTTCTCAATCAGGTCGCCCTTCAGCACGGAAGCAACGGTGGCGGCGCTCTGGAAGACACGATTCATACCACGCATGCCCTCGAACAGTTCGGCCGCAAAACGGGGATTACCCAGCAGATGGTCATCGAGGAAATAGAGATGTCGGCCTGGCAGTCGGTCAATTTCTGCAAGTGCCTCGTCCACACGCTGAGTATAGAATGACTTGCCCTCGCCGTAAAAGGCATCCTTATAACAGAAGTCGCAATGATGAGGACAACCTCTTGACACGACAAGTGAGTTAGGAACGAAGTATTTTTCGCGCTTGATGAGGTCGCGCCTGACAGGCGGGATGTTCTCTATCGACCGCCAACGAGCCACATAGCGTTTATGCGGATGTCCTTCACGAAGATCATTAACAAATCGGGGAAATGCCTCCTCACCTGGTCCCAACAAGATTGTGTCGGCATGCAAGGCCGCCTCGTCGGGCAGCGAGGTGACATGCAGGCCGCCCATGGCCACATAAACACCTTTCTGACGATAGTGGTCGGCAATGCGATAGGCACGGTAGGCATTGGTCACATACACCTGTATGCATACCAAATCTGGCTCATCATCAAGTGTCAATTGCTCCACATGCTGGTCCACAATCTCCACCTCGTCATCGTCGCGGAAATAGGCGGCCAACGTAGCAAGTCCCAAAGGTGGAAACAGCGAGTACTTGATGGGACGCCAATATGGACTCTCGGCTTCCTGCAAGGCAGGCAGAATCATTTTCACTTTCATAGTTTTTCTTTTTTTGTTGCAAAAATACTTTCTTTTCTGACTCTATCCAAGGTAATCTATTGTCCTTGTATCAATCCCCCTCTTTTTTGTATGAATTGCGCGCCAGACACTTCGCAGCAAGAATGTTGCCCAACGTGAGGCAGAGAAATAAAATGATGAAAATCAGGTAATTCACGTAATTATATGTGGTGTGCCAATCGGATGCTAACATCAAAAGTTCATGATAGCACAGGTCAAATGCTTTTTCCATAGGCATGGCATAATGGCTGCAAATCAACAAAAAGACCAACAGGTAAAACATGCCATATAGCAGCCCTGCGGACATGAGCAGGCTATACCGTTTAGTTCGATTACGTCTGTATGCCTTGATTGTGCTCCAGGTAAGCCACAGAGCAGACAACAAACAGACTCCTGCCTCTAAGTAGATATTTCCAATGACACATATTTCTTTGTATGTTAATCCCCATGCAACGCCCACTGCTCCCATCACGCCACAGCAAGACGCAAAGAAACCTTGGTCGAGCGAAACTCCTATTATCAGGCTTATACATATTCCTATCATCAAGATAGCAAACAAGAATAATGCTAAGACTCCTATAATCCATTTCCAGACATGTTGCTTTTTCATGTATCTGACGGTCAGGGACAACATTATGTTGACAAGCAAACATCCTAACAGTGATGCAAAGCACATGTAAGAATGATAGTTACGGATGGATTGTCCATACATGTCAAGTAAAGCCATCATATAGTCTGCATGGATGTACGCACTAATGATGGTTGCTTCCCAGATTGCACACAGGGAGAACAAGGAGAAAGAGAGTAGATCTTTTTCTCGAAAACACCTGCCTACACTTGTGACAAGGGCAGGCAGCAAACTGGCAGAGGCCAAGAGTATATAAGTTGTTATTGCCATCAGAATCTTATAAATGTCTTTCTAATCTTTCCCATGATGATTGTTGATAAATAAGTCTATAAACATCTTGGCCCTCGCAAACCATTCCCTGACGTAAGTCTTCTGCGACATGAGTGAATGGGGCGAATCAGCGTTGAACCCAATGACTTGGTCGAACCCCAGACCGAGGTTGTCAGCCAGATATAGGGCTCTTTCGTTGTGAAACTTCTGAGATAATATGATCAGTTTCCTGCAACCAAAAACGTGATAGGCGTTATGCACAGAGAGAATAGTTCTGTACCCTTTCCCGTCAAGGATTATATCCTTTGGGGGAATACCTCTTTCGAGAAGTGAGTCTCTCATACACTCGACCTCATTGATACCGTCAAGGCTATTGTCATCACCGCTTATGAGAACCTTCTGTATCTTTCCTGCATGATACAAACTTGCAGTAGCGTGAATTCGGCTTTCAAAGAAAATGTTTCTCCTATGACCGATTCGCGTCTGTGGAGTCGTGCCAAGAAGCAGTCCGAAAGAATATCCCTCAGGAACAGTCTCAATTACATCAAACAACCTGCCTTCGGCATTGCTAATGACCAATTGGTTGCAGATTAACAGCAGCGCAGCACATATTACCAGTAAACCGTAAAAACCGATTCTTAATCGTCTTTTCATCTCGCAGTCACGTTAGAAATGTCTCAATTCACAGGCCTTATAATGGAATACAGCAAGCAGGAGGTTGTCGGCATCTTCGTCGAGCATGAACCAGGGCGAGCGGAAAGGATTCTTGAAATTGCGCATCACGTGGATATCACGGGCGGGCGTATTGCCCTCAGCCAGCAGGAATGCCTTCCGCCCGTGTCTGTTCTGGGCCACATCAACCACCATCACGGCATGGCCATACTTGTGATTGCCGGGACGGTCGACGGCGGCATACACGAAAACATCACCCGGCTGCATGTCTTTCAGCCGTCGTTGCTCCATCTCTCGGCTGAGCGAGTATGTGCTTGCCACACCATACACATTTCGCATAAATCGCTCAAATGCCTTGCGCGAAGAGCCACCGCCATAGTGCATCGTCTTGCCGTTCACATTCTTGAAATGAATTTTACCATATTGTCCTGTATTGAACAGATACTCAGCACGCAAGCGCATGCAAACATCGGCGCATTGCTCTTCGTTAGATAACAGCGGAAGACCGACCACCGCATAGTTTAACGACTGAAAACGAGAGTCGCCGCCCGTGAACAACTGAACCTTGGAGCCGTTCCTTTTCAATGGCAACGAACGCAGGAAGCGGCTATAGGCAGTATCATCACCAGCAATTCGTTCATATCCCCACGGAACAGGAATATCGCCTACCGTTGCATAGTTATGGGGATTACTGGTCTTGCTTCCATAAAGAATCCAGAGTCCTGCACAACCACCTAATACAGCCAAAAGCAACACACCAATGAAAAGTCTTTTTACTATCTTCATCATTTTCTCTATTTTTTGATTCGACACTGCAAATTTAATAAACAATATACGACAGCAAAAACAATGGAGAGTCCGTTGTATGAACTCCCCATTTTCTTGTATGAGTCAAGCGATGAAAAAATTACTTACCATATACTTGCACCGATCTCTTTCTCAAAGAATCTTGCTGCTCTTTCACTATTTTCCACTCTTTATCCAGGGCTATAAAATACCACTTCTTCGTCTTCACATTTCCCCAATGGTTGGGTCTGAAGTTTTTTATACTTGTCATGCAGGATCTTCATTGGTGCAGATGGAGATAATGCGTTTACCCGTGAAGTCGTACGACTCCAAGAACGTGTAGCAGACCATCGGCATCGGGCAGCAATGTCTTGATTTTCAGGGCCACAACCTCGGTATTTCCTATTTTCAGGTTCCTGATAACTTCCGTTCACATAGTTCTCTCCACGACGAGAGTTGTACACAATCAATAATTTCCAAAAATCTTTCTTAATTTATGATTCTGTGTGAATGGTATTTCGATGTAAAAAAGAGTTTGTCGTAAACGTCAACCTAAACTTTTCATTGTTACATTCGGAATATCCATCTAAATCATTTTTCTTTTAATTGAAGATAGAGTGTCTGCCTACTTTTCCCTTCTGTTCACCCTTTCTTCTTGACTGAAAAAATGGTGTCGAAGATATCAAGTCACATTTTGAGTTAACTTTGGCGATTTCAATAGAAAACTCGTCAAAATGCAAAGAATCTGCAAATTGGCGAGTTTTCATCCGCGTTTCGGATAAAAACCATATTACGGTTACCACTAATAAGCATTAGGATTAACCATCATATTTGAGCATTACTTGCACTCTTTCAGAATTTCCACAATCTCATCGGGCGTGAGTCGTTTGCAGCACCCAGGAGTGATGATGGTCGAGTCGGCAATGGCACGGATAGTGGTATCGTCAAGGGTAATGCCCATTTCAGTAAATGTGGTGGGCAGTCCTACTTCGCGTATGAAGTCGGCCAGGAAGTCAATACCCTCTTCTGCATCCTGCACCAGCCAGACTTCCTGAGCCCAGCGACGGAATTTCTCTTCTGCGCTCTTGTAGATGTGGCGATAGAGGACGGGATGCAGCACGGCCAATCCCTGACCATGGTTGCAGTCCGTATAGGCTCCTAGTTGATGCTCTATCATGTGGCACTGAAAGTCAGTCATCTTGCCAAGTTTCAGAATGCCATTTTCACCCATAGCCGATGCCCACATCAGTTCTGAGCGGGCAAAGTCATCGTCGGGATTGGCGATGATGGCCTTCAGGTTCTTGATGACGCTACGCTGCACGGCCTCGTTGATGCGGTCGCTGAGATTGCATGTGTGGGGATGACCGAAATAGGTCTCCATACAATGCGAGAGCGTATCGAAGGCCCCGCTGATGACCTGTTTCATCGGCACGGTCTTCGTTAAGTCAGGGTCGAGGATGGCAAAGTCGGCAAATACACCCCACATGGCGCCCTTCACTTTTTTCTCTTCGTCGGTAATCACGGCTCCGTTGTTTTGTTCTGAGCCAGTACCGCTGGCGGTCACGATCACACCAAGCGGTATCGGGGTATCTCCCATTGCCACAATTTTGCAGCAATCAGACACAGAACCACCTCCCACAGCGAGTATAAGGTCTGCCTTGATTTCCCGTGCCAAATGCTGTCCATCCTGCACTTTCTTCAAAGTCGGATTAGGCATGATGCCGCCAAAGTCCGTCACCGTCTTGCCCGCCTCAGTAAGCATTGCCACGATGCGGTCATATAGTCCCGTGCGTTTCAATGAACCGCCGCCGTAGGCCAGTATTACGTTCTTTCCGTATTTCTGCAACTCCTGCTTCAGCGATTCCTCGAAGCATCCCTGTCCGAAATGGATGCGGACAGGAAACTCATAGTCAAATCTATCCATAATTCTTCATTTCTTAATATCCACTGTCAATATTCTTCTGGCTGTCGGCATTGTACCGATGGCCGGAGAGCGTAATCTGCGAGAGACGCTGGTGGATGTCACGCATTTCCTCGTCGGTATAAGTAATGTCAGCTGCTGCGAAGTTCTCCTTCAGATGTTCCCACGACGTACTGCCAGGTATGGCGACTATCCATGGTTTCTGCGCCATCAACCACGAAAGGGCGACCTGTGCGGGAGTGCAGCTCTTGCGCTGTGCTATCTCGGTCATGAAATCGACTAGCACCATGTTCTTGTCGATGTTCTCCTGCTCAAAACGGGGCACTTTCGAACGGAAGTCGTTGGAAGCAAAGGTCTGTCCGCGCTTCACGGCTCCAGTAAGAAAACCCTTGCCGAGCGGCGAGAACGGCACCAGTCCGATGCCCAGTTCTTCGAGCGTGGGGATAATCTCGCGCTCGGGCAACTGCCAGAACATCGAGTATTCGCTCTGCACAGCCGTCAGCGGACAAACCCTATGCGCCCTGCGGATGGTCTCTGCGCCAGCTTCCGACATACCCCAGTGCAGCACCTTGCCTTCCTTCATCAGCTGCGCTATGGTATCGGCCACTTCCTCGGGAGCCATCTGCTTATCCACACGGTGCTGATAGTAGAGGTCGATGTGGTCGGTGCGTAACCGTTTCAGTGAGCCCTCCACCGAATGCCGGATGGTCTCAGGCCGCGAGTCGAGAGCCTGCTTGAAGTCCTTCAGCGCAATGCCGAACTTCGTGGCAATCATCACTTCGTTTCTAATCGGCTCCAACGCCTCGCCCACCAACTCTTCGTTGGTGTAGGGTCCGTAGCACTCTGCCGTGTCGAAGAACGTCACGCCCAGTTCGTCGTACGCCCTGCGTATCAACGCTATCATCTCTTTCTTGTCACGTGCATCACCATAGCCGTGACTCATGCCCATGCAACCCAGCCCGAGGGCCGACACCTTCAAATCTTTGCCTAATATTCTCTGATCCATGTGTGTTCTTGTTTACAGATTATGCTTCTCCAGCCATCCCGCAATGAGGTCGGCAATCTCAGCGTTGTTCTTCTCCTGGAACATGAAGTGGCTGTTACCGTGGATGTTCTCGTCGGGCAGATAGATGACCGTAGCGTCGCCTCCGTCAGCGTTGTACTGCTTGGCGAAGTCGCGGCACTGGTTCAGCACCATCCGCCAGAAGCCTGTTGACTGGATGTCTTCGGGACCGTTCTCGATGTAGTCACCAAAGAGGAACAGCATGGGAACCTTCGCAACCACGAATTTCTTGTAGGTGTCGCTACCCACCTCGGGAGCGAAGCCCGGCTCCACGGCAATGATGGCCGCCATGTTGTCGGTGTCCGTTGCCCAGCCCACGCGACCGCCCTGCGAGTGGGTCACGTAGATGCTCTTCTTGCCTGTCATCGTCTGCACGTCTTTCAGCACCGCGCTGAGTGACTTGCCGAATAAAGGTTCGTCATAGTTGCCCGTGTTCGGTGTCATCTGGCAGAAGAACTGCTCTAAAGCCTCGTTGCCCTCTGGGAACTGCGAGCCATCATAGCGCTCAGGAGCCACGCGACCGATGCGGAAGTGGGTGTACCAAGCCTGTTCGCCCACCTTGAACTTCCCGTTTGCCACATCGCCTGGGTCGTTGACTATCTGCTCCGTAGCACCTGCTGCACCACGTCGCGGCTGGTCAACGAGGAACACTGAGTAGCCTTTCTTCAGGAAAATATCGCTCCATCCCTCGCGCCCGTCGGGAGTCGATTGCCAGCCCGTGCGTGTCTGTCCGTAGCCGTGCAGGAAGACAACGGGATTACCACTGCCGCCTGCCGGAATCTGATACATCGTATTGGCATGATCTACGTGTGTCGTCGTGCCCTTGCGCTCTGGGTCGAGCCAGTTCTGTGTCGGGTCATACTCGCCAGGAATGGCATCTGTCACCCGTCCACCAGACGAGAACACGCCCTGCTTCTCAATCACCAAGCCCTGCGGCTTCTTCTGTTCTGCCTGACCCGTGCAGGCTACGATGGCGACGGCTGCTACAGCCAGTGCGCCGAAAAGATTCAGTTTCTTCATCTCTTACAGATTCTTATTAAAAAAAGGTACGATAAATTCAAACGCCTCGCTGACAAATGGAGCAAGGTCGTACATGTCGAAGTGGCTGGCCTCCGGGATGACGTGCATTTCCTTGTTACTATGTGGCACGGCATTGAACACCTCCGTCGAGGCCTCGCGGCTCCAAGCATTCTCGCCCGTAATAACAAGGTAGGGCTTCGCCATGTCCTTCATGATGTTCACCACGTTGTACTTTACCAGTTCCAGTTGGCTCCATGCCACTACCTGATTTGACCAGCGGAGATGCGTACCGCGCGAACTATAGTAATAGGCGGCACCCTCATCGAATGCACGGGGCATGAAGTTCAGATACATCAGTCCACCTTTGCCCTGCTCGTAAGCCTCTTTTGCCTCCTTCACCTCATCCTCGGGTCGGAAGAATCCAGCCATAGCCGATTTCGAGATGTCGGCGATTGCGGGGACGATGGCCGTAACGGCCTTCAGCCGAGGCTCCTTCACCCCAGCCACCGACATATACGAACCGGAACCACAGATACCAAGTCCGCCTATGCGATCAGCGTCCACATATGGCAGACTTACCAGATAGTCCACTGCCCCCTCGATGTCGCTCTCCTTCACATCAGGCAGTTCCTGCTGGCGCGGTACACCCTCACTTTCGCCGAAGTATGTGCCGTCGAAAACCAGCGTCACGTAGCCCGCCTCCGTCAGCCGCTCGGCATACACCGACTGCGCCTGTTCCTTCACCGAAAGCATCGGCCCCGTTACCACTACTGCCGGGTAGTTCTCACTAAGATTAAAACTTGCGGGCAGGCGCAGCAGTCCTGCCATTCGCGTACCTAACTGCTTGTTTACGAATACGACTTTCTGAACTTCCATAATTCTTCTGTTTTTATTGTAAATAATGATGGTGCAAAGGTACACATAAAACCCGGAACTATTATGATAATAAATTCGGGTCTTCATTCACTTTTTACCGAAAACAACCTTCAGCCCATCCACGATATTGATTCCCCGCTTCAGACTCTCACGACGTCTGCCGTCAAGAGAATAGATATCCTTCGACTGTCTGCCCGATGGGCGGACCGAGGCTATGCCTGTGGATGAATCACGGAAAAGACCACCTACCTTGCGCAAAATCTTCGGTGTGCAGGCACTCCAGAACGTCCAATCGTGGCCGCCACTGCGTTCAATGTGTTCGTGGCTGATGCCGAGCTGGGTAAGTTGCTTCGAGAACTCGCGGTTGTCGTAGGTGAAATAGTCACGGTCGCCACACTCCAGTGTGATGCCAGGCAGTTCAGACGAACTATAACCCGTGATGATGTCACCCATGTCCGTAGCCCCGTAGCCTCCGATGACGCTACTCATGGCATAGACATAGCAGAACATGTCGTGGTGCATCACGCCATAGCGCAAGGCTCCGTAGCCGCCCATCGAGAATCCACCGACAGCCCGTGTTCCACGCTCACGTCGGATGCTGTAGTGCGACTCCACCTCGGACAACAGTTCCTCGAAGAAATAACGCTCGTAGTAGAGGCCGTTGCCGTAGCAGTTGTCGATATACATCCACGTATTGCCGTCGGGTGTCACGATTATCATTTCAGGTATTTCGCCGCTGACTATCATTGCGTCGGCATCATCAGCCAGATCGTCATATACCCACCACTCGTTCTGATTGCCACCCGAGCCGTGCAGAAGGTATAGCACTGGGTACTGCTTTTCACTGCTGTAGCCCGCAGGCAGATAGACAGAGTAGAGCATGTCGCGCCCCAGTATGTTGCTATGGATGCTGATGTCGCGCACCACCGTTCCTTCCTGACTGCTAGCCAAAGGTTTAGCAGTAGCCTCCTGTACATCCGTGCAGGCCGCCAACAGAATCATGGCTATCGCTCCTATGAGTTTCTTCATTGGTGCTTATTCTTTTGGTAGTTTGTCATACTCTTCTTTGCTCAACATCTCGAACCACTCCACACCCGGTTTGTCGGGATTCGTATTCGCTGCCAAGTGGGCGAAGCGAGAATTGGGGGCGGCACCGTGCCAGTGACGCACACTGGGAGAACACATCGCCACGTCGCCGGGATGCAGCACCTCCACGGGTTGACCTTCAATCTGGTGATAGCCGATGCCTTCAGTCACGATGAGCACCTGACCGCCTGCGTGCGAGTGCCAGGCATTGATGACACCCGGCTCAAACACGACATAGTGAAGACCGGGAGCACCCGCTACGTTTGGAGCATCCACGGTGTTCGCCAGACGAATCGGACCGTTGAACGTCGGCAGCGTCATCGTCGTGTCGGGAGCAGCAAACATCAGACTGTCAACTGTCGTCTGATGTGCATGCTCCACCAATTCCAATCCATTATAATACTCATCAGTTACAGAATTGTCTCTGTCATTAGATGCCTCGGTGGGCTGCCAGTCCTTGTCATAGATAACCACCTGCGAGAACCAGTTGTCCTTCGTGGCACCGTGCCAGTGGCGCACTCCAGCGGGAATCTGCAGCACATCGCCCCGACGGAGAATCTGTGCGGGTTTGCCTTCCTCTTGATAAAGTCCCACACCGTCGGTCACCAACACCACCATTCCGCCGTGCCTATGCCAACTGCTGTGTGCCCCCGGCCCGAACGCCACCACATTCGTCTGTGGGAAGTTGAACACCGTGTCCGGCACAATCAGCGGTTTCAGATAAGCCTCGCCCGTAAATGCAGGATTCTCTATCCGCTCACCAACGGGGAACGAAATCTGTTCCTTCGTCACTCCTTCCTTCGTTGCCTGCCTTTGTTCACTGCAAGCCGTCAGCCCCAGCAGCACCGCTGCCACAATAATAAAAAACTTTCTCATACGCTTAGAATCCGATTTCGGTGAGCCATTTGTCAATCTTCGGGTGTTTCTGTTCCATATCCTTGCCGCCCATTTCTTTCGTCACGATGCAGATGCCGTCACGGTGGTCGCTCTCGGGTGTCGCCTTCACGATGTCCTTCAAGGTCGATGACGGACCGCTGTATGCCGTGCAGAACGGGATGACCGTCTTGCCCTTCAGGTCGTACTGCTCCAAGAACGTATAGACTGGCATCGGAGCCGTGTACCACCATACGGGTACGCAGACGAACACCACATCATACTGCGACATGTTTTCCACCTTGCCTTTGATGGCAGGCCGCTCGCCAGCCTCCTTCTCCGCCTTGGCATCCTCAGTGCAGGGTGTGTACTCCGTGGGGTACGCCTTTTCGCGGATGATTTCAAACTTGTCGGCACCCGTCTTCTGGGCGATGTACTGTGCCGCAGCCTTCGTGTTGCCACTCCATGAGAAGTAGGCAACCAGGACTTTCTTTCCTTTCATGTCGATTGTTTCTTTTTTCGTTGTTTCACTCTCGTCGGCCACTTTGGCCTCTTTCTTTGAACCCGTGCAGGCACTCAGTCCCAACACGTACAGCAGCATCATGGCTGCGATTGTCATTACCTTTTTCATATAACATTATTTTATATATTGCTTTTTCCCGTTTACGATATACAAGCCCTTTGCCAGTCCGTCCAGACTCTTGGCATTACCGAGCACAGACTGGCCATCAACGGTGAACACGTTGTAGCGCAGGCGCTCGGGGGCTGTGAGAGGCACGATGGCATCAGCTTCGTCAAGATTGACCAGCGTGTAGGAAGGTGACCCCAGACCTATCTTTTCTGCATGTTCGATGATATGGGTGCCATGCTGCTGACGGATGCGGTTGAGCAGGGGCTGATGGTTGTCACCTGCCGTGGAGGGGAGATTGACGAAGTCGAGACAAGCCTGGTCGAGGGCTACTGGATCAGTGCTTGCAAGGATGCCTACATCCTTCATTTGAGGCGAAGCAGGGCGTCCGTTGCAGTCGCAATCCACGCTGATGTTGTTCATTACATCGATGTAGATAATGTTCTTTCCCTCCTGATGGAAATACTGATGGATGGCGTTGGCAACCTCAGCCATCGACTCCAAGAAACCGTCTTGATCGCCGGCGTATCGCATCCATTGTTCGCTGACCGTGTTACGACCAGCCGAGTGAATGAGTGCCTTGCCACGACGGGCAGACATGCCGATGCTTTGGTTCTTCAGGACACCTCCGAATCCACCCATCTGATGGCCCTTGAAGTGAGCGAGGTTAATCATAAAGTCGTAGTTTGCCATGTGGGCGCCCACTACGGCATTGGGGAAATGGGGTGTCACGCCGTTCATGTTGTCTGCCGACATCGGTAATTCCAGTTCGCCTGCCGCTGAGTCGGCCCCATCAGAATCCATCAGGTCAAGTTCGTACTTGAAGCCGCCTGCCACGGTGTAACCACGCTGGCGAATCTGATTACGGTGGTTCGCGGTGGTGCTGCGGCTGCCAGAATATGTGGTGTTGCACTCCACAAGTGTTCCGTCCACTCCGTTCACAAAAGCTTGAATCAGTGCAGGTCTGAGTTGGTTGGAATTTGACGACTCTCCCGTACTGATTTTCACTGCCACGCGCCCTATTGCTGGGCCCCCCAGAGCCTCATAGACTTTCTGCAACGATTCGGCAGAAATTTCTTTGGTGAAATACACGTTGGCTTGCGCCATCATCGCAGTGGCAACGGCCATCATTGCGATGCTCAAAATCGTTCTTTTCATATACTACCAGTTTTAATATGTTTCTCAAAAACCTATTTTATTCAACCATTCGACTATATTATCCGCCTGATTTCCCGCTTGATTCCCACGGGTATTGAAACCACTGCTGTTGACGATTGCGTCTGGTTCCTCAGTACGAATGACACTGATGGCATCAGCCAGTCCGCTGCCTTCGTGCGTAGTGAACACCATGACGTTCTTTCCACTCAGGTCGTGTGTATCAAGAAAACTGTAAATTGGCATCGGAACAGTGTACCACCAGACTGGTAGGCCGATGAATACGTTTTTGTACTCACTGAGGTTGGTCAAACTGGATGTTAGTTTGGGATGAGTGCCAGCTTCTTTCTCTTTACGGGCAAAGTCGGCCAATTCGTTGTAGGTGACAGGATAGTAATCGTCTGCAACAGTGATGCGATGCATGTCGGCATCCGTTCGGTCTGCGATTTGTTGGGCCACCCATTGAGTTGCGCCCAATTGTTGACCATTGTAAGCAAATACGTTCGTGGCTCCAGTCGTGGCATCGACACCATCAGGAACTGTCTTTGAAAAATACACGACAAGTGTCTTACCGCTGGCTTCTTTTACTGGATCAATAGTGTCATCGTCACTGGAACAAGCCGTCAGTAAGGTTGTGACAAAGACAATCGCTAATAAACAAATTCTATTCATAAGTCATTATTTTAATATGGTTTTCCCACCCGCGATGTTGATTCCCTTCTGAATCGCATTGCGACGAGTGCCGTTGAGGGAGTAGATGGAGTTTTGTTGTTTTGTGTTGGATTTTGCTGAATGGATGGCAGTTGCGCCCGACTGTTGCTGCCAGAAGTGGACAGCATCGGTGAGCCAGCCTTCGGCTACAGTGCCGGTACCAAGGCCGAAGCCGTGGGGCAGGCCATTGTACGAATGGAACTCTGTGGGGATGCCGAGGGCAGAGAGACTTTCAAGGCGGCTCTGCATGGTGCGCCACGAGGCGATGCCATCGCTGGTACCACAGCAGGCGTAGGTGGGACCGTCATATTGTGAGACGGTGGTGTAACCCGTATATTGCATGATGACTGCCGAGGCTTGGGGAATGTCAGTGCGACCTGTCAATGAGCGCAGGTTGGCACTGTTGCCCAGCGTCGCTGCCATCCGCGCGCCAGCAGAGCCACCCCAGAGCGAGTAGCCTGTAGGATTGACACCTAACTCATTGGCATGGTCACAGATGTAGGTGATGGCACGGGCCAGGTCCTCGTAGGCGTCGCCGGGACGATAGATGAGCGCAAAGGCGTTGTAGCCCTGCTTCGAGAGTTCAAGGGCATGGGGGAATGAGTCGTGCATGGCTCCCACGTAGGAGAAGCCACCACCTGCGTTGCAGATGGCGAAAGGGGCATTGCTGTTGCCTTGGAAGAAGAACAACCCAGTGTTGCGCAAATCCGGATTAGTTTGCTTTTCTTCCTCAGTGTAGATGTCTATGAAACAGTCGTTGGCGTGGGTGCGGAGATAATTGCACACCTCTACCGTCTTGTCTGGGTCGATGTAGTTATACCACGTCAACTGGAGTTGTTCGAGCGTCGTGCCGCTCCAGTAGCCCGTATTCACAGGGAATATCAATCGTCCGTAATCGCCAAAGGCTGTATCGTTCATCACATCATTGATACGGGTCTGGCGTGTATAGTAGTTTGTCATTGCCTCTGTTTTTGTGGGTGGAAAGAAGAACTGCAAGGCGTGGTAGCAAAACTCCCAAACAGCATTGAAGTCGTGGCGACCGCCTTCCTTCATGTGGTAGGAGAAGTTCGTCGAGTTGAACGTATCGGTGAGTTTTGCCATTGCCAGTGCCTGATTGTGGGTCTGGTCGATGCGCACGTCCTCGGTGCCCACGGCATACCACACGTAGAAGTCGTTCTTATAAGGTGAGGCATTCACGAGGTCTGCCAGGGACTTTGCCGTCGCATCGGGGTAATACGCTCCGCCATACATGCCCTGGCTCCAGTTGTCGCCGCTCATGGGCAGATACATGCGGCTGTAGGCAAAGGCCTGCTCGAAGACATACCAAGTGGTAATGCTGCCCAACGAGAACCCACCGATGGCGCGATGGTTGCGTGAAGCAAGAATGCCAGCCTCGCTGGGTGACTCCAAGTAAGTACTGTAGCGTGTCTCGACGGCAGGGATGAGGTCGTTCACGTACTCTTGCGAGAATACCGCCGCCTCGCGTGTGCTCTCGCCCCAGTCCTTCGACTGGTTGTCCTTGTCCCATGTGGGTGAAACGGCGATGAATGGACGGCAGAGTCCACGCTGAATCAAATTGTCAAAGATGTTCACCAGCCCCGTGCGACTGTTGCCATTACGCCCAAGGAAATACTCCTGTGCCACGCCCGTCCATCCGTGCAGCAGATAAATCACATCGTATTTCTGCGACGGGTCGTAGCCGTAGGGTACATAGACGTATGCGGGTTTGTGCGTCGTAGGACGACTGGCAGAAGTATAGTCCTTCGAATCGTACTCCACCAATTCTATCGTACCTTGCTGCATAGCCGCTTGGAAAAACTCACTCGGTACGGGTGTCGTGTACTGAATTGCGAACTCCGTCGGTGCAGACTCCGTTACATCGGCCTTTGCCTCGCCACTGTCGGGTGAACATGCAGTCATCGCCATGAACATTGTCATTGTTAAAACTGTTTTTTTAGTCATTGCCTGTCTTATATATTTCTCGGTGCAAAAATACACAGAAGGCCCATAACTATTTTGACAATAATTACGGGTCTTCATTCACTTTTTACAGAAAATGCCTCAGCGGTTGCCTTTGTCAATACTTCAGTTCGTATTTCTTGACAACAAACTTCTATTAGACGAAAAGGCACTACTCATGCGCAAAATATCATGCACGTTGCTGACGATACTCGTTATTCCGATGCTTATCAGTAAGGCGAGAAAAGTTGCGGAGATCACACGCGAATTTTCTGCGAGCCATAAGAGCAAGCCAGAATGCACATGTATGGTAAACAAGGGCATGTCAGTAGGCATGGACAGTACAAAGGCCAAAGTGACGGCTCCGCTGACGACACCAATGACAAAAGCCGCGAACATTGCCATTTTGTAGCGATGGATGGTGGTTTCCTGATATTGTTTGACATACTCTACAGCATCCAAACGTTTGTTGAGTTGAGCCATAAAGTCTGCCTTATCGTTAAAGGTTGGTTTCTGTTCGAGGAAAAGTTCCTCAATTGCTTTGTCTATGTTCATAACGTCAGTCTTGCTTTAAGTTTGTCACGTCCTCGCGAGAGTTGTTTCTTCACGGCATCCACCGAGGTGTCGGTAATGGCGGCTATCTCCTTGATGTCGTAGCCGCTTAAATAGTAGAGAGTGATAGATGAGCGCTCTTTAGGTGGCAAAGTCCTCAAGGCGAGGTAAAGTTTCTGATGCTCGAAACTGCCATCGGTGGCATTGGGGCTGATAAGTGTGCGTGCTTCGTCGAGCGTTTCAGTGGTACGAACACTTGCCTTGTGGTTGAGGAAAGTGTTATATGCAATCTTGAAAAGCCACGAGCAGAACCGCCCCTTGTCCTGATAGCCTGCTGAAGATAGGTATGCCTTCACCAGTGAGTCCTGGGCCAAGTCGTCTGCATCGCTTTTACTACCGCAGCAGAGAGAGAGCAAGAAACTGCGAAGGGCCTCCTGCTCACGCTCTACATGGGCTATAAACTCACCGCGTGTCACTCTTTCCCAGTTTGAACTATCAGTTGTTTCTCTTCAGCCTCAATCTCCTTGGCAAGCATCTTCTTGCTAACATGGTAGTGAGCAAGGAACGCGATGCCAACTGCCAAAAGGATGCCGCCAGCAAAGTATGTCATAATCAGTTTCCCTGATTGCATCCCCCCCCTGTAGTCGAGACAGAATCCGAGAATGATTAAGCCAGTACCGAGTAGTGCTGTGATGCTGCCCGAAAACAGACAGGAAAGCAATTTCTCTTTCAGCAGTTTCTTCTTTGGTGAAATCTTCTTTATCAATTCTTCAACGTCCATTTCCGGATTCTTCTCAATAGCAGCCAGCACGATTTG
The DNA here is from genome assembly GCA_002395135.1 of Prevotella sp. UBA4268. Classification (GTDB taxonomy): domain Bacteria; phylum Bacteroidota; class Bacteroidia; order Bacteroidales; family Bacteroidaceae; genus Prevotella. The sequence goes on along the minus strand of DGWC01000013.1, from coordinate 3,544 downwards.
AGTACGTTGGTTGGTCTCGTTCATCTTCTCACGGATGATAAGCCAGATGGCAACGATGGGGAGTACACATCCACATCCGAGAGGGACTAGCAACGCAAAAATTCTTTCCATAATTCTTTCTTTTTTATTGTTACACTTCTGTTTTCTTGAACCGATTCATATATATAACAGTCTTGGAAAACAAAAGGTGACGTCGGAACAGAAAAAAGTGAAGGGTTTATTGTTTATATCCGACCATCTTCCACTCATATAATGGCAGAAGTGCGGTAATTGTACTTGGGTATCCCTCTGCGAAATAGTTTTTTACCCTCTGAATTGACTATGGTCTTCTACGGTCATGAAAGGCTACGGGTAGTTTAGTAATGCTCGGAAATCTCAGCATAGTCTATGCAAGCATGGCTCTGCCCTTGCTACTCCCTGAGGTCACTCGGCGAGGCACCAAGATACTTCTGCACGTAGCGACTGAAGTAACTGGGTGATGAGAAGCCATAGAGGTCGGTCAGTTCGGTAAATGAACGTTTCTTGTCACGCAACTGGCGGCTTATGTCAAGCACCGTGTAGCGGTTAATCCAGTAGTTGGCAGGAAATCCGCTCACCTTCTTGCACACTTCTGAAAGGTATTTCGATGTGACGAAGAGTTTGTCGGCATAATAATTAATCTCTCGGTTCTGGCGATAGTCGCCTCGCTCCAGCAATGCCATAAAGCGCTCCATAAGGTCTGCATATTGCAATGTTACTTTCTCATTGCCATACAGCGAGGCGTGGAAGTCGAAGAAATCGATAATCATGCATTGGATGGCATTAATCATGGCATCGCGGTGGAAGTTGTGAGTTATCAATGCCAAGCGCCGTTTGATATAGTCGAAGTCGAGTGCACAGACCTTCTGCTGTTCTTCCGTCAGGCTCATAACAGGATTATTGAACAATGCCATCGACCCTTTCATGCCGTAGTTACTATGTGGAGTGGACACTTCGATAAACTCCGGTGTAACATAAACCACATCCACCTGAAGGTCTTCGCTTTCACTGACATGATCCACAAAATCGCCACGGCGTATAATCAGACACTCACCTGCCTTCAGCCTATATACATTATTGTTATACGTAAATTCACAGTAGCCCTTATGACAATAGGCATGACACAGGTATCGAGCAACGTCACCTTTGCCGATGCCAGTCAATGTATCTGATACTATGATGTCTCTACGTTCGTTCACGCCACAAAGATACAGTTTTTTAGCGAAAATCCATATCAATCCGAAAGAGAAAGAGTGAAAATACTGTCAATCTTAAACATTTTTAAAATCGGATGAAAGTTATGGAATGCCACTGCTATAAATCTCTTTCGTGTTATCCAAATCTTATTAATAGTGACAAAACAAAAAGACGCAAGCGCTTAACAGAACAAGCCTTGCGTCTTTTAGATTATTAATATAATGAGAAATAATTATTCCTCAACTGCAGCCTGCGCGGCGGCGAGGCG
>DGWC01000013.1:1197-1928 GCA_002395135.1 Prevotella sp. UBA4268 | reverse complement strand
GAGCTGGGCTCACCACCATGCTCACCGCAGATACCGCAACGCAACTCTGGACGAACAGAGCGGCCTTCCTTAACAGCATACTTGATAAGTTTTCCAACACCCTTCTGGTCAAGCACCTGGAACGGGTCAACCTTCAGGATCTTCTTGTCGAGATATACAGGCAAGAATGAGGCAATATCATCACGGCTATAACCGAAGGTCATCTGAGTCAAGTCGTTGGTTCCGAATGAGAAGTATTGAGCCTCAGTTGCAATGCGGTCGGCCGTCAGGGCAGCGCGAGGAATCTCAATCATTGTACCGATTTCAAATTCCACCTCAATACCCTCTGCAGCAAACACTTCCTTGGCAGCATACTGGATGATTTCCTTCTGCTGTTTCAGTTCATAAAGAGTACCAATCAGTGGAACCATAATCTCTGGAATAGGATTCTTTCCTTCCTTCTTCAATTCGCAAGCAGCACCGAGGATGGCCTTTGTCTGCATAGCAGTGATTTCGGGGAATGTGATACCCAGACGGCAGCCACGGTGGCCGAGCATCGGATTGTTCTCTGCCAGAGAATCAACACGGCGCTTAATGGTCTCCAGTGAAACGCCCATCTCATCAGCCATTGTCTGCTGACCGGCGAGATCATGTGGAACAAATTCATGAAGTGGCGGATCAAGCAGTCGGATATTTACTGGCAGACCGTCCATAGCCTCCAAGATACCCTTGAAGTCAGCCTTCTGATAAGG
>DGWC01000013.1:0-1153 GCA_002395135.1 Prevotella sp. UBA4268 | reverse complement strand
CAGCCTTCTGATAAGGCAGCAACTTGGCAAGAGCCTTCTCACGTCCGGCAACGCTATCGGCAAGAATCATCTCACGCATGGCTATAATCTTCTTGTCCTCAAAGAACATGTGCTCTGTACGTGTAAGACCGATACCCTTTGCACCGAAGGCACGTGCCACCTGTGCATCGTGTGGTGTATCAGCATTGGTACGAACCTGCAGTTTTGTGTATTTGTCGCAGAGATCCATCAGTTCTTTGAAGTCGCCGCTAAGTTCGGCAGCCTTGGTTGGAACTTCTCCAGCATACACTTGTCCTGTTGAACCATTCAATGAAATATAGTCACCTTCTTTGTATACGATTCCGTCGATTTCTACGGTCTTATCCTTATAACTTACATTGAGTGAACCCACACCCGACACACAGCACTTACCCATACCACGGGCAACAACGGCTGCGTGAGATGTCATACCGCCACGAGCGGTAAGGATTCCTTCAGCGGCAGACATACCAGCAAGATCTTCAGGTGATGTTTCAATACGAACAAGCACAACTTTGTGGCCATCCTCGTGCCAAGCCTGAGCATCATCTGCATGGAACACAATCTGTCCGCAGGCAGCACCTGGAGATGCGGGGAGACCCTGAGCAATTACCTTGGCTGTAGAAAGAGCCTTCTTGTCGAATACAGGATGAAGCAACTCATCGAGTTTCTGCGGCTCACAACGCAGGATTGCAGTCTTCTCATCAATCTTACCCTCATGGAGCAAATCGATAGCAATCTTCACCATAGCAGCGCCGGTGCGCTTACCGTTACGTGTCTGGAGGAACCAAAGTTTGCCTTCCTGCACGGTGAATTCCATATCCTGCATGTCGTGATAGTGCTCTTCCAGTTTCTCCTGGATGCCATTCAACTGAGCATAGATCTCTGGCATGGCCTCTTCCATGGAAGGATATTTCTCCACGCGCTCTTCTTCAGAAACGCCAGCACGCTCTGCCCATCTCTGTGAACCAAGTTTTGTAATCTGCTGCGGTGTACGGATACCAGCCACAACATCTTCGCCCTGGGCATTGACAAGATACTCACCATTAAACACATTCTCACCATTGGCAGCATCACGGCTGAAGCAAACACCTGTTGCAGAAGTGTCACCCATGTTACCGAATACCATAGCCAT
>DGWC01000020.1:1507-15818 GCA_002395135.1 Prevotella sp. UBA4268 | reverse complement strand
ATGTATCGATTCCATCGGCATTATCAAGCAGAAAGAAGACTATGAGGCGCGCATCCGTAATTTCCAGAAAGAGACGGGCTATCTGCGCGGGCAACTCGACTTCGGCAAAATGAAGGAACTCTATGAGAAGCGCTTCAACGACGTGCGCACGCTGATGTATCTCTCAGAGACATTCATGCGCACCAACGAACTGGTCACCCGCGCCCTCAGCGCAAACAACGGCAGATATGAGTTGAAAGGTCCTGAAGACAAGGTGAAGAAACAGTATTTCGAGATAAAGGATAACAGCGACGAGTGGGATGCTGCCCTCGACAAAGAGGTGCTTGCCGCCCTGCTGAAGAACTATAAGGAACATGTGGATGCAAAAGACCTGCCTGCTTTCTATAACACCATCAGCAACAAGTTCAACAACAACTATACGGCGTATGTGGACTATCTCTACAAGAAGTCACTCCTGATGAAAGGCAAGAAGATTTTCCTCTCCAAGAAGAGTTATCTGAAAGATCCCGGCGTGCAACTTGGTCTCGACCTTATCACCACGCTGAGCGAACTGCGCAGTCGCATTGCCAGTGCTTCTATTGATATCAGTCAGCAAGAGAAGTATCTTTGTGCAGCCAAATTGCGCATGGAGCAGGACCTTCCGCATTATTCGGATGCTAACTTCACCATGCGTCTCTCTTATGGACAGGTGGGCGAATATCTGCTTAATGGGCAGCCGTCGGGTTACTATACCACGGCAGAGAGCCTGGTTAGCAAGATGAATCAGCAGAACACCATTGCCGACTATTTTGCCGAGCCGGAACTCATCAGTCTGATGTCGTCAAAGGACTTTGGCAAATACACTGATAAGAACACCGGAAAGATGCAACTCTGCTTCCTGACTAACAATGACATCACTGGTGGAAACAGCGGTTCGCCGATGTTCAACGGCAAAGGCGAACTCATAGGACTGGCCTTCGACGGCAACTGGGACAGCCTTGCCAGCGATATCAACTTTGACCGTGTGCTGGCTCGCTGCATTGGCGTAGACATCCGTTTTGTGCTCTTCATGATGGACAAATGGGGACATGCCGACCGACTGCTGCAAGAAATCAATGCCAGATAAGCATGGGGCAGCGCATCACAGAATGCATACTTCCGTAAATGAATTTGACCAACTACACGGCTATTGCGTGTGTAGTTGGTCATATGATTGAATGGGGTACGTATGCTGTGGTGGGTTTATTCATGAGCGGTTTGCCTGTATTCTGATGGGGTCTTGCCGGTTTCTTTTTTGAAACAGATGCGGAAATACTTCGGGTCGGTGAATCCCACGTGATAGGCAACCTGCGAGATTGTCATGTCCGACGTCGCAACGAGTTCCTTGGCCTGCTCCATACGGATGTGTCGCAGATAGTCGGAAGGAGACATGCCCATCAGGTTTTTCATCTTTTCGTAGTAGACGGTGCGTCCCAGGTTCACGGTATTGGCAAGGTCTTCTATTTTCAAGTTGGGGTCGCTGATGTGGTCTTTTATGTATTTGTTCATTCGTTCCACCATCAGCAGGTCTGCACTGCTCATTTGCTGCCTGTTCGTTCTTTGCGATGCGGCACCGTATTCGTTCCTTTCATCACTTCCTTCCAGCAGGTCGTCTCCGTTCATTACACCGTTGTACGTTTCGTGTGTCCTGTCGTTTCCCGCTTGATAGTTCTTGTTGCGATGATGCAAAAGCAAGAAACAGATGCCGCCTCCGATGACAATAACCGCAAGCACAACAATGAAAACCCCGCTCCAAGTGTTTCCCCAAGTGCCGGCTGTCGCCCCGTACAGGGAGGTGGAGGTAAGGATGGCTGTTGCTGTGGTAGTGGTGAGTGAAAGCATCGTTATATGTGGGGATTTGCTTTTTTAATGGTTTCTATGGTTTGCAAAAATAATGAAAAAACTTTATTGTGCCAAATCTTTCAAAAAAAAATTGAGCGTCATCAAAAATCTTTGATGACGCCCCCCTCTTTACGTTAGTATGTTATGAAAAATTTGAGAGAATTGAAACTTCACAGTTTCGTTTTTAAATGTGTTTTACTAAACATGATTTTTATAGAGAAAGCATAGAAATATATCTTCTTTAAGTGCGACCTGCCATTCTCCTTATCGGATGCTGGTAGTAGAAATCTCAACTTTTTTGAGCGTGTCCACTCGCATGGAGTCGCTCATGGCCATGGAAGGCCCTTCGCTTGGTTTCTGGAATCCTGCCATGTTGATGGTCTGGTCGTCGAACTGACTGTCGTGGTTGAAAGCCACTTGGATGGCATTGCCCAGTGTGAGAATGATGGCCACAACGGCAGCAGCCTTGAAAAGCGGCATGAAACGCTGCGTGATGCTGATGGTTTTTGCCTTCACAGGAGCCTGCTCATCGATCATCTCCATCATCTTCTGATCAAAGTCATCGCCCAACTTTTCCTCTTTCTTCGATATCTGCTCGTAAACGAACAGTTCTTTATATCGAAGAAGGGGGGCGGGAACGTCTTTCTGACTGAAGAATGTGCGCAGAATCTCCTCTTCTTCAAGAGAAGTTTCGCACGCCCAATAGCGTTCCAGCAGTTGCTCAATGTACTTATAGTCCATATTCTTCGGCTTCTTTAAATTTCTGTTTTATCATTTGTCTTGCGCGGTGAATGTTCACCTTTACTTGTTCTTCACTCACCTGCAGGATTTCTGCTATTTCCTTGTAACTCTTTCCCTCGAAATCTCTCAGGTGCATGCAACTTCGCTGCTTTTCCGGAAGACTATCAAGCAGTTGCCTCACCATGCTGACTCGGTCGCGCTGCGTGATTTGCTCAAAGGGATTCGGTGCTTGCATCAGTTCAGCCACTTGCCCTTCGTCGATGCTTATGTTGTTGGTGGCTGCGCGCTTCACCTTGTCGAGCGCAAGATTGCGGCAGATGGTTAGCGCGAAGGCCTCAATATTCTCAATCTCGTCCCAGTAGTTGCGCCTGTTCCATAACTTCATCAGTGTATCCTGCACCACGTCCTCCGAGTCTTCATGATTCAGAGTAATGCGCAATGCGAGACGGTATAGCACGTTTTTCAACGGCAATATATCGTTTCGAAAACTGATTGTTTTCATCTGCTCTCTATATTAAAACGACGATTCACTGACGATAAAGTTACAGCATTTGAACGAATCACCTGTTGATTTAACTTCTGTTAACCTATTCAACCATTTCTATGACTTGTTTGGTCTGCCCTTTCTTTGAAATGAAAGGCGGAAAACTCCGCCTTGTTCCTTCCATTCGACGTATCAAGAATAGTAACGACGAAATCGTTTTGAATTGTATTCGGAAACGAGGATACGGCTATTGCTTGATGACCGTTCCGTGTCTGCCGTCAATAGCAGTGGCCAAGGTGATGATCACTTGTTGCACGCCGGCATCGATGGCATTGAAAGCATTTTCGAGTTTGGGAATCATGCCTCCGCCAACAGTACCATCTGCAACATAGCGGCTAAAGTCTTCGCGTGTGATGACGGGGATGACGCTTTCCTCATCGTCGGGGTTGCTGAGCACGCCCTTTTTTTCAAAGGAGAAAATGAGTGTGACATCATAGTATGGAGCAAGAGCCTTTGCCGTTTCGCTGGCAATGGTGTCGGCGTTGGTGTTGAGGATGTTGCCCTGGCCGTCGTGGGTAAGTGGAGCCATGACGGGTGTGATGCCGCTCTCAATCAGTGTGGACAGCATTTGTCCGTCCACTCCGTCCACATCGCCAACAAAACCATAGTCGATAACCTTGTGGCGGGACTGCGAGTCGGTTGAGGGTTCTGCTACGGTGACAGGCGGGCGTTTGTGTGAGCGGATTACGTTCATGTCGGCACCAGTGAGGCCAAGGGCATTGATGCCGTTTGCCTGCAGTTGGGCTACCAAGTTCTTGTTCACCAGTCCGCCATACACCATGGTCACGATTTGCAGCATGGAGGCATCTGTGATGCGCCTGCCGTTCACCATCTGGCTCTCCACACCCATTTGCGTGGCAATCTGCGTGGCGCGCCGCCCGCCGCCATGAACCAGCACCTTCTTTCCTTCTATGGCACAGAAGTCTTTCAGCAGTTGGGCCAACTGCTGCGGGTCTTCAACAATGGCTCCTCCAACTTTTACGAGTGTTATTTTTTCTTTCATATTGTTATTCCTTCACACCATCACTCCGATGTTTCTGTACTTCTTTATTCCTTCTCTCCTATTCCAAATAGGTGTAGCCATAGAGTCCGGAGCGGTAGTTGGAGAGGAATTCCTTGCCCTCTTCGAGAGAGATTTTTCCCTGTTTCACGCTCTTTGCCACCCATACTTCCAGTTGTCGCACAAGTTTCTTGGCATCGTATTGCACATAGTCGAGCACCTCTGCCACCGTTTCTCCGTCAATAATCTGGTCGATATGATAGTGTCCGTCTTTCTCGCTGATGTGCACGGCATTGGTGTCGCCGAACAGGTTGTGCATGTCACCAAGGATTTCCTGATAGGCACCCACGAGGAACACACCGAGATAGTAGTTCTCGTTCTTTTTCAGTGAATGCACGGGCAGCGAATGGGAGTTGTTGCGGTTGGTCACGAAATTGGCAATTTTTCCGTCGCTGTCGCAAGTGATATCTTGAATGGTAGCATTTCGAGTGGGGCGTTCGTCAAGCCGCTGGATGGGCATGATGGGGAAGAGTTGGTCGATGGCCCAGGAGTCGGAGAGCGACTGGAACAGCGAGAAGTTGCAGAAATACTTGTCTGCCAGCAGTTTGTCGATGTTCATCAGTTCCTCGGGAATGTGCTTAAGGCTCTTGGTGAGGATGTTGATTTCATGACATACGCTCCAGTACATGGCCTCTATTTCGGCGCGCGTCTTTAGGTCAACGATGCCGTGGCTGAACAAATCGAGCACTTCTTCGCGTATCTGTTCGGCATCGTGCCAGTCTTCCAGCACATTGCGCGGTGAGAGGTTGTCCCAGATTTCGTAGAGGTCTTTCACCAGTTGATGGCTGTTCTCATCCGGCTCAAACTCTTCAGGCATCTCTGGAAGCGAGGCTGTTTCCAGTACGTCGATTACCAGTACGGAGTGGTGGGCCGCCAGCGAGCGTCCGCTTTCGGTGATGATATTGGGATGTGGCAGGCTGTTTTTGTTGGCTGCATCCACGAAAGTGTAGATACAGTCGTTCACATATTCCTGAATGGAATAGTTCACACTGCTCTCGCTCGACGGGGAACGCGTGCCGTCATAGTCTACACCCAGTCCGCCTCCGCAGTCTACGAAGTCCACGTTATAGCCCATCTTGTGCAGTTGGATGTAGAACTGTGATGCTTCGCGCAGTGCTGTCTGGATGCGGCGTATCTTGGTAATCTGGCTTCCGATGTGGAAATGAATCAGTCGGAGGCAGTCGCGCATGCCTTTCCTGTCAAGCATGTCGAGGGCTTCAAGCAGTTCAGAACTGGTGAGTCCGAACTTGGATGCATCGCCGCCGCTCTCTTCCCATTTGCCTGAACCGGAGGATGCCAGTTTGATACGTATGCCGATATTGGGCTTCACATTCAGTTTCTTGGCCACCTTGGCAATGATTTCCAGTTCGTTCATCTTCTCCACGACGATGAAAATCTTCTTGCCCATTTTCTGTGCGAGCAGGGCGAGTTCGATATAACTCTGGTCCTTATATCCGTTGCAGATGATGATGGAGTCGCTCTGGCACTGCATGGCAATGACCGCATGGAGTTCTGGTTTTGAGCCTGCTTCCAGTCCAAGGTTGAACTTCTTTCCGTGAGAGATAATCTCTTCTACCACGGGCTGCATCTGGTTCACCTTGATGGGATAGACCACATAGTTGTCGCCTTTGTATTCATATTCTTCGCTGGCTTTCTTGAAACAACTCCATGTCTTTTCAATGCGGTTGTCAAGAATGTCAGGGAAACGAAGCAATACGGGGGCCGTTACATCGCGCAACGCCAGTTCGTCCATCACTTCACGCAGGTCTATCTGTGTGCCGTCCTTGCTTGGGGTCACATAGACATCGCCTTGTTCGTTGATGCCGAAATAAGATGTTCCCCACCCGTTGATGTTGTAGAGTTCCTTGGAATCCTCAATTGTCCATTTCTTCATTTTCAGTGTTGTTTAGACGTTTAGCAACTGGCGGATTTTCTCCACCGTGATCTTTATTTTCTCGTAGTTGTCCAGCAGACTTACATCGAGCACATGTTTTGCCTTGAGATAGTACGGCTCCCGCTTTTCCAGTTGTTCACCTATGAACTGCTGCATTTCTTCCGGACTTTTGTCTTTCAGCAGCGGGCGCTCCACCTTTGCCATTTTCAAGTGCCCGTAGAGCACGTCAGGACGGGCTTTCAGATAGATGGTCTCGCCTTGTTGGTTCAGATAGTCAATGTTGTCGAAGAAGCAAGGAGTGCCACCGCCGCAACTGATGATGATGTCTTCAAACTCTGCCACCTCGTGCAGCATGTTGTATTCTATTTTCCGGAATCCTTCCTCGCCCTTTTCGGCAAAGATCTGCGATACCGTTTTGCGCATTCGGCTTTCAATGTACCAGTCGAGATCGTAAAAGGCTATTCCCAATTCCTTTGAGAGTGCCTTGCCCACCGTGGTCTTGCCGGCACCCATGTATCCGATGATGATGATTCTCTTCATAAATCAAGAGGGCAGAAGTGTCATTTCCTCTTTGAGTTTTGGGTGTCAATCACCTCCATGCACTGCTCCAGAGTGAGTTGGGCTGCCTTGCTTTGCATGGCTTTCGGCAACCGGTAGTTCTTTCCGTCGTAGGCCAGATAGGGTCCGTATCTTCCGTCCATCACTTCCAGTTTGGGATCTTCGTCAAAAGTCTTCAGGTGTCTTTGTGTGTCCTGTTTGCGTTTCTCCTCAATCAGTTCGATGGCTCTTTGCAGCGAGATGCTCATCGGGTCTTCGCCCTTGGGAATACTCACATATTTCTTTGCGTGAAGCACGTAAGGACCGAAGCGTCCGGCACCGATGATGACATCTGATGCCTCGAAGGTGCCGAGTGTGCGGGGCAGTTTGAACAGTTCAAGTGCCTCATCCAGCGAGATGCTCTCCATGCTTTTGTTGGATGGCAGTTGGGCAAAGCGCGGTTTGTCTTTGTCGTCGGCGGTACCAATCTGCACAACAGGGCCGAATCGTCCGATTTTTACGAACACAGGCTTCCCTGACTTCGGGTCGTTGCCCAGTTCGCGTTCGCCAGCCTTATGCTCCTCGCGTGCATTCAGTGTCTTCTCGACGGTAGGCTCAAACGACTTGTAGAACTTCTTGATCATGGCTGACCACTGCTTCTTTCCTTCGGCAATCTGGTCGAACTCCTGTTCCACATTGGCCGTGAAATGATAGTCCATGATGTCGGGGAAGTATTTCATCAGGAAATCGTTCACCACGATGCCGATGTCTGTAGGCAGCAGTTTGCCTTTGTCGCTTCCGGCCATCTCCTTGCGGGTTTTCGTGGTGATGCGGTTGCCTTGCAGTGTGTCGATGGTATATTTGCGCTCCTCACCCTTCTTGTCACCCTTTTGCACATATTCGCGCTGCTGGATGGTGGAGATGGTGGGCGCGTAGGTGGAAGGACGGCCGATGCCCAGTTCCTCCAACTTGTGCACCAGGCTTGCCTCGGTATATCTCAACGGTCCTTGGCTGTAGCGTTCCGTGGCGTCAATTTCGCGCCTTACCAGAGTGTCGCCCTCGTTCATAGGCGGCAGCATATAGGCAAAATCCTCCGAGTTCTCTTCGTCGTCGATAGATTCTTTGTATACTTTCAGGAATCCGTCGAATTTCACCACTTCGCCCTGGGCGATGAATTTCAGCGGTGATTGTTCGATGGAAATCTCAACGGTGGTCTTCTCTATCTGTGCATCAGCCATTTGGCTGGCAGTGGTGCGTTTCCAGATGAGGTCATAAAGGCGGCGCTCCTGAACAGTGCCTTCAATCTCTTGCTGGCTCATGTAGGTGGGGCGAATGGCCTCGTGTGCCTCTTGAGCACCCTTGGCACTGGTGTGATACTGCCGTGTCTTGCTGTATTCCTTTCCCCAGAGTCTGGTGATTTCCTCTTTGCTGGTGCCGAGACACAGCGTGGAAAGGTTCACGGAGTCGGTACGCATGTAGGTGATATGTCCGTTTTCGTAGAGATGCTGGGCCACCATCATGGTCTGGCTCACGGTGAATCCCAGTTTGCGGGCAGCCTCCTGCTGAAGGGTTGAAGTGGTGAAAGGCGGTGCGGGTGTTCGTTTCAGCGGTTTCTTGGAAATAGAGTTCACCACAAATTGTGCGTTCTTGCACTGTTCCAGGAACTCCACCACCTCGTCGTGTGTTTTGAACCTCGTGTCGAGTTCAGCCTTCACCTCCGATTGTGAACCGTCTTCATTGACGAGTCCGAAGATAGCATTCACACGATAGTAAGATTCGCTCTTGAATGACTGGATTTCGCGTTCGCGCTCAACAATCAGTCTGACCGCCACGCTCTGCACGCGTCCGGCAGAGAGGGCTGGCTTTACTTTTCGCCATAACACGGGCGATAACTTGAAGCCCACCAGACGGTCAAGCACGCGGCGTGCCTGCTGCGCGTTCACCAGATTCATGTCCAGATGGCGGGGTTCCTGTATGGCCTGCAGGATGGCAGGTTTTGTGATTTCGTGGAATACGATGCGGTTTGTCTTCTCTTCGTCAAGACCGAGCACTTCGCACAAATGCCATGAGATGGCCTCTCCCTCGCGGTCTTCATCGGAAGCCAGCCATACTTTTTCTGCCTTTTTGGCGTTGCTTTTCAGTTCGCTCACCAGTTTTTTCTTCTCTTCTGGAATCTCATAGGCAGGCTCCAGCGTGTCCATGTTGATGCTGATTTCTTTTTTCTTCAGGTCGCGGATATGTCCGTAAGAAGACATCACCTTATACTCTTTGCCGAGAAACTTTTCAATTGTCTTTGCCTTTGCGGGGCTCTCTACAATCACCAGATTTTGTTGCATATTACAGTCGTTTTTTATTTCCGCCGCTCATCTTCACCCATGGTCAACCAGAGTGCATACTGGGAGGCTTGTTCTTAGTTTGGGATGCAAAAGTAGGTAAAACTTTTGCATACACCTTATTATATATGTATTTTTTTAGTTATTTTAAGAATTTCACTTCTTTTGTGCTTTCAGTCCTGATTACTAAAACACATCCATCGTTTGGTTAGAAATGTCTTTTTAGTTTTGCATAAGGATATCTCCTTTTCATGAGCACTTATGATGAAAAGGGAAAGGTGTTACTCAAAAGGATGAGCGATTAACGATGTCGGAGTAGTCTTTACTGGCCTGCAATGTGTCGCTTCTTATGTAGATAGCGTTCCACGCCCTTGCGGATGCTTTCCAAACCGAAAAGTTCGGGATGGATGTCTTCGGTTTTCATCCAGAGGCAGGCATTGGCATCGTCGGCGGCAGCGAGACGGCTGGTGTCGGCCACCTCGCATTCGTAGAAGAAGTCAAGCGTGGGGATGTGCAGCCCGCTATACAGGTAGTCGTTGGGCAGTGAGAACAGGCAGGTGGCTTTGCTCACCTCCAGTCCTGTTTCCTCCAATATCTCGCGCCGGATGGTCTGCTCCGACGTTTCGCCGATGTCCGAGAAACCGCCGGGCAGGTCGAGCGTGCCTTTTGCCGGCGGGCAGCGCCTCACGCAGACGAGCAGTTCTCCCTCGGCATTGCGTATGAAAGCGGCAGCGGCGGCAGAGGGATTCATGAACAGTTCAAACCCGCATGCCCGGCATCGCTTGCTCTTTTCGTTGCTTTCCTCGAACAGGCTGCTACCGCAAACGGGGCAGAAACGGAATTTTCCCAGTGGATGTCTCTCTGTCATCGCTGTCGTTGTTTGTCTTGATGTGTAATTATGGCCGCTGTGGGTGCTCACTGCTTACCAGTTGTCGGTGCGGAACGGGAAGAGCGGAAGCCCTGCTGCGTTCTTCAGATTGCCAATTTGGAAGTTCTTGAAGCAATAGCGCACGGCCACGGGCTTCTTCACTTCGGGAGAGGTGATGCGGATGGTCTCGTCCCAGTAGCCGCCACCCGGCTGCCAGAAGTGCTCTGCCTTGGCGGGATGGAACACATGGTCTTCGCCTGCCAGTTCGAATCCCTCGATTCCCAAGAAGCGGTTGATGGCACCCAGGTCGTTGTTCAGGTGGATGTGAACCGTGTCGTTCACAATCTTCATGTCCTTATACGACGGACTCATGCAGCCCACCTGCTCCATGCCGTAGGTCTTGTTCAGTGCCAGATAGGCCAGTCGCTGACCCACGGGTTTCTTCTGTGCGGGGTGTATCTGGGTGGTTTCATAGGGATAAACCAGGTCGTTGGTGCAAACCAGTCCGCTGTTGGGGATGATGGTCGATGCGCGATACTGCTGTTCGCGGAGCCTGGCACCCCAGTCGGCATCCACGTTGTCATAGTGGTAAGGGGCAATTTCCACGAAGTAGAACGGTATTTCGCCCAGTCCGAACTGCGCGCGCCACTGGTCAACAAGAATCTTCATGCGCTCTGAATACTGGTTGCCCGGGTCGCCCACATTGCTGCATCCCTGATAATAGAGAATGCCTTTCACCGTATAGTTCAGTATGGGGTTGAACGTTCCGTTGCCCCACACCAGTGCGCGGTGGTAGTCGTATTCCGGTTTGAAGTTCACAATGCCCATCGTGTCGGTGGGTTCCTTGGTGTATTTCTCCAGATTCTCCTTGGTGAACCAACTCTCCACGCGCGAACCGCCCTTGTTGGCCATGATCAGTCCCACAGGAATGTCGAGTGCCTTGTTCACCACCTGTGCAAAGAAATAGCCGGTGGCCGAGGCATCGCCCACGGTTTTCGGGCTTACCGTCTTCCATTCGCAGTCGGCATCTTCCTGCGGTGTCATGCGCATGATGCTGGGTATCTTCACGAAATGGATGCCTTTATAACCATTGGCCTCCACCACTTCCTGGTTGTAGCCCTCCACGGGACAGTTGCCGAAACCTTTCACGGGCATTTCCATGTTGCTCTGTCCGGCGCACACCCACACCTCTCCGGCGAGGACATCGTTCAGCGTCAGCAGGTCGCCGTCGTCGAAAGTGATGCTCAGCGGCTGATAACTGGCTGCGGGAGTGGTCACCTTCACCATCCACTTGCCATCTTTGCAGGCCTTGGCGGTGTAGACGGCATCGTTCCACGAGGTGGTCACCTTCACGGTCTTACCAGCCTTTGCCCATCCCCAGAGGCGTGCCTCCGTGTTCTGTTGCAGTATCATTCGGTCGCCCAGAATATGCGGCAACCTTACCTTTGCCTGTGCGCTCACTGAGAGGAGTGCCAGCGCGAGCATCCATAAAATCTTTTTCATATTTCGCGATAAGTTTTAAAAACAGACTGCAATATTACAAAAAAAATGCTATCTTTGCAAATGATTTCAGCATTTATAGAAAAAATAATGTTTTAAATGAACTATATGAGACCGCAAAGACTATTTCTGTTAGCAGTTATGGCTGTTGTTTCTGCTGCTGTCATGGCGCAGAAGGCTGCTTGTTTCAACCTCTGGCCCAAAGGAGCACCCAATAACAACGGTGACGAGCAAGACACGGCAAAGGTGTGGGTGTATCTGCCCGAGAAGAAAATGGCAACCGGCCGGGCCGTGGTGATATGCCCCGGCGGCGGCTATCAGCATCTGGCCATGGACCATGAAGGCCACGAATGGGCCATGTTCTTCAATCAGGAAGGCGTGGCAGCCATCGTGTTGAAATACCGTATGCCCCACGGCAACCACAAGGTGCCTGTCTCTGATGCTGAAGAGGCCATTAAGATGGTGCGCCGCAATGCCGCCCAATGGAACATCAACCCCAACGACATCGGTATCATGGGTTCTTCGGCCGGAGGACATCTGGCATCTACCATCGCCACCCATTCAGAGAAAAACGCAAAGCCCAATTTCCAAATCCTCTTCTATCCTGTCATCACCATGATGCCCGATATTACCCACAAGGGCTCGCGCACCAATTTCCTCGGCGAGGATCCCAAGAAGAAGGATGAGCGGGAATATAGTAACGACTTGCAGGTGACGCGCGTAACGCCACGTGCCTGGATAGCCCTCAGCGACGACGACCACAGCGTGCTGCCCGCCAATGGCGTGAACTATTATGTGGAACTATACCGCCACGATGTGCCGGCCTCGCTTCATGTCTATCCCTCGGGAGGCCATGGATGGGGATTCCGCAGCGCGTTCCGCTATCACATCGAGATGGTGCTCGAACTGAAGGCGTGGCTCAAGAGTTTCTAATCAGGAAAGTATAACTAATTGTAAAGTTTTAGTGAAGTGAAGAAAAACCCCGGAAGTTGGAATACACTTTCGGGGTTTGTTGTGTCTTTGAAAAGATATCTTTGTCGGTTGCGGCAGAAAGATTACCTATAGCAGACTCTTGATTTCTGCCTCCAGGTCTTTCATCTGCGCATCGCGCTTGTAGAGCGTGTTGGTGCGGTCGAGCAGGAAGAAGGTGGGAATGCCCTGGATGTTGTAACTCACCAGCAGCGACGACTCTAAGCCTCGCGCATCGCGCACGCACACCCACGGCAGGGCGGCTGTCTGCTGCTTCCAGAAATGCTCGTCGGGATCGAGCGACACCTGATAGATTTCCAATCCTTGCGCGTGATACTTATTATATATATCGCGCAATTTCATGATGCGGGCAGGCGACTCTTTGGTGGCAAAGACATGGAAGTCGAGCAGCACCACTTTCCCCTTCAGGTCGGTCAGATTCCTCATCACGCCCTTGTTGTCGAGCAGGTTGATGTCGATGATGTTCGTCACGTTCACCTTGCTGGCATCAATCACCTGGTTCTGCCGGTTCTCCACGATGCGTATCTGCTTCATGCCCTCGATGGCAATGTTGTGCAGATTCTTGCCGCGCAGCGCATTGGGATAGTAAGTGTCCCAACTGGTGGCCACGGCAGCAAACACCTTCACGTCGTCCTTTACCTCGCGGGGGTTGAATATCAAACTGTTGCCCAGCGTCTGGAACAAGGCGAAATAGGCATAGGCCTTCATCGGCTCTTTGAAGATATAGTTGCGCTTGATTTCGTTCTTATAGGCCTCCACCATCTTCATGATGCTGTCACCGGCAGCCTCGTAACTCAGCGAGTTGTTCTGCTGGATGGCGATGGCGCGGTTCTGCAGGTCAATCTGCTTCAGTGCCAGTTCCTTGATCACTTCGCAGTTCTTGCTGCCTTCCACCTTATAGTTGGTTGCCATGCCCGGATACGAAGCCTCCACGTTGATGGTTTCCGTTGAGTCCACGCTGATGTTGATAATCTGGTTGGCTATGCGCAGACGGTAGAACTCGGGAGCCTCGGCGCGGTTGTCGGCAAATGCAAAGCGCCCCGTCTCGTCCAACTTCACAGAGTCCTTGGCCACAGGACCGTCCAGACTGAGGTTCTCCAGATACAACACGGAGTCTTTGGCGTTGCTGATGGTTCCCGTGATGTGGAATTTCTCTTTCGAGCAGGAGCCGAATGCCACGGTTATCAGGGCCAGGGCGGCTGCCTTTACTATCAATCTTTTCATGCTTATATCAGTTTTTTTGTTTCTTTCTTGTTTGTCATGCCCAAGTTATGCTGCGAGCATACTTGTTGAATAATGCGGCAAAGGTACGTTTTTTTTCGGACATACCAACACAAAGAATAAAAAAAATGCATTTATCCTTTTTGGCTGAATCCCATGGACGTGAGTTTGGCGAATCCACGTTATTTGAATTGCTGTGCGGAATAATAAAGTCAAATATTACCATTTGTGTAAAATAATAGAGTAAACTGTTCTTTCTTTTCAACTGCTTTTTGTATATTTGCAGCCGTTTACTTATTAGTCCTTTTGTATATGAAAAGAATATTGACAGTTTTAGTTCTAACCATCATGCCATTGCTGGCATGGTGTGACAACATTACTTTTGCCGATGCCGAAGTAAAAGAGATTTGTGTTAACAAATGGGATACCAATCATGACAGTGAACTCAGTTACGAAGAGGCTGCCGCCGTGACAGATTTGGGCACAGCCTTTAAATTTAATACAGAGATTAAGTCCTTTGATGAATTGCAGTATTTCACGGGGCTGAAGTCGATTGGTGGTTATGCGTTCTGGGGGTGTAGTGGTCTTACGAGCGTAACGATACCGAACTCTGTGACGTCGATTGGCGGATATGCGTTCAGTTGGTGTATTTAGAGCCCTCTAAACAACCACAAACAATGAATAATACATAGAGTTAAACCTCTGTATATCAACCACTTTTAGATTTTAACACTTCGAACTTGCTTTTTGGTGGTTCTCAAAA
>DGWC01000020.1:0-1368 GCA_002395135.1 Prevotella sp. UBA4268 | reverse complement strand
GGGTTGACAAAGGTTGACAAGAGTGGACAATGGTTGACTGATGAACGAGAGGGAAAAGAGCAAGGAAGTGACCTCATTTGAAGAACGCATCATCGTGGAATGAGTTGACAAGGATTGTCAATGATTGACGAAAGTTCACTCCGTGGAGGTTTGCAAGAAATTGATTGTAAAACCACATAAAAAGGAGTCAAATGAGAAAGACAAGAAAATGCGCCTTCTGCGGCAAGGAGTTCACTTGTAACAGCGGTTCGCAGAGGTATTGCTCAGAACTATGTGCCGAGGCAGCAAAGGCTCAGCGCAAGAAAAGGCAACAGGACTTTTTGAAGGCTGTCCAGCCTGTTATAGACATCGCCAGCCAGGAGTATCTCACATTCTCTAAGGCTGCAATCCTCATGGGATGCTCCCGTCAGTACGTTTACAAGTTGGTAAACGAGGGGAAACTTCCTGCATCACGAATCAGCAGCCGGATGGCATTCATCCGTAAGGCAGACATTGAAAAGATGCTTGCAGGAAATCCTTATCATAGAGTATTGCCAACATCCAAGCCTATGATTCCTTCTTCCCTTTCGTTGAAGAAAGGACGTGCTTCAAGTAAGTCAGCGAGAAAAGAGGATTCTGTTCAGAACATCGAGCCTCTTGAATACATCTCTGGCGAGGATGTTATGGCAATCTACAAAGTGAAGCGTTCTTGGCTCTACACTTCTGCCAAGAATAACCAAGTACCCATTTGCAAGATTGCAGGCAAGAACTATTATAGCCGAAAGCACATGGATGCACTCTTCGGAGTGTCTGCCGAGATTGAAGCTCTGACAGAGTGGCTCACAACGGATGAGGCAGAGGCACTCTATTCCACATCCAAGGAATCCTTGCGCACCCAAGCCTACCGCCGTCATATTCCCACCAAGCGAGAATATGGCAAGACCTACTATTCAAAGATACATCTTGACGAGATATATCATCCCGACCTGAAGGCAAGTGATGCCTATTACACCACAGCCGAAGCTGCCGAGAAGTACGGCATGACCAAGAGTAACATCTGCGTAATCGTCAAGACGAACAACCTCACGAAGGTGAGAGTCGGTGTGCAGAACCTCATTGTCAAGGAAGAATTAGACCGAATAATGGCGAGCAGACTGGCACAATTCGGGGCTTACAGGCTCCAATAATGCCCAATAATAAGTAACAACAGCGTGAAAGTGCAATTATCCACGAGTTATGAAAGGGTAAGTTGGTCACACTTCCATCATGCAGTTACTTTGCATCCGCTATGAGACGCATAGCCTTCGATTATCAACAAAACAAATTACATACAAGTATGAGTAACATTTGCAAGACAGTAACCCTGCGTACGCGTAAGATAAAGAAAGG
>DGWC01000056.1 GCA_002395135.1 Prevotella sp. UBA4268 | reverse complement strand
TTCACGGGAACTAAAAGCCTTGGCATTCTCAGGAATGCTGCTCCAGGCGATACGGCTCTTGCTGAAAGAAACCATATACTGTTCGTTGTCATTCTGGATGATGTACTGTGTCATAACCGAAAAAGTAAAAGGTAAAACATTAAAGATAGAAATGCCCGTATAGCCGGTAGCACAGCTTCTGAGACGGTCATTCCTTGCCGTCCTCGTTATCTTTCATAGTTAGAATTTCCAGTTTTGTGACAGCGAAGATGATCTTGCTGCGCTTCTTGCCATCCTCTTCCCATGTGTCGGGCTTGAAGAAACCGTGGCAGCCAACGTACTTACCCTTCAGGTCGTTCAGCTCATCTTTCTTGTCGTTAGAGACCCACTTCTCGACAGGAAGCAGTGCGGTCTTGCTGACCTTCTCATCACCCTTGTTCTCGACATGGCTCACGGACAGGCAGAAACGGGCAACGGAGCTCTTCTCAAATTCCTTAACTTCAGGTACTGTAGCGACGAAAGCGCTGATTGAAAACTCATTAAACTTTTTCATAATTTCTAAATTTTAATTGGTTTATATTTAATTTATTCGAGGCAACAAAACGACGCGGAAAAGTGGTGCGACGGGGATTTATCCGTGAATACACGTTTTGTTTATTGCCCTTGGGCAAAGACCTGTCGGTAAAGAAAAAGGAAGATTCATGGAAAAATCATTGTCCAAGGCCGCAGGCAGTCCACGCAGGGCCGGAATCAAACCCCGGTCCCCGCTTCGTAACTTCGCGGAGAATAAATAAGTATAATACCAAGTGATTAAAATTGAAATAGGTACTGAAAAAGTAAGAGTTGAACGAGCGCACAGCCACAATGCCGAATAAGGAGACCAAGAGATAAGAGCCAACTGTTTCAGCCACCGATGCCAGTGAGCCAAAGAACAAGCGTGATGGTCAGCAGCCCTGCTACAAAGCTGAGAAGTGAGCCACCATACAGAAACGACGAGATGAATGAGCAGGCTAAAGGGATAAGGGCTGCAACACCCAATGGTCACCAAAAGCCAGACAGGAAGAGGGTAGTATGAAGCCAGCAGGGGAAACAACAACCAAAGGAGATTCCTGAAAGACAACAAGGACGGCAAAGACAAAAATAGTGCTGCGCTACTGGCTATACGGGCATCCCCACTGGACTCAGCACATCAGACAGATGTAACAATAAGGCAATCCCATGACCGTATTCGCCAATGGAAACCCAATGGAAACAGCTGCTCAGAGCTTGAACCAGCAGCCCCCAAAAACACAGTCATTAGGTAAAGCCCTCACCATAAGGCTTTCTGGGGTATTCACTCCCTGCGTTTCTTCTTCGCTTCCTTGTTCTTGCGCAGTGACAAAGAACAAGGAAGCCGGATGAATCTTGCATCACCCGGCACCTTATTATATATTATGCGTAGTAGAAATCAGCATCCACGACCTCTGCGCCAAGACTCCCGATGTCTGGGTAGGCAGAGAAGTACGGCTCATCGATGCCTCGCCAGTCAACGATAACGCCGTGATGGGAAAACTCGCTGTCCAAGAAAGCATTGACCAGTTCAACGTCCAAGTCCGACAGTCCACTTGCATCACCATACTCGATATAGCCTATATAGCAGGTGGGAATCTTGTAAGTACCAATATGTTTCATTTCATTCAGTGTTTTGAGTGTTCAACAATCGATAGTCAAAGTGCTGCCGTCTCGATGATGTAGTACGGCATTTCCGTCACTTCGTCCATCGCTATCACGGGTCGCTTGTCACGAAGTAGCATGACGGCCTTGGAGTCCTTGCAGAGAAAGTTCATCTGACAGTCCTGCCCGTCCATGCTGATTACGATTGCTCTCTTGATGTTGGTCTCGGCAATCACGCCCTCACGGACAGGCTCCTGCCTGTTGCCGTAGGGGATGATGGTTACTTGTACATTCTTCAAAAAATCCTTTGTACTCATAGCTTTCTGTATTTTAGGGGTTGATAATTGATTAGAGTCTGCCTTCTTCTGCGTATGAATAGTAAAATCCATCCGTCACGATAACATGGTCGGTGAGGTGAATACGTAACAGCTCGCATGCCTTCTTCACGCTTTGGGTCAGCATGTCATCCACCTTACTCGGACGGATGTTTCCCGAAGGATGATTGTGCGCAATGGCCATGATGCACGTATTGTTCAGTACAGCTTCACGCATGATGACCCGCACATCGACGCTCACCTCTGTCAGTCCTCCGTGACTGATGCACTCAGCCTTCAAGAGCTTATAATTCTGATTCATCAGCAGGATATAGAACTCCTCCGTCTGCAAGTCCATCATCCGAGGGTGCAGGTACTGATAGATACGTGTAGCCGTGCTCATGTCGGGTCGAACTTCTGCCGCTGCCTTCTGCCTGCGCTTGCCAAGTTCCACCGCTGCCATGATTTTGCAGGAGGTGTATGTTCCCACTCCCTCCACATCGTTCAGTTCATCGAAACGAGCCTTGCCGAGAGAGTTGAGGTTTCGGTCGAACTTGTCGAGGATGTTCTGAGCAATGTCAACGGCGGTGTAATGGTTTGTTCCGCTGCCGATGAGGATTGCGAGAAGTTCAGAATCAGAGAGAGTTTCCACTCCGTACATCTGAAGCTTTACACTTGGGCGGTCTTCATTTGCCCACTGCTTGATGGTCATCTTCACGGTCTCTGCCGTGGTGGCCTTTACTGCTGCTGTATTCATAATCTTGAAATATTAGTTGAGATATTGTTTTTTCTTGAACTGCCTGGTCTTGGCGAGGAACATGGCCATTCTGACGTGTGCGCCTGCCTGCTCCATTTTCTCACGGAACTCGTCCGAAGTCCTGCCCGTAGTGCAGATGTCATCGATGATGAGGA